>JANPCX010000078.1:0-87207 GCA_031431125.1 Burkholderiales bacterium
CGTTCGACCATTCCACGGCCATGCTCGGCACGTCCATGGACCACCCACCCAAACCGGCCATGCGGCCCGCCATGCGAAAAAGGGAATCCCCCGCTGCGTCGGCCAAAGAATTGGCAGCGGAAGGCTGAAGCGACGGTGAAAAATTCAAATCCGAATCCGTGAGTGAACGTGCGCAGGTTGTCGGCCTATTCGACACGAAACTGAGTCGAAGTTCAGCAGGTAACGCACAAAAACATCCATAACTCACAATATACGCGCAGATGGGTCGATCTCTGCGTGATTCCTTGGCATATTTGGCCCCGGGCAACAACGCAGCCCTTGATCCCGGGTGCCGTGCTAGCGTTGTGTCATGGCGCTGGATTCACTCGCCCGCCGCCCCTATCCACCGGAGTCAAACATGCCTGGACTGCTGAGCGACATCGATCCGAACGGCCTCCTGGAATACTCGGTTGTGTACACCGACCGCGCGCTGAACCACATGTCTGTGCGTTTTCAGGGCGTCATGCGGGGCATCTGTGAGGTGCTCAAAACCACTTACAACGCCCAAAGCGCCATCGTCGTGCCGGGGAGCGGTAGTTTTGGCATGGAAGCTGTGGCGAGGCAGTTCGCGACTGGCCAAAAATGTTTGGTGCTGCGCAATGGCTGGTTCAGCTACCGCTGGACGCAAATTTTGGAGATGGGCCAGATTCCTGCACAGGCAGAGGTACTCAAGGCCCAGCGAACAGAAACCGGCCCGACCGCGCCCTTCTCGCCCGCCCCGCTGGAACAGGTTCTGTCCACGATCCGTGACCTGCAACCCGCTGTGGTTTTTGCGCCCCATGTGGAGACCGCATCGGGAATGGTGCTGCCCGACGCCTACCTCCAAGCAGTGGCTGATGCCGTGCACGCGGTGGGCGGTATTTTTGTACTCGACTGCATCGCTTCAGGCGCCATGTGGGTCGACATGGCCGTTTGCGGCGTGGACGTGCTGATCAGCGCGCCACAAAAAGGTTGGAGTGGATCGCCTTGCTGCGCATTCGTCATGCTGAGCCCAGCAGCGCGTGAGCGCATTGAGACTACAACCAGCACCAGCTTCGCCTGCGACCTGCGCAAGTGGTTGCAGATCATGGAAACCTATGAGTCTGGCGGCCACGCCTACCACGCCACCTTGCCCACGGACGCCCTCACACGCACCCTTTCCGTGATGCGAGAAACACAGAACCATGGCTTACCGCTTTTACGCCAAGCCCAACTCAACCTGGGCGACGCGGTGCGTGCACTCATGGTGAAGAACGGTTTTCCCAGCGTCGCCGCGCCCGGTTTTCAGGCGCCAGGGGTGGTGGTGAGCTACACAACAGATCCCGACATTCATACAGGAAAAAAATTCATGGCCGTGGGCCTGCAAACTGCGGCCGGTGTGCCCTTGCAATGTGATGAAGGAGCCGACTACCGCAGCTTTCGCATCGGCCTTTTTGGCCTGGACAAGCTGCTGAATGTGGACGCCACCGTCGGTCGCCTGGCCGGTGCCTTGAAAGACGTTCAGCGCTGAGCCTGCAGGCCGCTCAGCGGCCAGCTCATCAGATGGCATGACATGATCGGGCCATCGCCATTCGTGGCACACGCCGACCCGACGTCCGCGACCCGAAAGGCATTGATGATCGAACCTCTGCTGCTCAGCACCACACGCATTTCCACTTTTGATGGCGACAAAGCGCTCACGGTGGCCAGCGGCTTCTTTTTTGAACGGGATCAGCATTTGTTTTTGGTCACCAGCCGCCATGTGGTGATCGACGAACCGAGCAACCACCACCCCAACCGCCTGGAGATCGACTTCCACACCGACGAGGTCAACCTCACCCAGTTCACCGTCCTGTCGGTGATGCTGTACCAAGGTGGAAAAAGTGTGTGGCACCAGGGCAGTGACTCCGGCGGCGAGATTGACGTGGCCGTGGTGGAACTTGACCGCAGCGCCCTTCCGCCATCGGTGATGTTGCGGTGTTTCACACCCGCCCATTTGCAGCGGCGTTTGGGCGAGGTGGAGGTCGGTCACTCCGCCTTGGTGGTGGGTTTCCCCTTGGGGTTTTACGACACCCTGCACCACCTGCCTGTGGTGCGCCAAGCCGTGATTGCATCGGCCTTCGGCGTGCGTTTTCAAGGCCAGGGTTATTTTCTGACCGACGCCCGCACCCACCGCGGCACCAGTGGCGCGCCCGTGGTGATGCGCAATGAAACAGGCGACGCCCTGTTGCCTTGGACCTTGCTTGGCGTGCACAGCTCGCGTGTCGACATGGGCACACGCGACTTGGAGTTGGATGAGTCGCTGGGTTTGAACTGCGCTTGGTACGCTGATATCTTGCTGACACTGACAGCGCCAAGAACAGATGGCGCCGCCGTGGGCTGAGCTTCGTCTACCTTCGGCTACTTCTTCTTGTCGCTGCCAATCTGGTGCCCAATCACACCGCCAATGGCAGCACCACCGACGGTACCCACCGAACTGCCGCCGGTCAGCACTGCACCCGCGACGCCACCGATGGCCGCTCCGGAGATGGTGTTGCGGTCGCGATGCGACAGGCTGCTACAGGCGGTGAGACCCAAAGCCAGTACTGTCCACAATACAAAGCGAGCGAGCACGATTGAACGGTTCTGCATGTGTGCAATCTTTTCAGTGATGAAGGCTTCAGTGTGGCCCGAAGCACCGCATTTGCACAGCCGGGTTGGAGCAACCTTCAGTTTCAGTTGCAAGCAGCGGTTCGCTCACGCCCCCGTGACCGCATCACGCTCAATGCGCCCATCCACCAACTCAATGACGCGGTCGCAGCGCTCGGCCAAACGAGGATCGTGGGTGACGATCAAGAACGAGGTGTGCAACTCGGCATGCATGCGCCGCATCAAGGCGAACACCTCGTCAGACGAGGCACGGTCCAGGTTGCCCGTGGGTTCATCGGCCAGCACCAGCGGCGGTTGCAGCACCAAAGCGCGGGCCATGGCCACACGTTGCTGCATGCCGCCTGAAAGCTCACCCGGCTTCTTGGACAGCGCGTTTTCCAAACCCACGGCCTTGAGCACCGCACGCGCCCGCTCACGGGCCGCGGGGCTGACCCGACCTTCACGCATCAAACTGGGCAGGGTCACATTCTCCAAGGCAGTGAACGCGGGCAGCAGGTGGTGGAACTGAAATACAAAACCCAGGGCCTGGCCGCGCCTTTGGGTGAGTGCTGCATCAGACAAACCCGTCACCTCTTCGCCGAGCAATTGGTAGCTGCCGCTGCTGGCACGTTCCAGCAAACCCAGCACATTGAGCAAGGTGCTCTTGCCTGAGCCCGAGGGGCCAATCAAGGCAACGAACTCACCGCGGTTGATTTGCAGCGACAGGCCGTGCAATACCTCGGCCTCGTTGGGTAAGCCGACGTCGTAGCTTTTGCGGATGTCGCGCAGCGCCAGCAAGGGCGATGGGGTGTCGGTTGCTGCCATGGTGATTCACATGCGGATGGCTTGCGCCGGATCCAACTGGGACGCTCTTCGTGCCGGCGCCACGGCCGCGAGCACACCAAACACCGTGGCCAAGGCCGCCACTTGCAGCGCGAGTTTCAGCTCTAAGGTGATGGCAAACAAGGGCAAGCCATCCGAGCCTCGCACAAAGGTGGTGAAAGCCGCGATCAGACCAAAGGCCAGTGCAATGCCAAGCACCGAACCCAAGGCCCCCACGATCGCCCCTTGCAGCAAAAAAACGCGCAACACCTGGCCGCGCGTGGTGCCCATGGCGCGGAGAATTCCGATCTCGCGGCGTTTTTGCACCACCGACACCACCAGCACACTGGCGATGCCCAGCACCACCACCACCATCACCACCGCACGAATCAAGGTGGTGCTGACCGATTGCGCGTTGAGCGCCGACACCAAGGACGCATTGCTTTGTTGCCAGCTCTCCACCTTGCCGCCATGACGCGCGCTCAGCATCTGCGCCAGGTCATTCGCGGCCCACACATCGTGCAGCGTCAAGTCCACGCTGGTCACGCCGCCTTGTAAACCCACCGCACTTTGTGCCGCACGCAGCGGCAAGATGACGCTGCGGCGGTTGAGGTCGCGCAGACCCAAATCCACCAAGGCCGCCACCCGGATGGATTCCGACTGGGCGCCCGTACTGGGGTTGGTGGAGAGCGTGAAACGATCACCCACACGCAGCCCCAAATCCACGGCCAGCTCTTTGCCTATGATGGCTTCGCCGGGCTGCAAACGCGCTTGGCCCGCGACTATTTTTTTGCGTAAGCCAATGATGCGGTCGTAGCGGTCCAAGTCCACACCCATGATGGAGACCGATTTGCTCGCCTCGCCGCGCAAAGCCAAACCCGCGCCCGACACCATGGGCGACACCGCGACGACTTGAGGCAAGGCCTCCAGCACCGGCACCAAGGCCTGCCAATTGACGACGGTGCGAGGGCGCTGGGCGCGCGGCTGTAGCTGCGACAACACCGTGCTGCCATCGCCAGCCCTGGCATCGGTCACCACATCGTCAGGCGCAGTGATGCTCACATGAGGCTGCGCACCCAAGGTTTTTTCCAGCGTATTGCGCTGCAAGCCACTGATCAAGGCTGAGATATAGGTGATGACGGCCACCCCCGCCGCCACACCCACGATGATGAGCAGCGTTTGCATGCGACCTTCGCGCAGAAAACGAACCGCAACTTGGCGTTCAAATCCGAGCCAGTGCATGGTGTGCGGTCAGCGGCCCATGGCGTTGCCCATCGCCGAGCCTGTGTTGTCTTTGCTGGTGCCCGTGGTCTTTCCCGCTGACCCCGCAGGCGTGGCTTGAGTGCGCACGCGGCGCCCCACCTCCGGCGTGGGCCCGAGCAACACCTGGTCGCCTGCCGACAAACCAGAGAGCACCTCGACCGACTCCAAGGTGCGCAGTCCGAGTTTGACGGTTTGTTCGGCCACCCGCCCCTCGCGCACCACACGCACCTGCGCTGGGACTGCGGCGTCGCCGGGTGAATCGCTGCGCAGCGCAGCGACCGGCAATACCAAGGCTTGCTCACGGCGGGCGGTATCAACCTCCACCGACAAACTCATGTCCTCACGCAAAAAAGCAGGGGCGGCCGCTTGCAACGCGAGTTTCACTTCCACCGCACCGCGTTGGGCATTGACCAAAGGCGATATCGACAGCACACGCGCTGCAAAACGTTGTGCCGGAAATGCATCCGCCACCACGGTAGCGTTTTGCCCAACTTCCAGTTGATCCAAATAACGTTCATCCACCTGGGCCACCAGTTGCAGCGGCCCCGTCAAGGCCAGCGTGAAGAGGGCAACCGCCGGCTGCACGATGCGCCCCGGCTCCACAGAACGTTGCAGCACTTGCGCGTCAGCGGGTGCGGTCACCACGGTCTGGGCCAGCTTGGCCTGTGCGCTCTCCACTGCCGCCCGCGCAGCGTCGACTTGCGCCTGGGCTTGCAGCAACTCAGTTCCTTGTTCTGCGTTGGCCGCACGGCTGGCGCGGGCGCTGCTCAATTGCGCATCGGCCACGGCCACCGCACGCGCTGCTTCATCCAACCTTGCGGGGCTGACAAAACCCTGCGCCACCAGTTCTTTTTGCCGCTGCAAATCCGCTTGGGCGGCGAGCAATACCGACTCGGCTTGGGCGACCACCGCCTGCGCGGTGCTGCGGCCCGTGCTGCGCAAGCCTGCCAGCCGCGCCACCGCCTGTTGCTGGTTGGCCACCGCTTGCGCCAGGGCCGCGCGTAACTCTTGGTTCTCCAGCCGCAGCAACACATCGCCCGCCTTCACACGAAGGCCTTCTTGCGCGACCACCTGCTGCACGCGGCCCGTGACGGTGCTGCCCACCTCCACCCTGGAAAAAGTGGCCACACGCGCGGAGAACAAGACCGTGCGCACCAAAGAGGCACTTTGAACCGTGACCGTCGGCAGCACCGGTGGACGAGCGCTCCACCACACCACCGCAACCGCCAAGCCGACGAGAAGCAAAAAGTAAAGGGCCAAACGTTTGGGACTCATGCCGGGGATTGTTGCACCCAGAATGTAGCCGCAACCTTTGCCCACACGTCGACCCACACCATCGTTACTCCCGCGAAAACGGGAATCCAGCATGTGGCCATCGTTGAGCGGATGGATGCGTCAAGTACATCCCCTGGATTCCCGCTTTCGCGGGAACGACAGCCAAATAGGAAACGACTTAACCCTTGCCAGGCCGACCGGTTTTGATCGTCGGCACGTCATTCACCGCCAAGAGCAGGGCTTTGTCATCCAAGGCGCTCAAGAGTTTGATGCCGGCGCGCAGCAACTCGCTTTTCTTGACCGGCCGCGCCAGTTTGGCCGCGCGCTGCTTGAGCACATCAATCGCCGCGTACTCGGCTTTGGGCATGGTGAAGCTGTCACGAACCAGCTTGGGTTTGAGTTTGGGCGCTTTGGGCGCTGCGGCCGTTTTGACCACGGGCTTCTTCACCACGGCTGCTTGCGGCGCTGCAGGAACAACCTTCTTCGCAGGCGCCACCTTCACAGGTGCTTTCTTCGAAGCCGACGGCAAGGCTTTCACCACTGGTTTCGTTTTGCCAGAACGTGGGGCTGCTTTTTTTGTGGAGACGGGTTTGCGCGTGGCCATGAATCACCTCGGGTTTGTTAAACGGTGTAAACAGTATATCTCGTTTAATTTGAATTTCAATCCAACGCCCTACATGCCTTGTGGATTACCCGCTATGCTGCGCCGCATCAATCCCAACACCGGAGGCCAGATGACCCCCTACTGCACCACGCCTTGCTCAGTGCAAAACCCATCACCGGGCTTGAAATGGCCAGCGCAATGCGCTGCCTTCCTCATGCTGATGGCCACCGTGTTCGGCCTTCAGGCCCAAGTGCTGCCACGTTTGCCCGCGTTGGGTGCTAACCCACAGCAAGTCAGCGTGTCGGGTTTGTCCTCGGGCGGCTACATGGCCGCGCAATTTGCCACGGCCTATTCCGCTTCTATTTCCGGCGTGGCCGTGCTGGCGGGCGGCCCTTACGGCTGCTCGGAAGGCTCGGTGAACACGGCCTCGCTGATTTGTTCTTGCCCCGCCAACCCGCCCTGGTGGTTGCAGATCCAACAGCTCTGGGGTGGCGGCTGCCAAACCCTGGCACCGAGCGTCTATGTCGACCGCAGCGTGGCCGCTGTGCGCGGCAACCAAGGGCAGATCGACGACCTCAGCCACCTGCAGCGTCAGCGTGTGTGGTTGTTCTCCGGCGGCAAAGACAAGGTGGTGGCCCCGCCCTTGGTGCAAGCCCTCAAAACCACCTACCAACGTTTGGGTGTGCCTGCAATCCAAATTCGCCATGAAGAGAAAAACGACGCGGCCCACGGCTTCCCCAGCCTGGCGGCCACCGAGTCCTGCAGCATCACCGCACCCCCTTTCATCACGCAATGCCAGTTTGACGCGGCGGGTGAGTTGCTCAAGTGGCTGCATCCGGATTTGAAAACTGCAGCACCGGCTGCGGTCGATGCCAACGCCTTCAAACGTTTTGACCAAAGCCGCTACGGCAGCAACGACACATTCACCAGCCTGGACGCCACAGGCTGGATCTACCTGCCCCGCGCCTGCGAACAAGCAGGCGCGAAGTGCGCCGTACATGCGGTGTTTCACGGCTGCGAACAAGGCCAGAGTTTCAAAGTCGGCGGCAAAGAATTCGGCCGCCAGTTCGTCGACGGCACAGGCTACAACCGCTGGGCGGAAGCCGGGAAGGTGGTGGTGCTCTACCCGCAAGTCAAACCGAATGAACAAGGTAGCCTCTTCGACCCCTACCGCTACAACCCCAAAGGCTGCTGGGACTTCTGGGGCTACACCGAAAAGTCAGCGGCCTTGAACCCCAGTGCACCGAAGTTCGCCCAGCGCTCGGCGCCGCAGATGCGGGCGGTGAAGGCGATGGTGGAGGATTTGTTGCGGGGGTTGTGAGGGGCAATGCAGCGGATATGTGGATTCAATCGTCGAATGTAGGGTCTATAGGATTGGAAGACCATTTAGATTGCCCGGGAACACTCATGAACTCCAGACGTGCCTTCGTTCTCTCGCTTGCAGCATTTTCGGCAGCCCCGACGGCGGTGTGGGCCGGGACCTGGGGTCACCAGAGCTTTGAGAACGATGGGGCACTTGATTGGATTGGCGAGTTTTTGGAACACCCAGCGGTCGTGACCGTTCAGAGAGCTCTTAGTCAAGCTACTACCGGCAAGTATCTGGATAGCGATGTGGGTGAGCATGCGATCGCAGCGGCGGAGGTAGTGGCTGCAAGCCTCGGTCGCCCTGCCAAGGGGCTTTCACCCAAGATGAAGCCTTTCGTTTCCAAACACCGAAAGGAACTCCAAACGCTTGCTCCTCTGGCACGTTCGGCGATGAAAGCCGTGCGCGGACCACGGTCGGAGCTTCGAGAACGCTGGAGTCTTCACGCGGACGATCTTGCAACTTGGGAGGGGGCCGTCGATTCGCTGGTCTCGCGTCTTTCGGCGTCGGCAATCTAACCCTCTTCAGGTACTTTAAAAAACCGCCAGGCACACGGTTTCGGATCAGGCAATCCACGGTTAAGCCTACGGACTGCTGGGACAAACGACGAAGGGGCGAAACCCGCGCATGCCTTCCTCATGACTCCTCAGCAAGCCCAGGTTGAACCGGTTGGGTCTTGTTGCGAGATGAAAAATCTTCATCAGCAGCTCACTCAATGAGCGAGCGCTGGGGACCCCGTACCCCTAACTCCCACCCCCTAAGTCCAAACCCACTTCTCCCTAGAAACCGACTTGCGCGCGGCGCCACGCTGCGTAGAGTTGATCGCAAGCCATGCAGCAAACACTGCATGGCGTTGATCAACACCGTCGCAGGCCATCGAGCCCGATGCAGCGCGACACCTTCAGGGAGATAAATCATGAATGAACGCAAAGCAGCACCCAAGAACGCTGGTGGGGAGGGTGCGGTTCGCTTGGAGTTGGTGGGCTGGTCGGGTGGGGAAGAGCGCCCTCCTGTCACGGTGCTCGCGCTGGATGCCAATCAGAAGGTTCTGCTGAGCCAAAACGTTGATGCCCACGGTCGCTTCAACCTGCCCCCCGATGTGCTCAAGCGCGCCCACCGTGTGGTGCTGGGTGCGCCCGATGGCGAAGAGGGTGTGCAAGAGCAGGCCTCCATCAGCTTTCGCGCCGAAGAGTTCGCAGCGCAAATTCAAGCGAGCACTTTGGCCTTGGCGGAAGGCATTTGGTCGCGCTTTCGTTTTCATTGGCATTGCGTGACGGGCAGCGTGCGAGCCTGTCGGCGCAGGCCCTGGTGGTATGACCAACTGATCTCGGCGGCAATCACGCCGCTGCCCACACGCAGCGTAGCGGCCTCCGTTCGCGCTGCATTCAGCACCACAGCGCTGGAGCGCAGTGTGTCGTCGCTGAATGACCTCATCGCCTGGCCGGTGCGCTGCGCCCCGGTGTGTTTGGGCAAGGTGGATGTGTACCGCCGCACTTGCTGCTGTTGGCCCATTGTTTTCGACGACCTGCGCATTGACGACCTGATCCGCGACTTGGAAATCTACGTGGAGCGCCTGCCCAAGCTGCCCCCACCCAAGGGCGGCTTCCCACCGCCTCCGCCGCCACCCTTGGGTGATCCATTACAAACCGCTTTCTTCAAAGACGGCGCCCTGAACGAGCTGGCGGTTCATGCGGGCAACGATCTGCATTTGCTGCGCAGCCTGCCGCGTGACCGAGCGGCGGCTTACATCAACGCCCGGCCTTACCTCGTTCACCGCCTGTGCTCTTGCAGCGCCGCCACCAAGGTGGGCAGCGGTAACTTGTTACCCGATGGCAGTTTCAACATTTGTTGGCTGGAGCCTTGGCGCATCGTCTCAGTCAACTGCTATGAGCAATACGCCTATGTCGTCACCCAAACCATAGGCGGCAGCAGCACCGTCATCTACAACGGCCTGACGGCAGGGGCCTGGTTTGGCGCCGGTGAAACACCCGTGCTGCGCACCTACAACCCGCATGCCTACACCTGCAACGAAACCGGCAGCGGCAGCGGCGACGCCTATGTTTTCCTCGACCTGATTGGCGACACCGAAAGCCACGAGTTGACCACCCCGTCATCCACGGGCTGGGACCGCGTGGCCGCACCCAATGCCACCTCGGGTTTGTTGTTCCCGGGCATCGGCCCCAACAACAGCCACCTGCGCAATTTGGGCGGCGGGTTGGAGTTGACCTTCACCTTCAGCCTTGGCATGCGCGCCCCCGCCGTGGGGGCCAAGTACTACCGCATCAGCGTCAGCCGCGCCGATGCAGCAGGCCATCCCGTGGGCACACGCCACTACTACAACCAAGGTTTGGCATGGCAGAAGGTGGTGGGCTTGGACATCGTGCCCGAGTCACTCGGCCCTGTGCCACCGGCCACGGTGGGCGGTGAAGTCAACCTTTACCGCATTCCCTACAGCGACGAACCCTGGGTGGGTTCAGTGCGTTACCACGCGCTGATCAACACCTTGCAGAACGAACTGAATGTGCCCCCGACGCTGCCGGTGACGGATGCAGGTTATGAAGCCAATCTGGCCTTGCCTGCGGTGAACCACTTGATCACCTTGGAAATTTTCAACGCAGCCGGAGAACGTTTGCGCCCCTTGGGCACCGCGGCCTCGGGTCAACCCGGCGTGGAAGTGGCCAAAGCCTTCAAGTTCCGCCGCTGGTTCCAGCCTGGCGGCAGCGTGGGCGACGACACGGTGGAAGTGCCACACGCCGCCCTCACCCATTTGTTCTGCTGGGACAACAGGCCGCCCGTGGCCGACATCACCCGCTTGGTCAAAGACGGACTGGCATCGAACGAGGAGTGCCAGTTCCTGCAAGGCGCAGCGAACGCGCAGTTTGCAGTGGAGTACCGCGCTTATGTGCCGGATGAACGTTTCCAGTACGCCCACAGCATCAGCTGGTTACGCGGCTTGAATGCCTCGGATACCAACGGGGGCAAGGGCAGTTTGCCCACGCCGTCCAGTCCCAACAGTGTCGGTGAGCCGCCCGCCATGCCGGTGTTCAGCGGCAGCAACAGCTTCCAAACCATGCTGACTCGGCTGGATGCACCCAACGCACCCGTGGTGCTGCAACGCTGCTCCTTTGCCGTGACCCTGACCACGCAGTGCAAAACCACCAACGGCGAAAACTTCAACTATCCCTATGCGCAAGAAACCGCGGCGTTTGCGCTGGAGATTGGTTGAACCACTCGGCTGGGAAACAAACCATGACCGACACCCTCGACTTCTGGCCCCGGCTGGTTCTCGCCAGCCTGGCCACCTGGCGCCTGACCCATTTGCTGGCACGCGAGGATGGGCCCTTTGATCTCATCGCCCGCATTCGCTGGTGGATGGGTCAAGGCCTGTGGGGCCAGATGTTGGACTGCTTTCAGTGCCTGAGCTTGTGGGTGGCCGCGCCCTTGGCGTGGTGGGTGGGTGGCAACGGCATGGAAATGGTGCTCATCTGGCTGGCTTTGTCGGGCGCGGCTTGCTTGTGCGAACGCGTCACGCAGCGCGACGAAGCTGCGACCGTGCTCATGCAGCCGCTGCCCGAAGCGGATCAACCACAAGGAGATCAACATGAGCTGCTGCGGACAACACCGTGATTCGATGCGTATGCCTGGGCCAACTGTGCAACCGGCTCAGGTGGCGTTGCCATTGCATTTTGCTACGACATCGAGCCGCGGCTCGATGTGGAACCCCGCGTCGCTGGCCCTGGCTGGGCACGGCGTGCGCTTGCGTTACCGCGATCAGGCCCCGATGCGCGTGCGGGGGCCCGTCACGGGGAGGCACTACGAGTTTTCTGTGATGCAGCCGATTCACGCTGTGGACAAGCGGGATGTGGATTCATTGGTGAGGACACGACTTTTCTCGCGCGCGATTTAAGTTTGCACGCGTCAAGCGTGCTCAACCAACCAGTTGCACATAACCCATTTACTTACCCCTACATAGGAGAATGTCATGACAAAAACTGTGGCCGACTACCAAGTGTTATTTGACGGTGGCTTTACCCTGGACGCTGCGAGCAACAACAAAAAGAAGGAGCTGACGTTTTTGCTACCCGATGGTTTCAAGATAGAAAACGGCATTCGCAAACCAATACTGGCCTTTCACGCTGCAGCGCTGCAAGACTCTCATTTCAAAGTTCGCATCAACGCGCGTGAAGTGCTGTCGTGGAACCTCTCCAAAGGCCAAACCCGTGGCCTGTGGGATCCGTTCAATGGTTCGGTGCCTTTCCCGGAAAACGCCAATGTGCCGAACAACGTACCCGTAGAGTTCATCATCACCGAAGGCAAAGTGAATTTCGGACAAGTGGTGCTGTGGTACCAAGTTGAAGTGAATTGATGCGTCGTTGTACGTCAAGACAAGTGTCAAATCAAAGGGGCATCCAAGCCTCTGTCCTTCAATCGGCGTCCACCCTGATGCGAAAACGCCGGGCCGCTGTCAAGTTTTCTCATCCCCAAGGACAACGAAGGGGCCCTTTCAGGTCCTTGGTGCCCGGCGCAAAGCGACAGGTCAGCGGGCGCTCAGTAGCGTAATAATCCAGCATCACATCCTCGCGATAGTGGTGCAGCGTACCCCTGAGTTTCATTCAACTGGTCACGAGTGAAAGGAGTTCCCATGAAAAACAATCCCGTCGGTTGGTTTGAGATCTACGTTCAAGACATGCCACGTGCGAAAGTCTTTTATGAAGCGGTGTTTCAGGGCTCGCTCGAGAAGCTGGAAAATCCCAACCCAGCGGAGTCTCCCGGCATGGAGATGTGGGCCTTCCCCATGGAGACAGAAGATTACGGGGCGCCGGGTGCGCTGGTGAAAATGCCAGGCTGCCCTTCGGGCGGCAGCACCATGGTCTACTTCTCCTGCGATGACTGTGCCGTGGAGGCTGGCCGCGCTGCGTCCAACGGTGGCAAGCTGGTTCAAAAGAAAATGTCAATTGGGCAATACGGCTTCATCGCCATGGTGGCCGACACCGAAGGCAATGTCATTGGTCTTCATTCCATGCAATGAGCTTTTGTTGAGGTTGACCGCATGACAACACGCAAGACCCTTCTACTCATCGCCTCCCACCTGGCGGTGGCCGCTGCCGGATTCGCGGGCGGCATTTACGCGCTTCCCATCTTGATCGCGCCCGCAGCCCCGACCATGGACGAGATCAAAGCGGCGACCGCCCAGGTGCAGTTCACAGGCCAGTTCAAACGGGACTTGAAGGACAGCGACTCCCTGCACTGGGGCGAGGGGCAAGTCTCGATTGCGCCTGGCGCCATCACGCTGACTGGGAAACTCGCGCCCGGACCCGACTACAAGCTCTACCTCTCACCCGAATTCGCCGAGACAGAAGCCGACTTCAAGCGCCTCAAAAGCAGCATGGTCAGGGTGGGTGACGTGAAAACTTTCGAGAACTTCGTGGTCGCGGTGCCAGCTGGAATTGACCCTGCCAAGTACGCGGCGGTGATCGTCTGGTGCGAAACCTTCGAGCAGTTCATCACGGCGGCCAAGTACAGGTAACGCCGACGCTGGGCTTCACGCGGCTACCCACCGGCCCTCTTCACCACAAAACCCTCTGCCTGCAGCAACTCCACCACACGCTGCGCGTGGTCGCCTTGAATTTCCAGAACACCGTCTTTGAGCGTGCCACCAGCGCCGCAGGCGGTGCGCAGGCGTTTGCCTAAGGCGGTGAGTGCCTCCAACGCCAAGGGCAGGCCTTTCACCACCGTCACGGTTTTGCCACCCCGCCCTTTGCTTTCGCGGCTGACACGCACGACACCGTCACCGGAAGGTGCCGTCTTGCTAAGCGCTTTGCAAATACAGGCCGTCAAGGCATGTCGACAGCTGGGACACATGCGACCGCTGTCGGTGGAATACACCAAACCGCCGCCGCTGGCCTTGCGCGCGTTCATACGGGCCCTCCTTCGGAATCGACCAGAGGCGCGAGCAATCCTTGCAAATCTTCAGGGCTGAATTTGTTGGCGGTGGCCGTGTCAACACCCAGTACGCCCTCCGCGAGTGCGGATTTGCGCTCCTGCAGCGCCAGCATGCGTTCTTCAATGCTGCCCTCCACCACCAGCTTGTACACAAACACCGGTTGGTCTTGGCCAATGCGGTGGGCGCGGGCGGTGGCTTGTTGCTCCACGGCGGGGTTCCACCAGGGGTCGAGGTGGATCACGGTGTCGGCCGCCGTGAGGTTCAGGCCCACACCGCCGGCTTTCAAACTCAGCAACAAAATGGGCACGGCCAGTTGCTGGAATTGGTCCACCACATGGCCACGGTCCTTCACTTCAGTGTCGCCGGTGAGCGTGAGAAACTGCAGCTTCAAAGCGGCCAACTCTTCTTCCACCAGGCCCAGCATTTCGGTGAACTGGGAGAAGATGAGCACGCGGCGGCCCTCCTCCACCATCTCGGGCAACATGTCGCGCAGCCACTCCATCTTGGCGCGTTCCATGCCCGGAGCAACATCAGTGCCCTTGACCAGCAGTGGGTCGCAGCACACCTGACGCAGCTTGAGCAAAGCGTCCAGGATGGCAATTTGCGAGCCTGCAAAACTTTGGCGCTTCAACACGCGGCGCACTTGTTCGTCAGCCGCCACACGCACGCTTTCATACAGCGCGCGCTGCTGGCCCTGCAGTTGCACACGGCGGACCACCTCGGTTTTGGGTGGCAGTTCTTTGGCCACGTCTTGTTTACGACGGCGCAAGATGAAAGGCCGCACACGCTGGGCCAGCAATTGGGCCCTCAATGTTTCACCGTTTTCTTCAATGGGCTTGCGCCAGACGCGGGTGAAGGTTCTGGCATCGCTCAGAAAACCGGGCATCAGCCAATCGAAGTGGGCCCACAACTCGCCCAGGTGGTTTTCCAGTGGCGTGCCTGTCACGCACAGGCGGTGTGCAGACTGCAGCTTTCGCAACGCCCCGGCCGCACGGCTGCCCACGTTTTTGACGACTTGTGCTTCGTCCAGAACGATGAGGTGCCAACTGACTTTCTGCAGCTGGGTCATGTCGCGCCAAAGCAGCGGATAGGTGGTGAGCACGAGGTCGTGTTGTGCAATCGCGGCGAAGGCTTTCGCACGGCTGCTGCCTTGCAGGGTGAGCACGCGCAGGCCGGGTGCGATGCGTGCCGCTTCGTTTTGCCAGTTGGCGATCAAGGAGGTGGGCAACACCACCAAGGTCGGTTGAATGACACCGCCTACAGCTGCCTTTAAGCGCGCTTTTTCCAACAGCACATGGGCCAGCACCTGGGCGGTTTTCCCAAGGCCCATGTCGTCGGCCAAGATGCCGGCCAAATGCTGGGCACGCAGGTACTGCAACCAAGCCACACCTTGCAATTGATAGGGACGCAACTGCAAGCGCAGGCCTGCGGTGTCGAGCATGTTCTGCGTGACGTCGGACGGTGTACCGGCCTCGCGCAAACGATTCGTCAAAGTGGTCAGACCCACCTCGCCCTGCAAAGCCCAAGCCCCCTGCGGCCCGGCACGCTGGGCACGCGCCTCGTGGGCGTTCAGCAGGTTTTGCCGCAGGGCTTCAATGCGGTGCAGCTCCCAAGAGGACAGTTCGATGGGCCCTTCGGCCTGCCCTTTGCGCAAATCCACGGTGAGCAAATCCACCATGGCGCCGACGATGGCTTTGAGTGGCGCGGCAGGCGCTTCAATGCGGCGACCACCGGGAGCGCGCAGCATGATGATGGCGTCGTCAGCAATGGCGGCGATCTCACTGGCCTTGAGCCAGCGTGCGTCGCGTTTGAGCAAATCCGCCAGCAAGGGCGCGAGGTCCAGCGATTGGCCGTCCACATCAATGCCCAAACTCAGCAGCCACGAACCCTCTCGTTTGGGCTGGGTCAGTGCCGTCAGGTCCGCGCTGCGCGGGCCCAGTGGCGCCACCAGCTCACGCCCGGTCTCTTGGCCCGTGGCGGGGTCTATCACCAAACGCCAGCGCTCTACCGCCACGCTTTGGTGGGCAAATCCGGGCCGCACCACCACGGCCCAGCCCTGGGCCTGCAGCTTGGGGATTTGTTCAGCCCAGAAGTCGCCGAAGTGGCCTTCTTCGGGCAGTGACCACAAATTCTCATAACCCTCCTGTGCCGCCGGGCTGCGCCACTGCAAGGCGGTGGCCGGCAAAGGGCGCAAGCCCAAGGACCAGAGCAAATCGCGGGCATCGGCTTCGGCGGCGCCATTGCGCTGCATCAGCACACGCTGGTCCCAGGCGCCGCGCAGGATCTCGGTGGCCTTGGGTCGGGTGTTGAGCAGGCTGTGCGGTGCAGGCGTTTCCCAATGCAGCCCGCCATGTTCCTGCGCCAGCACATAGGTCCACTGCACATGGGCCACCGTGACTTGGGTGCTGCGAGGCCCAAAACCCGGGGCCGCACGCAGGCCCAAAAGTCCATCGCCGCGGGTCAGGGTTTGTAGGGTAATGCGGGGGCGAAACTGACCCGGCACAGCGGCGCGGGATTCTGGGGACGGCAAGGACATATTCGCAATTCTCAGGGTAAGACCGAAATTGCCTGGCGGATGCCGTGTTGTTTGGCGCATTCCAGCCCTGCATCCGGCGGTAGATTGGCTCAAGTTCCCACCGAAACCTGGCGAAATAGAGAGTAGCTGGAGGTGCACCATGTGGAAGTCTCTGCTCGCACTCGCAAGTCTGGTCGTGTCGCACACCCTGGTGCAGGCCATTGAACTGACCTCCACGGAAAAACAGTGGTTGCAAGCGGCCCTGCCGGTGTTGCGTTTTGCGCAGCAGCAGCAAATCCCGCTCGACGTGGTTGTGCAAGCTCAGCCCACCCCCGGCGCATCGCCGATGGGCATGGCCATCGTGCAGGGGCGCTGCAAACTGGTGCTCTCCCTGCGCGACAACCCTCAGGTAGAGGCCGCTTTGGCCAAAGTACCCGCCGATCTGGTTCAGCCTGTGATTGAACTCATCGTCGCTCACGAACTTGGTCACTGCCGCCGCAGCCTGGCCGGCGTCTGGATGAAAGTGCCTGCTGGTTTTTTGGCGGCCGAGGCCCATGCAGAAAACCTGGCAGAAAAAAAAGCGCTGCAAAACGAACCCCCGTTTCCCTTGGTCACCGAAGATGCCGAGCAACGCTCCGAACGACGTGAAGAAGGTTATGGCGACTTGGTTGGCTTGGCCTGGATTGCCCAGCACCACCCTACCGTCTATGCGCGGGTCTATGCCTGGTTGGTTGCGTCGCGGTCAGCTGTCTCGGCACCTGGTAGTTCCCACGACACCCTGGTCTGGCTCAAGCTGGCGGCAAGGCGCGAAGCCTTGGCACACGGCTCGTTGTTCGAGGCCGCTTCAGTGTTGTGGATGTTGGGATTGACACAAAACCCGTGAAGGCGCACGGTTGAGCACGCCCAAGGAGCACACCATGAAACACCATTGGAGTCGCCTCAGCACCTGGGTCATGGGTGGGTGCTTGTTCGTGATGTCGGTATTGGCCGCGACTCCAGCACAAGCCCAAACCAACCCCCAGGCACTGAGCTACGAGCCCGTGGGCTTGGCCTGGACGGCCACGGAAGTGGAGCGCGCATCCCTGTCCAGCTTGCACACCCTCACACAACGTGCTGTTCAACAACAGCAAATGGGCTGCCAGCGGTATTGCAAGCGGCTCAACCGCATCTTCCAACGCCTGCTGCCCCACACCCGAGCGCAGTCGCTCGCTGCCCTGCGACGCGATTGGTCCCTCACCGTGGTGCGATTGCCAGGCGTGGACGCCATGGCCTTGCCCGGCGGGCAAATCGTCATCTCCGAGGACTTCATACGCCACAACCGCCTCAGCGACGAAGCCATCGCCTTTGTGCTGGCCCACGAAATGGCCCACAGCATTCTGGAACACGAACGCCAAGCGCTCACGGTGGCCCGCATGCTGTTGCCGCGCGAAGTCAACCGCAGCGTGGACGACGTTTACGTTGAGATGGCCTTCAACCACTCACTGTTGAAAGCACTGGAGCCGGTCATGCAGCAAGGCGAGCTAGAAGCCGACGAACTCGGCCTGCTGCTGGCCGCCAAAGCGGGTTATTCACCCGACAAACAAATCGCCTTCATCGCCCGAGAAGCCGCCCAAGAAATTCCCTTCAGGCCCCTGGTGGCCACACATCCCACCGCCAAGCAGCGGCTAGAGAAATTGCAGGAGCGACTGCCGCTGGCGCGGCGCTTGTTTCCTGGGTAGTGCGGCACGCTGAATCGTGACGCTACGGCACCCAAGAACTCTCCGACACAGCGGATCGTCGCAGTGGTTGAGGATCGAATGTCCTTCTATGTTCGAGTGACTGCACGATGACCGCTGGCTTGCGGAAATGGGCCTGACGTCATGCTGCAACCTGCGCTGAAACGGTTCGACGTTTGACCATCCGCATCCCGACCGGCACCACCAGCATCAGCAGGGCCGCGATCCACAGGCCGAGTGATATCGGGCTTTGAACCAGGATGGCTGTGTCGCCGTTGCTGATGGACAGCGCGCGGCGCAGGTTCTGTTCCATCATGTCGCCGAGCACGAAACCCAGGATCAGCGGTGCCATGGGCACGCCCTGCTTGCGCAGCAGGTAAGCCACAAAGCCCAGGCCAGTCATGAGCACGAGGTCAAACGTGGTGGCATGCACCGCATACACGCCCACGCTGCTCACGGCCACGATGCCGGGCACCAGCAGCCAGTTGGGCACATTGAGCACCTTGGTGAACACACCTACCAGCGGAATGTTGAGCACCAGCAGGATGACGTTGGCCAGGAACAGCGAGGCGATCAAACCCCAAACCAGGTCGGGTTGCTGGGTGAACAGCGCCGGACCGGGCGTGATGTTGTAGAGCGAGAGTGCGCCCACCATCACCGCCGTGGTTCCAGAACCGGGCACACCCAGCGTGAGCATGGGAACGAAGGACCCGGTGGCGGCCGAGTTGTTGGCCGCCTCGGGTGCGGCCACGCCGCGGATGTCGCCCTTGCCGAAAGTGCCGTCTTTGTCCGTCAGGTTTTTTTCCATGGAATACGTCATGGCGCTGGCGATGGTGGCACCAGCGCCGGGCAGCACGCCGACCGCAAAGCCCACCACACTCGAGCGCACCGTGCCCCACCAGGTGTGGGCCAGTTCCTTCATGTTGAACATCATGCGGCCGGTCTGGGTGATGATGCCGGTGCTGTTGTGGTGTTGCTCCAGCATCAGCAGCAGTTCGCTGATGGAGAACACGCCGATCACCACCACCACGAACTGGATGCCATCGGACAGGTGGACATCGCCCCCGGTGAAGCGGTAGACACCGGAGTTGGAGTCCAACCCCACGCAAGACATGGACAGGCCGATGAGGGCCGCCAGTGCGGCCTTGACCGGTGATTCGCCCATGAGCCCAGCGATGCAGGCAAAGGCAAAACACATGAGCGCAAAGTACTCGGCCGGGCCGAACGACAGTGCCCACTGCGCCAACAGCGGTGCAAACAGCACGATGCCGATGGTGGCGATCAGCGACCCGACAAACGAACTCCACGCCGAGATGGACAGCGCCACACCGCCTTGGCCATTGCGTGCCATCGGGTAGCCGTCCAGCGCGGTCATGATGGCGCCCGCATCACCCGGCACGTTGAGCAAGATAGACGAGATGCGCCCGCCGTATTCGCAGCCGATGTAGACGGCGGCCAGCAGGATCAGCGATGTTTCGGGTGGCAGCTTCATGGCAAAGGCCAGCGGCATCAGGATGGCCACGCCGTTGATCGGGCCCAGGCCCGGCAGCAGGCCAACGATGGTGCCAATGAAACAACCGATGGCGGCGATGAGCAGGTTGGTTGGGCTCAGCGCCACGCCAAAGCCGGAGGCGAGGTGTTGCAGGACTTCCATGTCAGCTACCTCCCAGCAGGACGGACAGCGGGCCAGTGGGCAACACCACGTCCAGCAGCTTGTCAAACAGCACGTACAAAACCAGACCCAACGAAGCGCCTGCGGTGAGCGACTGTTTCCAGTTGCCGGCAAAGGCCAAACCCACGGGCAGGGCCATCAGTGCGGTGGCCAGCGCAAAACCAAGCCACTGGAACAGCAGCGCGTAGGCCAGCACGGCGCCCGCGCACAGGGCGGTCGGCTTCCAGGGCACGCCGTGGAAGGCTTCTGACCCCGCGGTGGGGCGCAGCACCAGCCACAGGCCACATAGGCAGAGGCCGCACGCCAGCAGCAACGGGAAGGCGCGCGGGCCAACGGGTTCGTAGGAAATGGCGGCGGCGTAGTCTTGCGCGGCCCAGGCCATGGCGGCGGACGCGACAACACACACCGCGCCGAGCAGGCGGTCACTCATGGGGGACTCCTGTGAAAAGTCAGTAGAGCGGGCCGCCACGCAGGGTGGCGCCGCGAAGCAGGGCCGTGGGGTTACTTAGCGGGCACGACGTTCAGACCAAACTCTTCGGCCAACTTGCGGTAGCCAGCCACCTGCTTCTTGACGTAGGCGTCCAGCGGTGCGCCGGTGATGGCCATGGGGAACAAGCCGCGCTCGCTGCGCAGCTTGTCGTAGGCAGGCGTGGCCATCAGCTTGGTGAAGGTGTCGGCCCAGACCTTGTAGTCAGCATCGCTGACCTTGGGCCCGACATAGAAGCCGCGCACGATGGGCCAGTCCACGTCAAAACCCTGTTCGGTGGCGGTGGGGATGTTGGCCATGTCGCCGGTCAAGCGCTTGTCGTTCATCACCGCCAAGATGCGCACCTTGGCGCCAGCTTTGATCTGCTGCCCGGCCTCGGCGGCGTCGCCGGTGAAAACCTGGATGTGACCGCCCTGCAGAGCGGTCAGCGCCTCGCCGCCGCCCTCAAACGCCACATAACGCATGGTCTTGGGGTTCACGCCAGCGGCGCGGGCCATGAGTGCGGCCTTCATCCAGTCTTGGCTGCCCACCGTGCCGCCCGCGCCGAGCACCACCTTGGTCGAGTCCGCCTTCATGGCGGCCATCACGTCCTTGAGGGTCTTGTAAGGCGAGTTATCCGCCACCACCACGGCGCCGTAGTCGGTGCCGATGGCGGCGAGCCAGCGCACGTCATTCTCGTTGTAGCGACCGAACTTGCCCTGGGCCAAGTTGAGCAGCGAACCACCAGAGAAGGCGACGATGGTATTGGCCGCGTCGGGCTTTTGCGCGACGACAGAGTTATAGGCCACGGCACCGATGCCGCCGGGCATGTAGGTCACGCGCATTGGGTCGGCGATGAACTTGCCCTCCTGCAGCGCGCTTTGGGCGAGCTTGCAGGTGAGGTCAAAACCACCACCGGGTTTGGCAGGGGCGATGCACTCGGTCTTGTCGAGCGGACTGGCGAAAGCGGCCAGTGCAGAAGCCGCGACGGCGGCAGCGGCGATGAGTTTGAAAGTGATGTTCATGGTGTTGTCTCCTCGATGGGGTGGAACGCTCGCGGCGCGGAGGCTGCGATGGGGCCACTTTAGAAACATGGCACTTTCAAGGTGCTTTCAGAAAATCAGACCAAACCCCTGGGTTAACCCGGGACTGACTCCAAGGCAGGTGACGCCGGCAACCGTAGGGTGACGGACAGCCCACGGCCTTCGGACCCGACGCTCACCTGCATCTGCCCGCCGTGTCGTTGCGTCACGGTGCGCACAATGGCAAGGCCCAAACCGGAGCCGGGCAGCACACCGCCGCGGCCACGGAAGAAACGCTCGCCGGCACGTGCTAGCTCTTCGGGCGGCAGGCCAGGGCCGTTGTCCACCACGGTCATCTGCACCCCACCCTCCGGTTCGCTGCGCACGACCAAGGTGACGTGACACTCCGCGCCGCCGTGGCGGATGGCGTTGTGCAGAAGATTGGACAAGGCCTCGCGCAACAGATCAGGTTCACCCTGGAGCGGCAGCGGACCATCGGGTGCGTCCAAACCGAGATCCACGCCCTGCTCGCGCGCCAGGCCCCACCACTGGCGCACCAGCGCTTCGGCCAACGCCACGGCGTCAAAGGGCTGGTGCTGGGGCGGCGCGCTGTCAGCACGGGCCAGCGCCAGCATCTGGTTGGTTTGGCGTATGGTTTCGTCCAGCTGTCCGCGTATGGTTTCCAGCACCAGGCGTTGCGCGGCGGGTTCGGTTTCGCGCTGGGCGTAGGCCACCTGCGTGGCCAGCGTGGTCAGCGGCGTGCGCAGTTGGTGCGAGGCATCGTCGATGAAGCGGCGGCGTGCCTCGGCCTGTTCGCGGTTGCGCTCAATGTGGTGGTTGATGGCTTGCACCAGCGGCCGCACCTCGGCCGGCGCGCCTGAGTCATCCACGGGGGTGAGGTCCTGTGGGTCGCGAGCATCCACCTCCTGGCGCAAGCGATCCAGCGGGCGCATGGCCCAGGCGATGGCCAGCGCCAGCAGGCCGGTGGCGACCAGCATCAGCAGCACGTCGCGTGCCAGCGACTGCAACACCAGCGCACGGCGGAAGTCGTTGCGGGCCTCCAGCGTTTCGGCCACCTGGATGACCACACGCTGCGTGCCGTTCTGCCCGGCCAGCGGCGGGTTCAGCTCGCGCGCGTAGCTGCCCACCCGCACCGCCTGGTTGAGGTACTCGCCCTCGTGGAACTGCGGCTGGCCAGTCTTCAGCGGCTGGGGGGGCGCCGGCAAGTCGGCGCTGCCAATCTCCACCAGAGCGTCTTCGGTGGCCACACGGTAGAACACTTGTCCCTGAGCGGTCAGTTCGAAAAATTCGAGCATGCGGTAGGGCATTTCCACACCGATGCCGCCGCTGGCGGTGGAGATGCTCGAATCGATGGACTTGACCGCGCCGAGCAGGGACCGGTCGTAGGCCGCGTCGGCCGCCTCGCTGGCAGTGCGCCAGCCCATCCAGAGCTCACCTGCAATCACCGCGCCCATTCCCGGCAGCAGCAGCACCAGCAGAAAACGGCGGATGCTGGCGCGTGCCCAGCCGGTGGGGGTCACGGCGTGCATTCCAGTTGGTAACCCAGACCACGCAAGGTGGCGATGCGCACGGGTGACGCCTCGATCCGTTTGCGCAGACGGTGGATGAGCACCTCGATGGCCTCGGGGTTCACGTCCTGCTCGTCGGAAAACACGCGCTCCAGCAGTTCGCGCTTGGACAGCGGCTCGCCCGGGTGCTGGATCAGCGCGCGCAGCACCGCGTGTTCGCGCGGCGTGAGGCTGAGCACTTCGTGCTGCAGGCGGAACTGTTTGGACGCACTGTCGTAGCTCAGCGGCCCACAAGCAAAGCGCGGGTGCTCCTGACCGCGCGAGCGGCGGATGAGTGCGATCAGCCGCGCTTCAAGTTCGGCCATGTCGAAGGGTTTGGCCAAAAAGTCGTCGGCCCCTGCATGCAAGCAGCTCACTCGCTCCATGAGCGAGTCGCGCGCCGTGAGGATGAGCACTGGCAGGCGCTCGTCGGCTTCGCGCAGGTCAGACAGTACATCGTGCCCCCCCAGGCCGGGCAGACCGAGGTCCAGGATGAGCGCGTCGTACTTCGTGGACTTGAGACTGCGGCGCACCAAACGGCCATCATTCACCCAGTCGACCTGAAAGTCATTCTGACCCAGGGTCTTGACCAGCCATGTGCCCAGTTCGATTTCATCTTCGGCGAGAAGGATACGCATAGAGTCAGTTTCTCCGTTGCTCAAGAGTAAAGCAAGGTACGGCACGCGAGTTCGGTCACGCCGCAGGTATCGCCCGAGGACCGCACCACGTCGTATCGAAGATACGCGGCTTGCCCGTCAGGATGAAAACGCGTGGATCAGGGAGTTGGTTTGAAGTCGCAAAAGCCCAGCAAGAGCACGGCCGTGTCGATTTAACCGGCAGGGGTGGCGAAGCACTACGCCACGGACGAGAACCGGGTGACGTTTGTGCCGCTGTCTATCAAACTGCGGCAGCACCGGACGATGTTGATTGCGGCGTTGGCCGACCGGCTGAATCTTCACCCAGGCTGGGTGGCCGAGATACTACGCATGACGCGTCTGGCACCTGGCATCGTGCAAGCCATTCTGGTGGGCAAGCAGCCTCGGCTTTAAGTTTGCATGCACTCAAAGGACGGAAGGCCATGGTGCCGCTGGCGCGGGAAAAAAAACGGTCCATGTTTGGATTCAAGTGAATCCAAGATCCGTAGAAATCCTTCACCCCGTGAGCAAGGCCGCATGGTGCGGAGCGCGCAATTCAAGCTCAGAAAACAAAGGGCCGGTGCTATCACGCATCGGCCCTTCTTTAGCCCTTATGGGCGCTCACCGGCACTTTAGAAGCAGCAGGCCAGCATTTCCAAGCAGCAAGCCGCCAGATTGCCACAGCAGGCGTTGGCTGCCATTGCAACGACGGAAGCGGTGAGCAAGCCAACCGCTGCCGAGATTTTGAAAAGTTTGGATTTCACAATGTATTCCTTATAGACAAGAAGATTCGGAACAAAAACCGTCTGTCTAGTCAGGAGGTCGCCAAATCTCTTGAGACACACCGTAGGAAGTCGCCTCATCGCTGGCTGTAAGCCGTGCTTCTCTCGGTTGAGAGACCAGCACTCGAACTGAATTCACGACAACCGACGCAACACAAGCCTGGCAGACCACGACGCTGCATGATGATGCCTTGCAGTCTTCCAGGCAACAGCGCTCAATGGGCACCGCGAGGGCAACCGTCGACTGGAACACGAAAAGGAAGGTAATCGCAAGTGCCAAGAGCTTTCGCATGTTTTCAATGTAATCGATCATGGATACGATGAGTTCGAAGATTCTTTCTGACAAAGCACCTGTTTCACCGTGGATATCACCAACCGCTCTTTTATGCGCAGGCGCAAACCCGCATGAATGCTGGCTTTCTGCCAGGGCCTGAGCGTAGCGGTAAACGATATTTTTAGAGAGCAGAGAGCAACAAAGGGTCGAACCAGGGCCGAAACCGCCTCGTCGGCGGAACCCCGAAACGCAGTCAGAACCGCCCGCGACCCCGCGACCTTTGGACCTTTGCGGAAACAACAAGCCAACCGAGAGCAGTTGGCTTTTAAAAGTGGTGGAGAGGACGAGGATCGAACTCCCGACCTTCGCACAACGAACGCGACGCTCTCCCAACTGAGCTACCCCCCCCACGCGTTCACGGGGCAGTTTAGCCCAGCGCGGGGGGCTGAGGTGGGGCTGGCAGGAAGGGCCGAGGCACGGTAAAACCCGTCCTGTTTCCACACCCACCACCTCAGGAGCAAGCATGACCCGCTACGATCCCGCCTGGCTGGAAGCGCAGTACAACAACCGCGCGCGCATTCCCGAACATTCGAAAATTTTTGAGCTGTGGGCCAAGGCATCCGCGCTCGCGCGAGAGGGTTTGTCGCGGCGGCTGGATGTGGCCTATGGCGCAGGCGCGAAAGAGCGACTCGATATTTTTCCAAGCAGCCAACAAAACGCCCCGGTGCTGGTCTTCATTCATGGCGGCTATTGGCGGTCGCTGGACAAAAATGATGTGTCCTTTGTGGCACCGTCTTTCGTCAACGCGGGTGCGATGGTGGTGCTGCCCAATTACGACCTGTGCCCGGCGGTGAGCCTGCACACCATCGCCATGCAAATGGCCCAGGCCCTGGCCTGGGTTTACCGCAACGCTGCGCTTTATGGTGGCGATGCCAAGCGCATCGTGGTGGTTGGGCATTCAGCCGGTGGGCATTTGGCCACCATGCTGCTGTCTTGCAGCTGGAAGTCGCTGGGGCGTGAGCTGCCCAGCTCGTTGGTGAAAGACGCGTTGTCGATCTCGGGCCTCTATGACCTTGAGCCGCTGCGCCACACCGCTTTCTTACAAGACGACCTGAAGCTCACGCCCAAGGCGGTGCGCCAGCTCAGCCCGGTGAACTTTCCCGCGCCGCGCGGGCGTTTGATCACGGTGGCGGGCACGAGCGAGAGCGACGAGTTTCTCCGCCAGAACCTGTTGATTCAAAAAGTGTGGGGCCACCGAGCGGTGCCGGTGTGCGAAACCGTGGCCGGTGTGAATCACCTGGACATCCTGCATGAGTTGGTCGATCCCAAAGCACGGCTGCATGCGCTGGCCACAGGATTACTCGGGCTTTGATACCCGCCGCGACGAACACCTTGTCACTGACCTCAGTGCAAACCCTTGGAGTCTGTCCGAACATTGCCTTCTTCAATGCATGTGATTGACGCATTGAATTGGTATCGTCGGCCTGGCTAGGTTAGTGTCCAGCCGTGCCCTTTGCGCCGCAAGGGGTCGCGTCCACATTGTTTCTATGCATTCAAGCAAGGAGAGCACCATGGGATTGAAAGGTTCTAAAACCGAACAAAACCTGAAAGACGCCTTCGCCGGCGAATCTCAGGCCAACCGCCGTTATTTGTACTTCGCAAACAAGGCCGACATTGAAGGTCAGAACGATGTGGCGGCGCTTTTCCGTTCCACTGCCGAAGGCGAAACAGGCCACGCACACGGCCACCTGGAGTTCCTGGAAGCCGTGGGCGACCCCGCCACCGGCATGCCGATTGGCTCCAGCCGCCAAAACCTGGCCGCTGCCGTGGCCGGTGAAACCCACGAGTACACCGACATGTACCCCGGCATGGCCAAGAGCGCACGCGAAGAAGGTTTCGACGAAATCGCCGATTGGTTTGAAACCCTGGCCAAAGCCGAGCGCTCACACGCCAACCGTTATCAAAAGGCGCTGGACGCGTTGGTGGACTGAACGCCACCCGACGCACCACGAATGCAGGCTCAGAAGTTCATCGCTTCTGGCCTGCATTTTTATTGGTCAACATGAATCACCACAGCGATCCAAACCATTCCGTCATTCTCGCGAATGCGGGAATCCAGGAAGTGCCTCAAATCCCAACCGCCCTATCGCCCGCTTACACCGACTGGATTCCCGCCTGCGCGGGATTGACGGTCAATTGAAGTTCAATCAAACAACAACACCACGAGACACCCCATGGCCCAACGTGAAGGCAATCTAGAAGCCCCCACCCGCCACCCCATTGCCTGGCGCACGCCCGAGTTCTACGACGAGGCTGCGTGCGCAACCGAGATGGAACGCGTGTTCGACATCTGCCACGGCTGCCGTCGCTGTGTGAGCCTGTGCCAGTCCTTCCCGAATTTGTTTGATTTGGTCGATGCCACCGCCGATGGCGAAGTGCACGGTGTGGCCAAAAGCGACTACGCCAAGGTCGTGGACCAGTGTTACCTCTGCGACCTGTGCTACATGACCAAATGCCCCTACACGCCGCCGCATCCCTGGGGCCTGGACTTTCCGCATTTGATGCTGCGCGCCAAAGCCATTCAGTTCAAAAAAGGATCGGTGAGCAAAGGGGCGCAGTTTTTGGCCAGCACCGACCAACACGGCCAGTTCGCCGGCATTCCTGTCGTGGTGCAAGCGGCCAACGGCACGAACCAAACCAAAGTGGCGCGCTGGGCCATGAACAAAGTGCTGGGCGTGCACCCTGATGCTTGGTTGCCGCCGCTGGCCACCAGCCGTTTTCGTTGGGCGGCTGATTCCAAAGGCAGCGCCACGGTCGTCGTCAACGGCCAACGCACCCCCGGCAAGGTGGCGATTTTTTCCACCTGTTATGTGAACTACAACGAGCCCGGCATCGGCCACGACTTGGTCGCCCTCTTGGAGCACAACAACATTCCCTATGTGCTGGTGGACAAAGAAAGCTGCTGCGGCATGCCCAAGTTTGAACTGGGCGACCTCAATGCCGTGGCCCAGCACAAAGCAGCCAATATGCCCATGCTGGCGCGTTATGCGAGCGAGGGTTATGCCATCTTGAGCCCCATCCCCAGTTGCACCTTGATGTTCAAACAAGAACTGCCGCTGATGTTCCCAGAGTGTGCCGAGACGCAGGCCGTCAAGGCGGCCATGTTCGACCCCTTCGAGTACTTCATCGCCCGCCACAAGGATGGCCTGCTGCAGCTCGACTTTCAAAAAGACCTGGGCCGCGTGAGTTACCACATCCCTTGCCATGGCCGGGTGCAAAACATTGGCAAGAAGACGGAAGAGATGTTCAAACTCATCGGCCAAACCGTGAAGGTGCAACTCAACACCGTGGAGCGCTGCTCCGGCCACGCCGGCACCTATGGCGTGAAAACACCCACCCACCCCGTGGCCATGAAAATCGGCAAACCCGTATTCAAAAGCATGGCCAAAGACCAGCCCGATTTCATCAGCTCAGACTGCCAACTGGCCGGCCACCACATTGCACAAGGCATGGAACAAAACGGTTTGCCGCAAGCGACATTGGCGCATCCATTGAGTTTGGTGCGGCTGGCTTACGGTTTGTGAAAAATTGAAGGAACAAGACATGACCACCATCACCCGCGACAACCTGCTCACGCTGGAGGCCTATTCCAAAATCCGCAAAACCAGCAAACCCGAGTTCATCGCCCACCGCCGCTTGCGCACGGTGCACTTGGGCGATCACATGAGCATTCAGTTTGAAGACGAGACCACCATCAGGCGGCAAATTCAAGAAATGCTCTTCATCGAAAAAATCTTCGACGAAGACGGCATTCAAAGTGAGATCGACGCCTACGCTGCCCTCATCCCCACGGGCAGCCACTGGAAAGCCACCATGCTGATCGAATACCCCGACGTTCACGAGCGCAAACGCGAACTGGCCCGCCTGATTGGCGTGGAAGACCGCATGTTTGTGGAGGTGGAAGGCCATGCACGGATTTACGCCATCGCCGACGAAGACCTGGACCGCGAAACCGCCGAGAAAACCTCAGCGGTGCATTTCTTGCGGTTTGAATTCCCCAAAGCCGCCCGCGAAGCCGTGCGCGCCGGCGCCGCCGTCAAACTCGGCTGCGACCACACCCACTACCCGGCGCACATGGTGATATCGGCGGAGACGCTGGCGAGTTTGGCGGGGGATTTGCGGTAGGCCCTTGATGTAGCTTGAGTTATTGCTTCAGCAAGAGTAGGATTTAATCCTATTCATCAGGGATACCCACACTTCATGCGCACCACCCAACAGTTCAGCATCACCCTGCCGACCGAAATGGCTGAAGCAGTTCGATCCAAAGTGTCCGAAGGCGAATACGCTTCGGAGAGCGAAGTCATTCGAGACGGCTTGCGTGTGCTGATGGCTCGGGACCGTGCCATCGACGATTGGCTGCAGCAGCAAGTGGGGCCCGCCGTCGACGCACTCAAGGCCGATCCAAAACGCGCTTTGACTGCAGCCAATGTTCGTGCTCGTTTGGCAGCCGAACACAAAGCAGCCACAACCAAGTAGTAATGTCTTACCGGCTTGCCTTCACGCCGGAGGCGCAAGAACAGCTGGCTGCGCTGTACCGCTACATTGCCGAACACAACGCACCAGAGGTGGCCGAACGCTATACCAGCGCCATCGTCTCTTATTGCGAAAGTTTGGTGATTCTTCCGCATCGAGGAACCCGGCGCGATGACGTCAGGCCAGGGCTGCGCATCACCCACCACAAGAAACGCACAGTCATTGCATTCACGGTGGATGAAGAGCAGGTCTCCATCGTTGGCATTTTTTATGGCGGGCGCAACTATGAATCGGCTTTGCAGATAGAACCGGACGAATGATTTTTGACGGAACCGTCCCCACGGAGGGTTCACCTACAACCGCGCCCCCAACCGCGTCCCCTGGTCAATCGCCCGCTTCGCATCCAGCTCGCCCGCTTCGAGCGCACCGCCAATCACAAACACCGATTGCCCAGCGGCCAATAGCGGCGTTTGCAACTCGTTGAACGGTTCTTGCCCGGCGCACAGCACCACGTTGTCGCAAGCGATCAAACGAATGTTGCTGCGGGCTTCGCCGTCGCTCACCCAAATGCCCTCGGCGGTGATGCGCTCGTAGTTCACGCCACCCACCATCTGCACCTGCTTCATTTGCAGAGCCGCGCGGTGGATCCAGCCTGTGGTTTTGCCGAGGCCTGCGCCGAGTTTGCCGGCCTTGCGCTGCAAGAGCGTCACCTGGCGGGCCGGGGCAGTAGGTGCTGCGGGTTGAACGCCACCGCGCACCGTGCCGGGGTCGGCCACACCCCACTCGGCCAACCACTCGGGCAGGTTCATGGTGGGGGAATGGCCGGGGGCGGTGACGAGGTACTCGGCCACATCAAAACCAATGCCTCCGGCGCCGACGATGGCCACGCGGGGGCCGACCTCGCGGTGGTGCATCAGCACATCGATGTAACTCAGCACATGGGGCAGATCGCTACCGGGAATAGGGGGTTGGCGCGGGCGCACGCCGGTGGCGATGACGATGTGGTCGAACTGTTGGGCAAGCAAGCCGGGCGCATCCACGCGGGTGTTCAAGTGCAGTGCCACGCCGGTTTGCGGCAATCGACGGCCAAAGTAGCGCAGCGTTTCATGGAACTCTTCTTTGCCCGGAATTTGTTTGGCCATGTTGAACTGGCCACCAATTTGCGCCGCGCCATCGAATAGAAATACTTCGTGGCCACGTTCAGCCAGCGTGGTGCTGGCGGCTAAGCCCGCAGGCCCCGCGCCCACCACAGCCACCTTGAGGCGACGTTGTGCCGCAATGATGCGCAGGCTGGTTTCATGGCCCGCGCGCGGGTTGACCAAACAACTGGCGATTTTGTTTTTGAAGGCATGGTCCAAACAAGCCTGGTTGCAGGCAATGCAGGTGTTGATGTCGTCACGCCGCCCTTGCGCCGCTTTGTTCACAAACTGCGGGTCGGCGAGCAGAGGGCGGGCCAGGCTGACCATGTCGGCGCAGCCGTCGGCCAGCACTTGTTCGGCCACCTCGGGCATGTTGATGCGGTTGCTGGTGATGAGCGGAATGTTCACGCCTGCAGCCCGCAACTCGCGCCGCATTTTTTGCGTCACCCAGGCAAAAGCGGCCCGCGGCACCGAGGTGGCAATGGTGGGCACGCGGGCCTCATGCCAGCCGATGCCGGTGTTGAGCAAGGTGGCGCCGGCGGCGGTCACGGCCTTGGCCAGTTGCACCACCTCGGGCCAGCTGCTGCCTTGCGGAATGAGGTCGATCATGGACAGGCGGTAAATGAGGATGAAGTCCGGCCCCACTGCCTCGCGGGTGCGGCGCACGATCTCCACCGCCAGCCGCATGCGGTTTTCATAAGGGCCGCCCCAAGCATCGGTGCGCTGGTTGGTGTGTGCGACCAGAAATTGGTTAATGAGGTAACCCTCGCTGCCCATCACTTCCACGCCGTCGTAGCCGGCTTCACGTGCCAGCACCGCGCAGCGCACAAAGGCGCGAATTTGCCGCTCCACGCCGCGGCTTGAAAGCGCCCACGGGCTGAAGGGCGAAATGGGTGACTTGATGCGCGAAGGTGCAACACAAAACGGGTGGTAGCCATAACGCCCGGTGTGCAAAATTTGCAGCGCAATCTTGCCGCCCTCGGCATGCACGGCGCGTGTCACCTGCTGGTGTTGTTTCGCAGCGCGGTGGCTGCTGAGCGTGCCCGCCAGCGGTTTGGCCCAGCCGGCAATATTGGGCGCAAACCCGCCCGTCACCATCAGGCCCACCCCCCCGCGTGCGCGTTCGGCGAAGTATTCGGCCAAGGCGGGCAGGTGGGCGGCTTTGTCTTCCAGGCCGGTGTGCATGCTACCCATGAGCACGCGGTTATTGAGCGTGGTGAAGCCCAGGTCGAGCGGTTGCAGCAGGTGGGGGTAGGCGGTGGGCGTGTTCATCAAACCATCCTAGTGCCGCATGCGTCTGCAGGCTAGAGGCAAGTCCCGCAGTGACTTCGACACGCGGCTGTGTTGAGCAGCACCGCGGGGCGTTAGCATCTGCCTGAACAAACACGGCAGCCACGGCAGCCCACTTCAGGAGATGGCGATGGGCGGTTGGTTGTCTAAATTATTGGGCTCAAAAACCGAAGTCGCAGGCGAACCCCGTCCAGCGACCGCACCCCCTGCCGCACCCGCCGCAGCGGCCATGGCAACGGAGGTTGCCGCTGTGCATCGTTATGGCGTGCGCAGGCCTTTGATCGGTCGCGGTGGTGAGATGGCAGGGTTCGAGTTTCGTTTGGCCCGCAACCTGGAGCAGCGATTGCAAAGCCGACCCGACGTGGCGGTGCAGGCGGCATATGTGGTGACGCTGCTGTCTGCCATGCAGTCCACCCTGCAAGCCGGCCGTTTGGCCATGGCCACGGTGTCAGCCGAGGTGCTGATGCGGCCCCAGGTATTTGAGCAAGTGCCTGCTGGTATGCACCTCTTGGTACACCCCTGGGAGTGCAACGACCCCGAGGCGCCCGCCCGTATCGCCGCACTGCGTGCTCGGGGCGTGCTGATCGGTCGCGTGGCGTCTGCAGAGGCTCATTCCTGGCCCGTGGATTTTGTTCAGTTCACTTTGCACGGTGACGATGTGGTGGGCTTTTGGGCCCAGTTGACAGATTGGCGCAGCCGCCAACCCGCCCTGGCCATGGTGGCCATGGAGCTCGACAACATGGACGACATTGAACGTGCGCTGCAGCTCGGTGTCGCTCTGGCCGCTGGCCGCATCGACCGCAGTTTGATGCCCACGGAACGCGAACAACGGCCGCTGCAAACTGGAACGCTGCACCTGTGCCGGTTGCTCAACGAGGTGATGCAAGACCGCGACACAGCAGCGGTCGCCCAAGACATCCGCGGCGACGTGGCCTTGTCTTACAAGCTGCTGCGTTTTGTGAACAGCCCGGCGGTGGGGTTGTCGCGTGCGGTGGAGTCTGTGGATCAGGCGGTGATGGTGCTCGGGCGCAATGAGCTTTACCGCTGGTTGTCTGTGCTCTTGCTCTCCGCCAGCGAAGGGCGTGGCAGCTCCAAAGCGCTGCAAGAAATTGCGCTGGCACGGGCGCGGCTGCTCGAAGGTTTGGCACAGCAACGTGGCGATGCCGTCAACCACCCGCCGGCCGCCCTTTTCACCGTGGGCTTGTTGTCGTTGATGGATGTGTTGCTGCAACAACCTTTGAACCAGGTGATGCAACCCCTGCGCCTGACCGAGGCCGCACGGCAAGCGCTGCTCGACAAAACCGGCCCTTGGGCACCCTATTTGCAATTGGCCGCCGACCTGGAACGCCACGACATGGCCTCAGCCACGGTCAACGCCCTGGAGTTTGGCGGCGTGGCCCAGGTGCTGGAGGTGTCGGAAGCGGCGTGGGCGTGGGCCGCGGGGGTGAGGGGGAGTAGCTAAGAGCGGTTGCGCTGCGCGGGGTACCGTTCAGTGCGACTCAAGAACAACTCCCCCACCCCGCCCCCCAAGGCTCGCCCTTGAGGTTGCGCAAGGTGCTCAGCGCCGCCGCATCGTTCGTTTCGGTGCGCAAATAAATTTGACTGGCGGCAGGGGCCAACTGCGCCACACGCGCGGTTTTGATGCCTCGGGTGGACAACTCGGCGAGCGCGGTGTTCGCCGCCGACTGAGACCCATACTGCCCCAGGGAAAGCGCCAGCTTGAAGTTGACCGGGGCGGTCAACTCCTCAAACGTGGCGCGGGTGCGTTTGAGTTCTTCGACTTTTTTGTCCAAGGTCTCGCGGTTCGGGTAGGGGCCCATCACCAGGGCCCACACCGCTGGCTGCTCCACACTTCGGCGCGACCAGGTCAGGCCGGCTTGGGCGGTGGTGGCGGCCTGCTCGACCGCCGCAATTTGAGCGGGACTGAAAGGCCCAGCCTCTAAACATTGCGCAGGCGCTTGTTGGACAGCAGCAGACGCTGCCGACACCACCAGCAAATCACCTGACCGCACCTGCAAGGCCTCTCGCTCGGGTTCACGGTCTCCCACCGAACGCACACCCACCACCTGGTCCAGCACACCTTGTGTCCATGCAAAAAACAGCACATTGGCCAACAGCAGCAACAAAACAAGGACTCGGAGCATGGTGAGGGTTGGCCAGGCGTTTAAACGTTGAGCGCGCCGAAGGTGCTGTCGGGGCCTGGTGGATCCAGCCGCACGCTCACTTCGCCGCTGTTGATGCTGTGCTGAACACCGTCGCCCGTGGTGACCCGCAGAACGCCGCCCGGACCCACTCCCTGGGCCATGGCCGTTTTGGCGGCTGCAAGCGTGGTGTGAACCTGACGGCCGCGCAAGATGTCGCGCGCCGCATAACGCGCTTCAAACGCCGCAAACCCTTCGCGCTCGAACAATTGCAGGGCCTGCACCAAGGGCAAGGCGATTTGGCCCAAAGCGGATTGCGGTGTTGCATCGGGGGCGATTTCCTGCCAACAGGCCACGCCAGTTTTGACATCGCTTGGGTACAGCGGCAGCACATTCAAACCAATGCCCAGCACCACCAGGCGTGTTCCGGGCGCGTTCACAGTTTCTATCAAGATGCCCGCCAATTTGCGCCCCGTGCTGGGTGCAGTCATGCCGCCATCCATCAACCACAAGTCATTGGGCCACTTCAGGCCAATGCGGGGCGTTTGTCCAGGCGCGCAGGGGTCCAGCGTCTCAGCCAAGGCCACGCCCACGGCCAGGGACAAGCCCGACCAGTCGCTCGGCGCCATGGGCAAAGCCAAGGAGAAGGTCAAGGAAGCCCCCGCGACGGCCTGCCAGGGACGGCCTTGGCGGCCGCGTCCACCTGTTTGATGCTCAGCCACCAGCAAGCACGGTTGCAGGTCAACCGAACGGCGGCCAAAGGCGGCGCTTTCCATGCTGCGCCTGACCTGGCTCCACTCCGATTCAGCCTTGTGGGCCTCCAGAGGGTGGCCGCCCGCACCGCGTGCCCGCTCCAACAACGCACTGTTGGTGGATGGCAAACGCGCCACCACCTCGACACTCAGCCCGGGCAAATGGGGCAGCAACTGCGCCCACAGCGCTTGCGTGTGCCAGCCCACGCTGGAAGAGGACTCTGCGCTTGTCTCGGGGGCGTTTGTCATCAATTCAGTCATGCAGCGTATTCTTCAGCGCTTGGGGGCGAGCATGGTGTGACGGCAGTTGCGGGTTCCGCAGCGGCATTCAAACTGCTTTTTGAGTTTGGGCGTGTAGCGCTCGTCAATCACCAAGCCATAGTCGTAAAACAACTCTTCGCCCGCCTTGATGGCGCGTTTGGCGTGAATGAACACCTGAGCGCCGTCTTGCTCGGCCTCGCAGTTGGGTGTGCAGGCGTGGTTGATCCAGCGTGCCGCGTTGCCACTAACTTTTCCGTCTATCACCCTGCCGTCATCAATGTGAAAGTAAAAGGTATGGTTAGGATCGAGTGGGTCATGGGGGTGGCGACGCAGTGCTTCAGGCCAGCTGATGATCTCCCCTTTGTATTCAATGACCAATTCACCTTTGGCCAAAGGCTTGGCGGCAAAAACTCCTTTGCCATGGATGCCACTTTTTTTAACCTGAATGCGGCGACCAGAAGCTGTCTTGGGAGGAGTGGGGGGCGTAACAGAATCGGGGCGGACAGGCTTCATTGAATTTTTTAGGTACATTGAATTGGTGGGCGCGCGCGTGCGTGCGTATGCGCGCGAAGCCCGGATTGTATGGATGAGTCACGACGGACTCGGCAAGGGGTGCAAAATTTTTAACCGCCCTCATGCCTAAGAGCCGTTGTGGCTGTGTATGAAGACGTTTGAGGGAACCATGAGCAAGACCTTGATCATTGCGGAAAAGCCCAGCGTGGCCCAGGACATCGTGCGTGCACTCACGCCCACAGCGGGCAAGTTTGACAAACACGACGACCACTTCGAGAACGAACGGTATGTCGTCACGAGTGCCGTCGGCCACTTGGTGGAGATCAAAGCACCCGAAGAATTTGACGTGAAGCGCGGCAAGTGGAGTTTTGCCAACCTGCCGGTGATTCCGCCGCACTTTGATTTGGCTCCCATCGACAAAGCCAAATCGCGGCTCAATGCGGTGGTCAAACTCGTCAAACGCAAAGACGTCACTGCCCTCATCAACGCCTGCGACGCGGGCCGCGAAGGCGAGCTGATTTTTCGCTTGATCGTGCAATACGCCGGCAGCGAGAAAAAACCCATCGACAAACCGATTGAACGCCTGTGGCTGCAAAGCATGACGCCGCAGGCCATACGCGACGGGTTTGACAAGCTGCGCAGCGACGAAGAGCTGCGCGGGCTCTCAGACGCCGCACGCAGCCGTTCTGAGGCCGACTGGCTGGTGGGCATCAACGGTACCCGGGCCATGACGGCCTTCAACTCACGCGACGGCGGATTTTTCCTCACCACCGTGGGCCGGGTGCAAACGCCCACGCTGTCCATCATGGTGGAGCGGGAAGAAAAAATCCGCAAGCACGTGTCTCGCCCCTATTGGGAAATCAAAGCCGACTTCGCCGCCCAAGCCGGCGAGTACGAAGGCAAATGGTTTGACCCCAAGTGGAAGAAAAACCTCGACGACCTGGAGCAGCGTGCCGACCGCATTTGGAACGAAGCCGACGCACAGGCCATCGCCAAGGCGGTGCTGGGCCAACCCGCCCATGTCACGGAAGAAGCCAAACCCACCACGCAGAGTTCTCCGGGCCTCTATGACCTGACCACCTTGCAGCGCGAGGCCAATTCACGTTTTGGTTTTTCGGCCAAAACCACGCTGTCGCTGGCCCAGGCCTTGTACGAAAAACACAAGGTGCTGACCTACCCGCGTACCGACAGCCGCTGCCTGCCTGAGGACTATGTGAGCGTGGTCAAACAAACCATGGAGATGATCAGTTCCGAAGACATGCCCGGCCCTTTGCGCGAGCTGGCCATCCATGCCAAGAAGGCGCTCAAAGAAGGTTACGTCAAACCCATCAAACGTGTTTTTGACAATACCAAGGTCTCGGACCACTTCGCCATCATCCCCACCTTGCTGCCGCCCAAAAGTTTGAGCGAGATTGAGGCCAAGCTCTACGACATGGTGGTCAAACGTTTCCTCGCGGTGTTTTTCCCGCCCGCCGAGTTCATGGTGACGACGCGCATCTCCACCGTGAAAGTCGAGGCCAAAGAACTGACTAAAGAGCACAGCTTCCAAACCAATGGCAAGGTCATGGTCAAGCCGGGTTGGCTCGCGGTGTATGGCCGTGAAGCGCAAGAAGACGATGCCAATCTGGTGGCCGTGACCGCGGGTGAAGTGGTGCAGGTGGAAAGCGCCAGCGCCAACGCCTTGAAGACCAAACCCCCGGCGCGTTACACCGAGGCCACCTTGCTCAGCGCCATGGAAGGCGCGGGCAAGTTGATCGACGACGACGAGCTGCGCGAGGCCATGGCCGAAAAAGGCCTGGGCACACCCGCCACCCGCGCGCAAACCATTGAAGGTTTAATTTACGAAAAATACATCGTGCGCGAAGGCCGCGAGCTGATCCCGAGTGCCAAAGCATTTCAATTGATGACGCTGTTGCGCGGCCTGCAGGTGGAAGAACTCACCAAACCCGAGCTCACCGGCAACTGGGAATTCCAACTTTCGCAAATGGAAAAAGGCCAACTCAGCCGCGACACCTTCATGGCCGAGATCGCCGCCATGACGCAGCGTGTGGTGGCCAAGGCCAAAGAGTACGACCGCGACACCATTCCCGGCGACTACGCCACGCTGGAGGTGCCCTGCCCGAATTGCGGCGGTGTGGTGAAAGAAAACTACCGCCGTTTCACCTGCCAGGGCAAAACCGGCGCCAAAACTGAAAACGCTGAAGGCTGCGGTTTTTCCATCGGCAAAATTCCCGGTGGCCGGGCCTTTGAAACGGCCGAGGTGGAAGCCTTCATCCGCGACAAAAAAATCGGCCCGCTGGAAGGCTTCCGTTCCAAAGCCGGTTGGCCCTTCACCGCCGAGATCAAACTCGTGTTCGACGATGAGATCAAAAACTGGAAACTGGAATTTGACTTCGGCGAAGACGCCAAAGCCGCCGAAGCCAGCGAAGCGGTGGACTTCACCGGACAAGAGTCCCTGGGCCACTGCCCCAAATGCCAAAGCGCGGTGTACGAGCACGGCACGAGCTACATCTGCGAAAAAAGCACCGGCCCCCACGCCACCTGCGACTTCAAGAGCGGCAAGATCATCCTGCAGCAGCCCGTGGCGAGAGAGGAAATGACCCACCTCCTGACCACAGGCAAAACCAATCTGCTGGAAAACTTCGTCTCCAACAAAACCCGCCGCAAGTTCAAGGCCTATCTGGCCTTTGACAAAAAAGAAGGCAAGGTGAGTTTCGAGTTTGAGCCCAGGGCAGCGAAGGCGCCTGCGAAGACGGCGGGGAAAACGGCGGCGAAGAAGGTGGCGGCTAAGAAGGCGGCTTGAATGATGGTGCTGATCCCAACGCTGCTGAATGAGAGAAAGATTCAGGAATGAAGATATCAAGCATTCACTTGAAGAATTTCAAGCGTTTCACGGATGTCGTGGTCAGCAAAATCCCGGAAAGCGCAAAACTTGTAGTAGTGGTTGGACCGAACGGCTGCGGTAAGTCATCGCTCTTTGACGCCCTATTGCACTGGTACAAAGGCAAGGTTGGGTTTGGCTTCAACCAGGACTTCCTCTACTACCGGAAGCATTCTGAGATCCCCTTCGGTTGGCATGAAACAGTCGAAGTCAAATTGCACGGCGAGGCGGCGCCAGTCAAAGGATGTCTGTATGTAAGAACTGCGTACCGGAATGATCCCGATTTCAATATTGGTGGAATAAATCGTCCGGCTGCGCCATCTGAATCAGTGCGATTTTCCAGAGTAATCGAAAACGATCAAACAGTTTCAGACAACTATCAACGTCTCGTGTACGACACTATGGCATCGGTCTACGATGCGTCCAACGACGCAAAGACGGTTGTGATGCTCCGCGAGGAGTTAATCGGGAAGATTCGAGCCTCAATGCGAGCAGTGTTTGGTGATTTGGTACTGAAGAACATCAGTGACCCTCTAGGTGCGGGCGCGTTCTACTTCGACAAAGGAACCGCTAACGGCTATCACTATAAGAACCTCTCAGGCGGCGAAAAGGCTGCCTTTGACCTGCTTTTAGATATGCACGTGAAGAGGAAATTCTTTGCTGATGCTGTCTATTGCATAGATGAGATGGAGACCCACCTTCACACGCGTGTGCAAGGGACTCTGCTCAAGGAGCTTTTCAAGCTTCTCCCAGATACCTCTCAATTGTGGGTGACTACGCACTCCATCGGTGTGCTGCGGGCCGCACAAGAACTGAACAAGGCCAGTCCTGGCTCAGTGTGCATGATCGACTTTGACGCTGTGGATTCAGACACGCCGCGCCTCATTGAGCCGAGCAGCCTTGGCCGTGTTAGCTGGGAGAAACTTCTTTCGATTGCCTTGGATGACCTAGCCTCTAGTATCGCTCCTGGTGTAGTGGTGGTATGTGAGGGTTCCTCGGTAGGGACTCGTCGAAAAGACTTCGATGCTGAGATCTATAACCGGATCTTTGGCGATTCAGTTGAAAACATAGTATTCGTATCTGGAGGGTCGTCGAATCAGGTTGCAGCTCATGGTATCTCTGTGCGCAGAACTCTTTCTGAAATTCTTCCAACATCCAGAGTACTTAGTCTTTGCGACAGAGATGACAAGTCTGGAGCAGAAGTGGCTGCCTTTGAAGCAAATAACGGTGTTGTCTTGTCGTTACGCAATATAGAGTCTTATCTGCTTGCTGACGACGCGATCGAATCACTTGTTAAATCGCAGCAGAAAGACGCACTACTGCAGGGCGCGTTGGAGATAAAGCAGAACGCCATAGCTGCGAGCGTCACGCGTGGCAATGCGCCCGACGACTTGAAGTCGGCCTCAGGCGAAATCTATGTTGGACTTAAGCGACTGCTGGCGCTTCAATGGTGCGGAAACACGAGCGATTCATTTTTGCGCGACACCATGGCACCGCTATTGAAAGCAGGAATGCCTTCGTACGAAGCGCTGAAGGCTGCTGTTGTAGATCGTGTCCTGGCACGCTGACGCCTAACCAGAGGCCTGGGAATGAGCACTGGCATCAAACCCATGCCCACCCGCCTCCCACCCAACGCCGTTCACCCCTTAACCCGCACCGAATGGCGTTCGTGGCTGCAGGCCCACCATCAGCGGGATGAAGGCGTGTGGTTGGTGTCGTACAAAAAGGCCAGCGGCAAAACGAGTCTGGGATACGACGCCGTAGTCGAAGAAGCCCTGTGTTTTGGTTGGGTGGACAGCAAGCCGAGCAAACTCGATGTGCACCGCACCATGTTGTGGTTCTCGCGGCGCAAGCCGAAGTCGGCGTGGTCGCGGCCGAACAAGGAGCGGGTGGCGCGGTTGATTGAGCAAGGGCTGATGCATGCGAGCGGCCTTGCGAAGATCAAAGCCGCACAAGCGGACGGATCATGGACGGCGCTGGATGAAGTCGAGCAACTGATGGTCCCGGCCGACTTGCAAGAAGAACTTGCTCGCTACCCCAAGGCCACCACCCACTTCGCCGCATTTCCACGCTCGGCCAAACGCGGCATCCTGGAGTGGATCAGCCAAGCAAAAAAGCCGGACACGCGTGCCAAGCGGGTTCAAGAAACCGCGCGTCTTGCACAAGACAATGTGCGGGCCAACCAGTGGCAACCCAAATCAACGCCTTGAAAGAAGCGTCCCATTGAACACCGCCTCACGCCACCTCGTCCTGCACGGCAGCATTGTTTTGTTGTTGGGTTTGTTGTTGGGTGCGCCTTATGCGCGGGCTGATGACGCCGCCTGAAACACCTGCGCCCAAACGCTCCACCAGGTTCGTCACGCCCGACAACAAGGGCAACAAAGCCAGTGGCGTGAAGAAGAGGAAATAAATTGAGCTTGCGCAGTCGGGGAACTGCATGAACATGGGGCCTGGAACCTCCACACACGCGATGCCATCAGTAGATAAAACCTTCGCTACCGAAGTGGAATTTGTTGACCCGCCCAGGTCAGGACTTGTGTACCGATAGCAGAATATTCGTCTCGGACTGGGCAATGCCTTTCAGTCGTCGAATCTCGCGCAGGGCGCTCTCGAACCTGTCGAGCGTGTCCACGCGCAGCTCGGCCACGATGTCCCAGCGTCCATTGGTCATGTACAGCGTTGCGATATTCGGATTACCCTGCAGGGCACGCAAGACCTCCGAAGCGTGGTGCCCATCCGATGAGATGGTCATCAAGGCCCGGACGCCGTGACTCTCCACCGGCGTCTTGAGCCGCAACGTGTATCCCTCGATCGAACCGTTGCGTTCGAGTTTGGCCAAGCGGTTCTGAATCGTCGTGCGAGACACGCCGATCTTTTTGGCGAGCGTCACCACGGGCAAACGCGCGTTGTCAGAGAGCATGGCGATGAGTTGCTGATCGATGTTGTCCATGGCTACTGGCGGCGGCTTGGGGCTGGACAGTTTATCGCCCCTGCCCCAAGCCAGCCTACCCGATCCCCGTGCACCGCGTGCCCTTGATGCGCTGCAGACCGGCGCAGGTTGCGATGTGCGCCGCAGAGTTGGCATATTGCCCATGAATGAAGTGTGCAGGTTGGCGCTTTGCCCACTGTTTTCTGGCTCGATCCCACGGGAAAATTTGTCAGCAAGGCGGTGCATGACGCGACGCCTTGAAATCCAAGACAGGATCTGAAAATGACCCGATTTATTGACGTTGTCGATCTCTTGCGCCTCGTCGACACCAACGGCGTGAGCTGCTTCATCGAAGAGCTTGCAGCAGCGCTCCACGACGACTTTGTGCGTTGGAACGACTTCGAGAAGACTGCACGCGTCGCCTCGCACTCACAGGTGGGCGTCATCGAACTGATGCCTGTTGCCGACAAGGGTTCCTATGCCTTCAAGTACGTCAACGGCCATCCCAGCAATACCGCACTGGGACTGCCCACCGTCATGGCCTTTGGCGTTCTTGCCGACGTGATGACCGGCTATCCGCTGCTTCTTTCCGAGCTGACGCTGACAACAGCATTGCGCACCGCGGCGACATCGGCGATGGCCGCCCGCGCACTGGCCCGACCGAATTCGAGGTCGATGGCGCTCATCGGCAATGGCTCGCAAAGCGAGTTTCAAGCCATTGCCTTCCACAGCTTGCTGGACGTCGAAGAGATCCGCGTTTTCGATGTGGACCCACTGGCCAGCGACAAGTTGATCCGCAACCTCTCAGCCTACCCCGGGTTGAAAGTCATCCGTTCGACAAGCACCGCCCAAGCCGTCCGAGGCGCGGACATCGTCACCACGGTCACCGCTGACAAGGCTTACGCAACGATCCTGACGCCAGAAATGATCGAGCCGGGAATGCATATCAACGCGGTGGGCGGCGATTGCCCAGGGAAGACGGAGCTGCACGCTGACGTCCTGCGCAACGCATCGGTCTTCGTCGAATACGAGCCGCAGACACGCATCGAAGGCGACATCCAGCAGCTGCCCGCCAATTTCCCGGTGCAAGAGTTGTGGCAGGTGCTGCTCGGCGCCGCGCCCGGGCGTCGAGACATGGGGCAAGTGACGGTGTTCGACTCCGTCGGTTTCGCTCTGGAGGATTACACCGCGCTGAGGTATATCCACCGGCTCGCCCAGGACCAGGGCGTGGGCAAGGACATCGCCTTGATCCCGGAACTGGACGACCCGAAGAACCTCTTCGGCCTGACCGCCAACGGAAGGCGGCGCGCCTCACTGCGCCGCGCGGCTTGAGGTGACCACACAGGTCCGTTCCACACACCAAGCCATCCATGACATGCTTATATTCCACAATCCCTTCCACAGTCGGCACGAAGGCCGGTCAGAGATGTACCGAGGACGCATGGTGCCCTGCCACGAAGTGCCGGCGAGGCTAGACCATGTCCTGGCAGAACTGGCGCGGCGCCCCATGGGCAAAATCTGCCAGCCGGGGCCTGTCGACCTGGGCCTCGTCCATCGCGTTCATGCGCCGCGCTATGTCGAATTCCTGGCGCAGGCATGGGACGAATGGTTGGCCGAAGACCCCGCCAATGCAAAGGTCGACATCCTGCCGTCGGTCTGGCCAGTGCGCGGATTCCGCCATGACATCACACCAGCCGGCTTCGCCGCCCGGCTGGGGCTCTTTTCATTCGACAGCGGTACACCCATCACTTCGGGAACATGGAAGGCTGCCAGTTCAGGGGCGGCCTGCGCCACCGAAGCGGCGCGGGCGGTCTCGTATTCGTCAGGAGGGTTGCGCGCCGCCATGGCGTTGACCCGGCCACCTGGCCACCATGCGGGCCCCGATTTCTTCGGCGGCTATTGTTTCTTGAACAACGCGGCGCTGGCCGCGCAGGCCTTGCTCGACGCAGGGGCTCGACGTGTGGCGGTGCTGGACATCGACTACCACCACGGCAACGGCACGCAAAGCATCTTCTACGAGCGCGCCGATGTGTTGACGGCTTCGATTCACGGCGACCCGGCCACTGAATACCCCTTCTTCCTGGGTCATGCCGACGAACGCGGCCAGGGCGCTGGTGACGGGTGCAACTTGAACCTGCCCCTGCCCTGCGGAAGTGGCTTCGACGTCTGGCTGCACGCGTTGCGGCACGCGCTGGAAGCCATCGAACGCTTCGGAGCCGAGGCATTGGTGGTTGCCCTGGGCGTCGACACCTTCGAAGGCGACCCCATCTCCCGGTTCCGGTTGCGCAGCCCCGACTACCTGCATATCGGGCACAGCCTGGCTTTGGCGGGCTTGCCCACGGTGTTCGTCATGGAGGGCGGCTACGCCGTGTCTGAGATCGGTGTGAACGTCGTGAATGTGCTCGAGGGTTTCGGTGGGTGACGGGATTTGGCGACAGCGCCTTCCCTTCCACAGTGTCCATCGCAGCAATCCCTGAATCTTGGGGTGGATCAGCCATGCGGAAAAGCAGGTGAAACTGCGCGCAGCGGGTTCAAGAAACAGCACGCCTGACAGAAGACAATGTGCGGGCCAACCAGTGGCAACCCAAATCAACCACCTGAAAGAACCACCCCATTGAACACCGCCTCACGCCACCTCGTCCTGCACGGCAGCATTGTTTTGTTGTTTGGTTTGTTGTTGGGCGCGCCCTATGCGCGGGCCATCAAACGGCAAGCTGCGGCCCACATCGTGAATTCGTGGCGGGTGGCGCATTTGAGCTTGCCCATCGGCGCGGTATTGATGTTGGCCGTGGCCGCGCTCTTGCCCGGCTTGGCGGCACCTGCGCTACTCTCCTGGACCATCGTGGTGGCCTTGGTGGTGTCGTCTTACGGCTTTTGTGTGTCCACACCCTTGGCCGCGCTCACGGGTGAACGTGGTTTGGCGGCGGGCGGTGTGGGCTGGGGGCGCTTGGTTTACCTGGGCAATATGGTGGGCGCAGCAGGTTCGTTGGTGGCGGCGGCGGCACTGCTGTTGGCTGCAGCACTGGCGCTGTAGTCTTCAGCCCGCTGCGCCCGAGCGCATCAAGAACACGCTGAAGCCCGTGCCTTGGTCGTCGCACCAAGTGCGCTGCTCGCGCCATCCGGCGCTGCTGGCCAAACGGAGGAAGGCCGGGGCGGTGTATTTGTAGGCGTTTTCGGTGTGGATGGATTCACCGGCTTTGAACTCGAAACAGTGGCCCAGCACCTTGACGGTTTGTTGGACTTCACTCACCAGGTGCATTTCGATGCGGCCCGCGCCGGCATCAAAACGGGCTGCGTGGTGAAAGTCGCGCAAGCTGAAGTTCGCACCCAATTCGCGGTTGATGCGCAAAAGCAAGTTGCGGTTGAAGTCTGCCGTCACGCCTTGGGCGTCGTCATAGGCCGGCACCAGCAGGGCTGGGTTTTGCGTGGTGTCCACGCCGATCAACAACCACGCCTGCGGCCCGAGGGCTTGCGCAAATTGGGCCAGCAAGGTGGTGGCGGCTTCGGGCGAGAAGTTGCCTATGGTGGAGCCCGGGAAAAATCCCAAACGCGGGCTGTGTTGGCCGTGGACTTGGGTGGGGATCCGGGGCAAAGCGAAGGGGGCGGTGAAGTCAGCCACCACAGGTTTGACCACCAACTGCGGGAAGTCGCGCAACAAACCGGCAACGGCGTCATTCAAAAACGCTTCGGATATTTCCACCGGCACATAAGCGGCCAGCTCGGGCATGGCCTGCAACAGGAGCCGCGTTTTCACGCTGGCACCGCTGCCAAGTTCGACCAGTTGGGCGTGGGGCCCCACCGTTTGCGCCACCTCACCGACCAGGCCGTGCAGCAAACGGGTTTCGGTGCGTGTGGGGTAGTACTCGGGCAGCTGAGTGATGTCTTCAAACAGCTGTGAGCCCCGGTGGTCGTAGAACCAAATGCAGGGAAGTGTTTTTTGCGCTTGCGACAAACCGGTGAGCACATCGCGGGCCAAGGCCAGGGACGAGGCGGTGGTCTCGTCCCTGGTGGCGTCCGCATGGGAAACTTCAAGCGGTGAGACCCGCTGGGTTTGGGTTTCGGTTTGGGTTGAAAAACTCATGCGTCCTCCGCCAGGCGCAAGCCGGTGAATTGCCAGCGCTGGATGGGTTGAAAAAAGTTGCGGTACTCCGCCCGCAAATGGCTGCGGGGCGACACACAAGAGCCGCCCCGCAGCACGTACTGGCCGTTCATGAATTTGCCGTTGTATTCGCCCACGGCACCGGCCGCGGCACGAAAGCCCGGGTAGGCCACGAAGGGGCTGGCTGTCCATTCCCAGACATCGCCGAACATTTGGCGGAGTGCAGAGGCATCAAGGCCGATGGACGGCTGCGGCGCGAAATGACCGCTCTCCACGAAATTGCCATCGACCACGCAGCCGCGTGCCGCATGCTCCCATTCAAACTCCGTGGGCAGGCGTTTGCCGGCCCAGCGGGCATACGCATCGGCTTCGAAAAAGCTGATGTGGGTGACCGGGGCGTCCAGTGGCAAAGGCTGCACGCCGTGCAAGGTCATGGTCTGCCATGCACCGCCTTCGGCTTGTTCCCAATAGAGCGGTGCCTGCCAGCCTTGCGCTTGCACCTGGTCCCAGCCATCGGACAACCACAGCGCCGGGTCGCGGTAGCCACCGGATTGCATGAAGGCCAGCCACTCGCGGTGGGTGATGGGCCTGTGGGCCAAGCGGTAGGGGCGCAGCAGCACCGCGTGCCGCGGTTGTTCGTGGTCAAAACAAAAACCATCAGCGGCGTGGCCCACGTCCACCACGCCGCCTTCAAAAAAAACCCAGTGCAGCGCTTGGGGAGCGGCCGCGTTCGTCGTGGTGTGGGTGGCTGCAGCAGGTGTTCGCCAGGCCGGTCGCAGCGGGTTCTGCGCAAACAAATGCAGCAAATCGGTCAGCAGCAGTTCTTGGTGCTGCTGTTCATGGTGCAAGCCCAGGGTGATGCGTTGCAAACAATCCTCGGGCAAGGTGCGTGTCAAGAGGGCGTGCATGGCGCGGTCCACATGCTGGCGGTAGTCCAGCACCGTGGCCAAACTGGGCCGCGTGAGCAAACCGCGCTGGGCACGGGCTTGGCGTGGACCGACGGCGTTGTAGTAAGAGTTGAAGAGAAATACAAAACGGCTGTCGAACACTTGGTAGGCCGCGTCAAACGGCTGCAGCACAAACTGCTCAAAAAACCAGGTGGTGTGGGCCAAATGCCATTTGCCGGGGCTGGCAAAGTCGGCCGACTGCGCCGTGAGGTCGGCATCGCTCAGGCCTTCGACCCACTGGACGGTGGTGTGGCGGATGCTGCGGTAGGACGACGACAGGGACTGCATGGGCAAAGAAGGAAATCTGAAAGCGGCACGCCATCGTAGTGGGAAAAGCCAAGGCCTGTCGTGACAAGCCGTATGGCCTTGCGCATCGCCCAGATGTCGGCCCTGGACGCGATTTCTTACATCACAGACGACTCAAGCGACTCGGTCCAGCTGTGTATTGCGAAGGAGCCCCTGCTCGTGTCCACTGGGAACAGAACAACGGAGAACTTTTGATGCAACTGAACCACATCCCCTTTGGCACCACCGATTGGGCTTTGATCGAAACAACAGAGCACCTTGGCGAGCGCGGGCTGGCCACTTGGCGCACCCAGCACTTCAACGACATTCGGGTGCGCATGGTGGAGTACACCCCCGGTTACTTGGCCGACCACTGGTGCGTCAAAGGCCATGTGCTGCTGTGTCTGGCAGGCGAGCTGCACACCGAGTTGGCCGATGGCCGCCACTTCGTCTTGAAGCCTGGCATGAGCTACCAGGTGGCCGACAACGCAGAACCCCACCGCTCATCCACCGAGGTGGGTGCCACGCTCTTTATCGTCGACTGACCATGGCTGCAGGCGTAGCGGTCTTTCGTTCCGTCGTGTCTGGACGACGCATGGACAGCGCCGTGTCGCGGGCGATCACGGCGGCGCGCAGTTGCACGCACTGGGCTTGCAGGGTCTGGATGACACGCGCATGTTGCGCCAATTGCTGGGTAACGCGGCGTTGCACCTCGCCGAGTTGACGCGCCAGCATGGCGTTTTCTTGGATCAATAGAGCGTGCCGCTGCGCGTCCATGGATTGATGGTCTGGCAACTGCGCCGAGCGGCTTTGTGCGATTCGCATGGACAACGATCGACTGAGTTCGGTTGGGTAGGCATGCATCGTCGTCTCCCGTTTTTTGACAATGGTGCTGGCAACAAACTATTTCGTCATGATGAGTTTGCCCAGCAACGTTTTGCGCAAGCGGTAGCGGCTGTCGCCATGTTCGATTTCAATTTCGTTGGCGGCGCCGAACAGGTCCACGCTGCGCACGCAAGGAATCGGCGTGCGCGACCGCGGGTGGGTGCTGGCACCTTGCAACAAGGCCGTATCGGGCGATGATGTGGCGGGTTTGGGGATTCGATCAGCTTCTGTGCTGGTGGTCATGCGGCCTCCTGTGCCGTGGTTTGGGTTGACTGCAAGCGGGCGGCACAGGCCATCGACCCGTGGCTCGCGCAGGCATTCGAGCAAGCGACGACCTGGGCCTCGAACAGCTGCTGCGCACAACCCTGACAGGCTCCGCAAGCGGTGGCCACACGCAGCTCGTCTTGCAGGTCGTCAAAGCTGCGGCAACCTTCGTGCACCACGCGGTGGATGTCGCGGTCAGAAACGCGGTGGCAAATGCAAACGATCATGGCTGACTGCCTCCCAAAGAACGTCGGCGCGAAACCGCCAGCCCCAAGCCCGCCAAAGCCATCAACGCCAGCGAACCCGGCTCCGGCACGTTGGACACGGCCAAGTAGCCGAACAAACCAGCCGTTTCGTCTTGCGGCCCAGCAGCGAAGTAAAGGCTGTCAGCCGCCCCCAAGCTCGCGCCGTTGCCAAACTGCAAACCCCACAGGCCTTCAATGCTGATGGGCTGGCCGTCGCCGCCGCGCAGATTGTCGACAAAGGCGTAGGTGCTGGGATCGAATGCCGACACCGTGCCGTCGCCAAAATTGCCCACCAACAGGTGGTTAGAAAACTCACCAAAGTTGCTCGGCGCGATCGCCACACCCCAAGGTGCGTTCAAGCCGCGACCCGCGTTGGTGGCGTCACCCCAAGTGCGCACCAAACGGCCGTCGGTGAGGAACTCGGCCACGCGGCCCTGGCCTTCTCCTGCAGCCTCCTCGCCTTCGCTGTCCCACAGCGCATAGGTCACCAGTACACGCGTGCCCAGCACTTGCACATTGAAGGGCTGGTAGCCCTGGCCGAAGGGGTTGGCAAAACCGGCGCTGGCAGTGATGTCGTTGAACAGGCCGTCGTACACCAACATGCCGGGGTTGGCGCCGAAGTTGGCCGCGTAGAGCCGCCCACCCTGCCCATCCACACCCACGCCGAAGTACTGAACGCCATCGGCCGAGCGGTCGATGACGCTGAGCGCTTGGGCGGGCCAAGTAAAACTGCCGTCGGTGTTTCTTCTTTCAGTCCACGCAGAAATAACGCCGTTGTCGGTGCCAAAAATGAATTTGGCGGGGGTGTTCACGATGTCACCTTGGCTGATTCGAAAGCCCGTGCCACTGTTGAATGCAACGCCGGTCGGTGTGCCCTGTGTGGTGGCGGGGCCAGGCACTGTAACGACGGCCAGTGCGTCCTGCTGCAGCGGCACGCCGTTCACGTCGCCCACCCACTGGCTGGAGGTGCCCGAGCCATTGGCCGTGATCCAGAAGTGGCCGCCCAAGCCGGCGGGGCGAATCGCAATGCCCCAGGCATTGGTGAGGGTGGGGTCGACGGCGGCCGCACCAAAACTCGCATCGGTGGCAATCAGGTTGTTCTGGGTGTAGGGCGTCGCTTTTGCAACCAGAGGCAAACAACACAAGCCCACAAGGGCAGACACGGCCAGGGCCTGGGCGGAAGTGAAGCGGATGTTCGAATGCGTTTTCATGGTCGGTTGAATCACTGGGTGCCCACCAAGCCGCTGCGGCCATGAGGGGGCGTCAAAAGAAAGCTGCTGAACCCTTCCTTGGAACGGGGTGCAGCAGGCGCTGATGGCTGCTGTTTTGCTGAGGGATGCCACGAGGGGCGTTCCGCAAAACCGACTGGCTGATTTTTATTTTAAATACGAATCGTTCTCATTACAAGTCTTCCAATGAATTATGCAGATTCACCAGGAGGCGCCAATGAAAAAGACCACGCTAAGCAACCCTGTCAACAACTCGGATATTGCAAATGCGACTTATTCTCATTTAAAATTGCGCGTCGCCAGCCAATCTGACTCTGAAAATTCAGCTCGCCAGCCTTCGTTTGACGCGGTACGCCAAGAAGGATGGGTGAGATGGTTGATCGTCGGAAAATTATTTGGGCGCTGCCCTGCCATGGCACGTTGATGGCCGTCGGCTTCGCGGCCGCTGCGGTGCCAGCGCTGGCGCAAGAACGCGCCAGTGCGGCTGAGCAAGTGGCAATCAACACGCTGCCGGCGGTGGTGGTCAGTGGCTCGCGAAGCGAGCGGCGTGTCAGGGACCTGCCCGCCAGCGTTGAAGTTATTGATGCGGCGCAGCTCGAAGCCGGCCAGTCCAGCGACATCCGCGACCTGGCCAAAACGCTGCCCAACGTATCGGTTCAACGCGCACCCGCACGGTTTTCCTTGGCGGGCAACGCCACTGGCCGAGATACCAACGCCGGGTTCAACATACGCGGGCTCGAAGGCAACCGGGTGCTTTTCCTCGTCGATGGCATTCGTTTGCCGCGCAGCTATGTATTTGGCAGCAACGCCTTTGGGCGCGATACGGTAGATGTCACCTTGCTCAAACGGGTAGAGCTGATCAAGGGATCGGCCAGCGCTTTGTACGGCTCCGACGGCCTGGCGGGGTTGGTGAACTTTGTGACGCAGGAGCCAGGCGACTTTTTATCCAACAACCAATCGCTGGGTGGCAAAGCCGGCTTGGCCTACAGCGGTGACAACCAGGGCATCAAGGCCAGTGCCACCGTCGCTGGTCAAGCAACACAAAGTGTGCAGTGGTTAATCACGCTGGGCGCCGACCGCGCCAAGGCGCTGGACAACCTTGGCAGCAACGATGCCGCCAACATCGACCGCACCACCCCCAACCCACAGCGCGATCGGGGCCAAACCGCGTTGGGCAAGCTGGTGTTTCGGCCATCAGCAGAACAAAAACACAGTCTCACGCTGGAACATGTCGACAAACACTTCAACTACGAACTGCTGTCGGCCCGTGCCAAAGCGCCGCTGACCGCCACGTCCACCTTGAACGCAAATTCGTTCACCACCCAAGAGCGTGACCGCTTCACCTGGATGGGCGATTTTTCTTGGCAAACGCCCGCGTTCGATCAACTGCAAACCGTGCTCAGCGCACAGCGCGCGCATTCCCGCGAAGTGGCGAATGAAGACCGCAACACCGCCGCCGACCGTGTGCGCGACGTGACCTACGACGAAAAAACGCTGCAACTCGGCGTTCAAGCGGGCAAAACCATTCGCATGCAAGGCGGGCTGAACGGTTGGGTGCAAAAAATCACCTACGGCGCAGAACAAGTGACTACCCGGGTGAGCAACCTCAACACCGGTGTCACGCCCCCTTTTGGCGAAACCTTTCCGTTGAAACGTTTCCCCGACACGCGTGAAAGCACGCAAGCGGTCTATGTGCAAGACGAATGGATCTCGGACGCTTGGAGCATCACGCCCGCAGTGCGTCACGACCGCTTTGACATCCAGGCGGATCAAGCCGGGTTTGTTCCGCCCGCCGCTTCAATCAAGGGCTCGGCCACTTCACCCAAACTGGGTGCGCTGTGGCGGGTGGCACCGCAGTGGAGTGTGTTTGGCAGCTACGGAACCGGGTTTCGTGCGCCCAACGCCTCGCAGATCAATGCCTTTTTTGAGAACCTCACATCGTTCTACAAAACCGTTCCCAACCCCAACCTCAAGCCGGAAAAAAGCCGCAACATTGAACTGGGCGTGCGTGGCCAGGTGGCCGGGCTGAAGCTGGATGCAGCGGTATTCAGCGGCCGCTACCGCAACTTGATCGCCGATTCACAACAAGTCGGCGGCGCTGGTGTGGCCGGCAACCCAACCGTGTTTCAGTCGGTCAACATTGGCCAGGCCCGCATCCACGGGTTCGAGTTCAAAGGCGACTACGTCTGGACAAAGTCAGCGCAGGGTGGGTTGAGCACGCCATTTGCCTACGGTCAAACCAAGGGGGAAGACTTGCAGACAGGCCGTCCGCTCAACTCGGTCAATCCCGCCAAACTTTATGTCGGACTGCAATACGCCACCGCCGCGTGGGATCTGCGGCTGGATGTGATTCGCCACGCTGCCAAAAAAGCAGCCGATGTGAACAGCGCAGCGTCCGTCAACCCACCCAACACCCAGTTCCTCACCCCTGCGGCCACCACGCTTGACCTGGGCGGCCAATGGCGCATCCGCAAAGACGTGCGCTTGAATTTGGCGGTGAACAACCTCACCGACAAAAAGTACTGGATGTGGAGCGACGTGCGTGGCCTGGCGGCCAGCAGCACCGTCGCCGACGCTTACAGCCAACCCGGCCGGCATGTGAACGCCTCGCTGGTGGTGGACTTTTAAAACTTGCATCAATCGCCAACACCGAGGACGCCATGAACCACCCCGCCATTGACCCCGCCGACAACATCGACTTTCCCGAAGCCGCCATCGCTGGCACCTTGGCCTTGATGACCTGCCATGTGCAGTGCGTTGACGCCCAAAGTCGCGACGAGTTAGCCCAACACGTGCTCAGCAACTTGGCCAAGCTGTCTGCGCACCCGCAGCTCTCAGTCAACTTCAAATCCATGCTGCTGGGCTTGCACATGCGTTGGCAAATTCAACTGCAAAACCAAGCTGAACGCTCTCAGTTTGCACAGCCCCACGGCGACACCCGCGCTTGGCTGCCCACCCCCACCTGCATGCAATGACCGCACTGGAGACTCGAATGAACACCACCCCACATGCCGCCGTGCGCGAGATTTTTCAGCAGGCCCGTGATGCTGGGCTGCGCGCCAAAGACGCAGCGCAATCGCGCGGTTTCAGCGAAGGCCAAGTGGTAGCCGCCCATGTGGGCAGCGACCACTTCCCGCCCAAAGCAACGCCGCTGCGCGGCCCGTGGATCGAGCTGCTGCAGGCCTTGGAGCGCTGCGGCCCCTTGATGGCACTGACGCGAAACGAAAGTACCGTACACGAAAAAACCGGCATCTATCAACGCGTGACGGGCACCGGCAACATGGGCTTGGCCTTGGGCAGTGACATTGACTTGCGCCTGTTTTTGAGCCACTGGCACGCGGGATTTGCGGTCACCGAGTTATCGGCCAACCCGACCGAAAGTGCGAAACACAGCCTGCAGTTTTTCAACCAACAGGGCCTTGCCGTTCACAAAATTTTTCCCCGCGACGCGACCGACCTCGACGCCTGGCGGGCCGTGGCCGCCGTGTTTGCAGCGCCCGACGAGCCGGTCGCCGAGTTTGAACCCTTCACCCCAAAAATCGCCGTGCTGCCCTCACGCCCCGATGCAGCCGTCGACGGCAAAGCCTTGTGCGACGATTGGTCGCGCCTGCAAGACACCCATGATTTTTTTGGCCTGCTCAAAAAACACGGCGTCGAGCGCCAGCAAAGTTTTCGCCTCGCCGAGGGTGTTTACGCCGAACGTTTGGCAGCGCACACCACGCTGGACTTGCTGCAAGAAGCCGCGTTTGAAAACGTCCCGCTGATGTGTTTTGTGAGCAACCCAGGTTGCATCCAAATTCACTCCGGGCCCGTCAAACGCATCGAGCCGATGAACATCCGGGGCACCGCTTGGTTGAACGTGATCGACCCCGACTTCAACTTGCACTTGTGCGAAGACCACATTCACACCACCTGGGCCGTCAGTAAACCCACCGCTGATGGTGTGGTCACATCGGTCGAGTTGTTTGACCACCACGGCGAGTTGATGGCCCAGTTTTTTGGTGTGCGCAAACCCGGGCAAGCCGAACTGCCCCAGTGGCGCGACCTGGTGGCCCACTTGGTGCGCGATGAGGCGACCCAACGTGATGCGCCCTTTGCTGCCGCAACCCACGCCGCATGAGCACCTTCGCCGACAACCCGATGCCAAGCTCGTACACACGGCGCGAGTTGATGCAGGCAGGCGCAGCCGCCATACTCGCGCCCGGCTTGACGCCAACGGTTCTTGCTGCGCCGACGCGCAGGCCCCGACTGATCACACTGGGCGGAGCCCTCACGGAGATCGTTTATTTGCTTGGCGCACAAGACCAGTTGGTGGGAACTGACACCACCAGCCTCTACCCATTGGCCGCTCAGCAAACACCCAAGGTGGGCTACCTGCGACAGCTCTCGGCAGAGGGGCTGTTGTCGTTGCGGCCCGATGCGGTGATTGCCAGTGGTGAAGCGGGGCCGCCCGTGGTGCTGGATCAAATTCGCGCAGCCGGCGTGCGCATCACCGTGATCGAGGCCAACCACAGTTGGGCTGAAGTGCAGCGCAAAGTGGCGGCCATCGGCGCGGCGGCCCAGCGAGAGCGCCAGGCCCAAGCGCTGCAGCAGCAGTTGGATGCGCAGTGGAGCGCCGCGCTGGCATCGGTGGCCCGTGCCAAAGGCGCAGCGCCACGTGTGCTCTTCATCTTGGCGCACAGCCAAAGTCCCAGCGTTTCAGGTCAAGGCACCGCCGCCGATGCGGTGATCCGTTTGGCGGGTGGTGTGAATGCGATGCAAGGTTTCAGCAACTACCGTCCCCTCACGGCGGAAGCCATGGCCGTGGCCGCACCCGATGTGATTCTCACCAGCACCCAAGGTGTAGAAGCTCAAGGCGGCGTTGAGAAATTTTGGTCGCACCCCGAGTTGGCCCTGACACCCGCGTTCAAACGGCGCGCGCTGGTGCACTTGGATGCCTTGCAACTCACCGGCTTCGGGCCACGTTTGCCCGACACCGTGCGCCTGCTGCACGAACGTTTTCTGCAAGCGAACGGTCGGGCCGCATGAGCAGCGTGCCGACACAGCGCGCGCAAGGTGTTGCGCAAGCGTGGCGGCTGTCACCGCGCCAGGTGTGGCTCAGCGGTGGGTTGCTGGTGTTGGGTGTGTTTCTGTGGGCCGCCACACGTGGTGCCTATGCACTGAGCGGCGGGCAGCTTTGGCACATCGTGGGTAATGGTCTTTGGGGCGGCGGAGAAGAGTCGGCCGCACAACTGGTCTTCATGAACATTCGCCTGCCGCGTTTGGTGCTGGGCTTGGCGGCGGGCGCTGGGCTCGGTTTGGCCGGTGCATTGATGCAAGGTTTGTTTCGCAACCCGCTGGCCGACCCGGGCCTCATCGGTGTCAGCAGCGGTGCAGCGCTGGCCGCTGGCATCACGATTGTGCTGGGAGCCACCTGGTTTCCAGCCCTGCCGCGCCACTTGGGCAGCGGTGCCTTGGTATTGATGGCCTTCACCGGCGGTTGGTGCGTGACCCTGCTGATTTACGGCTTGGCGCGCTCTGAAGGGGGCACGCGTATTGGCATGATGATGTTGGCCGGTGTGGCCGTGAATGCACTGGCGGGGGCGGGGCTCGGATTTTTGAGTTTTCTAGCGTCGGACGAACAACTGCGCAGCCTGCAGTTTTGGATGTTGGGCAGCTTGGGCGGTGCGCGCTGGAGCGCGGTGGCCCTGGTGAGCGTCATCACGCTGGCCGCGCTGGCGTGGGGACTGCGCTTGGCGCGGCCACTCGACGCTTTGGCGCTGGGCGAAGCGCAGGCCAGCCTGTTGGGAGTGCCGGTAGAGCAAGTCAAGCGCCGGGCCATTGTGGTGACGGCGTTGGCGGTGGGGGCCGTCAGCGCCACCACCGGCATCATCGGTTTTGTGGGCCTGATCGCACCGCATGTTGTTCGTTTGATCGCCGGACCAGACCACCGGGTGGTGCTGCCCGGTTCGGCGTTGTTGGGGGCCGTATTGGTATTGCTGTCCGACGCCGTCGCGCGCACAGCGCTGCAACCCGCTGAGCTGCCACTGGGCGTGCTCACCGCTTGTGTCGGTGTGCCGTTTTTCTTGCTGCTGCTGCGGCACATGCGGCATCGGCTTTGAAGGTGGCGAGCGAGCGTCCCTTGCAGTGGCTGCGCCGCCGCACACCCACTGCACCAGCGCAGACCGACACCGTAGCGTGCGCCACCCCGGGTTTGCACTGCGCGCACGTGGCGCTGACGCTGGGCTCGCGCACGCTCTTCTCCAATTTGTCGGTCACGTTTCAGCCAGGCCGCATCACCGCGCTGCTGGGGCCGAACGGGGCGGGCAAGTCGAGTTTGTTGTCGCTGCTGGCGGGGCTGCGCTCGCCCGATGCGGGCACTGTGCGCTTAGACGATCAAGCGCTGATGGCAGCGGCAGCGCCCGAGCTGGCACGCCGCCGCGCCGTGATGCCACAAGAAAGCCAAGTAGCCTTCGATTTCACAGCCGCCGAAGTGGTGGAAATGGGCCGCTACCCCCACCGTCTGCAACCGGCAGCCGATGAAATGCACATCGTCGACCAGGCCCTGGTCAGCATGGAGGCCGCAACCCACGGCACACGCTTGCTGGCCACACTATCAGGTGGAGAAAAAGCCCGCATTCAGCTGGCCCGCGCACTCGCCCAGGTGTGGCACGCGCCACCGTGCGGCCGTGGCCGCTGGCTGCTGCTGGACGAGCCCACCGCCGCGATGGATTTGGCGCACCAGCACCGTTGTTTCAAACGCTTACTCGACTGGGCCCACCAACAAGGCGTGGGCGTTGTGGTGGTGATGCACGACTTGAACTTGGCGCTGCGTTACGCCGACGATGCCTTGATCTTGAGCCCCACTCAACCGCCCGTATTTGGCGCGGTTCGAGAAGTGCTTAGCCCTTCATTGGTATCGGAGCATTGGGGGGTGCGCTGCGAGCAGGTCATGGCGTCAAGCGTGCCTCAGTTGCTGTTCAGCGACTGAGGCCGACCAAGGGAAATCACCCCATTTGCGACTGAAGGTAGTTCTGCTCACCCACCTTGGCCACCAGATCAAGCTGGGTTTCCAGGAAGTCGATGTGCTCTTCGGTGTCTTCCAAAATGCCTTGCAGCAGGTCACGCGAAACGTAGTCGCGGGCGGTTTCGCAAGTGGCGATGCCGTCTTTGATGGTTTGCTGCGCGTTGCGCTCTGAGTTCAAGTCGCAGCCCAGGGCTTCGACCAAGGTTTCGCCGAGGTAGATCTTGGCAAGGTCTTGCAAATTGGGCAGGCCGTCGAGCGCGAAAATGCGCTCCATCAAAGCGTCGGCGTGTTTCATCTCGCCGATGGATTCTTCGTATTCCTTCTTGGCGATTTTCTCGAAGCCCCAGTGCTTGAACATGCGGTAGTGCACGAAGTACTGGTTGATGGCGGTGAGTTCGTTTTTGAGTTGCACTTGCAGCGCGGCAATGACTTGGGGTTCGCCCTTCATGACAGCTCCTTAGAAAACCTTATTTTGCAGGCTGCACGGAGCCAGTCCGCAAAAGCGCCCTTGTGCCCAGGGTTTTACACTGCGCCCCATGATCGAATTCCTGCTCGAAATCTTCGGCGAATTTTTCTTGCAGCTCTTCATCGAGGCGCTGGCCGAGATGGGTCTGCATGCGGTGGCCGATCCGCTGCGTCGGCCGGGCAATCCGTGGCTCGCGGCTTTGGGTTATGTCGTGCTCGGTGGATTGCTTGGGGGCTTGAGCTTGTGGCTCTTCCCGGTGCACTTGATTGGAAACTACACGCTTCGATACCTCAACCTCATCGTCACCCCCGCTGCTGTGGGCCTGGCGATGATGTGGCTGGGCATGTGGCGCGCCAAACGCGGGCAGCCTGTGATGCGGCTGGACCGTTTCACTTTTGGCTTTTTGTTTGCGTTCGCGCTGGGTGTGACGCGGTTTGTTTTTGGGGCCGTTGAGTGAGCACATCAACGCCCCTGCCGACCTTCGCACTGCAGGTTCCACCAACAGCCCAAGACACGGCAGCGACCGCCGATCCCCTGTGGCAACACCAACTGGGCTTGCTGCTGGAGTCCACCGGCGAAGGCATTTTTGGGGTGGACTTGGACGGCCACTGCATGTTCATCAACCGCGCCGGGGCCCGCATGCTGGGTTATGAAGCCGCCGAGGTGTGGGGCCGCAACATGCACGAACTCACCCACCACTCGCATGCCGACGGTAGCCATTACCCCGACACCGACTGCCCCATCTTCAACGCCTTTCGCCAGGGCCTGCCTTGCCGCATTGACACCGAGGTGTTCTGGCGCCACGACCACAGCAGTTTTGCGGTGGAGTATTCCAGCCACCCCATCATGGACGGCAGCGTGGTGCGCGGGGCCGTCATCACCTTTGTGGACATCACCGAGCGCAAACGTGCGGCCGACGCGCTGCGTGCGGCGAAGAACGAGTTGGAGCAACGCGTGGCCGAGCGCACGGCCGAGTTGTCACGCGCGCTGCAGCAGTTGCAGGAGTTGTCGGTTTACTCGGAAGGCGTGCGTGAGAACGAACGCACCCGCATCGCCCGCGAGGTGCACGACGAACTCGGCAGCCTCTTGGTGGCCCTGAAGATGGACGTGAACTGGCTGGACAAACGCCTGGGCGAACAGGAGAGCCGAGAAGCCGAGGCGGCGCAAGCCATGCGTGAACGCATGCGCGCCAAATGCCAAAACATGAGCCGCTCCATTGAAACTGCGGTGAACAACGTGGGCCGCATCATCACCGACCTGCGCCCCAGCATCCTCGACCACCAAGGCCTGTGGGCTGCGCTGGAGTGGCAAGCCCACGAGTTTGTGCAAACCGCCGAACTGCGCTTGAACTGGCAGATGCAGGTGGCCCATGCGCCCGAACTGCCAGAGCCTGCGGCCATCGCGGTGTTTCGCATCTTTCAAGAAATGCTCTCCAATGTGGGCCGCCATGCGCAGGCCCAGCAGTTGGAGGTGTCGATTCAAGCAGATGCCCATGAACTGAGTTTGAGCGTGCGCGACGATGGCAGGGGTGCCAAAGCAGCCGCCTTTGAAGCCACCACCGCTTATGGTGTGATGGGCATGCGTGAACGCGCGCGGCCCTTTGGCGGACAAATCCATATCCACAGCGCACCGGGCCAGGGTTGCCTTTTCCAACTGCACATGCCCATGCCGCGGGTGGAGGAGGCGCCATGAGCACCGCACGCATTCGGGTGCTGCTGGGCGACGACCACCGCATCGTGCGCGAAGGGCTGAAACAAGTTCTGGCCGACGCACCAGAAATTGAAGTCTGCGCCGAGGCCGCGAGCGGCCCCGAGGTGGAAACCACGGTGGCCCGTTTGAACGGTGGGCAAGGCCTGGACGTGGTCCTGCTCGACATCGCCTTGCCTGAACGTGATGGCCTGGATGTGCTGCAAAGCCTGCGCAAAAACTGGCCCACCTTGCCTGTGCTCATGCTCAGCACCTACCCCGAAAAACAATACGCCGTGCGCTGCATCAAACTCGGCGCGTCGGGTTACTTGAACAAAAGTGCGGCCCCGGACGACATGATCGCGGCGGTGCGCAAAGTCGCAAGCGGTGGGGTGTACGTGAGCCCCACCACCGCCGAGGCCCTGGCCAACGCGGTCGGCTCAGCAGGCACCCAATTGGGGCCTGAAGCCCTGTCACACAGGGAATACCAGGTGTACCGCCTGCTCACCACGGGGCACAGCGTGAGCGAAATTGGTGCGCAATTGCAATTGGCCGCCAATACGGTGAGCACCTACCGCGCCCGCATCTTGGAAAAAACCGGCGCCAAGAACGATGTGGAGCTGGCCTTGTACGCCGAACGCCACCGCCAAGGCCGCGTTTAAGACCCATTTGTAGGGCCAGCCCTACACGGCATCGGTATGGCGTGGGTGATTTGCGGCGTTCACCCTCCAACTGGCCCACCTGGGCGCGGCACTTGCATAGCAGCTTGCACCTGTCCACACACGAGGTGCCTCATGTTCAAGCTGCCCACCGCCGATGCGTCCGTCCGCCACGACCCCTATGACGCCGACCGGCCTTTGATGCTGAGCTGCGCTTGCGGTCAAAACCATGCGCCGCAAGACCATGCGGCTTCATTGGCCAGTGAAGTGGAAGCCACCTCAAACAACCTGCTGGAAGCCAGCCTGATGAAGGCCCTGTTTCCGCAAGACGGTCTGCGCCGCCGCTTCTTGCGCGCAGTCGGCGCCAACACCGCACGCGCTGCGATTGCGTCGGTGCTGCCCCTCGGTGCACTGCAAGCCATGGCGCAAGACAAAGGCCCGCTGGAGAAGAAAGACCTGAAGATTGGTTTCATTCCCATCACCTGCGCCACCCCGCTGATCATGGCCCACCCCTTGGGCTTCTACAAACAGCAGGGCTTGAATGTGGAGGTAGTGAAAACCGCGGGCTGGGCTTTGATCCGCGACAAGATGCTCAACAAAGAGTATGACGCCACCCACTTCCTGTCGCCCATGCCATTGGCTATTTCGATGGGCATCGGCTCCAACCAGGTGCCGATGAATGTGGCCACGATTCAAAACACCAACGGCCAGGCCATCACCCTGGCCAACAAACACAAAGACAAACGCGACCCCAAGCTATGGAAGGGCTTCAAGTTTGCGGTGCCGTTTGAGTTCAGCATGCACAACTTCTTGCTGCGTTATTACGTGGCCGAGCATGGCCTGAACCCCGACACCGACATTCAAATTCGTGTGGTGCCGCCGCCCGAGATGGTGGCCAACTTGCGCGCCGGCAACATTGACGGTTACCTCGGCCCCGACCCTTTCAACCAACGTGCGGTGTATGAAGAAATCGGCTTCTTGCACCTGCTGACCAAAGACCTGTGGGACGGCCACCCTTGCTGCGCTTTTGGCACCAGCACCGAGTTCATCCAGAAAAATCCCAACACCTTTGCTGCGCTTTACCGCGCCGTGCTCACCGCCGCCGCCATGGCACGCAAACCCGAGAACCGCGAGCTCATTGCCAAAGTGATTGCGCCCGCCCAGTACCTGAACCAGCCAGAAACCGTGCTGCAGCAGGTGCTCACCGGCAAGTTCGCCGACGGCCTCGGGAACATCAAAACCGTGCCCAACCGCGCCGACTTCGACCCCATTCCTTGGCAAAGCATGGCGGTGTGGATGCTCACGCAAATGAAACGCTGGGGTTATGTGAAGGGCGAGGTCAACTACAAACAAATCGCCGAGAAAGTGTTCTTGCTCACCGACGCCAAAAAACACATGAAGCAGTTGGATCAGAAAACACCCGATGGCGCCTACCCCAAGTTCACCATCATGGGCAAGGTGTTTGACCCGGCGCTGCCCGAGGACTACATCAAGAGTTTTGCCATCAACAAAATGAGCTGAGCATGGCCGTCCAGAACATTCCAGGCGGCTTCATGCGCTCACTGCAAGTGCGGGCGGCCTTGGTGTCGCTGCTGTTGTTGCTGACCTTTCTGGGCGTGTGGCAAGTGGCCACCTTGCCCACGGTCAGCAGCGCGCCCACCGTGCAACTCACCCCGGAACAAATCGAGTACCAAAAATTACTGGGCAAAGACCCCAGTCCAGGGGGCGAAAAAAAATCGGCGGGGTTTCCCACGCCCGCGCAAATGGGGGACACGGTGTGGAAACACCTGTCCGATCCGGTGTACGACAACGGGCCGAACGACAAAGGCATCTTGATCCAGCTTGGCCATTCATTGGGCCGGGTGGGACTCGGGTTTTTGCTGGCGTGTTTGGTGGCCATTCCTTTGGGCTTTGGCATCGGCATGAGCCCCTTACTCAGCAAAGCACTCGACCCCTTCATTCAGGTGCTCAAACCCATCAGCCCCTTGGCCTGGATGCCACTGGCGCTCTACACCATCAAAGACTCATCGATTAGCGGCATTTTTGTGATCTTCATTTGTTCGGTCTGGCCGATGTTGCTCAACACCGCTTTTGGCGTGGCCTCGGTGCGGCGTGAGTGGCTGAACGTGGCCAGCACCTTGGAAGTGCGGCCGCTGCGCAAAGCCTTCAAGGTCATCCTGCCCGCCGCAGCGCCCACCATCCTCACCGGCATGCGCATCAGCATGGGCATTGCGTGGCTGGTGATCGTGGCCGCCGAGATGCTCGTGGGCGGCACCGGCATTGGTTACTTTGTGTGGAACGAGTGGAACAACCTGTCGCTCACCAATGTGATTTTTGCCATTGGGATGATCGGCGTGGTGGGCATGTTGCTCGACACTTTGTTTGCCCGCTTTCAGCGCTGGGTGACTTATGTGGACTGATCCTGAACACCGCTTTGCTTCCAACTCCACCCACCCAGGAAAACCCATGGACGGCTTTTTAAGAATCGAAGGCCTGGCCAAAACCTTCAGCGCCGACAAACCCGTGTTTGCCGACGTGAGTTTCACGCTTTCCCAAGGTGAGTTCGTTTGCATCATTGGTCACTCGGGCTGCGGCAAAACCACCATCTTGAATGTGCTGGCAGGGCTGGACCAAGCCAGCAGCGGCCATGTCTTCATGGATGGCCGCGAGGTGGTGGGCCCGAGCCTGAAGCGCGGTGTGGTGTTTCAAAGCCATGCACTGATGCCTTGGTTGACGGTGCGCAAAAACATCGCCTTCGCGGTGGAATCGCGCTGGCCTGATTGGAGCGCCGCCCAGGTCAGCGCCCAGGTGGAAAAGTATGTGGCCCAAGTGGGTTTGAGTGCGGCCCTGGACAAAAAGCCGTCGCAACTGTCGGGCGGCATGAAACAGCGTGTGGGCATTGCCCGGGCGTTTTCCATCCAGCCCAAGATGCTGCTGCTGGACGAACCTTTCGGTGCGCTGGATGCATTGACACGCGGCACCATCCAAGACGAGTTGATGCGCATCGTGCGGCAAACCCAGCAAACCGTGTTCATGATCACCCACGATGTGGACGAAGCCATTTTGTTGGCCGACCGCATTTTGCTCATGAGCAACGGCAGCGAAACGCCACAGGGTTATGTGCCCGGCGGCATTGCTGAGGTGGTCCACAACTCCCTGCCCCGCGAACGCGTGCGCGCTGGTCTGCACCACCTGCCTGGTTATTACGAACTGCGCAACCACATCGTCGACTTTTTGGTCAGCCGCGCCAAAGCGGGGCAAGCACCTGCATCTGCACCCGCGCCCACCACAACCCCTTGAACCCCATCCAACAGGAGACCTCCATGAATCGCAACGACATCACCGAAAAAATCATCACCATCAAAGTGTCCAAGGGCATCAAGTGGGAAGACGTGGCCAAAAAAGTGGGCACGTCCAAAGAGTGGGCCACCGCCGCCTGCCTCGGGCAAATGACCTGCACCGCGGCGCAGGCCAAGGCCATAGGCAAAATTTTTGGCTTGAACGCGGATGAACAAAAGTGGCTGCAAGTGGTGCCCTACAAAGGCTCGCTGCCCACCGCCGTGCCGACCGACCCTTTGATTTACCGCTGGTATGAACTCGTCAGCGTTTACGGCACCACGATCAAAGAGTTGATCCACGAAGAATTCGGCGACGGCATCATGATCGCCTTCGACTTCAGCATGGACATCACCCGCGAGCCCGACCCCAAAGGCGACCGCGTCAACGTGGTGCTGTCAGGCAAATTCCTGCCCTACAAAACCTATTGATCTGCTGAGACTTCAGCATGGAAACCAAACCGCCCCTGCCGCCCTTCACGCTGGAAAACGCCACACAAAAAGTGCGCGGCGCAGAAGACGCCTGGAACAGCCGCGACCCCGACCGCGTGGCCCAGGTCTACACCGAAGACACGGTCTGGCGCAACCGCGCCGAGTTCCCCGTGGGCCGCGAGCAGGTGCGGCAGTTTCTGCAGCGCAAATGGGCCAAAGAACTCGACTACCGGCTCATCAAAGAACTCTGGGCCTTCGGCGGCAACCGCATTGCCGTGCGTTTCGCCTACGAATGGCACGACGACAGCGGCCACTGGTTTCGCAGCTACGGCAACGAGAACTGGGAGTTCAACGACCACGGCCTGATGCAGCGGCGGTTTGCCAGCATCAACGACTTGCCGATCAAAGCCGAGGACAGGCTCTTTCATTGGCCGGTGGGACGGCGGCCGGATGGGCATGCGGGGTTGAGTGAGTTGGGGTTGTGAGGGTGTCCAGCAGACACAGCACTCACCAAACCCGCTGCTAGAGTAAAAACTTGCCTTGTCCCTCTAGCGCACTTGCTCCTGGCTTTTCTCTAGCAAGGCCCTCGTCGCGTCCAGATCAATTCGCACATCAGCGTCAATGGCCCGACTGGTCGGGAACGACACAGGCTCACCGGATAGGATCGTGAAGCTGTGTCCGCAAGCACGCGACATCGGCTCGAAGTACAAGTTGCGAGCATGCGAAGGTATGTATCGATTGTTCAGCATCAACACCTGACCGCCTGGCGGCATGAACAACATATTGGTCAAGGCTGCGCCACCCGATCCAGCGATATGTGTGGCCTGGGAAAACAGAATGATCTGGTCACGAACGCTGAGTTCTTCAGGGGATATGAACTCGTAACCATAGGCTTCGAAGACTCCGAACAGCTCCGCTTCATTGACGATCCTCCTGCGAGTGGTGCCGGCTCGCGACAGAAACAACTTACGCCGTCCCCCAGGCACGGCCCCGCAGGCCGATACCAGCCGACTACGCGCCCACGTGGCGATCAACGAGCTGGTGAAATTGCCGCCCCTTCCTAATGGAATTGGTGCCAGCAGCGTGGCGAACTCCAGCACGCCGTCATCAGGCATTTCGACCAGTTGGTCCTCGCGAATACCCAGCAGATCTAGGTATTCCCGCTGGAACGGCTGCAACCCCTGACCCACCACATAACGCATCTGACTGTGGTTCACCCCGAACTCGTCCAACACGGCTAAGCGGCTGAGGTGTTCGTGCAGGAAGTGGTAATAGTTGGTTGCAGCGCCTCCGCCCAAAAGCACGCAGGGACCTTCGACCACCTGCGGTGCTGTCATGTTCAAGCGCAGGTGGGCTTGCGAAGCGCTGAGCAGGAGCATGGGCGAGCTCGCCCGCTCACGCGCGTACACCGGTTTCACTGTCATGAAAACATCCAGCAGAAAATTCGCGTCCGGTAGACAAGGTGCCCAATGCAATCCTGACAAGACCCTGGCTTGAGTCAAATTCAGGAGTTGCACCGCCTGCTCGCCACTGCCTGATTTGCGTAGAACCCCCGATTCCGGTGGAACGCTTGCAACGCTGGCACGCTTAAACGTACGGTCTTGCATACCCGGAGGTGCAGGCTGATGCCGGGTCATCAATTCAATTGCGTCGTTCTGCGCCCCCTCAACCTTGAAAAGAAGTTCGGCAAATCTCACGCACTCCTCCGGTTGAGCCATGGCTTCTCGTTGCTTGAACAGGGCCCGGATTAACCGTATGTCTGCCGCGGGTAGGCCATCGCGCGATTTGATGCCAAGCAGTGCTTTCATGGCACCCATGACGTGCCCAATCTCGCAACCACTCAACATCATGCGTCGCTTGCGGCAACGGTACTCCGACGCCGCGTCTTGTGTGTACTCGTACAAACTGGCCAAGGTCTCCAGCAATACGATGTCGTCGCGATGAGTACGCAAGCCGCCTTCTAGAACATCGAGGGCGCGATCTGGCTTCCCCATGGTTTTCAGCACATGCCCCAAAAGCGCCAGTGTCAGTGGCTCAGATGCATGCTTTTCCCATTCCTGCAAGCTTGCAAGGGCCGCGGGCAAGTCGAGCCTTGCCAAGGCCGCTTCGGCCTCTACGCGGGCGGCGCGCTCCCGACCAATCTCGTCCACGGAGGATGGTTGCAAAGGGCCTTTGCCAGCACCAAAAAAAACAAACAAATTGGATAAAAATCGCATGGGCCAAGTATCCAACAAGATGGGCGCAGCCTTACCCCTGCAACCGCTGAGCCATCACGAGGCCCTGCACGATGTGATCGTGAAGCGATGTGGCTCCAAAACCTGCAAGCCCCCCGCACAGAAGTACACCCCGAGCGCTTTCATGCAGCCGAGCGAGGTCCACGCAGGCCGTATCGACCTCCTGGCAGGATGGCAGGCTCAGCGACTGAGCAACAGTCAAGCCTCGTACTTGAACCACATCAGCAGGATCCTCAATACCCAGCAATTGGCACAACTCTCGTTGCAACTGAGCGTCCAGCACCGGTGCATCAAAGGGCGCATGGCCCGCACCGATGCTGGCTTCAATCACCACGCGATGCCATGGAACATCTCGTCCTGACATGGCGTCCATGTCACTGATGCGGTAGGCGGAAAACGCGGCATCGGGCACCATGAGACAGCTTGCAGGTCGCAGCATGCTGCCCGCACGCACCCGCAGCAGAAGCAACCTGATACCTACCGCGCGCATTGGCAAGGGCGCAGGCAGCGACAACAAACCATGCGCTCGTTCATTGGGGACGCCCAGGGCGAGCACGGAGGCGGGCAATACCTCCCCATTGGCAAGTGTCAACACGAATCCACCGTCGTGTCGGTCCAGCTGCGCAATGGGTGAGTCCACACGCTGCACACACGAATAACCTTCCACTTCGGTCAGCAATGCCTCCACCAACGAGCCGCACCAGCCCTCAGCAGGTAACCAGAACGGATATTCGGCTAGCCCAACCGGTTGGCCGGCAAGTGCCAGAGCAATGGTTTCCGGGTAGTACAACGGTAACCAGCCCGTCCTGTGAAATCGGGCCATGAGTGGCCAGGATGCAGCGCCTGTGAGCTTGCGCATAAACGGCTCTATCAACGCGGCATGCAGCTCACGACCATGGTTGTGAAGGGCCGCGTCGGCATAGTCCAGACTGTCGTAACTGCCGGCAGCCAGCTTGTGGCTGGCATGCCAAGGGTGGGCCACTCCCGCTTGTGCCGCCGCAGACGGTACGGCCAGATTGAGCCCCGCGAAACCATCCAGCCTGTTGGATAAAAGGTAATCAGGGCAGCGCCGCCCGTTCAACGCACATTCGGCCGTCGGGACCCGCCGTGTACTCAGCAGCGACTCCAGAAATTCCCATGACAAGCCTGAGAATCGGGCAGAGTCGTAGCGTCGAGCAGGATCGTAAGTTTGCAGGTCTGGTTGTGGGCCATCGGGCCCGGGGCGCTCCAGCAAAACAGACCCTAGATCAAAGGCGTCCTCGCCGACGCGCAGTCCGGCGAAATAGCCACCCGGTTTGCGTGCATCGGTGACCCAACGCACACGTCTGCCACGCCTGCCCAACACGCAGGCCGCCACCACGAGCGCCAGGCTGTTGCCTGCCAGTACCACCTCAGCCAACGGTGAGCCTCGCGTTGACATAGACCTCGGAGCCGTGCTCCGGAAAGTACTCCACCAACCTGCAAAGGCCCTCGAGCATGGCCTCGTCCATGAAACCGGTATCCATGAGTTCTTGCATCTGAGCGTGGGTAAATGGTTTGATAAACAGGCTGCCAACATCCATCACATCGAAACCCGCGCTCACCATCAGAGTGGACAATGAAGCGACGTCAAACACAGTCCGCTGTTGCAGCCGCCGCTGCGTTTGTGACAACTCATGCATGTCTGCAATAGCACCCATGGCGACGCCCAGCAAACGGTGTATGGAGCGCGCATTGGGTACGTTGACATGCACCACGCTGCTCGCGTGACAGAGCGGTCGCAAAGCGGCAAGCACGCCGAGCGCGTCATCGACTTCATGCAGCACGCCGCTGACCACCACCATGTCGTAACCACCGGGGCGGGCCGCCCCAAAGTCTTCAATTCCACAGCAATGGACTGTCGCTTCAGCATGGTCTTTTGCATGCCGTTGAGCCGCGTCCGCGAAGACCGTTGCCGGCTCGACAACGTCGCAGGCCACATGAGGTAGATCCACCAACAGCGGCAAATTTCCGCAGCCGACTTCTAGGAGAGATGCGGGAGAAAACCGGGCGACCTGGGCCAGCACGGTCCGCCGACGGACAGCTGCTTGTACGGGCTCAAAGGGGGCGGCTTGGTACTCGCGGGCGTAACTACTGATATCTCGCATGGAATCATCCTACTGTTTCTGTCAGGACCAGTGTCTTGGTCATTCGCGGCTTCAGTGATTCGGTAAATCCCAAGCTGCGTTTGAATGCGGCCAATCCAGCGTCCAGTTGAGCGCCAATGGTTGCTGTTCCCGCATCCAATAGACGGATAGAGTTGGTCTGGCAGAACGCGTACAAGCTCTGCGCCATCACAGTCACAGCGTTTTCGGACTCTTGCCCTGGCAGGCTGCTCCACGCATAAACGTACAGAACGCCCGGATCCAATTGCAACGCGATGGTGCCGCCCACCATATGTCCCTGCTTACTGCAGGCCATGAGCACCAGCCGATGCGCAAAGTGTTCCTGCATGATCGTCAGCTCATCCAGTGACATCGACACATTGCGCCCACGGGCGCGATAGCCCTCTGCGATCAAACCGTACACCGCAGGCAAATTGCTGGGCGCTGCCCGGACAGCCGTGACACCTGCGGCCAGCGCGTTGCGCAATCGCCGCCGGTGATCGGCATCAAGACGCTCGCGAAACTCGCGGCCATCTACATCCATTGCAAAGTTCAGATCGCAACGAGCAAGGCACCAGCCCCGAGACGACAGCAGATACACCTGCTGCGCTGCGTGCGGCTGGGCATGTGCCATGGGGGCAAGCAGCAGTTCTGCTACACGCACACCGAGTTCGATGAGTCTGCGCTCGATGCGATCATGTGCTTCTGTCCATGCCGCCAGTGTCAATTCAGGGGATACGGCATACGCGGAGTAAGTCCCCTTGAGGGGACTTCGCCACGTTTCTGAGTCATTCGGCTCGGGGCTCAAGTGCAGCACCAATACAAGCCTGTCGCCATCAAACCCCTCTATGTACAAACCCGCATTCGCGTCATGCAGGCGGAAATAGTCGGGATGGTGAAACAACGACCCCAGACCGTCGCCGAGAAAGCGGTTTTCTTCCAACCTTAGCCGTCGCGGCTGGTACATGGTGTTAGGCTTTTTTCAACTGTTGCGCGCACTCACGAACCACCTGGATGCAATACGCCACTTGTGCGTCAGACAGATGGGGGCCAATTGGCAGGCTGAGAACCTCGCTCGACAGCGCCTGGGCATACGGCAGCTCGCGTACTGGCGGTGCGTAAGCGAGTTGCTGGTGACACGGCACCGGGTAATGCACTTGGGTGTATACGCCCCGCGCACCCAACAACTGCTGCAAGCGATCACGCTGCGAAGTGCGCACTACAAAAAGATGCCATACAGGCTCGGTGTCGGGTGCCACAGCCGGAAGCGTGACGCCCTCAATGCCCCGCAATCCGTCAAGATAACGTGCGGCGATTTCGCTGCGCCGCGCATTCCAAACCGGGAGTCGTCGCAGCTTCACCCGGAGAACAGCCGCCTGCAAAGCGTCGAGGCGGCTGTTGTAGCCCTGGAGATCATGTCGATAGCGTACCGGCGAACCGTAGTTGCGCAGGGCCTGCAGCCGTGCCGCAATCGCAGCATCGCATGTGGTCACCGCCCCCGCATCACCCAGCGCGCCCAGGTTCTTGCCTGGATAAAAACTCCAGGCGACGGCGTCGCCGATCCCGCCTACAGAGGTGCCTCGGTAGCGTGCGCCATGGGCTTGCGCAGCATCGACCACGACACGCAAGCGGTGGTCGCCAGCCACGGCCAGGATGCGATCCATGTTCGCGGGTGCGCCATATAAATGCACGGGCATGATGGCTCGGGTGCGTGCGGTGATGGCGGCCTCCAAGCCAGCTGGGTCGATGTTGAATCCACCGGGCTCGGGCTCTACAGGTATTGGAATGCCACCACAATGCGTGACGGCCAGCCAGCTGGCGATGAATGTATGGGACGGCACCAGCACCTCGTCACCCGGTCCTACTTCGCAAGCAAGCAGCGCAAGCTGCAGAGCCTCTAAGCCATTGGCCACCCCGACAGCGTGTGGGGCACCAGCAAACTGCGCAAATTCAGCCTCAAACGACTCGACCTCATGTCCACCGACATACACCGAGGAATCCAGTACACCGGCAATTGCCGCATCTAACTCTGCCCGAATAGCCGAATGTGGCACGGCCAAGTCGAGGAACGGCACGTTCACGCCAAGCCCTTGCTTATGAGAAATTCAGCGTAGTCGCGGTAGTAGTCCGACTCGTCATAGCGGTTGGACGCGAGAACCATACACACGGCGCCTGACGAAAAATTGTCTATCTCGCGCCAAATCATCGGACAGATATACAGGCCGTAGTAAGAACGGCTCAGGTGGATACGACGGCGCTGGAGACCGTCATCAATCAGTACGTCAAAGCTACCCGACATAGCCACGATCAGTTGGTGAAGTCCCTTGTGGGCGTGTCCGCCGCGCTCGGAGCCGCCCGGTACGTCATACAAGTAATACACCCGCTCGATTTGGAAGGGCACATGCACACCACCCTCAATGAAGGTCAGGTTTCCACGCGGATCGTGGATCTTTGGCAAATCAATCAAGCGGCAGGTATCGACCGTCATCGGGGCTACTCATTTAAAAACGAGAACTTGCAAGCAATGATGCGCACAAGTATTCTGGCTCAGAATCAGGACTGCTCAAAATGTTGGCAGGGTGCGCTTTGGCTGTGTGCTCAAACCCAAAATTGCACTGGGGACTCACTAGGCCGCACTGCATGTTCCACTTCACCCAAACCACCCCTGCAAAAACCACCCCGCCTCATCACGGCCTCGGGCATGCCGCAGCCGGTACACCCACACCAAGGCGCCGCTGGGTTGGCGGGCGATGAAGTAGTCGCGTTCGCACAGCAGGCCGTCCCACCAACCGCTTTCGATGCGTTCGGGGCCGCACAGCAGTTGCAGGGTTTGGCCGTCTAAAGAGGGGCGGTGGCTGCGTTCCTTCAGAGCTTGTGGTGGGTTGAGCAACCACACCGGGCGCGCAGCAGCAGGAGCGGTTTGTTGAACCTGTTGGCTGCGCTGGGCGTGCAGATGGGAGATCGATGCTTGTGCGGGGAAGCTGTAGCTGGCGCACTCCGGGCGGTGGTCGGCCAGGGCGACGAGGCGACGCACGTGCTCGGAACCGAGGCGGGCCTGCAAGCGCTCAATCAGTTGCACCAGGCCTTCACTTTCACTCTGCGGCGTGGGAAAAAGTGATTCATTGGGCGGCGCGTTTTGCACCCAGTCGGCGCATTCAAGGTGAATTTCCAACGTGGGTGCTGGCAGCTGCAAGCGTGCAAGATGCTCGCGCAGCAAGGCTTGCAGATGGGCCAACTCGGCGCTGGCTTGGGTCAGGGCGATGCGCAAGTCGGTGTGCGTGGGGGCCTTGTCTTCTTCACGGTGGGTGCGGCGTTTTTCATGCTGAAGCTGCAGGCTGAAGCTGGCCACGCGGCCTTGGCGTGCACGGGCCCAGGCCAGCAGTTGTTCCAGCAGCACGGTGGCGGCGGGCAAGAGTTGGTCTGTGGTGTCGGCCCGTGTCCACAGCTCCAGTTGGGCGTGGAAGGTTTCAGGCAAGACCAGGGGCAGGCGCGGGTCGGTGCGTGCGCCCAGGGTGCGGTCGATTTCATCGAGCAGGGCTTCACCAAAACGCCGCGCCAGCCCAGCACGCGGCAAGCGGCACAAAGCGCCCCAGGTGTGCAGGCCCATGCTGTGCAGTGTGTCTTCATGGCCTGCGGTGCTGGCCAACAAACTCAGGGGTGCATCGTGGAGCTGGTGTTGAAGTTCGGCGAGGGTGTTGCAGCGAAGCGTGGCGGCTTGCTGAGGCACAAACGCCAACCACCGCGCCAGCATGGCCGCAGCTTGCGGTGTGGGCGCCACAGCGATGTGCAAACGATGGGGCAGTCGCGCCAAAGCCGCTTGCAAAGCTTGCAGCAAAACCGCCTCACCACCAAAGCAGCGCAAGCTGGCCTGCACTTCCAAAAGCACGGTGTGCGCCGGGTGGCTGGCCAGGTGAACCATGGGTGTAAAAACCAAGGCCGCATGGGCCACGCAGAGCAAGGCTTGCGCATCACGTGCAGCGTCGGCTTGGCCCAGCAGCAGCTCAGGGGCCAGGACCAGCGCCGTGGCGCGCTTCAAACCAGGGCGCACACCCAAAGCCTGAGCGGGGGCATTGACATGCAGCACCCGCTTGGCATCCATCAAGGCCAGTGGGGCCTGCAGCGTGAACGGCAAGGTGGCCGCCCAAGATTCGAGCGACAGCAAAGGAAGGTGGATGGCGATCCACAGCATGGGGTGTCGAGGTTTGGCAATAACAACGCAAGGCGGGGTTCAAGCCAAATTAACAAACGCAGCCGGCCGCAGCAAAGGCAGGTCTTGTGCAGCCTCTTGGGTGAAAGGCCCATCCGCCCCCAGCACCGACGGCAAGTTCAGCAACAGCGGTTGCAGGCGCGGCGGGCCTGTGCGTTTGAAAAGTTGAAGGGACAGCTGCTCGGTGCCAGGCTGATGTGCTGACGCACGCTGTGCCGCTTGTGCAACTTGTGCCACTTGCCAGGCAGCCACAGGTTTCAACCCCAAACGCAGGGGTGCTGCACTGGGCTGCATGTGTTGGTGAACATCTGCCCCCCACCACGGGCGCAACATGAAGGCCGGGCCATCGTGGTTTTGTGCGGCCAGTTGCAAACGGCGCAGGTACTCAGGCCGCAGCCCCGCAGGCAACCACGCCACCACCGCGCCCACATGGCCGCTTTTGAGCACTTGCTCCAAGGCCCACAGGCTGTTTTGATTGACGTTTTTTTTGTAGGGCTTGGCGGAAAGCAAGGGCGCTGCAGGGGCCGCAGACGCAACAGCCGCGCGCGCTTGAATCTCGCGGGTTTGAATCAAGAGCAACTGCGGCACGTTCAAACCGAGTTGGGCCAAGGCCAGGGCCGACAACGCAGCAGGCGGGTCAAACAACATCACCACCCGCCCCACTTGTTGGGTGGCCACGAGGCTGGGGGCCATGAGGCGCATCTCACCGATGCCAATTTGCGCCAGCAACAACTCGCTCAGCGCTCGGCGTGGCCAACCGCCACCGGGCAGCTCGGCATCCAGTGGCGCAAAACCCGTGGGCAAGCCGCGCTCGCTGGATCGCCCCAGCTGATGCCCCAGCCACAAACTCGGGTGCAAGGCCATGGCGGTCGCGGCTTTGCGGGCAGCGGGGCGCAGCAAGGCAGCCGAGCCGGGTGCTTGGGCGGGGGCTGGAGAAACCGAGACAGAAGCGGGGGAGATGTTCATTTGTCAAACAAGCTGCAGGCCCAGAAAAAAAGGCACTGCGTGCTGCTTATCCCAGCCGGTGGCAGACCGCTTCAATGTTGTTTCCTTCGGGGTCGATGACGAAGGCACCGTAGTAGTGGGGGTGGTAGTGGGGTCGCAGGCCGGGGGCACCGTTGTCTTTTCCGCCGGCAGCGATGGCTGCGCGATAGAAAGCATCCACTTGCGCGCGACTTTCAGCCCGCCATGCCAAGTGACAACCTGTCGTCATGGGTGGCCCACCGTAGGGGGAGGGGCCATCGATGAACCACACATCGGCCTTTTTGCCTTCAGGCTCAGAAGGGTCAGGGTAGGCGAAGCCCAAAATGTTCGCGCCGTGGTGCCCTTCATAGTCAACGCTGTAGCCCAATGGCGCAAGCGCCGCGCTGTAGAAGGCTTTGGCGCGGCTGATATCGGTCACGCGGAAAGTCATGTGGTCTAGCATGGTGAATCACTCCTGAAGTGAATGGGGTGCGCGTCACACACAACGGCTTCTGGCACACACCGTTTTTAGTGAGATTGGATACTGTATATTTGTACAGTACTTTGCGCAAGCTGTTTTGCAAACGGCCTCCGTGCCTCACCCGCGCTTGCGGCAAGATGCACGACATGCCGTCCATCCCCACCCATCCCACCACCCCACCCTGCCCTTGCCGCACCGAACAAGGCCCCGCGCTGGCCTATGCCGACTGCTGCGGCCGCTACCACGCCGGCCCACTGGCCTTACAAGCCCCCACCGCCGAAGCCCTGATGCGCTCGCGTTACAGCGCCTTCGTATTGAAGCTGCCCGACTACCTGCTCGCCACCTGGCACCCGAGCACCCGTCCCACCTCACTCGACCTGAATGAACCCGGCCTGAAGTGGTTGGGGCTGGCGGTGAAAACGTTTCAAGTGCAAGACGACACCCACGCCACCGTGGAATTCATCGCCCGCAGCAAACAAGGCGGGCGGGCGCAGCGGCTGCATGAGGTGAGCCGGTTTGTATGGGAGGAGGGGCGGTGGTTTTATTTGGAGGGGGATGGGGGGTGAGGTGGGCATTCACCCATGCCAAATCCGGGGCTCCCAGACTGTTTTTATTCCGTCGTCTCCACCTGTTTTTCGGCTTTGCGACGATCTACATTCAGGCGTTATAACCAGTCGGTGAGCCGTCCGCCACGTAGAATCGGAACCTTCATTGGAGGCCCACAATGACTGACACTGTTGCTGAACTTGTCGCGCGTGGTAAGGCACTTTCACCACAAGAGAGAACTCAATTGGTCGAGTTGCTGCGCGAAACACTGGACGAGCCAATTGATGTGGGCGTTGAAGAGGCTTGGCGCCTCGAGCTTCGCAGTCGCGTTGCTGCATACGAACGGGGCGAAGCAACGTTGTACGACGCTGACGAAGTGATCGCGGAAGCGACTCGACTCACGCGGTGAAGGCACTGCGCCTAGATTCAGCAGCTCGCGCGGAGCTTCTGCACGAATCACAGTATCTGGAACAAGCGCGCCCGGGGCATGGAAAGAAGTTTGTTGCCGAGGTCAAGTCGATCTTCGCGCAAATCAAACGCAACCCCTTGGCAGGCAAACCAGACGAAGAAGGATGCCGTCGGCTTCGCGTGACGGGGTTCTCGTTTTCCGTGGTTTTTCGCGAAGAGCCAAACGAGACGGTCGTGTACGCCATTCGGCCGGATAAAAAACAACCTGGGTACTGGCGTGCGCGGGTAGGGTGACGCCGACTCGAACGGTCAGGCCACACCGAACACCACCTGCACACTTCACCGATTGCCAGTTCAAACGTCAAAACGTTAGTTTCATCTAATCGAGGCTCAGATTAATGACTGCCCCTACCTATCGCTGGGTATGCCATGTTTGCCAGACAGCGAATGCGGCCGGCATAGAAACTTGCGCTCACTGCCACTCACCTGCTGTCACAACTGTTCGCGCGATTGAGTGGGCTAAAAACAATCACTCGTCAGCAGCAGAAGCTCCTGCTGCATCTCCGCTTCATCCGTATATTGAAAAGCTAGTCGACATCGCGCCAACCGCACTCGGCATAGGCAGTTCGGTATGGTGGTACTGGGCGTGGACGCAGTGGGCCGTGCATGACTGGCGAAACAATGGTGAAGCCACAATGACCTTGATGGTTTCTCTCATGGTCCCAACAGTTTCAATACCAGTAATTCTGGCAATGCTGCTGCTCATGCTCTGTGCAGGCGTCTTGCTCGGTTTCGGCGTGAGAGCCATATTCAAAAAACTAATCCCAGCGGCTGTGCGGTTCGCACGCAGTTGATCGACGCAGCAATGCGTAGCCTCGTGTATTCCCCTGCCATTTCAACAACCGGCAAAACTGCGGACATTGAACAGACCAGTCGGGATGATGCAGGACAGGACGCCGTAGTGGCAAGTCCCAAACCGCCAAGTACCCTGTCGTAGTCCGCACTTCATCGCTCAATCCGCGCTCAGTGAAAACACCCGGTGGGGGTGTTGAAGTCAACACCCCCATCCAGGGGCACCCCTCAAAACCGCCCCAACCCCCACCTCCTGGGGTCGCGTGAATTGATCACGGTTTTTACAGTCGCTTCCAGTTCATCAACAACTGGAGGCCGGCCGTGACATCACACGCCATTCATTCAAAAAGACAGCACGGGTTCACCTTGATCGAGGGTTTGATCACCGTGGCCGTGAGCACCATCTTGGCCACCACCGCACTGCCGTCGATGGCGCGTTGGCTGGATCAGCAGCGGCTGCAAGGTGCGGCCCAGCAGTTGCTCGGCGATTTGCAATTCATTCGCAGCGAAGCCGTGGCGCGGCAGCAAGGCTTGCGTTTGACGGTGTTGCCTTGGGCGGGGGGCGCCTGTTATGTGCTGCACAGTGGCAGCGCGAATGCCTGCACCTGCGGCCCGGTTGAAAACACACCCGCGGTGTGCAGCGGCGGCGCGACGGAAGTGAAAACCGTGCGCTGGAGCACACACGACAAAGTGGCCCTGCAGTCGTCCGCAAACTCGCTGCGTTTTGACCCTTGGGACGGCACCAGCACGCCCACGGCCACTTTGATCCTCACCAACCCGCAGGGCCAAGAACTGCGCCATGTGGTGAATGTGATGGGCCGCGTGCGCACCTGCTCACCCGGTGGCAGCCTGCCAGGCCATGTGGTTTGCTGAAAGGAGATGTCCATGCTTTCCCCTTCCAACACAACCGCGCGCGGCTTCACCCTGATTGAGCTCTTGTGCGCGATGGCGGTGAGCGCCATCTTGGCGGCTTTGAGTTTGCCGTCCTTCCACAGCGTGATTCTGAAAACACGGCGCGTGGATGGCCTGGCCACCATCATGCAACTGCAGTTGATGCAAGAACGCCACCGCGCCAACCACATGGCCTACGGCACGCTGGCCGCTTTGCAGCAGCCTGCGTTCACAAGCAATGGCCACTATGCCGTCAGCCTGCACGACGTGAACGCAAGCGGCTACCGGGTGTTGCTGCAAGCGCAAGGCACACAACATGCCGATGCACGCTGCCGCCATTTGCAACTGCAGGTTCAGGGCTTGAACCAAGCGAAATCGTCTGGCCCCACGGTGGCTTTGAACAACACCACCACGGAGAACCGTTCATGTTGGGCGCTGTGAACGGGCGCGCTTCAAAAGCGCAGCGCCACGCCTGCCGGGGTTTGTCCTTGGTGGAGCTGATGGTGGGTTTGGCCTTGGGGCTGTTCATCGTGGCCACGGCTTTGTTTTTGCTCAGCGAACACTTGCGTGAAAACCGCAGCCTGCTTTTGCAAGCCCGCCTGCAGCAAGACCTTCGCACCACGCTGGACTTGATGGACCGCCACCTGCACCGCGCCGGGTTTTGGGGCACGCCACAAGCCGCCATTTGGCAGGCGGATGCCGCACCGCAGGCCAACCCCTATGCAGCACTCACGCCAGGCAGCAACAGCGTGTTGTTCCACGCCTCACGCGATGCACAAGAGAACCAGCAAATCGACAGCAATGAAACCCTGGGCTTTCGCTTGCAGCAAGGCGTGCTGCAAATGCGGCTGGGCGAGGGCGGATGGCAAAGCCTGACCGACCCCGAGGTGATGCAAGTCACTCAGCTGCAAATTCAACCGCAAGTGCATGAACAAAGCCTGGCCGACCTGTGCCACCGGCCCTGCCCGACCACCTCCAACACTTGCCCGCCACGCCAACAAGTGCGCAGTGTGCAGATCAGCCTGCAAGCCAGCGCTACACACGACGCACAAGTGCAGCGCAGCTTGCAAACCCAGGTGCGTTTGCGCAACGACGCAGTCGTCGGAGTGTGCCCCCTATGAAACAGCTTCCTCCACGCGCATCACAACGCGGCGCTGCTGCGCTGGCGTTGACGTTGCTGCTGTTTTTTGTATTGACCTTGGTGCTGGCTTTTGCCCACCGCCACCTGGTGTTTGAGCAGCGCACCGCCACCAACCAAGTGCGCGCGGCCGAGGCCTTTGAGGCCGCGCAAGCCGGTGTGGACTGGGGCCTGTCCATGCTGAACAGCAAAGAGCGCATCAACAGCGACTGTTTGCCCGACAACAGCAGCACCGCCCGCTTGTGGCGCGAACTTCAGCTTCACTACAACGCCAGCACACGCTTGCAACAAGGCGTGGCTGGCCTCACCGCAGCGTGCGTGCGTGATGGCAACCAGTGGCGCTGCCACTGCCCTGCCTCGGGTGCCGCATCGTTGTCACTCACACAGAACGACGAAGCCGTCGCTGGTTTTGTGGTGCAGTTGTTGGAAACCACCACCCCCGGCCAAATCCACCTGCGAAGCAAGGGCTGCCAAAGTGCGGGGCCCGCCTGTTGGGACATGAACAGCGAAGCACCTGCTGGTCAGGCCCAGGCGCATCAACGTGTGCATTTGGCCCTGGTGGGTGGCCTGCGCACACCGCCTGCAGCACCACTGACGGCACGCGGCCACATCACAGGCTCGTCCTTGGGCGCCCACCATGTTGATGCAGCCTCGGGCGGTGTGGCTTTGCATACGGGCGGCAGTGTTCAGGTCACTGCACTGCAACTCTCCTTTGTGGCGGGCGCCAGCACCAGCCAAGCCGTCGCCGCCATGGATGCCGACTTGGCGGGGTTGCCCCCGGATGCCTTGTTCGCTGCGGTATGGGGCATGGGGCCAGCACGTTGGGCCGCGCAAACCAGCGTTCATCATGTGCTGTGCCCGGGAGGTTCTGGCAGCGACTGCAGCACCCCTTTGCAACATGCCATTGCCCAGCGCGGCAACCGTTTGCTCTGGGCGGCCAGCGATGTGGTGATTGATGCGGGCAGCACCCCCTTGCAACTGGGCAGCCCTGAGCGGCCGGTGGTGCTGGTGGTGCAAGGTCAACTCATCTTGCGCGGTGCGGTGCAAATCGTGGGGGCCGTGTACGCCAACGAGCTGCAGTGGCAACAAGCCAGCAACCAGGCATGGCTGCAAGGCGCGGCCTGGTCGGCGAGTGCTGTGCAAGTCGACGGTGCAGCCCAATTCGTGTGGGACAGCGCTGTGCTCACCCGCTTGCGCTGGAACACCGGCAGCTGGGCGGCATTGGCGGGCGGCTGGAGCGCCCCCCCACCATGAAAACACCCCACAGCCGCCAACGCGGCATGTCTTTGATCGAAGCCCTGGTGGCGTTCTTGGTGGTAACGCTCGGCATGCTGGCGCTGATGCGCAGCCAAGAGGGTTTGCGTTTGAACAGCGAACTGGCCCGCCACCGCGGCGAGGCCCTGCGCCTGGCCCAGAAAACCTTGGAAGAGCAACGTGCTTTTGTCGCCCCCAACGCCACCCTCGTCAGCACACCCGGTGCGCCCCACTACGCGGCCATTCAAAGCAGCAATGCGGCGAACACCACGACCAGCGCCAGCAACACCAGCTACCAAGTGCAGCACTGGGTGGATGACAACATGTCCTTCGCCTACAAAACCAGCCGTGTCGAAGTGGGCTGGACCAATCGGCGGGGTCAACCCGAAAAACTGCAACTGCAAACACTCATCGCAGGCCAAGACCCGACGCTGGCTGCAGCGCTGAGCCAAGCGCCACGCGCCGATCCGGTGTGGGGGGTGGGCGGCCGCTCGCCCTTCATTCCACCCACCGCCCACGACCTGGGAGACGGCCGCAGCAGCTTCAAACCCAGCAGCACCAGCACCCTGGTTTGGTTGTTTGACAACCGCAGCGGGCGCATCACCGCCATCTGTACCGGCCTGCCTGCGGGCTTGCAACAGCAGCAAGTCACGACCAACCACCTCACACAGTGCAGCGCTGTCAACGGTTTGTCGCTCAGCGGTCTGGTGCGTTTTTCTCTGGCACAACCCCCCAGCGCACAAGCGGCCAACGATGTGCCCCTGCCGCTGTCCGTGGGTTTGAGTTTGAGCAGTGCGCCCACCACCACCCCACCGCAATGCGTGAGCGAAGCCGTCAAGGTGGTTCAACTCAGCAGCGGCAGCAGCGCATGGGTGCCCTTGAACGCAACGCCAAGCGGCTTGAACCTCGGCAACTGGACCGAGACAGGGGAGCGTTTCGTCAGCTACCACTGCCTGGTGGATTGGCCCGCCAGCAGCAATGGCACCTCACCGGCCAACGCCACATGGTCTGGCCACAGCCACATCAACCCACAAGCTTGGACGATAGGGGTGAACTCAGGCCAATACCGCGTTTGCCGCTACAGCAGCGACACCAACAACAGCGGCAGCATCGACCGAAACGAAGAACACCCCGAGGTGTACAGCGCAGTGAAAACACCGCTCAACCACCAGCATTTTTTGGTGGTGCGTGGGGAGCAGGGCTGCCCTGGTTCAGCGCCCGTGAATGGCAGCGGCAACGCGTTGGCGGCGGTGGACTGGGGGACGGTGCAACATCAGCCGTGATGTGCCTGCAAAAACCGAGCTGTCAGCCCAACCCATGTTCTTCACGAGAAAGTTTGTGGGCGCGCGAATGTATTTCCTGGATGAGTTCTTGCAGCCTCAAATCGTCAGAGTGGGCACGGAAAAAACCGGGTTTGTCGAGTTCGGAAACGGAAAGCCCTATGTCATTCAAACTCCCCATTCCACCGTATGCGGAAAGCAAATGTTCTATTCCATAGAAGTCTGAGTTTTTGAGGGCTCGAATATCTTTCTCAAGCCAGTCTGCCCAACCCACTATGGAATGCTTGCGGAACAACGACGCGGCCTCCTCCAGCGCATGAACAAGTTCAGAAACTTCTTGGTGCATGGTCATCCCCCCCAAAAAGCCGCTAGAAAACTGGTGGCGTCCGTGCATCTTGCAACACCCAAAAGCATTTACTCATCCTCAGCATTGGATGCCTTGCTCTCACCCACCACCCGCGCCAACTCCTCCTCCAACGGCCGCAGCGAGCCCATGAAACTCTCCACTGACGCAGCCGGTGCTGCACGCAGCGCAGGCAGGGAAATGGTGGTGGCGTACAGCTGATCGAACCAGCGGTTCTCGCTTTTCTGGTGGTTGTAGCCCATGTAGGTGGCCGCCGTGGCAAATCCTACGGCGGTGGTCGCGGCGAGGTGCCAGCGGCGTTTGGGCACGATGGCGCTCAGGTGTTGCCACACCAAGGCGCAGCCGCCCGCCGCTTCCAGCAACGGCACGATGCGGCTCAAACTGGGCAGCGAGAAGGCAAAACTGGCTTGGTGCAATAGCGGCACCAACACCATCAAACCCACGACCCAGGGCAAGGCAATGCGCAGATGGGTGCCCATCGCAAACTGCCCACGAAACAGCTTGGAAAACAAGGCCCAAGTCGCGCACCACAGCAGCAAGGCAAAGGGGCCGGCCAGCACCGGGGACAAAATCTCCAACCAAGGCGTGCCAGGGTTGCTTTGTGTCCATTGGTCCGCCGCCAAACCAGTCACACCCACCGCGGCCAGCACCGGCATGAGCCAAGCAGCGTGGCGGTGGCTTGCTTGCAGCGGCTGTTCAGGCGTCAGCAATTCGCCGGGCAAACGCAAGCGCAGTGTCACACCACCCACCTGAAATTCGCTGCCAGACTTCAAGGCCAGGGTTTGACCACTGCGCGCGTGCAAAGCTTTATACCGGCGTTTTTTGGGCAGGAGGCTGACGCCGTTGAGGGTGTCGCCTACCGCCAGTTCAAGGGTCTGTTCTTCGTCCGGGGAACGAACAGCTGCCGCAGACAAAGTGGCATCGCCGGTGGCAATGGCTTCCTCCTGGTGACGGCGGGGCGCCAGCACCGCATGGTGGGCAGCGACATGAGGGTCGTCAATGAGAAGGTCATTGTCGACAGCGCGGCCAATTTTTTGAGGCCAATGGTGCACACGGTGCAGTTGTTGCACCTGGCCGTGGTCGTCCAGCCGCTCAATCACGGCAATAGTCAACGCGATGGTTTCCATCCAAAGCCTCGCAGGTAATGTTCGCTCAGCGCCAGCGCGTTGGCGAAAGAAACACCAAAGGCGTCAAAGCGGCCTTGCACGCCTTCGGTTTTGGCGTCCACACTGGTCACAAGCACACTGACGGCATACAGACCAGGCAGTTTTTTGTAGGCGCGGAAACAGGCCACACCGCGCAGCGGCAATCCGGCGGCGTCGATGAAGTTTTCGCGGCACTGCGGTGCGGTGATTACCTCACCCCCACGGCCAAAACTTTCGTTGGCAAAACTCTGGCTGTACTCCCGCGCAAAACGAACGGCGCCGATGCGGCGTGCGTCGTAAACCTCGTGGCGCACGCTCAAGAAGCCGACAGAGAAACGGTCGCTGACAAAAACGGTGCTGTCAGTTTGGCAATCGGAGCGCTCAAAAGCCATGCCTTTGTTGTCTGACGGTGAGCTGCTGCCCCAGCAGCGCATGAAGTCGTCTTGCGGCACAGGCACCTGGTAGCGCGCATGGCCCGCTGAGCGCCAAGGTAAGGCCAGGAACCTTTGCACCACGTTGTCTTGGTGGGTGGTGAGCTGGCGTGTGACTTCGGGCCACAGATCGCCCGTCAGCGGTTTGGCGTCGCGGCCCCGCTGCAGCAGCGCTTGCGCAAATTCAGCCGGCACCAAAAAACTCACCTGCTCGCCGTCGCGGCGTGTGGCCACGTTGACGCCCATGACGCGGCCGTTTTCATCCAGCGCCGGACCACCGCTCATGCCCGGGTTGAGTGAACCCGAGAAAAAAATATGTGGATTGACACTGCGCTCCACCAAACCGTTGTAGTTGCCCTCGACCACGGCAAAACCCACATCCAGCGGGTTGCCCAGCGAGTAAATCCGCTCGCCCCGAGCGACCGCGGGCACGGCGGGTCGAAAAGCCAAGGCGCCCCGTGTGGCCAAGGTTTTGGGCATGTTGACGATGCGCACCAAGGCCAGGTCGTGCGCAATGTCAAAAGCCAGCAGTTCGAGTGCGCCTTGGTCGTCAGGGCCACTTTGCGCCATGCTGTAGCTCAAGCGGTAGCGTTTGGGTTGCAGCGCGGCTTGGCTCACCACGTGGTAGTTGGTGATGATGTGGCCTTGGTCGCTGACCAAAAATCCCGAGCCCACGCTGGCTTGGCTGCCTTGGTCTTTTAGCAAGGTTCGCACCTGCAGCAGCTTGCCGCGTGCAGCTTGGTAGAGGCGCTGGGCGGAATCGGAAACCGGCGCTGCCGGGGGCGTGGCAGTGGCCTCGGGTGCACTGGCGGCGGTCGCCGCCGCCGGCGTTGGCAGCGTTTGAGCCTGAGCCGCTGCTGTCATCAACAAAGCCAGCGCGCACGAAGCAGCAGCTGCGTACGGCATGCGGCCAAAGGCCCGCGCGAATGAAAACACCAAAATACTCCTTCAAGAACAACGGCGCCTAGCGCTGGCGCATACCGATTGTGGCGGTGAACTTTCGCTTGAGTGTTAACGGGCCCTAACCGCAAGCGCTGAATTTCAAGTTCAAGCTGACGAATCGGCTGGGGGCGGCAAGGCGGCCGCAAGGTCAAAGTCAGCCGCACCAAACAGCGCCCCTGCCAGCGCACGTTCGCGTGACGCCACCGTGCTCAGGAAATCTTGGGCACCGCGCATTGCATGAAAGGTGTCAAAGCCACATTCCAACACGGCATGCAGGTACTGCAGCCCGGCGACCCGCGCTGGGCTGCGCATCATACGCAAGCTGTGCCGCAGCAGTGGCTTGGCGGTGAGGCGGTCCAGCGCCTCACCGAGCGCCAAGGTCAGCGATATCTGCTTTTCTCGCTCATCGGGTCGACCCACATGCTGCCAGGCCTGTACATATCTTTTGGCGCTGCGGTCATCCGCAGTCAACGCCGCACCCATGGAACTGTCCAGCGATTCAGACAACGCATGCAACTCCGCCAAGGTATGAACGGTGGCCACAATTTCTTGTGGAAAAAGTTTCACCAGGGCCGGCACTACACGCGCAAATTGAGCGTCACGCTCAGAGAAATCCTTGGGACCATAGAGCTCATCCAAAAAAAACCGAGCTGCACCGCCATACCGCGAACTCGTCAACAGGTCGGCATAGGTGTGGGCAAAGCGCCGCTGCTGGTAGGCTTTGATCCAACTCACGGTCGCCTCCAATCCAGGCGTGCTCTTGCGCAGCTGCCGCTGCAGCTGCACCTGGTGCAGAAAATGCAAAATGGACTCAGCGCAAGCGGGGGAAGGCACGGTCATGGACAAAGTGTAGAGCCATGAGGACGCGGCCATCACCCGCGACATGCCAAAACGACAGCCAAAGCTGTTCCAATCGCAGAACAACTCTCCCACCATCACCACGCCACGCCAACACCCTATGCTCGCCAGATTGCAACGCATCACCACGCTGTCCTTGATTTTTTGGGCCGGCCTGTGGGCAACCTGGGCGATCTCAAAGGGCCATCCGCTATGGGCGGCTGGTGGGGCCGCTGTGGTGCTGGTGGGTTATGCCGCCGTATTGGCCTTGGAGTTTGTATGGATGCACCGACAGAACCGTGACGACCCAGCACCTCGCGCGACGGTCGTTCAAGTGCTGCGCGCGTGGTGGCACGAAGTAATCACAGCGCCCCTGGTGTTTTGCTGGCAACAGCCATTTCGCTCTCAGCGCTTTTCGGACACGCCCTTAGAAGCGGTGGAGAACAAAACTGCCGTGTTATTGGTTCACGGGTTTGTTTGCAACCGTGGTTTGTGGAACCCATGGCTCAGGCGACTCCAAGAACAAGGCATTCCGTTTTGCGCTGTGAATCTGGAGCCCCCGTGGGCCTCTATCGACGACTATGCAAGCACGATAGACACGGCCATTCGCCGATTGCACGCCGCCACGGGTCAACCTGTTTTGCTGATGGCCCACAGCATGGGCGGTTTGGCCATTCGAGCGTGGCTGCGTCGGTCCGGTGCAGACGACTTGGTGAATCATGTGATCACCATTGGCAGCCCGCACCAAGGCACGTGGTTGGCTCGATTCGCCGTCACCGCCAACGGCCGGCAGATGCAGAGAAAGAGCACTTGGTTGAATGAGCTGGCCGCCACGGAAGCCCCCACTCGTCGAGCCAAATTCACTTGTTTCTTCAGCCACTGCGACAACATTGTCTTTCCGGCGTCAACGGCCGCGTTGACCGGAGCGAACAATGTTCACCTTTTGGGCTGCGCCCATGTTCACATGGCGCGCAACGAAGCGATTTTTCAAGAATTATGGCGACGATTGGGCGCCGCCAATGCGTCAAATCTGAAGTGAGGCAACCAGGCGGGCGCCATGGATCGCCGCTCAGAACGTGCGGCATCCAGCGACTGGCTTTGCTGTGCTTGCAGCAGGTTGCAGGCAGGGACAAGCGCCAGCAAACACAAAGCGCAGTAGGACACCCAGGGCAAGGCCGCCGTCAGCAGCTCGACCGGAAGAAGAGCCAAGTGGTTATTGAGCACGGGAAGCCAGGTTGTCAACCACGTGGCCAGATAGGCCGCTATCAGGAACAGTGATTCGCCACGACTCAGTCCGCGCACGGGCAAACTCAAAACGCCGGCCGCCACCAACACCAAGGGCATCAGTTGCAACAGCACGAAGGCACGTGCATCACCTCCATGTGATGCCGCCGTCTGTCCAGGGACGAACCAGCACCACAGTGTGGCAAGCCCAAGCAAACCGGCACAAACCAAACATGCAGCCCACACTTTGAAATGTATTTTGAAACGTTCGGCCATCAAACCCCAACACAACACAAGCCCAAGGCCGACTTGGCAGAGTTGCGCCGCGAATTGAATCGCCGTTGAGGACCCATTCGACACTTCGCCGCTTTGTGCCGCCCACAAGCAAGCACGTGCTGCGACCATCAACACCAGCACCCGCCAAGGCCAGGCGACATCACATACACGACGTTGACAACGTGCAAACAAGAACTGAACCCATAGCGCCAGTGCAATCAACAGCGCTGCGGCCCAAACCTGTGGCGCCGACCACCAACGCGCCAACTCCCACTCGAGTGCGTCGACGGAGCCAGTGACAGCAGGCACTGCGCCAGGGTCCCAATGAATTGGACCCCAAGCCAACAAAGCAGCAGCCAAACCCAGCGAAAACGCCAGTGTCATGGCTGTTGCACAGCGTTGAGACAAATGGTGTGACATGGAACCCGGGCCAGGAACTGACAACGATGCCGGACCAGAAAGGCCGCGACCTTCGGAGTGTCAGCGCCGAGGTGCCAAGGTTCAATCGCTCAGACGGTGGCCCCCGCTTGGGGGATGACACATGCCCCCATCCCTCACTGGGACAGTTTTCTCTCGGTTGGAAGCACCTCACCCGCATCGATCAGTAGCGAGGACTGCAGCCCACGGTAGATGGGAGCAAAATCTTGTCCGGTGGCTTCGAAGAGTTGCTCAAATGATTGAATCACGAAGTAGCTGGCCTGGTAGCAGTCAATTCGGTAGCGGGTACGCATGATGCGCTGCAGGTCAAACCCAAGACGCACAGGGTCGCTGCTGTTCACGCTGTGTGGCAACTCGCCACTGCTGGACAGAATGCCCGCGCCGTAAGCGCGCAGACCCGAGGGCGTTTGAATCAAACCAAACTCCACCGTGTACCAATACAAACGCGCAAGCATGTCGCAGGCTTGCAGTTGACTCGCCTTGAGGCCACCCTGGCCGTAGGCTTGCATGTAGTCGGCGAACACCGGATTGAATAACAAAGGCACATGGCCAAACAAGTCGTGAAAAACATCGGGTTCAACCACATAGTCAAACTCGTCTTCGCGGCGTATCCAGTGCGTCACGGGAAAACGCCTCTGGGCCAGCAAGGAGAAAAACGCTTCTTCCGGAATCAAGCCTGGCACGGCCACCAGTGACCACCCTGTGGCCCGATGAAGGCGTTCATTCACCTCTTCGAATTTGGGTATTATTTCGGGCCTGCCCAAGTAGCCTACTGCGTCAATGAACTCTTGGCAGGCCAAGCCCTGCAACTGGGAACACTGGCGCGCATGCAGGCGGCGATACAGTGCGTGTTCAGCCTCGGTATAACGATCCCAATGCTGATCGCAGGTGTAGTCGACCGAGGCGCTGTTGTAGTCACCCCGTGGCGGCCGCTCACCTTGCCCGTAGGTCACAGGGGCCACCCCTTTGTTCAAACCATCGTGAAAGTCCAAGGCGTGCTCAGAAGTCATCAAAAGCACCTCAGGTGGGCAGTGGATCTGTCAGAACGCCTCGCCGTATTTGATCCAGCTCGATGCTTTCAAACAAAGCGCGGAAATTTCCTTCGCCAAAGCCTTGGTCGCCTTTGCGTTGAATGATCTCGAAGAATATAGGGCCGATCACCGTTTGCGTGAATATCTGCAACAGCAACTCGTTGGGTGCGCCTTGATGGGTAGCGCCGTCGATCAATATGCGCTGACGACGTAACTGCTCCACGCTTTCACCGTGACCGGGCAAACGTTTGTTGACCAGGTCGTAGTAGGTTTCAATCGTGTCTTGGAAAACCACGCCATGCTGACGCATCTGATCGACGGTTCCGTAGATGTCGTCTGTTCCCAGCGCAATGTGCTGGATGCCTTCACCGTGGTAGAGAGCCAGGTATTCGGCGATCTGACTCTTGTCGTCCGAACTCTCGTTGATCGGGATGCGGATCTTCCCGCAAGGGCTGGTCATCGCCTTGCTTTTGAGTCCGGTGAGTTTCCCTTCGATGTCGAAGTAACGCACCTCTTTGAAGTTGAAGAGGCGCTCATAAAAATCGGCCCACTCCTTCATACGCCCGCGGTGAACGTTGTGGGTCAGGTGGTCGATGTAGGTCAGACCGTGGCCGTGTTGGCTCGCTGGTTTTGAATCGGTGACTTCGATCGGCACAAAGTCCACGTCGTAAATGCTGATGTTGCCAATCGCCCCGGGCGCCGCGCCGCCTTTTCCTTGCCAGCGGTCAACGAAATAAATCAAACTGTCGCCAATCCCCTTGATGGCTGGAATGTTCAACTCCATCGGCCCAGTGTGGTTGTCAAAACCCCAGGCACCAAGTTCCAGTGCGCGCTTGTAGGCTTGGCGTGCATCGTTCACCCGAAAGGCCATGGCACAAACACTGGGGCCATGTTGGCGCGCGAACCGCTGCGCAAACGAGTTGGGTTCGGCGTTGATGATGAAGTTCACTCCTCCCTGTCTGTACAAGGTGACGTTCTTGGTTCGGTGTTTGGCAATGGGTGCAAAACCCATGGTTTCGAAGAGCTTGCCCAGTGCGACCGGATCAGGGGCTGCGTACTCGACAAACTCAAATCCGTCGGTTCCCATGGGGTTGTCCCAAGGCGTGAATTGCATGGTATCTCCTGAATCCGTTGGCCCGGTTTCGTTCATTTGACTCCACCGAGAAGCTTGAACTCTTACTGTAGTCCCAAGCAGTCGCAGGATTTCTGCAAGTTCAAACTCGCCATTGCATAAAACGACGAATTCCTGCAAACTTTCACCAATGAGTAGTTCTTATGAGCTTGATTCCATAGATCGACGCATTCTTGGAGCGCTTCAAGTCGATGGCCGCATGACCTACGATGAGCTGGCCGTTAGAGTTCAGCTTTCCGCGTCGGCGGTTCTGCGCAGAGTGAGACGGCTTGAAGACGAGCAAGTGATCTCGCGCTATGTCGCGCTCGTCGAACCGGAACGCGTGGGTTTGGCGCTCACCGCCTACATCAACTACAAGGGCTTACCCACTTTTGTCAAACATCATCCTGCCGTGGTGAATCGCGCAGCGATTGACCACGGAAATTGATTTCAGCTTTTCTCTGATGTCTTCGGTGCGGCGTGTCGCTGCGGTCAAGCAAAAGGGTGTG
>JANPCX010000079.1:0-6584 GCA_031431125.1 Burkholderiales bacterium
CGAAACATGAAAACGTGTACTCGACCCAATGGCGGCGTTGCAAATCCTCGCGATACCTCGGTATCGCTGCGGTTTGCGCCTTGCCCTTGGGCCGACTCCACTACTTTCATTTGTTCCGTTATTTCTGAGTCGCAGTACTAGGCGCTGGGGCGGGAGCTGTCTAGCCCGTATGCCACCAGCAAACACCATATGGCCTGCTGTTGATGGGCATCAGAATAGAAGAACGTTTATAGCAAGGAGGAAGTGTCAACATGAAATACACCACACTGTTATCCCACAGCACGGGCGGGCCCGGTTTTACAACAGCAGCGCGCAATACCATTCGGCTCGGCTGGGCCCTGGGCCTCAGTCTGGCTTGCAGCCTGGCTCCGGCGCTGGCGCAGGCCCAAGATATGGCCGGCGCCAAAGACCACCCCGCTATCAAGCGTTTTGCGGGCTCCAGCATCGTGGCCTATGACGTGAAGCAGTTTGACTCGGTAGACATCCCTACCAGCAGTTTTACCAAGTTCAACCTGAGCACTGGCAAGCGCGAGTTTGCCGCCCCGCCCGTGGTGGCCGAAGGCCGGCGCACCCGCATCTGGTACGAGGCACCGGGCGAGACCAGTAGCGTGGAAGTGTTCCGCAACTACGCAGCCGAACTCACGGCCCAGGGCTTCACCCTGCTGTACGACTCCACCAAAGATGCCAAGCTGGGCAAGTGGAATGGTTACCTGAACGGCTTTGGATTCAACAAGGCACCGATGTCCACTAACCGCAGTCAGTTTGTGTTCACCAGCGCTTCCATGAATGGCATCCAAACCCTGTCGGCCCAGCGCGAGCGCCAAGGCCAGCTCACCTATGTGCACCTGGTGACCGTGCAGTGGGACAAGCCCAACATTACCTACAAAGCACAACGCGGTGCCTATGTGGCGCTGGACATGGTGGACGTGGGTGCCCTCAAGCAGGACATGGTGAGTGTCAGCGCGTCTGAGATGTCTAAAGCCATTGCCGCCACCGGGCGCATTGCGCTCTACGGCATCTTGTTTGACACCGCCAAGGCGGATATCAAGGCCGAATCCAAACCGGCGCTCGAAGAAATCGCCAAGCTCCTGCAAAGCGACACCAGCCTGAAACTGCGCGTGGTGGGCCACACTGACAACCAGGGCGCGCTGGAATCCAACATCGCCCTGTCCAAGCGCCGTGCGGAGGCGGTAACCACCGCCCTGGCCAGCAACTACGGCGTGGCTGCCAACCGGCTGTCTGCCTTTGGCGTGGCCGACCTGGCCCCCGTGGCCAGCAACAGTGGCGAAGAAGGCCGCGCCAAGAACCGCCGGGTTGAGCTGGTACCGCAGTAGCGAGGGGCCTGTGGGGCAAGGGTCATATGGAAAACTGGCCCCTGGCCCCAATACTGTTCAGATAGTAAGCACCGGTTTTGGCTGATGTCGTTGGTGCAATGGGTCACCGCCTGCGGCGGACGGTGAAGCCGCTCATTTTTCGTTTAACGCCACGAGGATTGAGGCGACCACGGCTGCTGACGCATCGACCTCGGGCAATTTCGTCGAACAACGCGTCACGCCACGCTGTCAAACGCTCAGGGGGGAATGGCCGCAGCTTGCGGCATCTTGCGCTTGATCACGCGCACCGCGTGCGCAGCGGACTCAGGGTCAGGTCTCCCATTCCTTCCTGTGGCTGCACCTACTGGGGACAACAGGGGCTACACAAGCTATCGATCAAGTTCACGAGATCTAGAACGTGCCTCGATGCACCTCTCAGCCTACCCCTGCTTCAAGTGCACGCCTGACGGCGCCGCTTAAGTCAAACTACAAGGGGCCCCCATCGTTGTCAAACATCACCCCACCGTGGTTAACCGCGCGGCGATTCACCACGGAATTTGATTTCAATTTGGTCTCTGGTTTCTGCCGTGCAATATGCCGCTGCAGTCGAGCCAAAGGGCGTGGTTGGCGATACTACAAACGGTCATTGATGGTTGCGCAGTGGCAATTTGTTTGAATCCAAAGGAGAAGAGAAATGGCGATGGTTAGCGTCAAGTGGTTTTTGTTCGCAGTGGTTTTGGTTTTGGCTGTACCGCTGCCTGAGCGTGCGGTCGCCAACCCCACTGAGACAGCGGCAGTTCGCAAGGCAGCTCAACGAGGGGATGCGGTCGCACAGTTCAAGCTTGGGGTGAGCTACGAGGAAGGAACCGGCGTTGCGAAAGACGATGTGCAGGCGGTCTTTTGGTATCGCAAAGCGGCCGAACAGGGGTATGCCAACGCCCAGTTCAACCTCGGTCTGATGTACGACAACGGAACCGGGGTTGCGAAAGATGATGTGCAGGCAGTGGCTTGGTATCGCAAGGCGGCAGAGCAAGGAGATGGCGACGCACAGAGCAACCTTGCATGGATGTACCTGAATGGGGCCGGGGTAGTGAAGAGCGCTCACCAGGCGCTGGCTTGGTATCGCAAAGCGGCCGAGCAGGGCCATGCAGGCGGTCAGAGTGCTGTCGGTACGATGTACGAAAACGGGACGGGCGTTGCAAAAGATGATGTGCAGGCGGTCTTTTGGTATCGCAAAGCGGCGACTCAGGGCGATGCCGTCGCGCAGTACAACCTGGGTCTGATGTACGACTACGGAGCCGGGATAGCGAAGAACCTCCAGCAGGCCTATTTCTGGTGGCTTTTGTCGAGCGCTCAAGGCGATCCGGACGCCGCCAAGAACCGTGACCGCATCGCGGGGCTTCTGACATCCGCGCAGCGGGCCGAGGCCCAAGCCAAAGCACGCGACTGGAAGCCGAAGTGATGCATTGAGAGGTGGCACCACCCCAGCGTCGGGGTCAGATGCCGGGCATCCTGGTCAGATCTCCCATTCACCTTTTTTGCCAAGAAAAAAAGAAGTCCCTTTCGGGGCCCTCGGCATACATGCGTTTGCCGCACATCTGACTCCGGCCCATTGATCAATCGGTGATCAGAGTCCCGTTGTTCAGCTTGGCGGCAATGATGCCGTGGTTGCCCGAATCAGGAGTCAAAACTCATCGAGGCCACCAGGTCGACGTTGTCCAGCACGAGGCGCTGCGCTGCTGCGGAACTGTTGTACGGGCCGTGTTGGAAGCCGCATGTGCGTCCACGGCGCCATCGTTGGCTCTGCGACGACACAGGGTACATTTCAGCGGCTGCTCTGCGCCGACCGGCACGGCGGCTTGGTAGGGTTTTTGAACTTGGTCCCTGAAACGCCATGGCAACAAGCCAGGGCCATGGGATGTGAATCGGTCGACATCAGTATCAATAGGACGTTGTGCTGCAGTACCCGTGCGACGCTCAGGCACCAGGAGGAAGCTATGAATCAAACGCTGAAAACAGCGTATCGAGGATTGCGCCGCAGGATTGGCAACACACTGCGCAACAGCCCCTTGAACTTTCAGGCGGAGGCGCTGCTTCAAATGAAGCAAGACCTGCTGCTGAGTGAGAAAACGTCTGTCGCGTCCTAGGTCGGTCAAATGAGACTGGCGCAGGAATGGAAGCGCATGGCGAAACATGGCGAGACGCCTGCGGCACTGGCGGACGTTGAATTTCGCGCCTTTTCGCAGAACGGTGAAGATGGCATTCTTCTGTACATCTTCAGTCTTATCGGAACCCATCAACGAAGCTGCATTGAAATTTGCGCGGGCGATGGCATTGAATGCAATTCGGCGAATTTGATACTCAACCACGGCTGGACGGGACTGTTGGTGGATGGCAGCCTGGAGAACGTACACAAGGGGCAGCGCTTTTACGCCCAGCATCGAGACACATTCAGTTTTCCACCGCAGTTTGCCCACGCGTGGGTTGATCGGGAAACGATCAATCAGCTCATAGGACAACACGGTTTCAAAGGGGAAGTCGACCTTCTTTCTATCGACCTCGATGGTGTGGACTACTGGATCTGGGAGGCCATTGACGTCATTCAGCCCCCCCGCGTGGTTGTCGCCGAAACCCAATGCATATGGGGTGCGAATCGTTCGGTCTCGGTGCCTTATCGACGGGATTTCAGTTCACCCTTGGTGCAAGGGTTTGGCATCTACTCTGGCGCGAGCCTTCCTGCTTTTGTTGGATTGGCCAAACGAAAAGGCTACCGTTTGGTAGGCACCCAGTCTCTTGGGTTCAACGCATTCTTGGTTCGAGAAGATCTCGGCGCAGACGTCCTTCCCGAGGTGTCCGCTGCGTCCTGCCTCGACCGCCCCTTCGTGCGTTGGGCGATGCGTGAACTGCTTCCGTTGGTGCAGGACAAGGAGTGGGTAGAAGTCTGAGCCAGGCATCGACGGGGCAGCGCGCCCGTTTGTGGCTTGCTCTCTGGGTCGGTGCCCGTTGCAGAAAATTCAAACCACCTGCGCAGGCGGTTGGGGTCGAACCTTCTGTTCACCTTTGCCGTAAAAAAAGAAGGGCCCCTCTCGGGGGCCCTTGGCACGGGTGCGTTTGTGGCACCGCTGACTCAGGTCCCTCAATCAATCGGTGATGAGTTTCCCGTTGTTCAGCATGGCAGCAATGATGTCGTGGTTGCTCGACTCTGGAGTCAAACTTAACGAGGCCACCAGGTCGACGTTGTCCAGCACGATGCGCTGGTCTTCCGCAGAACTGTTGTATTGGCCGTCTTGGAAGCCACCTGTGCTGCTGATGCGAATTTCGGTGTCGCCGCCGACCACTGTCACGCTCAGGAAGTTGGCTAAATTGCCCAGGTCTTGGCCGAGGTGGCTTTCGCCCACCAGCAAGTCGCGCAGGTCGAGCGAATCCGCCTGAACTTGGAAGTCGTTGATGACGTCGATGTTCGGGCCTTGCTGCTGGTCACCGCTGGTGCCATCCGCAAGATGCCACTCAAAGACGTCGGCTTTGGTGCTGGCGAGGGACTCGTTCGCTGATTCGCTGTCCATCTTGGCAGTGATGGGGCCCGACAAGGCCACGTCCAAGGCCGACACCGTGGTCGGGGTGACCGTGAGCGTGACGGTGTCGGTGCTGCTTGCGGTGTCGCTGTTGCCTTGTTCGGTTGCGGTGGCCGTGAAGGTCAGGGTGGCGGTGCCGGTGTAACCCGTGGCTGGGCGCGCTTCGAGGTTGGCGAGGTTCCATGTGGTGATGTTGATGGCAGCACCGGTGGAGGTGACGGTGTTCACGCCGTCGCGCAACTCAAAGCCAGCGGGCAAGCCGGTCACGGTGATGTTGCGTGTTTCAGAGCCATCGTTGTCCGGGAAGTTCACCGTGGTCGCCAAGTCAACCCAGGTGCTGGAGGTGAAGATGGCGGGGTAGTAACCCGCGCCAGGTTCACCGTTGGCGACCAAAGAGCCGACCACGCTGCTGCCCAAAGCCGTCACCGCAGCCGCATTGGGCAGCAAGACGAAGTTGCTGGTGGACAGGTCTTGGACCGCGCCGCCTGTAGAGAAGTTGACGTTCAAGCCACCCGGGCCGTCACCGTTGTAGTACACGATCTCTACGCTGTAAAAGCCAGTGGCCGTGGCGGTGAATCCACTTGAAGAGAACGGGCCCCATGTGTTGAAGCCGCTGTCAAGCACCGTGGTGCCGCCCAGTTCTATGCGCATGGTGTCGTCACGGAAACCGCTGAAAGTGGCCGTCTGCCCGGCTTCCAAGAAGACAAACCCGGTGAACTGGTGGGCGTTGTCTGTGGCGGTAATGTTGGCGTCATTCTGACCACCGGGTTCCGAACCCAAACCTGCGGGAGTACCAATGCCGTTCGGGAAGGAATTGCCAGACAGGAACACATTGGTCACCAAGGTACTGGTGCCACCAGCGGCGTCGATCGCTGCCTCAACCGCGGCCGTGTTGCCAGCATTGCTGCTGTCCGCGCCCGGCAGGTTGGGTGTGAACTGCCAGGTGAGGCCCTGAGAGGCGGGCAGGGGCGGCGTGACGGTGGCCGGTGCGACGCTGATGGTGGGGGTGTCGGCGTCCGGTGTCACATCGATTCGGACGTTGTTGGGTACCAAGTCAAAGACGTTGCTCGCATCCCGCACTGAGAACGTGAAGGAGGCGTAGTTGTTGCCACTGAGGTTGGTCGATGTGGGGCCGTTGCCTGCCGGTGAGTAAGTGAGCAAGCCCGCATTGATATCGGCCACCGATATGACCGTGCCCGCGCCGACCGCCACACCGTTCAAAAGCAACTGACCCGCGCCCGGCGTCGTGGTGTCGATTCGGACGCCGGTGTCGCCGGCAATCAATCCAAAGTCGGCCGCCGTGAACGTTGCCGGGGTGTCTTCGAGCGTTACTTTGGTGACGTTGCGTGCGTCGTTGTCCAGGATGGTTCCTGTTCCAGTGACGCTGCCAATGACCAGCGGGACCGTTTCATTGGACTCGTTGAGGGTGTCATTGACCGTGGGCAGCGTGACGCTGAAGCTGGTCACGCCGGGAGGGATGACCACATTGGGGCCAACCAAAGTCACGCCATTGCTGAAGGTCGGTGTGCCGTAGTCACCCGCCACTGCCGAGCCACCACCCAAGGTGAAGGGAATCGAAGTGGCGGTGGATGAGGTGCCGTTGACCACCACGTCATAGACCAAGTTATTGCCCTCGACCACGGTGGGGCTGGTGATGCTGGCAATGCTCGGTACATCGTTGTCGGTGATGGTGCCGGTG
>JANPCX010000080.1:0-49532 GCA_031431125.1 Burkholderiales bacterium
CACACCCTTTTGCTTGACCGCAGCGACACGCCGCACCGAAGACATCAGAGAAAAGCTGAAATCAATTTCCGTGGTCAATCGCTGCGCGATTCACCACGGCAGGATGATGTTTGACAAAAGTGGGTAAGCCCTTGTAGTTGAAATTGAGCGGGCTCAAAAAGCGCACGCCCATATTGATAAAGCAAACAACCAGCGCCGCTTTTTGAGTTCCGCTCGAATGGCGGGTTGGGCCGCAGAAAAATCATGCGGCCCCCAAACACAAAACCACCTTGCGTGCCCGAACGTTGCCACACCTGGCACAGCAAAACAACCAATGCCTGCCACCACCATGGTTGCAGCCACCTCAGCTCTTTGGCGCTGACAGTCAGCTTGACTGCAGGGTAGGAGCTAGGTTAACTACCCGAGCACAAGTTCTTTGACTCATTTTTTCCGTGCCCGCCAAACTATGACGCCGATAAGTGAACCGCCAAAAAACCAGTAAATGGCAGTCCACGCTAAGGCGGCATTGAATTGAACCAATGCCCCGTCAATTAAGTTGACGATGATCTTCAACGCGACATGCGCAGCGGCAAAAAACAACCCGTGAGCAATGATGAACTGTACGGCTTTATTCATATGACCTAACGAGGGCCCGTTTGAAGTGAGCGGGCTCAAGGTTGGCGTTGGCGCCGAAGCCTTGAACCACCAAGGACGATGGCGAAGAGTAGTCCCATGCGAGAAGCGCAAGCAACGAGGGCAATCCAGGTAGGGGCAAGATCGCCTATCGGACGAAAGTGTGATTGATCGAGAGGAACGTTTATGTCGACGAACCAGATTGAAGCAAATGCGCCTACTGCCCACATCAGGATGAAGACAACCAGCAACTTTGAACTGATGCGATTGACTGACAAGTAGACGGCCAGCAGAGCCACGCCCGCTGCTATGGCTAAAAGCAGGATTGATCCACTGTTGGAAGAGCTCATGTATTTGTACGCCCAACGTGTTATAGGGCGACAGTTTTGCTGCATAACACCGCGACCTGTCTCCCTAATTCTGGTGGCGAAATCGGCCTGCAGGCCGCATGGCGCTTGAAGTTTTGGCATGAACACTCGTTTTCATCAGGCATTAACAAATTCGCGAAAACCGGCAGCACAGTCCGGTCGGATTTAATAGTCCGATCCACCACTCCCCGGCGCCAAGTTATCAAACTTGGTCAGCGGTTTGTTGAAGAACAACTTCACCGTGCCCGTGGGCCCGTTGCGCTGTTTGCCGATGATGACTTCGGCGATGTTGGGTTCTTTGCTGGCTTCTTTGGTGTAGTAGTCGTCGCGGTAGATGAACATGATGACGTCGGCGTCTTGTTCGATGGCGCCGGACTCGCGCAGGTCGCTCATCATGGGGCGTTTGTCGGTCCGGGTTTCGACCGAGCGGTTGAGCTGGGACAGGGCAATGACGGGGCACTTGAGTTCTTTGGCCAGGCTTTTGAGGCCGCGTGAAATCTCACCAATGACGGTGGCGCGGTTTTCTTCGCTGCCGCCACCGCTGCCGCTCATCAGCTGCAGGTAGTCCACCACGATCAAACCGAGTTGGCCGCATTGGCGGGCTTGGCGGCGGGCACGGGCGCGAACTTCACTCGGTGTGAGGGCCGCGCTTTCGTCGATGTACATGCTGACCTTGCCGAGTTTTTCAACCGCCTCGCTCAAGCGGCCCCATTCGTCGTCGGCGAGTTTGCCGGTGCGCAAATGGCCTTGGTCGATGCGACCGAGCGAACCGACCAAACGCAGCGCCAATTGCGCCGCGCCCATTTCCATGGAGAACACGACAACCGGCAGCTCTTCGTTGACGGCGACGTGTTCGGCAATGTTCAGTGCCAACGCGGTTTTGCCCATGGAGGGGCGGGCTGCGAGCACGATCAGGTCGCCGGGCTGGAAGCCGGCGGTCATGCGGTCGAGGTCGAAGTAGCCGGTGCGCACGCCCGTGACTTCTTCGGCGCCGTTCTCGTGCAGCTCGGTCACGCGGTCGAGCAGCTGAACCACCAGGTGGTCCATGGTTTGAAAACCTTGTTTGGACTTGCTGCCTTCTTCGCCAATGCGAAAGATGGTGCCTTCGGCTTCGTCCAGGATTTGATCGACGGGGCGGCCTTGAGGATTGAAGGCGTTGGTGGCGATGTCGTCGCTGGCGGCAATGAGTTTGCGCAGCACGGCGCGCTCGCGCACGATCTCGGCATAACGGCGCAAATTGGCGGCGCTGGGCACGCTTTGCGCGAGTGCGTTGAGGTAAACCAAGCCGCCGCATTCTTCGGCTTTGCCGAGGCCCTGCAGTTGTTCGAACACGGTGATGACGTCGGCGGGTTTGGTGGCGTTGACCAGGCTACCTATGGCAGCGTAGATGTGGCGGTGCTCGAAGCGGTAGAAGTCGCTGTCGATGAGCAGGTCACCGGCTTTGTCCCAGGCGCTGTTGTCGAGCAGCAGGCCGCCGAGCACGCTTTGTTCGGCTTCGATGGAGTGCGGGGGCACACGAAGCCGGGCGACTTCGTCGTCGGGGCGGGCGTTGGACGCAGTGGATTGAAACGGGAGCGAGGTGGAGGAGAAGATGGCGGCCATCGGGGAATGATACGAGCAGGGACGGAGAAACGCTGTGGGTAAGTCTGTGGAGATTCGGTGGGTGAGCGGGGGAAATCGCGGGAGAACTTGCTAGCCCGCATATTTCATCAGGGACGCGCTCGTGCGGCTGTGCATGGGCGAGCCGGGGCGATCGAGACGGCCGCAGCCAAGGCCCGCTCTTGCCAATGAGAGCCTTGGCGAGGAGTTGAGAACGCATCCGGCCGGCCGGGCACTGTCGCATGGGTGCGTAGCGCTCGGTACAAATTGGATTTGGCATTCGGAGCCACCAAAGCAAGCATTCATACAGTGTTGCTGGAAATAGGAAAGCGACCTGGTGAAATATGCGGGCTAGGGCTGACGGGGTTCGGTCCCCCAAACAGATCGCCAAACAAAAGGCCAAAGAAAAAGGGCCGACTGACGTCGGCCCTTGGCAGTTTGCGGCAAGCGCGGGGTCAGTCGGTCTCGCCAACCACCACCACTTTGACTTCGACCACCACATCAGAGTGCGGCGCCACGCTGACGGTGTGCTCGCCAACGGTTTTGAGCGGGCCATTGGGCATGCGCACTTGGGCTTTGGCGATTTTGAAGTCGATGCGGGTCAGGGCTTCGGCAACGTCGTTGTTGGTGACGGAACCGAAGAGGCGGCCATCCACACCCGCTTTCTGCGTGATGTGCACGGTGCGACCGTTGAGTTTTTCACCCAAGGCTTGGGCAGCGGTCAGTTTTTCGGCAGCTGCTTTTTCCAGCTCAGCGCGCTTGCCTTCAAACTCTTTGATCGCGGACTCGGTGGCGCGGCGGGCGGCCTTGGAGGGGATCAGGAAGTTGCGTGCGTAGCCGTCTTTGACCTTGACGACGTCACCCAGGTTACCCAGGTTGGCGACTTTTTCCAGCAGGATGATTTGCATGGTGATGGACTCCTCAAACCTTGTGCTGGTCGCTGTAAGGCAGGAATGCCAAGAAGCGAGCACGTTTGATGCAGGTGGTCAGCTGACGCTGAAAGAAGGCGCGGGTGCCGGTCAGGCGTGCGGGGGTGATCTTGCCGTTTTCGGCAATGAAGTCGCGCAGGGTGTCGACGTCTTTGTAGTCGATCTCGGTCACGCCAGTGACGGTGAAACGGCAAAAACGCTTGCGGCGGAACAGCAGTGACTGCGTATTGCGCTTGGGTTTGCGGTCTTTGGAGAACTTGCCTTTACCACGTGGTGGTGCCATGTTGGATACCTCGTTAAATCTTTGCTGTTGATCGATCTGCGTTGAACAAGAGTGAGCTGTTACGGCGCAGTGATGTGAACTTCGGTGATGTGAAAAACAATGCCTCTGCCGTTGCGCTGTGAACCCAAAAAGCCAACAAATCCGTGGTCGCTGCCCAGGGCCAAAGCCTGAACTTGTTGTGTGATGCTGCCCACCGCGCGCGCTTTGATCTCAAAAAAGACTTTGCGCGCTTGACCGTCTTGGCTGACCTGTGACTCGTGCTTCAAGCTCAAGTCCAGGGCGGGCAAACCGGCCGGGGTGTAGCGCAACACACTGCGTTCCACGATGTGTGAATTCAGAACCAAACGGTTCATAGGCCCCATCGCTGCCACAACAAAAGAGCGCCGTCTTAGGCCATCGACTCCTGCGGTGCGCGGCGGTTTTCTTCACGGCCAACGTTTTTCATCACGACGGAAGGACCAGTTTCGGCTTTGCTCTTGAGCACGGTGAGGTGGCGCAGCACCGCATCGTTGAAGCGGAAGCCGGTTTCCAGCTCGGTGAGCACAGCTTGGCTGCACTCAATGTTCAGGCACAGGTAGTGGGCCTTGGCGAGCTTTTGAATGAGGTAAGCCAGTTGGCGGCGGCCCCAGTCTTCCACACGGTGAACTTTGCCACCGCCGGCGGTGATCACACCCTTGTAACGCTCCAGCATGGCTGGAACTTGTTCGCTTTGATCCGGATGGATCAACAGCACGATTTCATAGTGACGCATTGATAACTCCTTGTGGTTTCCTCTCCCCGGGGCGGCCCTCGACATGAGGGCAGCAGCAGCGGAGAAGTTGAAGCCACCCCGAAGCGTCTAACCCGGGTGTGGCAAGGGGAACCCAGGATTATAGCCCAAAGCCAACGGAAAAGGGGCTCCCGGACCAGCCGGGAACCCCTCTAGTACTGCGTTTCTGGCCTCCCCTGGGAGGCCAAGAACCGCGTCAGATCAGGTTTGGGTGACCATGGTGGAACCCTTCACGTTCGGGTAACGCACATGTTCCACCAGCTCTTGAACCTCGCGGCTCGGTGCTGGCGTGAACAGGCTCACCAGAATGATGACCGCAAAGCCCACGGGCACACCAAACACCCCTGCGGAGATCGGCAAGATGCCGAACCACAGGTCGACCGGCTGGGTCACGCCGAAGAGCGTGCGCATCCAAGCGTGGTTCATCACCATGTAATAGAGGGTGACGCCCAGGCCGGCGGTGATGCCGCAAATCGCGCCTGCAGAGCTGGCTCGCTTCCAGAAGATGCCCAGTACCAAGGCCGGGAAGAAAGCCGCCGCCGCAAACGAGAACGCCGCTGACACCAAGAACAAGATGTCGGCCTGCTTGGTGATGTAGACCGTGTAGGCCACATACGCCGCCGCCGCAGCCACCACCAGCAACAAGGCCTTGGAGATGGCCACGCGGCGTGAGGTCGGTGCGTTGGGATCGATCATCTTGTAATAGAAGTCGTGCGACAAGGCGTTGGCTATTGTGAGAAGCAAGCCGTCGGCCGTGGACAGCGCCGCCGCCAAACCACCCGCAGCCACCATGCCCGAGATCACATAGGGCAGGCCACCAATTTCAGGCGTGGCCAGCACAATGATGTCGCCCCCGATGCGCATTTCACCCAACTGGAAAATGCCGTCTTTGTTGACGTCAATCACAGAGAGCAAAGTCGCATCCACTTTTTGCCAGTTCGCGATCCAGGCCGGTAGCTGGTCTATCGGTGTTCCCACCAGCACGTTGAAGATCTCGTACTTGACCAGCACCGCCAAAGCCGGCGCGGTGAAGTACAGCAAGAAGATGAAGAACAGCGACCAGGTCACGGACTCACGCGCTTCTTTCACCGACGGTGTGGTGTAGTAACGCATGAGAATGTGTGGCAAGGCCGCCGTGCCCACCATCAAGCAAAAGATCAAAGCCATGAAGTTGCGGCGCGACTCGTTGAAGGTTTTTTGTGCCTTCTCGTCGCCGTTGGGGTCGCCGGCATAAATGGTGCCGTGTGATGGCATGCCCGCCAGTGGTCTGGCCCTGGCTTCGGCACCGGTCTTGGCCGCCGTGTACGCCTTCTTCGCGTCGTCAGGTGTTTTCGGCAAGCCGGCCATGGCTTTTTCAGCGGCCTGGATGTCGGCCACCGGGCCATTGGCCGCTTTCAAATCGTCGAGCTTTTTCTGCGCGGCGGCTTGGTCGGCTGCCATGGCGGCAGGCACGTCTTTTAACTTGGCGTCGGCAGCGGCAGCGCGTTCTTTGAAGATGTTGATGACTTCCAACTCTTTCGGGTCAGCGCGCAACTGCTTCTCACGCTCGGTCACTTTGGCCAACTGTGCACCGTAAATGGCTTGCGGAACCGGCACCCCCGTTTGTTTGACCGACAGCCACACCACTGGAATCATGTAAGCAATGATCAAGATGATGTACTGCGCCACCTGGGTCCAGGTAACGGCACGCATGCCGCCCAAGAAAGAACAAACCAAAATACCGCCGAGGCCCAGGAAAATACCCACGGCGAAGTCCACGCCCGTGAGGCGCGTGGTGATCAAGCCCACGCCGTAAATCTGCGCCACCACGTAAACGAAGGAGCACAGAATCGCGGCGAAGATGCCCAAGAAACGGGCCACATTGCCGCCATAGCGCGCGCCCAAGAAGTCAGGGATGGTGAACTGACCAAACTTACGCAGGTAGGGTGCCAGGAAGAGCGCCACCAAGCAGTAACCACCGGTCCAGCCCATGATGAAGGCCAGGCCGTTGTAGCCCTGCAAGTAAAGCGTTCCCGCCATGCCGATGAAGGAGGCTGCGCTCATCCAGTCCGCGCCCGTGGCCATGCCGTTGTAGATGGCAGGCACACGTCGACCGGCGACGTAGTACTCCGACGCGTCAGAGGTGCGGCTCATGATGCCGATGCCCGCATAGAGCAGCACGGTGGCGGCCAGGAAGGTCATGCCGATCGCGCCGCGCGACAAGCCCATTTGCTCAAGAATAGCCAGCACGATCACGAAAGCGACGAAGCCTCCGGTGTACCAGGCATAAACCTTGTTGAGTTGCTGTTTAAAAGCACCTTTGGCAGCCGCACTGCTGCCAGCGGTACCCGATTGGGGTGTGAATCCGGCCATGTCAGTCTTCCTCCGCCACGTTGTGTTCTTGGTCGAGGCGGTTCATGGTTCTGGCATAAAAACCAATGAGCAGCACATAGACGATCAGTGCACCTTGGGCGCCGACCCAAAAGCTGAACGGCCAACCGAAGAAATTGAAGTTCAAGTCACGAGCGAAATACGCAACGACAAACGTGACAAAAAACCAGATCGCCAGCGAGATGCCAGTGATGCGGAGGTTTTTTTGCCAGTAGCGTTGGTGGTTTTCAGACACCTGCATTGCTGTCTCCTTCTTAGTTTCAAGCACCCTCGCGGGTGGATTGGACGGCGGGCCGTCTTTGCGCCCTGCTCATCCCCTAGCCAAGTTGAAGCATCACCCCGCTCCAACCTCAACATTCATGGCGCTGACGCGCTCGCCATCAAACCCGTTTCGCGTTCAAGCTGCGCCGCCACTTTGGGCTCGAATCCTTTGAGGTGGGCAATGATGCGCACGGTCTCTGCCGGGTTGTGCCGCTCCAAATGCACCCGCGCCAGCTGGTACCAGCCATAAGGGCTCATCGGTTGCAGTTCGGTGTTTCTCTTGAGGGCGACAACCGCTTCGTCGTGGCGCTGCAGCCGGATCAGCACCAAACCCAGGCCGTACCAGGCACGGTCCAACTCGGGTCGCAAGCGGGTGGCCTGCTCAAACGCATGACAGGCTTCTTGCCAGCGCTCGTGTTCTTCCAACAAGAACCCGAGGTTGAACCATGCCACACCGTGCTCAGGCTGCTGCGACAGCAGGGCCTCGTAGGCGGCAATCGCCTGCGGTTTGCGCTCCAACAAGGCCAACAAATGAGCCCGGCTGAGGGCGGCGTAGTGGTCTTGGGGAAAGCGCTGGAGCAAACGTTCGTAAATGGCCAAAGCCGCTTGGTTTCGGCCTAACAACAAACACAACCAAGCTTGGCCGCGCCACAACGACTGGGACAAATTCAAACTCATCTGCACACCTCCATACCCAAGGCCAAACAGGTGTTGATTTTTAAAATCAACGCGCACAACCAAATGAAAAACAGCAAACAAGCCGCGACCAAAGGCATGTGCCGGTCCAGGATTTGTTTGGGCGCGATAAACCGCGCGGCTTGAATGAAGGGTTTGGTGAGCACCTGAAAAAATTGGTAGAACACGTTGCCATCACGTTTGGCACCGGCCAACAAACCCAATAGCCACTGGCCCAAAAGGCACATCAGGGCAATCTCGGCAACCAACTTCAAGGCAGAAACAAACAACAGCATGCGCACCCTTTTTATCGAATGGGGCGACTGTTGGCGCTGGGCCTTACTGATTTCTTACAACGCGGGATCACGTGCTGGAGAACCCGCATAGGAGTTACGCGGGGGTGCCCCGCAGGTCAATGCCCGATTTGAGCCTGCAGGTCGGTTGAGGGTGTTTGGTTGGCACCGGGCACCTGGCGTCTGGCGAATAGGCTGTACACGGTGGGCACCACGAAGAGTGTGAGCACTGTGCCCAGGCTCATGCCGCCCACAATCACCCAGCCGATCTGCTGGCGGCTCTCAGCACCTGCGCCGGTCGCCAAGGCCAGGGGCAATGCGCCCAGCACCATGGCACCTGTGGTCATCAAGATGGGGCGCAGCCGCATGCTGCTGGCTTTGATCAGCGCCTCCAACATGGGTTCACCCTCCTGGCGCAACTGGTTGCTGAACTCCACGATGAGGATGCCGTGTTTGGTGATCAAACCAATCAAGGTGATGAGTCCAATCTTGGAATACACATTCAGCGTGCCGCCAGTCCAGTACATGGCGAGCAAAGCGCCGAGCATGGACAGTGGCACCGTCGTCATGATGACCAACGGGTCCACAAAACTCTCAAACTGTGCCGCCAGCACCAAAAAGATAAAAAGTGCTGACAAACCAAACACCAAACCGAGGGCACTGCTGGATTCACGGAACTCGCGTGATGAGCCCCCAAGCTCAGTGGCATAACCCGGTTTGAGTACTTTTTTGGCCGCTTCGTCCAAGTATTGAAGTGCCTCTCCCAAGGAATAACCGGGCGCGAGATTGGCAGTGATGGTCACGGAGCGGCGCTGGTTGAAGTGGTTCAACTCGCGTGGGCTCACCGCCTCGCGCACCTTGACCATGGACGACAGCGGCAACATCACATCGTTGCGTCCGCGCACAAAGAGGTGGTCAATTTGGTCGGGCGTGATGCGGTCTGCGCTTTCGGTTTGCACGATGACGTCGTACTGCTCGGCGTCACGTTTGTAGCGGGTCACGTTGCGTCCGCCGAGCATGGTCTCCACCGTGCGTGCCACTTGCTCCACGCTGACACCCGCATCGGCCGCACGGTCGCGGTCGACTTCGAGAAAGATTTCGGGTTTGTTCAAACGCAGGTCGGTTTCAGGTTGAAGCAGGCCGGGGTTTTTGGCCATCTCGGCCATCAGCTGTTGCGACACACGGGACAGGTTGTCATAGCTGTCGCTGGTGACGATGACGAAGTTGATCGGTCGTTCGCGAAAGCCCTGCCCCAAACTCGGCGGCGTGATCGGCGATGCCGTGACACCAGGCAAACCGGCAAAACGCGGTTGCAACTCGCGGGCCAATTGAATGGTGGTTTTGCTGCGCTCCTCCCAGTCCTTGGCCCGCAGAAAAGCAATGCCTTGCGACACGGTCGGGTTGCCGCTGACGGTGAACACGCGGTCGAACTCGGGGTACTCCATGCCGATGCGTTCAATCTCGAGCAAATAACGCGCGGTGTAGGCCAAGGTGGAGCCGTCGGGTGCGTTGACGTTGGAGACCACGACGCCGCGGTCTTCCAGCGGTGCCAACTCACTCTTGGCGTTCAAGAAGAGCCACACGCTGGCGGCGGCACTGAGCACCATGACCATCACGACGAGCCAGCGGTGGCCCAACAGCACCCAGCGCAAGCTCGTGCCGTAGCCACGCGTCAGACCGCCCAGGATGGACTCCATCGTCCGGTCAAAACGATTGGGTTGCGCTTCATGCTTGAGCAACTTGCTGCACATCATGGGTGTGAGCGTCAGCGCCACAAAACCCGAGACCAGCACCGCGCCCGCCAAGGTCAAGGCAAACTCCACAAACAAGCGCCCGGTTCGCCCCGGTGTGAAAACCAAAGGCGCGTAGACAGCCGCCAAGGTCAGCGTCATGGCCACCACCGCAAAACCAATCTCGCGTGCACCGCGCAGAGCGGCCTGGAAGGGTTCCATGCCTTCTTCAACGTGCCGAAAAATGTTCTCCAATACGACGATGGCATCGTCCACCACCAAACCAATGGCCAACACCAAGGCCAAGAGAGTCAAGGTGTTGATGGTGAAACCGGCCAATGCCATCAACGCGAAGGTGCCGATCAAACTGACCGGGATGGTGACCAGGGGAATCACCGCCGCACGCACGTGCCGCAAAAACACAAAAATCACCACCGCGACCAGCAACATGGCCTCAGCGATGGTTTTGTACACCGCCGCGATGGAGCGCTCAATGAAGACGGCGTTGTCGTTGGCCACTTGCACCTTGACACTGGCGGGCAGGTCTTGGGCCACCAGGGGCAATATTTTTCGCACGCCATCGGCCACTTCCAGGGGGTTGGCGGTGGCTTGGCGGATCACGCCCACCGAGATGGCGGGCACGCCGTTCAAGCGCACACTGCTGCGTTCGTCGGCAGGGCCTTCGGCAATGCGCGCCACGTCACGCAACCGAACCGAGTAGCCATTCACCACCTTGAGCGACACCTCACCAAATTGGGTGGGCGTGTTCAAGTCGGTTCGCGCGGTGACGTTGAATTCACGTTGTTGACTCTCGATGCGCCCGGCGGGGACTTCCAGGTTTTGCCGCCGCAGCGCGTCTTCGACGTCTTGCACGGTGAGGCGATAAGAAGACAGTTTGTCGGCATCCAGCCAAATGCGCATCGCGAATTTGCGCTCACCGTTGATGACCACATCAGCAGCACCCGGTACGGTTTGCAGCCGGGGTTTGAGCACGCGGTTGGCCAAGTCGGACAACTGCAGCGGCGACAAACTGGGGCTGCTGAGCGCAATTTGTATGGTGGGCGTGGCGTCGGCTTCCACCTTGGCAATGACGGGCTCTTCCACCGCTTGCGGCAGGCGGCCCCGAACGCGGGACACACGATCGCGCACATCGGCCGCCGCGTTGTCGGGATTTTTTTCAAGCTTGAAACTGACCGTGATTTGGCTGCGCTCAGAGCGAGAAATCGAGGTCACGACATCCACCCCGTCGATGCCGGAGATGGAGTCTTCCAGGATTTTGCTGACCTGGGACTCAATCACCTCGGATGAAGCACCGACCAGGCGTGTGGACACATTCACCACCGGCACGTCAATGCGAGGGTATTCACGAAGCTGCAATTTGGAGAACGACACAACGCCCAGGAGCACCAGTAAGAGCGACATCACCGTCGCCAAGACGGGGCGGCGTATCGAAATGTCAGACAACTTCATGGGCGGGACTCCGATACGCGGGCGGTGCAAACATCAGCGTGCCGCATTGGATGCTGCAGCGGCGGCCCCACCCGACGCGCCGCTGGCCGGCGCTGCCGCAGATGCCGCGCGCCGCGCGCCACCCCCTTGGCCGCGCCCCAACTCCACCACCTTCAGTGGCGAGCCGTCGGCCCGCATGAGGCGCGCTTGCCCAGCGGTGACGATTGGGTCTCCCAGGGCGACGCCTTCCAGAATTTCCACTTTGCCCGGCACACGCAAACCAATCTTGGCTTCTATGCGTTGAGACACCGGGGGCTTGCCAGGCTCAGACGCGCTGATCACCTTGATCAAAAACTGCTTGCCGCCTTGGGGTACCAACGCTTCTTCCGGAACCACCAGGGCGCCGGCGCGCTCAGAGAACACAATGCCTGTGCGGGCAAACATGCCAGGCTTGAGCAACCCCTGTGCGTTGGGCAGCTTGGCGCGCACCAGCACCGAACGTCCATTGGCGTCGACTTGAGAGTCCAGCGCTTGCACTTGGCCCGCGAAGGTTTTGTTGGGCATGGCCTCGAGGACCACGGTGACGGCTTGGCCGACTTTGACGCGGTTGATGACGCGCTCGGGCAAACGAAAATCCACCAACATGCTGGAGATGTCTTCCAGGTTGATGAGGTCGGCCCCGTCTTTCACATAGTCGCCCACGTTCACCAAACGAATACCCGCCCGGCCATCAAAGGGGGCCAACATGCGCATGCGCGCCTGCTGCGCCTGGGACAGGGCCACCTGGGCTTGAGCCACTTGCAAATTCGCCAAGGCCTGGTCCACCACACTTTGGCTGACAAAGTTCTGCGCCAAGAGTTCGCGGTTGCGCTGCAGTTGCGTTTGGGCAATACCAGCTTGGGCCTGGGCCTGTTGAACTTGTGCCGCTTGCAGCGCGTCATCCAGTTGCACCAACAACTGGCCACGTTTGACGGCTTGGCCGTCTGCGAATCCCAGTTGTTTCACACGACCGCTCACCTCGGGCCGCAGCATCACACCTTGCTTGGACCGCAAGGTACCGATGGCCTGGGTTTCGTCTTTGAGGTCGGCCGCTTCCACCTTGGCCACCTCGACAGCGATGGGGCCGCCTCGATCACCCGCTGCCGGGGCGGCTGATGTCGCGGGTGTCGTCGCGGTCGCACCTGCAGCCGACGGAGAACTCGCCCACTTGAACGCACCTGGGTTCTGCAACCAGTAGGCGGCCGCCAAAGCGCCCACGGCGAGGGCGATGACAACAAAATGCAGTTTCTTCAACGCCATCCAAAAACCTCGATTGCAACAACTGGAAACACAGCGCTAATGTAAGGGGTGGCCCCGGGTGTCGCGAGCCAGAAATATCGACACATGAAAACGTGTCTTCGCCCCGATGGCAGCGTTGCAAATCCGCGCGATACCAAGCGGTATCGCTGTGGTTTGCGCCTTGCCTTCGGGGCGAATCCATCGTTTTCATTTTGTGTCGATATTTCTGACTCGCGACACCAGCGGAATCAGGTCGCGGCTACGGATTCCGCGCCACGGTTGGCCAGCATGTCGGCACGCTCGTTGCCCGGATCGCCCGAGTGGCCTTTGACCCAGCGCCAGTCCACATGGTGCAAGTCGCGCAGCGCGTCCAAGCGTTGCCACAGGTCAGCATTTTTCACGGGCTTGTTGTCGGCGGTTTTCCAACCACGTTTTTTCCAGTTGTGTATCCACTCGGTGATGCCTTGGCGCACGTACTGGCTGTCGGTGTAAATGTGCACCTCGCAGCTGCGTTTGAGCGATGCCAAGGCTTCGATCACGGCTGTGAGTTCCATGCGGTTGTTGGTGGTGTCCATCTCGCCGCCAAAGAGTTCAATCTCTTTGCCTTTGCTGGACAACCAGGCGCCCCAGCCACCTCGGCCCGGGTTGCCTTTGCACGCCCCATCGGTATAAATGGTGACCAAAGGACGGGGAATTTGAGGGGCTGTTTCAGATGTCGGAAGTGTGCTCATTCGTTGCCAGAAATTTGTTTGCGGCGGTGCGCCACCACGGCCGGCACCGCTTGTTTGCGTGCTTTGCTGGGAGGGGCCAAACCCACCAAGCGCATGCCACGCACCCTTTTCACCACCACCACCATGTAGACCGATCCGAACACGGGCCACCAACGCTCGCCCACGCTGTCCATCCACGCGCAGCGCTCCAACCAAAGAGGCGAATTCAAGGGCGGCCGGTAGCAGCCAAACCGTGCTGACACCACATCAAAACTCAACAACCGCAACCAGTCGCGCAAGCGACGGTAGCCGATGAATTCACCCGCTCGCGGCATGAACAGGGGTTTGTTTTCCCCCAAGCCCACGCTGCGCCGCAGATGGCCCAAACGTTGGCGCAAACCCCACAAACTCGTTGGGTTGAAGCCCAAAATAACCGCATGGCCTTCGGGTCGCAATACACGATCAACCTCACCCAAGGCCCGATGTGGGTCCTCGGCCAACTCCAGCGAATGGGGCAGAACCACCAAGTCCATGCTTTGCGCGTCCAGGGGCAACGCATCAAAGTCACACACCAAAGACGGCGCGACCGAATAGGACCGCGACCAAGGTTCTACAGTACGGGGGTGATTCAGACTTTGCAACATCGGCGATGCGGCAGCTACAGCAGTCGCATCAACACCCTGTGTTTGTATGCGCTCTATGTCGCAAGCATCCACCGCCAGCCAGCGGTGCGGCATGCGGTTGTCGCGCAAACCTTGCAGGGCAGGCATACCCATTTGCAAAGCGTGAAAACCAAAGAGATCAACCACCGCAGCGTCGAGCTGTTGCTGCTCCCAAGCGAGCAGGTCAACACCTGCGGGGGTATGCAGCCACTGGGCCAAACTTATAATCGAGCGCTTGTCTGCCATGAAACTGATTGCACTACCCGCCTTTACGGACAACTACATCTGGATGCTGCACGATGGCCAACATGCCATCGTCGTCGACCCAGGGGATGGTGCGCCGGTGCTGCACGCTCTGGCGTCAATGCAACTGACGCTGGTGGGCATTCTAGTGACCCACCACCACCACGACCACACCGCAGGCCTTCAGAGCCTGCGTTCTGTTTTGAAGGGGCCGGTGTGGGGACCTGCCCGCGAAACCATAACCGGTCCATACACGCCTGTTGGCGAAGGTGATCGTTTCGAATTGCTGGGTGAAGTATGGAATGTGATGGACATTCCAGGCCACACGGCCGGACATGTGGCCTACTTTTCTGAAACAGATGGTGAGCCCATCGTTTTCTGCGGCGACACTTTGTTCTCAGGCGGTTGCGGCCGCCTTTTTGAAGGCACACCCGCCCAAATGCACCAGTCCCTGCAGCGCCTGGCCGCGCTGCCCAGCAACACTCGGGTATGCTGCGGCCACGAATACACACTGGCGAATTTGGCTTTCGCGCAAGCGGTAGAACCCGAGAACCCTGACGTGGCAATGCACCTGACCTGGTGTCAACGCGCACGCGAACAACAAGCGCCCACCCTGCCCTCCAGCATTGGACGCGAACTGAGCATCAACCCGTTCCTGCGTGTGCATGTGGCAGGCGTCATGGACCAAGCGTTGCAACACGGTGCATTGAGCCGCGAAGGCGTGCAGGTGTTTGCAGCGCTTAGACAATGGAAGAACACGTTTTGATCCCACGCTATTTTCCAAACACCCGCCGTGTTGTGGCCCAGATCGGCATCGCTGCGCTGCTCGTCACCTTGTCGGCTTGTTCCACACCGCCACCTGCTGCACCCACAGCACAAACACCCGTGTCGGTAGCAACACCCGACATCAAAACACAGACAACCACCCCGGTCGATGTCGACAAGACCAAAACCGCAGCCGCCGATGCTGCTGATCCCATCGCGAGCTTGGCGGCAGGCCAACCCATAGACGACCTGCGCCCCGACGTCAAAGTCAACCTCGACGACAAGGCCGCACAAGAGGTCGCACGCAAAGACCTCTGGCAACGGTTGCGGGCCGGCCTGGTCATGCCGAACCTGGACACCGACTTGGTGCGCCAGCAAGAGCAGTGGTATGCCAGCCGCCCTGACTACGTGCAGCGCATGACCACCCGTGGTGGCCGCTACTTGTTTCACATTGTTGAGGAAGTAGAACGCCGCGGTATGCCCAGCGATTTGGCGCTGCTGCCTTTCATTGAAAGTGCCTTCAACCCCGAGGCCATGTCGTCAGCCAAAGCCTCGGGCATGTGGCAATTCATGCCCGCCACAGGCAAAGATTTCGATCTGAAACAAAACATGTTCCGCGACGACAGACGAGATGTGCTCGCGTCCACCCGCGCGGCGCTGGACTACCTGCAACAACTGCACCGCATGTTCGGCGACTGGCATTTGGCCTTGGCCGCCTACAACTGGGGACAAGGCAATGTGCAGCGTGCCATCAAACGCAACCAGGCGGAAGGATTGCCCACCGACTACCTCAGCTTGAAAATGCCTTTAGAAACACAGCAGTATGTGCCCAAACTGCAGGCGGTGAAAAACATCATCGCGCAGCCTGATCGTTTCAAACTCACGCTGCCACCGCTGGAGAATCACCCTTACTTCTTGGCCATACCGATTGAGCGTGACATCGACGTGAACTTGGCGGCGAAACTCTCCAACCTGAGTGTCGACGAGTTCCGCACACTCAACCCGCAAATGAACAAGCCCGTCATTCTGGCTGCTGGCACACCGCAACTGCTGCTGCCCTATGACAACGCCAGGGAGTTTGTGAGTCGCCTCAAAAGCCACAAAGGCCCCTTGGCCAGTTGGACAGCCTGGGTCACTCCGAGCACCATGCGTCCACAAGAAGTGGCGCACAAGGTGGGCATGGATGAAACCGATCTGCGCAGCGTCAACAAGATTCCATCAGGCATGTTGGTCAAGGCCGGTTCCACCCTGCTCGTCACGCGTGGCACACATAAACACGACGACGTGTCTGAACGTATTGCCGACAATGCCAGCATCACTTTGGCGGCCGATGCGCCGGCCAAACGCCGCACCACGGTGAAGGTAGGCACCAAAGACACGCTCACCAGCATTGCCAACCGCCACCGCGTGAGCGTGGCGCAGTTGCGTGAATGGAATCAGCTGGACGCGAAAGCCAAACTCAAAACGGGTGAATCGTTGGTGCTCTTTTTGCCAAACGTTGCGGGGAAAAAGTCTGCCGGCACCCGCACCGCAGCAGCTTCCAGCAAAACCGCAGCGCCTGTGCGCAAAACCGCGGCCACCAGCAGCAAACGCACCGCAGTGGCCAGCGGCAAAACAAGCAAGAGCAGCAAGCCCGCCATACAAGTGGCCAAAAAATAAGCGTCAAACACCCGCAAATAACAGCGCCACGTTGACCGCCAAAGCGGCCACCCAGGCCGAGGTGCGAAGGGTGGAAAAATCTGCCAAATAGAGCAGCACAAACGCCAAGCGGAACCCGATAAAGCACAAAGCCAAAAGATTGACCTTGGCCAGCGGCGCTTGCATGTACAGGGCCAACAGCACAGCCCCAATGAAAAAGGGCAAGGCCTCAAAACAATTGGACTGTGCCGCGTTGGCGCGTTTGCGATAACCCTGTTGTTTAGCCAACCACTCGCGCGGATTGTGGTTGTCGTAGCCTCCCTCGTGGCTGGGTTTGCCAAAGGCACCCCACTTGGCAATGCCAGTGCAAAGAATCGGCATCAGGGCCGCTACCAGGACGCACCACAGCGTGAGCACAGGGGATTGCATCGTTTTGGGTTCCTAAGAGAAGAGATTCAGCGCCTGTCCGACAGCGCGTAGGCGATGGTGCCGAGGTCCACATACTCCAGGTCACTGCCCACGGGCACACCACGCGACAAACGTGTGACACGCAAACCACGGGCCTTCAAGGTTTGCGCCAGCACATGGGCCGTGGCCTCGCCGGTGGCGGTGAAGCTGGTGGCAACGATGACTTCCTGCACCACCCCATCGCTGGCCCGCTCCAAGAGCGGTTTGATGCCGATGTCGTCCACCCCCACGCCATCGAGTGGACTGAGTCGCCCCATCAGCACAAAGTAGAGGCCCTTGTAGCTGCCGCTTCTCTCCAGTGCCGCTTGATCGGCCGGGCTTTCGACCACGCACAACAAACTCGCATCACGCGCTGGGTCCAGGCAAGTGTGGCAAATGGGTTCGGAGGTGAAGGTGTAGCAGCGCTCGCAGTGGCCTATGCCCTGCAAGGCGGCCTGTAAAGCCAAGGCCAGTTGATCGGCGCCAGAGCGGTTGTGCTGCAGCAAATGAAACGCCATGCGCTGCGCCGACTTCACGCCCACGCCAGGCAAATGACGCAGGGCGTCGATCAACGCTTGCAGCGCGGGTTCAGCCATGGCGGAGTTTTGCGCTGACGCGCGGGTGAACCAGGCTCAAAACGGAAACTTCATGCCGGGTGGCATGGGCATGCCAGCAGTGAGTTTGCCCATTTTTTCGTTGCTCACTTCTTCGGCTTTGCGCAGGCCATCGTTGAAAGCGGCAGCCACCAGGTCTTCGAGCATGTCTTTGTCGTCGGCGAGCAAACTCGGGTCTATGGTCACGCGGCGCACATCGTGTTTGCAGGTCATGGTGATTTTCACCAAACCTGCACCCGACTGGCCTTCCACTTCCATGGTGGCGAGCTCGTCCTGCGCGCGCTTGAGGTTGTCTTGCATCGCTTGGGCTTGTTTCATCAAGCCGGCGATTTGGCCTTTCATCATGGTGTTTTCTCCAAAGAAAATTGATGGGTTTGTTGGGTTTGTACTGAGGACTCAAGCCAGTGGCCGAATCGAACCCGGCACGATACGTGCGGACTTGAACTGACTCAGCATATCGCGCACCACGGGGTCGTTCTGAACCAGGGCTTCAGCTTCTTGTTGGCGCCGGTCTTTCTCGGCCTGTGCACGTTGGGCGGGATTGTCCTCGGCCACACCCGCCTCCACTTCAATGCGAACCGGCCGTTGCAGCAGCTGGCTCAGGGCGGTTTGCAATTTTTCAACGTGGCTGGCGGAACGCAAGGTTTCACGTTCGATACGCAGCCGCCACAGAGCAGGTTGCGATGTTTCATCGACTGCCACGCATTGGGCTTGCATCGCCGCCTCGCGCACCAAGGCCTGAACCGTACCTGCCGCGACCATGGCCTGCACCACCTCGGTCCAGCGGTCTCCTTCGGGTGTCGTCACCCGTGCAGGCGCGGGGCTGGCGGCGTTTGCGGGCGTGGTGGCAGCGCGGGCGATGGGCGCGGCCACACTGGCAGGAGGTTCAGCGACGCTTGAGCCACCGTCTTCTTCCCAGGGCGCGGGTTCGTCTACCCATGAGGGTGGCTCGTCCGCAGCCACCGTGGCGGGCGCTGCAGCGCGTTTTGCGACCACACTGGGCTGCGGCGCCTGCACGGGTGCTGCAGCCAGCACCACAGGACGCGATACCGCCACCGGACGACTGGCCAGCAGCGCCGCAGAACTTGGCGCAGGGGCCGCACTGGCCTGTGCAGGTGCAGGTGCACGTTGTGCTGCACTGCTGGATTCAACCCCCTGCCTGCTCGCCGCAGGCAGTGTGCCTCCAGGCCGGAACGCCAGCAAGCGCAGCAACACCATCACCAGGCCGCTGTATTCATCGGGTGCCAAACCGAGTTCGGCGCGGCCATGCAAACACATGCTGTAAGCCAGTTGCACTTCGTCGGAGGCAAACGCCGCAGCCAAACGAACCACAGCAGGTGCATCGGGATCGTTGTGGTCGAGTGCGCCCGGCACCGCTTGTTCCACCGCCATTTGTTGCAGCAGGTCGGCCATTTCTTCCAGGGTGCCTGAAGCCGACAAACCCAATTCGCGCAGTTGATCGGCAATTTGAACCAGCCCCGCACCGTCGTTTTGGCTCAGCGCATCGAGCAAACGCACTGCATGGCTGCGGTCCACTGCGCCCAACATCTGGCGCACACCCGCCTCAGTGAGTGCCCCGCCACCAAAGGCAATGGCTTGGTCGGTGAGCGACAGCGCATCGCGCATCGATCCCTTGGCGGCCCGCGCCAACAAACGCAGCGCACCCGACTCGGCGGCCAAAGACTCCGCTTGCAAAACGGTCACCAAATGCTCTTGCACCGTCTGCGGCGCCATGGGTCGCAAATTGAATTGCAGGCAACGTGACAGCACGGTGGGCGGAACTTTTTGCGGGTCTGTCGTGGCCAGCACAAACTTCAAATAGTCGGGCGGCTCTTCCAGCGTCTTGAGCATGGCGTTGAAGGCCGTGTTCGAGAGCATGTGCACCTCGTCGATCATGTAGACCTTGAAGCGTCCCATCACGGGTTTGTAAACCGCTTGGTCCAGCAACTGGCTGATCTCATCGACGCCGCGGTTGGATGCTGCGTCGAGCTCGACATAGTCCACAAAGCGGCCGGCATCGATATCGCGGCAGGCGTCACACACGCCGCAAGGCGTGGCGGTGATGGTGCCTTGCCCATCTGGGCCGGTGCAATTGAGGCTTTTGGCCAGAATGCGCGACACCGTGGTTTTGCCCACGCCACGCGTGCCAGTGAACAAATAAGCATGGTGCAGACGCTGCTGTGTCAGCGCATTGGCCAGGGCCTGCACCACATGCTGCTGGCCCACCAGGGCCTCAAAATTGCGGGGGCGGTATTTACGGGCCAGAACCAGGGTGCTCATGGGCTTCATTCTACGAGGCGGTCCATGTAACTCGCCCCTGCCGGATAATCTCATCCAAATCTTCTGGCCACTGGCCCCCTTGCGCGCATGAACGCTTCCCACACCCCCTCCTCCGCCGACACCCTGAGCTACGAACAGTCAGGCGTCAACTACGACCTGATTGACCCCTTGAAGGTGGCTGCACAGCGTGCCGCCGCCGCCACTGGCGCCCACCTGGCGGGCCACGGCTTCAGCGAAGTGAAAGCGTCAAGGGGTGAGTCGGCCTATGTGGTCGATGTGGGCCCCTTCTACATCGCCAGCATCGTCGAATGCCTGGGCTCCAAAGCCTTGGTGGCCGATGAAATGCAGCAACTCACCGGCAAAAGCTACTACGCCGGCATTGCCCAAGACACCATCGCCATGGCCATCAACGACCTCATCACCGTGGGCGCCACGCCCTTGGTGGTGCAAGCGTATTGGGCCGCTGGTGGCTCGGACTGGTTTTCTGACGCCCAGCGCTCCCAAGCTCTGGTGGCTGGCTGGAAAGCCGCGTGCGACGTCTGCCAAGTCGCCTGGGGCGGCGGTGAAACACCAGCCCTCGCGGGCATCGTGGCCGATGGCCGCATTGATTTGGCGGCCAGTTGCACCGGCCTCATCAATCCGAAAGAACGTTTGTCGGTGGGCGACAAACTCGGCGTGGGCGATGCCATCGTGCTCTTGGCCTCCAGTGGCATCCACGCCAACGGCCTGAGCTTGGCACGCAAATTGGTGGAGCGCCTCCCACAGGGTTACCTGACCCCGGTCACCGCCACACAAAACTACGGCGAGGCCTTGCTCGCGCCAACGGTGCTGTATTCGCCCGTGACCGAGGCGCTTTACAAAGCCGGCATCACACCCCACTACTGCGCCAACATCACGGGCCACGGCTGGCGCAAACTGCTGCGCCACCCGGCCGTCCACACCTACCGCATCCACACCGTACCGCCTGTTCCGCCCGTGTTGAAATTCATTCAAGAACACGCCAAACAAGACAACCTGGAGGCCTACAGCACGCTCAACATGGGCGCAGGGTTTGCGCTTTTCGTCAAAGCGGCGGACGCCTTGAAGACGGTCGAGGTGGCCCAAGCCTTGGGTATCGATGCATGGTTGGCGGGTGAGATTCAAGCAGGGCCGAAGAAACTCTTGATTGACCCGCTAGGGTTGGAGTTTGGGGACGACGCGCTGCAGTTGCGCTGAAAGCTTCGTCACGACGGGCAGCCGATCGGCATTCAAGCTCAGTGGGGCCTGTTGTCTGAGCAGGTGAGAATGGTTGAGGCCATTTCAGGGTGGCGAGTCGTGGATCAAACGTTTGCCCAGGCTCAAGACATCGTCTTGCACATACCCAAGCTGCTGGTAGAACGCGATGACGTCGGCATTGCCACAGCGCACCTGCAAGTTCAACTTGGGGCAGCCGCGCGCCAACAACAAGCGTTCGGCGTCTTGCATCAGGCTGCGACCGAGAGCTTGACGACGTGCGCCCGGCGCGACGGCCAAGTAGTTGACCCAGCCGCGGTGACCGTCGTACCCCACCATGGCGGTTGCCACCAACACGCCGCCCAACACACCGACGAGGAATAACTCGGGTTGGGTGCTGCGTTTGCGTGCGATATCGGCCTGCGGATTGTTCCAAGGCCGGGTCAAACCGCAGGTTTGCCACAGGGCCACGACGGCAGATTCATCTTCGGGTTCAAAGGGGCGAATAATCATGGGTGATTGGTTGCTCAGCGCAACAGCGCCATCGATTGGACATCGAAAAATTCACCGCCTACTAAAAACGCTCGCTGATGCAAGCCTTCCATCTTGAAGCCCAATCGCTCATACAGCGCGCGGGCGTTCACATTGTCGACCCGCACCGTAAGTTCAATGCGCGTGAACCCTTTGCGCCACGCGGCCTCCAGCGTGTTGTCGGCCAGCATTCGGCCTATGCCTTGATGCCGGGCTGAGGCCAGCAAACCCATGCCAAAAGTACCCACATGGGCGCGAGCACCTCCATGGGTTGGCAATACATCGCACCACCCCACCACCTGTCCGTCCACCAGTGCCAAACGTTGGCAGAGATCGTTGTCAACAATGTGGCGATAAAACGCGTAGGCTTCCTCCGCTGGGGGGGCTTGAAGAAACACAAGATAACGTTTCTCGCGCGCCACGCTGTCCAAGACTTGGCGCAAGGCCTCGAAATGGGCCTCAGTCAATGCAACGATTTCAATGGCCATGGTGTTGAACAACGTCCTGGGACAGGTGCTCTGAGTCCAGGGCAGTGTCATCAATTAAATTGCCCGTCAACTTTTTGGATCTCGTGCGTCACATTTTGACCGGAAAGCGCGGACGTATTGGAATCATCGCGACATGTTGTTGGGCTGCGCAATGGCGGGGTCGAACTTCGTATCTAATCACATCTGTTTTGGATTGGGACTTCAACCACGGCAGCGCCCGTGAGCGACCTGGCCCACAGAGCAACCTCAAGTCCATGAACACCGTTCACTTGGGGGTCGCTCAGGAATTCAAGGGAAAACCAGCCATGGATACGAGTCAGACCAACATTCACAACGGTCGCCTGGTGGCCGTTCAACAGCATATGGAACACCTGGGTTTGCACGCCCTGCTGGTTCCGAGCAACGACCCCCATTTATCAGAGTACCTGCCAGAACACTGGCAAGGTCGCGTGTGGTTGTCAGGTTTCACCGGGTCGATGGGCACCCTCGTTGTCACACGCACACAAGCCGCGCTATTCGCCGACAGTCGCTACTGGGCGCAAGCCGAACAGGAGCTGCGCGGCTCGGCCATCACACTTGAAAAAATCACGAGCGGTGCCTCCACGCAATACATCGATTGGTTGGCAGGAAAGTTGCATCCAGGCCAAACTGCGGCCGTGGACGGCCGGGCTCTGTCCATGGCAACGGCCGAGCAGCTTACTGCTGCGCTAAACCGCAGAGGGGCCGTGCTGCGCACCGACTTGGATGTTGTCGGCGCGGTTTGGTCCGACCGCCCCCCATTGCCCACCGGCGTTGTGTTCGAGCACCTGCCGCCCCATGCAGTCACGCCACGTGCGGAAAAACTGGCGGCCGTGCGCCAGGCTATGGCGGGCCTGCAAACCAGTCACCATCTCATCTCTTCGCTAGACGACATCGCGTGGCTGCTGAATCTGCGGGGGTCTGACATCAGCTACAACCCCTTGTTTCTGGCTCATTTGCTGCTAACGCCAACGGAGCTTGTCTTGTTTATAGAACCGAGCAAGGTGCCCACGGCCTTGCAAGCGCGACTTTTGAGCGACGGCATTCGAATTGCGCCGTATGAGGCCATCGCATCCGCACTGGCCGCATTGCCGCGCGAAACACAGCTCGCATTGGACCCCAACCGTTGCACCATCGCGCTCAGCCAACAATGGCCCGCCGGTGTCACCGTGGTTCGTTCCGACAATCCGAGCACCTTGCTCAAGAGCAAAAAAACACCCGCAGAACTGGCCCACTGGCGCCACACCATGGTGCTGGACGGTGTGGCACTCTGCGAGTTCTATGCCGAGTTTGAGGCGCTGCTGGCCGCCCCATCAGGCCACGCCCCCATCACCGAACTCACTGTCGACGCCATGCTCCACCGGGCGCGGTCCCGTCAAACGGGTTACATCGGACCCAGCTTTTCGACCATTGCCGGATTCAACGCCAACGGTGCCATGCCGCACTACCGGGCGACATTGCAATCGCATTCCGTCATTGAAGGCCATGGCCTGCTGCTCATCGATTCGGGTGGACAGTACCTCGGTGGCACCACCGACATCACCCGGGTTTGGCCCATTGGCGAGGTATCGGATGCACAGCGGCGCGACTACACCTTGGTACTGAAAGGCATGATGGCCTTGTCGCGCAGCCGGTTTCCGAGCAGCACACCGTCACCCATGTTGGACGCCATCGCCCGTGCCCCGCTTTGGGCCCACGGACTGGACTATGGCCACGGCACCGGCCACGGCGTGGGCTATTTTTTGAATGTGCACGAAGGACCGCAAAGCATCTCACGCACTGTCGTCAAACCCAATATGGCCATGCAAGCGGGCATGGTGACGAGCATAGAACCTGGCGTTTATCGACCGGGTCTGTGGGGCATACGTTTGGAGAACTTGGTGGCAGCCATCCATGCAAGCCAAGAATCGGAAGCTGGCTTTGGTGAGTTCCTGGAGTTTGAAACCCTGACCCTGTGCCCGATAGACACACGTTGCCTTTGCTTGGAATGGTTGCGCGAAGACGAACGCCTGTGGTTGAACCACTACCACCAAGAAGTGCGCCAGCGATTGAAGGACCATGTCAGCGGCGCTGCGCTTGAGTGGCTGCTGGCGCGCACTGAAGCCGTTTGAACCGCTGCGCCTTAACCGGTGTAACCCGCGTCACGTTCCAACTTGAACGCACCGACCATGCGGGTCAGAGCAATGGACTGGTCTTTCAGCGACTCAGCAGCAGCGGCAGACTGCTCCACCAGGGCCGCGTTTTGCTGCGTCATGGAGTCCAGCTGTGTGACCGAGTGGTTGATCTGTGTGATGCCTTCAGACTGATCACGCGACGCGGCGGTGATTTCTCCAATGATGTCGGAGACGCGCTGCACCGAGCCCACGATTTCTTTCATGGTTTTTCCCGCATCGGCCACCAAGCGGCTACCACCTTCTACTTTTTCGACCGACGCGCCAATCAGGGTCTTGATTTCTTTGGCGGCCTCGGCAGAACGTCCTGCCAAGCTGCGCACTTCACCGGCCACAACCGCAAAACCTCGGCCTTGTTCGCCCGCACGTGCGGCCTCAACCGCGGCGTTGAGCGCCAAGATATTGGTCTGGAAAGCAATCCCGTCGATCACGCCAATGATGTCTGCGATTTTCTTGGAGCTGGCATTGATATCTTGCATGGTGGCAACCACCTGTGAGACCACCACACCACCCCGTGCTGCCACTTCGGCCGCTGAGCCTGCCAGTTCATTGGCATGTTTGGCATGGTCGGTGGACTGTTTAATCACCCCCGTGAGGTACTCCATGGAGGAAGCCGCATATTGCAAGTTGCTGGCCGTTTCTTCCGTGCGGTGGCTCAGATCCATATTCCCTGAAGCCACTTCCGTGCTGGCTGTTTGAATAGAGTCAGCCGTCTGCAAAATGTCGCCCACCAGGCCACGCAAGCGGTCTTGCATGGCACTGATGGCCTCGAGCAGGCGCCCGGTTTCGTCGTGAATGCGGACCTCAATATTGGATGTCAGGTCACCTTCAGCAATACGCTCGGCAACGACCACCGCGCGTTTAATGGGGGCGGTCACACTGCGCGTGATCCACAGTGCGATCAGCGTGCCAATGGCCACAGATGCCACCACCAAGGCCAGGGCTGCCATCAAGGCTCTTTTCTGGCTGCTGCTGGCGGACTCGGTGGCTTCGACAGACAGTTTGTCTTGCAGGATGATCAAGTCTGCGACCTTTTTACGCCAGATTACCTCTTCGGGTTGCACCTTGTTGGTCAAGGTCAGGACGGCAGACACGTTGTCACCATCACTGCCCTGTTGGGCAGCGTCAGTGAACAACGGAATGGTTTTCTTACTCGATGCTTGAATCTCGGCAAACAGGGTCTTTTCGTCGTCATTGGCGCCCGTGGTTTCCATGGCGCTCGCCAGCGCGGCTTCGGCTTCGATGTAGCCTTTTCTGGTGTCCTCGATGAGTTTGGCCTGGCCATCAATCTTGCCCACGTCGGTGAACAAGGTGATGTTGCGCGCCTGGATGGCCATGTCACTGATGTGGTTCATCAGGTCGTTGGCCAATTTGGTTTTCAGGTTGTTCACCTCTGAAATTTGCTTCAGGTGTCCGCCCATGCCTTGCATGGCGATCCCGCTCGTGATCGCCACGGCAATCAGCAAAGCCAATACACAACCAAAGCCGAAACTCAGTCGTTTTGCAATCGACGCGGATTGGATCTTGTTCAGAAACATGGCAACCTCGTTGTTGATTCCAGATTCAGACCTAGTGTCTGCCTTCTACCGGGTCTTCAATACATGGAATATCGGCACGATTTCCGGTCAGTTAAGTACCATGACAATTTCGCATGGGAAACCAGTGGGTCAGGCTGATCCAGCCGCGGGTTCGCGGGTCAGCCGAAACGCGTCAACCATGTGAGTCAGGTTATGGGCCTGTTCTTTCAGTGATTCAGCCGCGGCGGCCGACTGCTCTACCAAGGCAGAGTTCTGCTGCGTCATTTGGTCCAGTTGGCTCACCGAGCCGCTGACTTGGCTGATGCCATCAGATTGTTCGCTGGACGCAGCCGTGATCTCGCCGATGATGTCGGAGACACGCTGCACCGAACCCACAATTTCTTTCATGGTTTTGCCCGCGTCCGCCACCAAACGACTGCCGCCCTCTACCTTTTCGACCGAAGCGCCAATCAAGCTCTTGATCTCTTTGGCGGCTTCTGCAGAGCGGCCCGCGAGGCTTCGCACCTCACCGGCTACCACGGCGAAACCACGGCCTTGTTCGCCAGCGCGAGCGGCTTCAACCGCAGCGTTCAATGCGAGGATGTTGGTTTGGAAGGCGATGCCGTCAATCACGCTGATGATGTCGGCGATTTTCTTGGAGCTGGCGTTGATGTCTTCCATGGTGGTGACCACCTGCGACACCACGGCGCCACCACGAGCAGCAACCTCGGCCGCCGAGGTAGCGAGTTGGTTGGCCTGGCGCGCAGAATCTGCACTTTGGCGCACCGTCCCCGTGAGTTGATCCATGCTGGACGCGGCCTGCTGCAAGCTACTGGAGGTTTGTTCGGTGCGTTGGCTCAGGTCCAGGTTGCCTGAAGCCACCTCTTCGCTGGCGACTTGAATGGAGTTGGCGGTTTGGCGAATGTCGCCCACCAAACCACGCAGCCTGTCTTGCATCGCACTGATGGCTTCTAGTAAGCGGCCTGTTTCGTCGGGAATGCGAATTTCAATTTTGGACGTGAGATCACCCTGTGCAATACGCTCCGCAACCACCACGGCCCGTTTGATGGGCGCGGTCACACTACCAGTGATGCGCCAAGCGATGAGTCCACCAGCCAGCAAGGACGCCACAACCAAAATAGCCTGAATCAACAAGGCCTGGTGCTGACTGCGCGTGGACGCTTGCGCGGCTTGTTTGGAGTTTTCCTTCTGCATCGCAATGAACTCGGCCACCGTTTTGCGCCACATCAATTCGTTGGGCGCCACTTGTTCGGTGAGGGTCATCACGGAAGACATGTTGTCCCCTTGCCCGCCTTGATGGGCCGCCAATGCCACCATGGGGCGCGTTTTCTTACCTGCTTCAACCAACTTTACTAGCAGAGCCTGTTCCTCGGCGGAAGCCTCGTTGGCCTTTATATCGGCGGCCAAAGCATCTTCCAACTGAGCATAGTGGACATCGAGCTCCTTGAGCCCCTTGACCTCTTTGTCAATCGCCTGCACATCGGTCAACAGGGTGATGCTGCGCACCGAGGTGGCCATGTCGCCAATGGTGATCATCAAGTCGTTGGCCAACGATGAACGCAAACCGTTGACTTCCACCACCTGGGTCATTTGCGCCCCCGCTTGCCGAAGCGCCCAGGTACTCACCGCCGCGATACACAGCAGCAAGGCCAAGACACTGGCAAAACCCAGGCCCAGTCGGCGCGCCAAAGACGAGTTCAGATTCAGATTCCACATATCGATCTCCGGTTCGCGGGACAGCGTGCATGGCCGTCAAGCCTTGCCGCCGTGGTTTTCCGCGAGGTCTCTTTCATGGGTTCGAGCACGCCGGTTTGTGTGGCCGTACCCTGACTGTCCATGTTTGAGATGCAAGTTTCGCATGCACCAAAATGGACCATGCCTGGAATATCGGCAGAAAAAGCCGCCAATTGAGGGGGATCCGCCCCCTCTATCAAACACCAGCGCGGGGCAGCTTGGCGTTCAAGGCCTGAGTCAGGGTGTCCACACAGTCCTGCCAATGCGCTCTCAGCGCTGGCGAACGGGACGAGGCCCGCTGGGCTTGGTTCAAACGTTTGAGCAAACTTTGCGCTTGCTCCCGCACCACCGTGCGTGCCGATGCACGGCTCATGGAAGCAGGCCGCAACAGCAAATCGGCCAAACGATTGAGGTATTCGCGCTGCATCGCTTGGCGTGCCTCGGAGACATCGGTTTTGGATGCCAACTCAGACCAGACAGCACGGTCGATTTGATCGAAGAGCTCGGCGACGGAAAAGCGAGCCTGCGTGGCATTTTGTTTTCCTTGGGCGTCGAGGATGCGTACCGACATGGCATCGCTCATTAGGACCGACAGGGTGGCGCGCTGCAACTCCGTGATGCGCTGCGCCACCGGGTAGTCCGTCGTGATGCCAGCCACCTCAGCACGGTCTTGAAAGTCGGGCGCCAACCGTCGCTGCAAAGCGGGTGATACCGACAACCCCGTTGGAGAGAACACCGTTTGGATCACCAAGGCCAGTGCTTGTCGGCTGCTGCTGGCAGTTACCGGCGTCAAAGGGTCGCGGCCACTGCCGGGAAAATCACGCACGGTACGAACACCTGCCATTTGACGCACCAGCAAACCGACCGAGCGGCCCACATCGTTCAAGGCATAGTTGAGCGAACGACGCAACTGGGCGTAGTCGCGGTCGGTTCGAAGCACCCGACCTTCTTGGCGTTTAAACACCTCACGTGCAATGGCCAAACGTTTGCTCGCGAATGCCAGGGGGTCGCTGCCCAAATCCCCCATGGCGGCCTCGGGGTCCAAACCGAGAAAAACATCTTCATCCGTGGCAAAGCCCAGTCCTGGTTCATGGCCGCGACCGGCGATACGCTGCAACTCGGCCGCCTCGTCGGCGGCAGCGATCGGCTTGTAAGCGTATTCAATGGCCCAGTGGTCATAGGGTCCGAGGCTGGATTGAAACGGCGCCACTTTGGGCTTGCCCGGAGCGCTCATATTGACTGCGTTGTAATCCATGACCGAACCGCTGGTGCCATGGGTCTGGGTGAAGGCGGGGCTGGCCAATTGGTCCTCGGTGTAGAGCCTGGAGGCTCGGAAGTTGTGGCGCAGACCCAGGGTGTGGCCCACCTCATGCATGGTGAGGTCCTTCAAGTAGGCCTGCACAAACTGCTCTACGTCGGGGCTGTCGGGATCCAGGTCGTCCCGGGACTCCAGCACGTCCAGGGCATAGGCCAGTTGCTCGGCCGACTGTTGTGCGTGCAAGCACCGCGCATGGTCATGGCCCCAAACAGGCGACGCAAACCCTGACGCATGGGTGGCGGCGGGATGGGCGCCCAAAGCACCCAAACCAGGCAACACTATCTGTGCCGCAAATGCGCGCGTGCCTCGTATGCTTTGACCTTCGATGGCGATGTCTGCGTCCAGAATTTCACCCGTACGCGGATCCAGATGGTGGGGGCCAATGCCGCCAAACCGAGGCTCGGGATTGACCATCCAGCGAATCGACGCCACGCCGAGGTCCAGGGTGTCAAAGCTGGCATCGTCGGGCTGTTGTTTGACCACGATGGCGTTCTTGAAACCGATGCGTTCAAAGGCCTTGTTCCATTCCAAAATGCCGGCTTCTATCGTGGCCCGGTATTTCAGCGGAATGTTGCGATCCAGCCAATAGGTGATGGGCTGCACCGGCTCGGACAGTGCCTCACCAGGGTCCTTGCGCTCCAGTCGCCAACGGCTGACATACCGTTGGCGCGCTGAACGATTCAGATCGTCGCTGAAGTCAAGCACCGTCTGAGAAAAATGACCCACACGCGGGTCCGCCTTGCGCTGGGCCATGGGTATCTTGGGCAGAGGCGCCAAAGAAAAGTGCAGCCCGAAGAAAAGGCTGCGCGCGTCAGGTAAAAAACTGGGCAATGTCGGCGCCACCGGCACGCCAGGCTGGGGGAAGGCCAAAGTCGGTGTGTAGTAATGGTTCTGCGTTTCTATGACCAAGACTTGCGGCGTGGCCCTGACACCCGTCACCGCGGTGTGGCGGCTGTCTAAGTTGTAGCTCTGACGGAAAGCGCGCTGCAACGATGGTGCAATGGCCAACATATCGGTGAGGAACAAGGCGTTGGCCTCCACCAGCACCGTCTTGCGGTCGGGATGCGGTTGGCTGGCCACGGTGCTGCTGCTGAGCAAACTGGGCGACAGCGCCACGTCCACCGCCCTGGCCTCTGGCGAGCCTGGGGGTGCCACTGCCATTTGATTGCGTGCCACCAAACGAACTTGGTTGTAAACCCGAACGAACTCGACCACCTGCCCCCCCGAAGCACCCGAGGTAATGGCCATCAAGCCCCCAACGAAGTAGCCCTCGCCTATGCCGGTTCTGAGTTTGGGTGACAACAAATAGGGTGTGCCCCAATGCTCTGGACCCAGCTCCAACCACACCTTCTCATCCTTTTGCCAAGCCGTGAGTGGCCCTTCAATCTTGCGGGCATCTTTGATGACTTGTGCAAAAGCAGGGAGCCCGGGCGTTACCGCTGGCGTTGGTGGTGCTGCCGTGGCTGCAGCGGCTGTCGCAGCAGGTGCCACAGAAGGTGATACAGCGTTAGCCGCCGCCGCAGGGGGTGGCAATGTGATGGGGGCAGGCGCGTTGCTCGTGGTTGAGGACTTCTCAGGCCACCCAGTGGCGCAACCTGAGACAGCCGCCACCACGATCGTCAACACCACAAGCCCTGACAACCAACGTGGTGCAGTGCACGCCCTGCGGTACTTCATGCGCATTCCTTCAGGCTCCAAACTCGGGGCATCTTGGTGTCATCATGCCCCGGAATATGAGGATCACTTCAACGCTTTGAACCGCACCCGCTTGGGCCTGGCACCCTCTTCACCCAGGCGCTTTTTCTTGTCGGCCTCGTACTCTTGGTAGTTGCCATCAAAGAACACCCACTTCGAGTCGCCTTCGCAGGCCAAGATGTGGGTGGCGATGCGGTCCAAGAACCAGCGGTCGTGGCTGATGACCATGATGGAGCCCGCGAACTCAAGGAGCGCATCTTCCAGCGCCCGCAAAGTTTCCACGTCCAAGTCGTTGGACGGCTCGTCTAGCATCAGCACATTGCCGCCCTGGGCCAAGGTTTTGGCCAAGTGCAAACGTCCGCGTTCACCGCCCGACAGGCTACCCACCAGCTTTTGCTGGTCGTTGCCTTTGAAGTTGAAGCGGCCAATGTAGGCGCGTGAGGGCATCACGAACTTGCCGACCACGATGTTGTCGAGGCCACCCGACACGTCCTGCCACACCGTTTTGTCCCCTTCCAGCGACTCGCGGCTTTGGTCCACAAACGCCATCTTGGCGGTGGGCCCGATCTTCACCGTGCCGCTGTCGGGTTTTTCTTGACCCGAGATCATGCGGAACAAGGTGGACTTACCGGCACCGTTGGGGCCAATGATGCCGACGATGGCACCTGCGGGCACTTTGAAACTCAGGTCGTCGATCAACACACGGTCACCGAAGCTCTTGGTCACGCCTTCAAACTCGATCACCTCGTGGCCCAAACGGTCCGCCACGGGAATGAAAATTTCATTCGTCTCGTTGCGTTTTTGGTAGTCCACATCGGACAACTCTTCAAAACGCGCCAAACGTGCCTTGCTCTTGGCCTGGCGGCCCTTGGGGTTTTGGCGCACCCATTCCAATTCCTTCTTCATGGCCTTGGTGCGGGCGTCTTCCGACTTCTGCTCTTGCTCCAGGCGGCCTTCTTTTTGCTCCAACCACGTGGAGTAGTTGCCTTTCCACGGGATGCCCGAGCCACGGTCCAACTCCAAAATCCACTCGGCCGCGTTGTCGAGGAAGTAGCGGTCGTGGGTGATGGCCACCACGGTGCCGGAGAAGCGGCTCAAGAACTGCTCCAACCAATCCACCGACTCGGCGTCCAAGTGGTTGGTCGGCTCGTCCAGCAACAACATGTCGGGCTTGGACAGCAACAAGCGGCACAAGGCAACGCGGCGTTTTTCACCGCCGGACAATTTGCCAACCACGGCATCCCAGGGCGGCAGGCGCAGCGCGTCGGCGGCCAACTCCAATTGCAGGTCAGTATTTTCGGCACCAGCGGACGAAATGATGGCTTCCAGCTCGGCTTGTTCAGCGGCCAGTTTGTCGAAGTCGGCGTTTTCGTCGGCATATTCGGCATACACCTCATCGAGCCGCTTCTTGGCCGCCAGTGCCCCGCCGATGCCTTCTTCGACAGCTTCGCGAACGGTTTGCTCGGCATTCATGATCGGCTCTTGCGGCAAGTAACCGATCTTCAGGCCCGGCATGGGCGTGGCTTAGCCTTCAATGTCTTTGTCCACCCCCGCCATGATTTTGAGCAAGGTGCTCTTGCCCGAGCCGTTCAAACCCAGCATGCCGATCTTGGCCCCGGGGAAAAAGCTGAGGGAAATGTTCTTGAGGATTTGACGCTTCGGCGGCACGATTTTGCCGACGCGGTTCATGGTAAAGACGTACTGGGCCATGGGGAGATTGAGGTGTGGTGAATAACAAGCGCCAACCACCGGCGGCGGCGCAACCCCCTATTGTCGCCTCACCGGGGACGAACGTGTTACCGAGCGCCCCCACAAGGTCAATCCACCTTCGCTCCGGAGAACTTGATGATGCCGCTGTATTTGGCGGTATCGCGGCGCACCAGCTGGGTCAGTTCTTCGGGTGTGCTGGGACTGGGCTCTGCCGCCAGCCGGGCCAGGGTGTCAACCACCGACTTGGACTTGAGCGCAGCGGTGAACTGCTCCAGCAGTTTGTCGAGCACAGGTTTGGGGGTGCCAGCAGGCGCAAACAGACCAAACCAGGTGCTGATGTCGAAGTTTTTGAGCCCTGCCACGCCGGAGCTGGTCAAGGCGGGAATTTCGGGCATCAAGGCAGCCGGTTTGAGCGTCGTCACGCCGAGTGCTTTGATTTTTCCTTCACGAATACGGGGTGCAGCAGACGCCAGGTTGTCGAACATGAACTGCACCTCGCCGCCGAGCAAGGCCAGCTGCGCAGGCCCTGCACCGCGGTAAGGAATGTGCAGCGAAAAAGTTTCGGTGCGCATTTTGAAGAACTCTCCGGCCAAGTGCCCTGCACTGCCATTGCCGCCCGAGGCGAACTGGGTTTTGCCCGGGTTTTGCTTCAAGTAATCAATCAAATCGGTCACGGTGTTGATCTTGTTCTTGCTTGCAAACTCGTTGTTCAGCACCAAAACATTGGGCACGTTGGCGATCAAGGTCAGCGGCGCAAAGTCTTTCTGCGCGTCATAGGGCATCTTGGGGTAGAGCGAGGGGTTGATGGAATGCGTTGCCACTGCCCCCAACAGCACCGTGTAGCCATCGGCAGGCGCCTTGGCCACGGAGTCAGCACCAATGTTGCCCCCTGCGCCGGAGCGGTTGTCCACAATGACAGTGCCCAGACCGGCACGCGAGGCTTCGGCGATAGCGCGTGCGGCAATGTCCAAAGGGCCGCCGGCAGGATAGGGCACGACCAAACGAATGGGTTTATCGGGAAAGGTTTGTGCAGCAGTCGGGGCGGAACACAGCGCGATGCTCAGTCCCATGGCTGTGGCCACGATGGGCCGTGAGGTGTTGAACTTGAACATCTGTGTCTCCAATGATGGGTGGTGCGACTTCACTTCTTCGAGTGAGGCAAAACGCCCGAGTCTGCCCGCGCATTCCCATGCCGTCACTTACCTTTATCATCGACATCCATGCCAAAGTGTTATGAGTCGTGAACCTGCGCCAAATTGAAACCTTTCGGGCGGTGATGCTCAGTGGCGGCATTTCCGATGCAGCGCGCCTGCTGAAGGTAACGCAGCCGGGCGTCAGCCGCACGGTGAAGCACCTGGAGTCGCAGCTGGGGTTCCGCCTGTTCCAACGCCTCAAAGGCCGCCTGATTCCCACGCATGAAGCGAGGCTGTTGTTCGATCAAGTGCAGGCGGTTTACCAAGGCGTTCAAGGCATAGACGATTTCGCCCAAGCGCTGCGGACTGGCAGCCACGCCACCTTGCGTGTGGCCTGCAGCCCAAGCCTGGGACTGGAGGTGGTGCCCCAAGCACTGGCCACGTGGTGGGCACGTGCACCGTCCAGTCGTTTTGCACTGGAAATTTTGCCCTCGCCTGCACTCATGGACGCGCTGGTGTCGGGCCAATCCGATGTCGGACTGTGTGCCGCTGAGGTAGAACACCCCATGCTGCGCAGCGTTCGCTTGGGGCACATGGACATGGTGTGCATCGCGCCGCAGCACCTGAGCTTGGGGCCCAAACGCCACGTATCGCCCACCGACGTCGCCGAACTGCCCTTCATTGCTTTTGACGCGCAAACCCACCAAGGTCAGCAGGTGCGGGCAGCGTTCGACGCCGCCGACGTGGCGTTCGCGCCACTGGCCACAGTGCGGTTTGCACGCACCGCATGTTCGCTGGTCGCCGCAGGCTTGGGGGTTGCATTCGTCGATCCATTGACCGCCAGCCACGTGCACGGAACGCACCACATACATCCCATACGCCCTGTCATCCGCATCCCCATACTGGCACTGACCCCCCTGACCCGACCGGTAAGCACTTTGGTGGACAGTTTTGTCGCAGACGTATCGCGTCAACTTAAAGCGGCATTGGCGGCAGCCAGTGCATCGACTGCAGCGGCCGCCAGTCGCAACCGCGGTGCCCTGCGCTGATCGTTTGCGCGAGAATCCGCCGCCATGGACCTGAAACTGCTCGAAGACTTGATGGCGCTCGCGCAAGAGCGCAGTTTTGTTCGGGCAGCAGACAAACGCAACGTCACCCACCCGGCCTTTGGGCGGCGCATCAAAGCGCTGGAAGCGTGGGCCGCCGTGACTTTGGTCGACCGCAGCTGCAGCCCGGTGAAACTCACCGAAGCGGGGCAAACCTTGCTGGCCCAGGCGCAACAGGTGGTGCAAGGCATGCAACACACCCGGCTGCAGATACGCACCCAACTGGCCCAGGCAGGCCGTGTGCTGCGAGTGGCCACAGGCCGCACCTTGGCCCGCACTGTGGTGGCCGACTGGTTGGTCAAAATGACCAAGCCGCGTGGTCCGCTGGCAGGACGAAAAATTGAAGTGCGTACCGGAGCGGTCTCCGACATGGCGGCCATGATGGAACGTGACGAGGTGGACTTGGTGTGCTGCTATGAGCACCCCGCCATGTCGGTCAAACTCAACAACCAACGTTATCGCCACCTGACATTGACCCACGACAAGCTGGTACCCGTCTCACGTACCAGCTCACCCGGTGTGGCGCAGTACCAGCTGAGCACGGCACCGTTGATTGCCTATGGCCCGTCTTTGTCGCTGGGCGCGCTGCTGGCCACGCACGGTCATCTGTCATCGCCCGAAGTTCAGGCACGCACCCGTTTTGTGTGCGACTCCGCCGACGCCATTCACGAATACGCGATCAAGGGCTTGGGCGTGGCTTGGTTGCCTTGGTCCTTGGTCATCACAGAATGCAAACGTGGCACCTTGATGGCGCTGGGCAAACGCAGCGACGAGGTGCACTTCGACGTTCGCCTTTACCGCCGCGCCAGCCGTTTGTCAGCCGACATTGAAGCGGCCTGGGCGGCTACCGACATTTGACGGTCAGTTCCTGATACCCGCAAACTCGACCACCTGTTTGAACTTGGCGATCTCGGCCTTGAGGAAAGGAACGAAGTCGGTGTCTTCTGCCAAAGTCAAACCCGAGCTTTCTAGCTTTTTGCGCAGCGCCGGGTCTTTGAGGACTTCGCGCACTTCGGCCCGCAGTTGGGTCACCACAGCGGGCGGCATCTTGGCGGGCCCCAGCACGCCAAACCACACGCCGATGTCCACGCCCTTGAGTTTGGGGTGCTCGCCCAGCGCAGGCACATTGGGCGCAGCCGCAGACCGGTTGTTTTGCGTGACGCCCAGGGCCTTGATCCGTCCTTCGTTGATGTGCTTGAGTGCGCTGGAGAGCACCATCACCGCGTAGTCCACCTGCCCACCCAACACATCAGGCAACATCGGACCGGCACCCCGGTAAGGCACGTGCTTGATGTCCAAACCAGCTTTTTGTTTCACGGTTTCCCCGGCCAAATGCAAAGGTGTGCCCATGCCGGAACTGGCATAGGTGGTGGCACCGGGATGTTGTGTGGTGTAGGAGAGAAACTCATCCACCGTCGCCACAGGAACGCGTTTGCTGGCCACGAGCACCATGGGCTGGCTGCCAATCAAGGCGATGGGTGTAGTGTCCTTCAGTGGATCGTATTTGCTGCGGCTGGTGAGGTGGTTGATGCCCACCTCGGCCGGTGAGCCGAGCAACAAGGTGTAGCCCGTGGGTTCGGCCAGCGCCACCTGAATGGCGGCAATGGCACCGCTTGCACCCGCCACGTTGCTCACGTTCACGGGCTGCCCCAAACGTTTGGACAAGCCCGGTGCAATCGCCCTGGCCACCAAGTCCACACTGCCCCCAGGCGCGTACCCCACCACCAACGTAATGGGTTGATTGGGAAAACTTTGTGCCTGCAGCGACGGCGTCCAGACTAAGGCGCATGCCCATGCAGTTAACAACGTCAGACGCCAAATTCCTGTGTTCATCAGAATCTCCCAATCAGGCTGCGATGGGATGGGATTCTTGGTTTACAAGGTCCGCACAATGTGCCCACTTGGCACGCACAGGTGCCGTTTATGCACCAATGAAGTACCTGACCCTAAGCACACTGTGCCCTGTTCAAACCCAGGAGACCACGCATGAACACCACGCTCAACCGCCGCCGTTTGGTTCACATTGCCGTTGCCAGTGTCCTGGCAGCCGCTTCCCCCATGCTTCACGCACAAGCGGAGTACCCCAACAAACCCATCACCTTGGTGGTGGCCTATCCGCCGGGCGGCAGCACCGACTTGGTGGGCCGCTTGATTGGTGGCGAGTTGTCCAAACGTTTGGGCCAAACCGTCATCATCGAAAACGTCGGTGGCGCAGGCGGTGCCATTGGCGCTCAACGTGTCGCCAATGCCGCACCCGATGGATACACCCTGATTCTGGGTGCCAGCAACGAGATGGCGCCATCGTCAAGTTGATCAACCCGGCAGTCAAATACGACCCGCAAAAAGATTTCACGCCGATAGGCATGGTCGCTTCCCAGCCCCTGGTATTGGTCGCGGCGCCGCACACCAAGGTCAAGAACGTGGAAGAGTTTTTGGCCTTGGTCAAAGCCAACCCCGGCAAGTACAGCTACGGCACGTCGGGCAACGGCACAGCCCTGCATTTGGCAGGCGAAATGATCAAAGAAAGCTCGGGTGCCTTCATGGTGCACATTCCTTACCGGGGTGTTGCGCCACTGACCAATGACTTGCTCGGTGGCCAGCTCGACTTCGGCATGTTCGTGCTGTCCAGCGGTTTGCCCCACATCAAGTCGGGCAAGCTCAATGCGATTGGCACCACCGAAGCGCGCCGTTCGCAACAGACACCGGACCTTGCCGCACTGTCTGAGAACGCTGCCCTGCGTAAGGTCAACATTGGTTCCTGGTTCGCACTTTTTGGCCCCGCCAAATTGCCGCCGGCGGTGTCAGCCCGCCTGAGCAAAGCACTCGCCGAGTCCTTGGGCTCGGAAGACCTGCGCAAGAAACTCGCCGACGCCGGCGCACGCATTGCCACCGTCACCAACGATCCACCGGAGGTGCTGCTCAATGCCTATATGAAGAGCGAGAACGAGAAATACAGCCGCGTGGTGGACTTCGCCAAGATTCGTGCCGAGTGAGTCTGCGGACATGAGCATCAGCGAGTTGCGGTTTGAATTGCCTCGACCGGAGTTGGGGGCTTGGCGCGCAGGCAATACCGGCACCGAAGGCGTGTGGACCTACAGTGCCCACACGCCAGGCCCACAGGTGCTCGTGACCGCCTTGGTGCATGGCAACGAGTTGTGCGGCGCTTGGGCTTTGCTCGATGCCTTGCGAATCGGGCTGCGTCCGCGCCGTGGCAGCTTGACCTTGGCGTTTTGCAACCTGGCGGCCTTTGACTCGTTTGATGCAAACGACCCAGACGCATCACGTTTCCTTGACGAAGACATGAACCGGGTGTGGGGGCCCGGTTTGAAAGACCGACCGAACAGCCGCGAACAACGTCGCGCGCTTGAATTGCTTCCTCTTGTTGAGCGTGCCGACTGGTTGCTGGACCTGCACTCCATGCACGAGCCGGGTGTGCCGCTGCTGCTCACGGGGCTGCAGCCGCGTAATGTGGCTTTGGCCCAAAAGCTGGCCACACCCACGCACGTGGTGGTGGATGCGGGACACAAAGATGGCGTGCGTTTACGTGACCATGGCCGCTTGGGCTCCAGCACCGAAGTAAACAACCGCGCCCTGCTGCTGGAATGCGGCTACCACGGCGAACTGGTGAGCAAAGACGTGGCCTTGGACATGTTGGGCCGTTTTTTGGTCGAAAGTGGGGTACTGCAGCAAGCCGACATTCCCGCCACCTGGTTGCGCCCCGACCCACCCCCGCAGCAAGTGCTGGAGGTCACCGGCGGCATCGTGGCAAGCAGCATGAACTTGAGGTTTGTCGAGCCTTGGCAAAGCGGCCAGACCATCGCCGGCAAGGGCACGGTGCTGGGGTTCAACGACGACGAGGCTTTTGTCACGCCCTACGACAACTGCACCTTAGTCATGCCGTCGTTGCGCCAGTTGCGGCCAGGCGTCACAGTGATGCGCTTGGCCAGAACGGTCGCCTGAATCAACGGGGTGACCGTTTCGCGCTGCCCATCCCCGGCTTCCTACTCCCCCACCAAGCCATGCCGAATGGCGTAGACCGTCATCTCCGAGTTGTTGGACAATCCCAGTTTTTCCAGCACCCTTGCACGGTACACACTGACGGTTTTGGGGGACAGGGTGAGCTCCTCGGCAATGTCGGAGAGGCGCTTGCCCGAGGCAATCATGACCAAGGTTTGCAGCTCCCGGTCTGAGAGTTTTTCATGCGCGTTTTCTTGCACCGGCGTGGTCAGACTTTCGACCAGCATTTGTGCGATTTCTGGTGTGACGTATTTGCGGCCCTGTGACACTGTGCGCACCGCCGTCACCAACAGCGCCGGGTCCCCCCCTTTATTCACATAACCGAAGGCCCCAGCACGCAGCGCACGAATGGCGTACTGCTCCTCTGGGTACATCGACACCACCAGCACCTTCATGGGGCTGCCTTCGTCCTTGAGCACATGCAGCACGTCCAAACCGCTGCGGCCCGGCATGTTGATGTCCAGCACCAGCACATCGCAACTCGTTGCGCGCAGCAGTGAACGCAGCTCGCTGTACTCGCTCGCCTCACCCACGACTTCAATGTCGGGCGCGTCTGAGAGGGTGTCGCGTATGCCTCGGCGGATCAAAGCGTGGTCGTCGCAAAGAATGACTCGGATCATGGGACCTAGAAACGGTAGTTGGACGCGCCCGAGTGGGCTGCGATACGGGACGCTGACAAGGCGAGACGAGGCGGCGGGCTGGTGCCCGCAACGAGGAGCAACGCGGTCAGCGTGCCGTAGCGTAGCTCAATCGGGTGTGTAGCGCTTTCACCCAAGCGGCAATGGTTCTCGTGTAAAGAAATCTTGATATCCATTTGGTTCTGCAAGCGGAACAAAGCGGTCAACTGCCGTTTCTAGGTCAAAGACTTCCCCAGCCGGTGGGGTCGGCATCTGTATTGGAAGAAAGGGATTCTGGATCAACATCGCCCGGCCCTCCAGCAATAGGCTCGCTGCGAACAGTGGTCAATCCCATGGGAAGGGGAACGGACAAAATCAAGGTGGTTCCCTGTTGACCTGCGGCGCTGCCCTCTTGGTGGCTGCTCAAATCCACCCAACCACCCACCGTACGTGCACGTTCGTGCAGGCCGCGGATGCCAAATGAACGAACTTTTTCCAAGTCTGCGGTAGACAAACCTCGGCCGTTGTCGCTGATTTCCAGCGAGAACACACCACCCGCCAAGGACAAGTCAATTTCTACCTTGGTGGCCTGGGCGTGTTTGGACACATTGGTCAGCGCTTCCTGGGCGGTGCGGTAGGCCACCAAGGGCACACCCGCCGGCAAATCGGGCATGTGGCTGGGCAGACGCAGCACACAGACGACGCCCGTGCGGGGTTCAAAACGCGCGGCCATCCACTGCAATGCCGCGACCAAGCCTTGTTCCAGAATGGCTGGACGCAGGTTGTGCATGATGCGCTGGCTGGCTTCTATGGCAGAAGTCACAGTTTCCAGGGCTGAGTTCACACGCTCCAACACGTCCGGATCGCTGCTGCGTCGGGCCATCCAGGCCAGGTCAAACTTCAGTGCCGTCAGCGAGCCGCCCACGTCGTCGTGGATTTCCCGGGCAATGGCGGCGCGCTCTTGCTCCACGCTGGTTTGTAAGTGCTGCGCCAATTCGTGCAGCCGCTGTTTGGACGCGCCCAGCTCCAAGTCGGCCAGTTGCCGGGCTTGCCGGGTGCGGCTGGCCTCCACGGCGTGCAATACGGCCGGAGCCAGGCGTGACAGGTTGTTTTTCAGCAAATAGTCGCTGGCGCCGTTGCGCATGGCTTCCACAGCGGTTTCTTCGCCAATTTCACCGGAAACCAAGATAAAGGGCAGGTCTTTGCCGCTGACTTTGAGTAAATCCAGGGCCACCAGGCCAGAAAAACCAGGCAAGTTGTAGTCGGAGAGGATGACGTCCCATTCCCGCTCCAAGGCCTGCAAAAAATCAGCTTCGGTTTCCACCCGAACCACCGAAAGCGGCACCCCCGCACGGCGCATGTGAGCGAGCATCAACTCGTGGTCAAGCTCCGAGTCCTCCAGGTGGAGCAGGCGCAGGGGCTCACGCGGGGTGGGTGTCATGGACGGGAGTATGCCGCGAGTGGGCCGTTCTTGATGTCATTGCCCCCAAGGTGCATGAACGGTGATGGGGAAATGCCGTTGAGGTCGGGACAGGTAGTACCTCGGTTTGAGACACCGCGCCGGGTGTTCGGCCCGGCGGCCGAGTAACTTCTTTTGCGGGTGCAAAAGAAGTCACCAAGAAAACACCTGAACACCAGCCTATTTGGGGAGAGGTGGCTTGGCGCTGGAGCACAGACGTGGGGTATGAGTTCGGCCAGTGGCCACTGGCGTTCGGGCGACGTTTTCGGCTCGTCTCTTTGGGACTTCTCCTTGCGCTTGGTGTGCGCTCAGCGGTTCGTCATTCCGGCTAAGGCGGGAGTCCAGGGGATGTGCCATGTGGCATCCAGTACATCATTTGCCCACACCGCCTGGATTCCCGCCTTCGCGGGAATGACGGTAGTAGATGGAAATTGGTGATGGAAGAACAAGCCTGCAACGTCGCCGTGGATGCTTGTTGCCACAGACCGAACAACCCGTTGTAACCGGGTCAAGCGGTTGAACCACCACCGCTCAAATAGGCTGGTGTTAGGTGTTTCTTTGGTGACTTTCTTTGCACCAGCAAAGAAAGTTACTCGCCATGCCGGGGCGAATTCCCGGCGCGGTGCACCGAGAAAAGGCCAATCAACCCGAAGGCAAGAAAAAAAGCCGGGCGATTGGAGCCCATCGGTTCGACGTTTTTGTTCTCAGTGCACCCACGCATCGGGTCTATCCAGAGAAATAGACGGTCTTTTTGGCTGTCATCACCCTAATGTTGTCCGGTGGTCTGCCGAAAATGCCTCACATGGGCAAGAAAACCGGTGGAACATGTGAGGGCCGCATGCCACACCCCCTTCTTGCAACGAACGACACGCCAATCGTGGAGCACGACGTTAATGAACGAAGCCCCCGCCCAAATTGAAGCTGGCTTCCTGCCGCTGCAGGCGGCTGCGGATTTGCAGGATCACCTGATGACGGCGACCAATGATTTGGAACGCCTGCAAACCCTGCTGTCCGATGCTTGCGTGGTGCTGTTTGCTGGCTTTCAAGGCGCCAGCGAACAGATCCAGAAGATGGGTATCGCCGACCCGAATCAAGAAGGCGAAGTCACCCGTGCCATCCAGTGCCTGGGCACCGCGGTGACCGCTTTGCAATTCCAAGACATGGCCTCGCAACTGATTACCCACACCAACAAACGTTTGCGCAGCTGCGCCGACACCTTGGCGCGGGAAACCTTTGGCGACGACGAAGACGGTACTGCGGTAGTGGAAATGCCGCCGCTGCGCCCCAACCCTGTGACCCAAGCCGAGATGGACGTTGGATCCATCGAATTGTTTTAACCCCTGACCATCCCTTTCATTCACACCCACTAGAGACCCCCGGAGAACGTTATGCATTCAATACTCGCTGTGGACGACTCAGCCTCCATGCGTCAAATGGTGACCTTCACTCTCAAGAGTGCGGGCTACAACGTGGTGGAAGCCGTAGACGGTCAGGACGCCTGGGAAAAATCTTCCAGCCGCGACTTTGACCTCGTGCTGACCGACCAAAACATGCCTCGCATGGACGGCATCAGCCTGACCAAAAAGTTGCGGGACAACCCCAAGTTCAAGGCCACGCCGATTCTGATTCTGACGACCGAGTCCAGCGACCAAATGAAGCTGGCGGGCCGCGCTGCAGGGGCAACGGGCTGGTTGGTCAAGCCCTTCGATCCGGCCAAACTGCTCGAAGTAATCAAGAAAGTGGTTCGCTGAACGCGTTTTACGCGACCAGCGAACCCAAGCAATGTAGCAAGTCAAGCACGCAAGCACACAGGAGAGCGCCATGGGCGACATGACGTCTGAAGGTTCCAACCTCAGCGCAGGCATCGATCTGAGCCAGTTCTACCAAGTCTTCTTTGAAGAAGCGGGTGAGAACCTGGATCGCATGGAACAACAACTGCTGGAAATTGACCTTGAAGCGGCTGACGATGAGGAGTTGAACTCCATCTTCCGCTGCGCGCATTCCGTCAAAGGCGGCGCCGCCACGTTTGGGTTCAACGATGTGGCCGAGCTGACGCACCAGATGGAAACGCTGTTGGACAAACTGCGCCGCCATGAACTGCAACCCAACTCGGCCATGGTCGATGTGTTGCTGCAATCGGGCGATGCGCTCAAAGCCCAACTCGCCCGCCACCAAGAAGGTGGTGCAGGCCCAGAAATTGACACCACCGAATTGCTGGTCAGCATTCGCGCCATGGTCGCTGGCCAAACACCACCGCCCAAAGTGACCGGAGCTTCCGCCGCGCCCGCAGCAGCCCCTGTTGCCGCACCCAGTGTGGATCCGGAGAAACACGCCCGGGCGCTGGAACTGCGCGTGGGTCCGCTGTCAGACATGTCGCTGGCCGACAACTTGGTGGACTTGTTCAAAGAAATTGTCGACCTTGGCACCATTGAGCCCTTGGATGGCGGCAAGCCTTCCGACGGCATGCGCCGTTTCAAGATCATCACCAACAGCACAGACGCTGACTTGATGGATCTCTTCACCTTCCACGTGGCACGCGAGCAAGTGGCCTTGTTGCCCATGACGGCGGGTTTTGGTTTCCACGAAGGAGCCCCAGGGGCACCTGTGGAGCCGGCAGCAGAAAAAGCCGCCGAAGTGGGCTACGGCTTCTTTGACGATGCACCGGGTGCCCCAGGTTCAGTAGTCGGCACCGTGCCCGAAGTCAACCCAACAGAAGCCCCTGCGGCTGCGGCTGCGGCCAAACCCGTGGCACGCGCCGAAAAATCGGCGGCAGCTCCAGAGGCTGCCACGCTGCGCGTATCGGTCGAAAAAGTGGACCAGCTGATCAACTTGGTCGGTGAACTCGTCATCACCCAAGCCATGCTGGCCCAAAACAGCAAAAACATCGACACCGGTCTTTACCAACAACTGGTGGCTGGTTTGGCAGACCTCGACCGCAACACCCGCGACTTGCAAGAGTCGGTGATGTCGATCCGCATGATTCCGATGTCCATGGTGTTCAGCCGTTTCCCGCGCATGCTGCGGGACCTGGCCGCCAAGCTCGGCAAGAAAGTGGATTTTGTGACGCAAGGTGAGGCCACGGAGCTCGACAAAGGCTTGGTCGAAAAAATCACCGACCCCCTCACCCACCTGGTACGCAACAGCTGCGACCACGGCATTGAAATGCCTGCCGATCGCCTGGCAAAAGGCAAACCAGAGAACGGCACCATCACCCTGTCAGCCTCGCACCAAGGTGGCTCCATCGTCATTGAAGTGAAAGACGACGGACGCGGCCTGTCACGCGAAAAACTCATCAAGAAAGCCCGTGAAAAAGGCATTGATGCGCCCGACAGCATGAGCGACAAAGAAGCCTGGGACTTGATATTTGCCCCTGGTTTCTCGACCGCCGATGTGGTCACCGACGTCTCCGGCCGCGGTGTCGGCATGGACGTGGTCAAGAAAAACATCGCCTCACTGGGCGGCACCGTGGACATTGATTCCGCCGAAGGTTATGGCATGCGCGTCAGCGTGCGCCTGCCGCTGACCCTGGCCATCATGGATGGCATGAGTGTGGGTGTGGGCGAAGAGGTTTACATCCTGCCACTGTCATCGGTGGTGGAGTCCTTCCAAGTTCAAGACGGCATGATCAAAACCGTGGGCGGTGCGGGCCGCGTGGTGCAAGTGCGCGACGAGTACATGCCGGTGCTGGAAATGGAACAAGTCTTCAACGTGCCACGTTTCGACTTTGAAAACGTCAGCGGCATCATGGTTGTGGCCGAAGCCGAAGGCGGACGTGTGGCCCTCCTGGTGGACGAGTTGCTCGGCCAACAGCAGGTGGTGGTGAAGAACCTGGAAGCCAATTACCGCAAGGTCAACGACGTGTCCGGCGCCACCATCATGGGCGATGGCCGCGTGGCACTGATTCTGGACGTGGGAAGCCTGGTGCGCAGAGCACGGCATTGATCACCCAGCACCCGCTTGAAACCCCCTGATTCAAACAAATACAGATTGGAAAGCACCATGAAAAAGTCCATGTCGATTAACAGCATGTTTCAACTCCTGACCGCACAGTCTATCGGTATGGCGACCGTATTGGGAGTCGGTGGATACATGCTGACCACATCCACCACCCACAACGCCACCAGCACCACTTTGGTGGGCATTGGTTTGGGTTTGGCCGTTTCGATGGCGGTGACCGTCATCTGGGCCAAGAAGAAAATTCACAACCAGCTCGGCGCCGAACCTGCCGAAGTTCAGCAAATGCTGATGCAAGTGTCGCAAGGTGATCTGTCAGGGTCTGCGAACGACCGCAGCTACCCCGCTGACAGCGTGATGGCCACGGCCATCACCATGCAAGACGGCCTGCGCAGCCTGGTTTCCAATGTGCGCAGCTCGGCCGACAGCATTTCCACCGCCAGCGGCGAAATTGCCGCAGGCAACCAAGACCTGTCAGCCCGCACCGAACAGACGGCGAGCAACCTGCAGCAAGCGGCTTCTTCCATGGACACCTTGAACGGCACCGTGCGCCAGTCGGCGGACTCGGCCCGTCAAGCCAACCAATTGGCCGCCTCGGCAGCACAAGTTGCCGCACGCGGTGGTGAAGTGGTGTCGCAAGTGGTGACCACCATGGACGAGATCAACGCGTCCAGCAAGAAGATTGCCGACATCATTGGTGTGATTGATGGCATTGCCTTCCAAACCAACATCCTGGCACTGAACGCGGCGGTGGAAGCCGCTCGTGCGGGCGAACAAGGCCGCGGCTTTGCCGTGGTGGCTGGTGAGGTGCGCAGCCTGGCAGGCCGTTCTGCCGAAGCCGCCAAAGAGATCAAAACATTGATCGGTGCGTCGGTTGAAAAAGTCGAAGGCGGCTCGCGCCTCGTGGCTGATGCAGGTGACACGATGAAAGAAATCGTCGGCTCGGTGCAGCGTGTGTCCGACATCATTGGTGAGATCACTGCCGCCGCCATGGAACAAAGCGACGGCATCGGCCAAGTCAACAGCTCGGTGGGACAGCTCGACCAAATGACGCAGCAAAACGCGGCCTTGGTGGAACAAAGCGCCGCTGCAGCAGAAAGCCTGAAAGACCAAGCCAACCGCTTGGCCCAAACAGTGGCCACCTTCAAGCTCGGCAACGGCGCCGGCAGCAGCCCTGCTGCGCACGGCTATAAGGCGGCCGCACCTGCCAAGGCAGCGGCTTCAAAACCAGCCCCCTCTGCACCCAAGGCGCCCGCAGCCAAAGCCAAAACCAGCCCCGCACCAGCGCCGGCGGCCTCAGCGCCAGCGGCCTCAGCACCTGCCCCCGCAGCCTCCGGTGCTTCGGACGACTGGGAAACCTTCTGATTCGTCACTTCACACCTCAACCACGTTAACCATCTACGGCGCCATGAACGGCGCCCCTTGAGAGGACCATCATGGACATGATCAGCGACGCCAAACAAATTGCCAAGCATGAGGCCGCACGCGCAGCCACGATGGGCGGCGAATTCCTCACCTTCCGCCTCGGTGCCGAGGAGTACGGCATTGACATCTTGAAGGTGCAGGAGATTCGCTCCTACGAAAATCCCACGCGCATCGCCAATGCACCTGCCTTTGTCAAAGGTGTGGTGAACTTGCGCGGCGTGATTGTTCCCATCGTCGATCTGCGTTTGAAGCTGGCTTGCGAAACCGCTGAGTACAACAGCTTCACCGTGGTCATCGTTCTGAACGTCAAAGGCCGTGTGGTCGGCGCCGTGGTGGACTCGGTGTCTGACGTGATTGAACTGGGCAAAGACACCGTCAAACCCGCCCCCGAGATGAACACCACGGTGGACACGAGTTTCATCACCGGCATTGGCAGCGTGCAAGGCCGCATGCTGATCTTGATGGACATTGAAGCGCTGATGAGCAGCGCCGACATGGGCCTGATCAACGACCTCGACAGCTGAGCCACCGAGACGTCATCGCAACCGGGGCTGACTTCAGCCCCGCTTTTGTTTCCAGACAGGAAGCCCCCCATGAACGCCATCAAGTCCCTGATCCGCAGTTTCACCATTCAATTCCGCATGCTGGGTGCCATCGTCATGGTGGTGGCCTTGTTGCTCGCGGTGGGCAGCACCGGCCTGCTGGGCATGCTGCACATTCAGAAGCTGGGCAACCAAGGCGTTGACACCGCCCTCACCACGGGAGACCACCTGTCGTCGATGTACAGCGCCTTTGGTGATGTTCGGCGCTATGAAAAAGACATGATCATTAACCGTGAAGACGCGGCCAAGGTGGCCGACTACAACACCAAATGGCTGGCCGCGGTGACAGGCGTGCGGGCGGGGGCCAAAAGCGCAGCCTCCGATGCGAATGCGCAAAGCAAAGCCATCTTGGGTGAGATTGAGACCCTGATGGCGGCTTACCAAACCAAGATGGAGCCCGTGGCCAAAGACATCGCCGCAGGAAAATTCGAGTCCACGGCGGCGGCGAACGAGGCTGTGGGCGCTGCAAAAGCCAATGTACACAATGCGCAGAAAAAGCTGGCCGAATTCCAAAAGGCCGCGATCTTGCAAGCCCAAGCCGACATGGCCGCCATCGAGGCCAAAGCCAACCAAACCAAGTGGTTGGCTGGCCTTGTGCTGCTGGCAGCGGTCATTTTGGTGGTGCCGTTGACTTTGCTCAACTCCAGCTCCATCGTTCAACCCATCCAGCAAGCCCTGGGGGTGGCGCAGCGCATTGCACAAGGCGACCTCACCCAAACCATCACCACCGAGGGCAAGGACGAAGCCAGCCACTTGCTTCGTGCCTTGCAAGCCATGCAAGACTCGCTGAGGAAATTGGTGGGCGAAGTACGCCAGTCCTCAGAAAGCATTCAAGTCGCCAGCAGCGAAGTAGCGGCAGGCAACCAAGACTTGAGCGGCCGCACGGAACAAACCGCCTCCAATTTGCAGCAAACCTCGTCTTCATTGACGCAACTGACGGGCACGGTGCGCCAAAGCGCCGATTCCGCCCGCCAAGCCAACCAACTGGCCTCGTCGGCCGCGGAAGTGGCCGCACGCGGCGGCGAAGCCGTTGCACAGGTGGTGACCACCATGGACGAGATCAATGCGTCCAGCAAAAAGATTGCCGACATCATTGGCGTGATTGATGGCATTGCTTTCCAAACCAACATCCTGGCACTCAATGCAGCGGTAGAAGCCGCTCGTGCGGGCGAACAAGGGCGGGGTTTCGCGGTCGTGGCCAGTGAAGTGCGCAGCTTGGCTGGGCGTTCCGCAGAAGCTGCCAAAGAGATCAAATCTTTGATCGGTGCGTCGGTGGAAAAAGTAGAAGGCGGTTCGCGCCAGGTGGCCGAAGCCGGAGAAACCATGAAAGAAATCGTCGGTTCGGTGCAGCGTGTCTCCGACATCATCGGCGAGATCAGCGCCGCTGCCATGGAACAAAGCGACGGCATCGGTCAAATCAACGGTTCGGTGGTGCAGCTCGACCAAATGACACAGCAAAACGCCGCCCTGGTGGAGCAAAGCGCCGCTGCGGCCGAAAGCATGAAAGACCAAGCATCCCGGCTGGCCCAGGTGGTGGGCACCTTCAAACTCGGGTAAGTCCCAGGGTGTGGGTGAACATTTCACAGCCCATACCCCCTCAAGTTCTTCATCAACAGGCCGAAAACAGACTGAGGGCATGACGTCTGCGCCTGCCCACACAACCCTCAAGAGGCCCCCACATGGACATGATCAACGACGCCAAACAAATCGCCAAACACGAGGCCGCACGTGCCGCCTCCATGGGTGGCGAGTTCTTGACCTTCCGCTTGGGCGCTGAAGAGTACGGCATCGACATCTTGAAAGTGCAAGAAATTCGCTCCTACGAGAGCCCCACGCGCATCGCCAATGCTCCTGCCTTTGTCAAAGGCGTGGTGAACTTACGCGGCGTGATTGTTCCCATCGTCGATCTGCGCTTGAAGCTGGCTTGCGAAACCGCTGAATACAACAGCTTCACCGTGGTCATCGTCCTGAACGTCAAAGGCCGTGTGGTCGGTGCCGTGGTGGACTCGGTGTCTGACGTGATTGAGCTGGGCAAAGACACCGTCAAGCCCGCCCCCGAAATGAACACCACCGTGGATACCAGCTTCATCACCGGCATCGGCAGCATTCAAGGCCGCATGCTCATCCTGATGGACATTGAGCGTTTGATGAGCAGCACCGACATGGGACTCATCAACGCGGACGAGTGAGTCGCGTTGCTTGCTGCTTGCTGCTTGCTGACTGGATCGTTCCTCCTGGCACCGCGCCGGGTGCTCGGCCCGGCGGCCGAGTAACTTCTTTTGCTGGTGCAAAAGAAGTCACCAAGAAAACACCTGAACACCAGCCTATTTGGGGAGAGGTGGCTTGGAACTGGCGCACAGACGTGGAGTCTGGATTCGGCCAGTGGCCACTGGCGTTCATGGGACGTTTTCGGCTCGCTTCTGCGAGACATGGTTTCATGCCTCGATCGGGCTCTTCTCTTCTTCATTCCCGCAAAGGCGGAAACCAAGGGGATGTACCGTGTGGCGACAATTGCTCCATCGTCCACACCGCCTGGATTCCCGCCTTAGCGGGAATTACGGTGGTGGTGGGCAATGGGTGATGGCAGAACAAGCCTTTAACGTTGCCGTGAACGCTTGTTGCCACAGACCGAACCACACGTCGTAACGGGGTCAAGTGTTTGAGCCAACACCGCTCAAATAGGCTGGTGTTCAGGTGTTTCTTTGGTGACTTTCTTTGCACCAGTGTATGGACCGGGGACATAGGTAACAGGTGTGCGGGGACATGGGTAACACTTTTCTGGCGCGACGAGCGCAAGGAGAAGTGCATGACCTGGCAACCGAGAGACCT
>JANPCX010000081.1:0-52166 GCA_031431125.1 Burkholderiales bacterium
AGGGGTAGGCGCGGTCCGCAGCCCGGGGTTCTTCCCCCGGGCAAGGGCCGCAACGCCGCCCTGCGCGTTTTGTCGCACCGGCCCGCAGGGTGAGGGAGCAAAACAGCCCCACTTGTCGTTGCAAATGCTAGCCGGGTGTTCAACCCGGCTGCGCTTTGCGGCTAAATTTGGGCTGTTTTGCTCCCTCACGCAGGGGAGATTTAAATGATGACAGGCCCTAGGCGTTACCTCTGCTTTCGTTCTGCACTCCAGTGGGTGTTGGTGCTGGCTGCCATGCTGCTGTTGGCGCTCGCCCTGCCGCTGGCTGCTCAGCCGCGAAAGCAACCTGTGCCCGGCGACTATCTGCTCATCAATGGCAAGGTTGACCGCGGTACTTACACCGGTTGGCGCATCTTTCACACCACATGTTTTGGTTGCCACGGCGTGGGGGGTGTCGGCACCGATGTGGCGCCGAATTTGGTGGAGCGCGTGCAGCAGATGACGCCGCGCGCATTTGCCACCAAGGTGCTGACCAGCTACCGCATCGTGCCCCCGGTCAATGGTGCCAACTCGGAAGATGCAGCGGCGATGCGCGAATCCATGCTGGAAGACATCATGCGACGCCAGCGCGGCGTCGGCGCGGGCGTGCGCATGCCCGCGTGGGAGGCCGACATGGAAGTGGATCCGCATGTGCTCGATTTGTTCGCCTACCTCTCAGCGCGTGCCGATGGTTTAGGCCCGGGCAAGCCCGAGCGTTGGGGTGTGAAGAAGAAGCGTTGACCCTCCCACCAGTCATCCCCGTTCTCGGAGGGCACAGCCCATGAAGATTTCTTTTTTAGGCGCAGCCGACACCGTCACCGGCTCCAAGCATTTGGTGCACATCGGCGGGCAGCGCATCTTGCTCGACTGCGGTTTGTTCCAGGGTTTCAAGGTGCAACGCGAGCGCAATTGGGCGCCGTTCCCGGTGTCGGTCAAAGAGATCGACGCGGTGGTGCTCAGCCATGCCCACCTCGACCACACCGGTTACCTCCCCCGCTTGGCGCAACAGGGCTACAAAGGGCCGGTGTATGCCTCTGCTGCCACGCGTGACCTGTGTGAAGTCATGTTGCTCGACAGCGCCAAGCTGCAAGAGGAAGACGCGCGCCGCGCCAACAAGTTCGGTTATTCGCGCCACGAAAAAGCTTTGCCGCTCTATGGCGTGGCCGACGCCAAACGCGCCATCGCCAAGATCACGCCCATCCCAGTGGGGCGCGACGTGCGTTTGGGTTCGGTCTGGTTGTCACTCACACCGGTCGGTCACCTGTTGGGGGCCTCGGCGGTGACGCTGCGCTGCGGTGATGAAACCTTGGCGTTCTCGGGCGACGTGGGGCGCGACGATGACCTGCTCATGCCGCCACCGCGTCAACTCACCCATTCCGATGTGCTGCTGGTGGAGTCCACCTACGGCAACCGCCGCCACCCGGTGGAGGACGCGGTGCAGCGCTTGGGAAGCATCATTCGCGCGACGGCACGACGCGGTGGCTCGGTGCTGCTGCCCTCCTTCGCTGTCGGCCGCGCCCAGGCCCTGCTGTTTTGTTTGCAAAAACTGCGCGCTGCCGGTGAGATACCGCAAGACATGCCGATTTACCTGGACAGCCCCATGGCCATCGAAGCCACCGCGCTCTACCAGCGCCACCGCAAGTTGATGCGCATCACCCCGCAAGAAGCCGCGTCCTTGACCGATGGCGTCACCCTGGTCACCAAACCGCAGCAGTCGGAACGGCTCACCCGCAACCGTTACCCGCGCATCATCATCTCCGCCAGCGGCATGGCCACCGGCGGCCGTGTACTGCACCATTTGAAGGCCACGGCCCCCGACCCGAAGAACCACATTGTGTTTCCCGGTTTCCAAGTCTCAGGCACCCGTGGCAGCACCCTGGTCAGTGGCGTCCATGAGGTGAAGATCCACGGACAGTACGTCGCCGTCAAAGCCGAGGTCAGCCAACTCGAAGGCTTCTCAGGCCACGCCGACGCCAACGGCCTGATGGCCTGGATGCGGGCCATCACACCCGCCCCGCGTCAAGTGTTTGTCGTGCATGGCGAACCCGCTGCGGCCGATGCCTTGCGGATGCGCATCAAGGACGAGTTGGGTTGGGCAGTGCGTGTGCCTGAGTACCTCGCGTCGGTAGAGGTTTGAGGCCTTGCCGATGGCAGTGATCACAGCGGCTCCTGCCGCACTGGAATCCTTCTTCATCGCGCATCCACTAGTGTTGCGACTCAGAAATAACGGAACAAATGAAAGTAGTGGAGTCGGCCCAGTGGCAAGGCGCAAACCACAGCGATACCGAGGTATCGCGCGGATTTGCAACGCCGCCAGTGGGTCGAGTACACGCTTTCATGTTTCGTTATTTCTGAGCCGCGACACGGCATGTGTGGGTGACGACTGGCGGATGATTCGAGCCGCTCGGAATTTCTTCAGCGCGCAGCTGGCTTGCGACCGATGAACCTAACCATCGCCGCTTGGGTTTCTGCAATGTTCAGTGGTTTGACCCAGTAATCCACAAACCCTGCAGCCCTGGCCTGTTGAATGTCCTCGGGCATCGCGTCCGCCGAAACCATCACGGCGGGAATGTCAGACAGCAGTGGGTGCTTTCGCAGTTTGGCCAGCAGCTCCAACCCGTCGGTGTCGGGTAGATGACGGTCGAGCAACAAAAGGGCCGGTGGGTCAGCCATGGCCAAGGCCTCACCGAGTGCACCCGACGGCGCGTCGGTACACCTCACTTCTGACAACGACTCCAAGATGCCTCGCATCAGAACCACATTGACCGGGTTGTCTTCAACATAAAGCACGTGAAATGATCCCGGCGCCTCTTGCAAATCCATGAACCCCAAATGTGCATGGTTGGTGCTGGACCACTGCGCCGGCGCCGGATCACCCACAGTTGGAGGGTCAGCCGCGCTCAGATGCAAGGTGAAACAAGAGCCTTGGCCCAACTTGCTGCTGACTTCCAAACGACCGCCCATGCGTTCGGTCAAGCCCCGTGTGATGACCAGTCCCAGGCCCGAGCCTTCGGCTCTCGTGCGCTCGGCCCCCAAACGATTGAATGGTTCGAACAGGTGGGCGCGTTGGTCGTCGCTCAAGCCCTGGCCTCTGTCCAATACAGCCAGGTGGACGCCGGTGTCGTCGCGCCGAGCCCGCAGCACAACACTTCCTTGGGGGCGGTTGTATTTGACAGCGTTATTGAGCAGGTTTCCGAGGCACTGCAGCAGCTTTTGCGCATCTGCCAGAACCCAGAGCCCCGGCTCCAGATCCAATGTGAGATCGACCCCACTCTCGTGGGCCAACACTTCGACGAGGTGAGTGGCTTCTCGCGCCACGGACTCAACAAAAACAGGTTCTACCGTGACCTGAACCGTGTCGGACTCAATGCGTTCGATGTCGAGAACTTCGTTGATGAGCGCAAGCAGATGACGGCCTGCGGAATCAATGTGAGTCATTTGGTCTCGCTGCCGTCGGTTGAGAATCAACTCCGGGTCGCGTGACAGCAACTGAGCAAAACCTAAAACTGCGTTCAGCGGTGTTCGTAGCTCGTGGCTGACCCGTGCTAAAAATTCGCCTTTGGCCTGATTGGCACGTACCGCGAGCTCTTTGTCCCGCTCCAGCGCTTCCATGGCGTGGCGTTCGCTGACGTCGGACAAATAGCCGTGCCACAGCACATCACCGTTTGCTTGCGGCTGGGGCCCAGCGCGCCCCTCGATCCAACGCTCTGTGCCATTGAATCCGCGCGCCCGAAATTGAAAGTTCCATCGCGTCAGCGAGGTGGCCGACTGATGGACACTTTCCAACAATCGCGGCAAGTCGTCAGGGTGAATTCGATCAAAAACTGTTTGCGCTGATTGTTTTGCCTGTGCTGGCGTGACACCAAACACCTCTTGCAAAACATCATTGGCGTACGGGAAACATGAACTCCCGTCGCGGCGCAATAGAAACTGGTAGATCACGCCCGGAACTTGTTCGACGCTGCGACGTGCTCGCAGCAGTTCGTCTTCCAGCCTTTTTCGATCGCGAATGACCAGCACGACGGCCAAGTTGCGCGCCCCCGATGCGTCCATTTGGCGCTCGATATTCAGCAGCACCGGCAAATCGCTGCCGTCTTTCTGCCGCATTACCAAATAGGTCTCCGACACTCGACCGCGCAACTTGAGCGTGGAAAACAAACCGGTGAGGTACAGAATTCGGGAGGCTGGCGTTAGGAGGTCAGACAAGGTCCGGCCCAAAACAGTTGACTGAGCCGTCCCGTCGCCAGTGTGCGGCTCATACCCCAATAGACGCAGCATTTCGGGGTTGGCGGCCAACAAACGACCGTCGTCGTCAAAACAAACCAGCCCGCAAGGCAATTGGTCTGCGGGGAAAAAAGAGCCCGCGTCGATCATCTAAGGTGGTCGTCCAGGTACCGATCCAGGACGCCAATGAATTCCTCAGGCTCGCTCATGTGGGGGCAGTGCCCTGTTGCTGTCATGACCCTCAATATGCTGCGTGGCAAATGGGCGTGCATGTACTCGCCCACCGACAAAGGAGCGATGGCGTCGGCTGTGCATTGCACGATCAAACTCGGTGTTTTGATCAGCGGCAAGTCTCCCCTGTTGTCCGCCAGAAAAATAGCGCGCGCCCAGCGCAGCGCGATTGCAGGGTCCATCGCGCAAAAGCTGGCAGCCAGGGTTTGGTTCAGTTCGGGTCGATCGCTGTTTTTCATGATGGCCGGTGCCATTGCATCCGCCCAGCCGACGAAGTTGTGCTCCATCATGTCGAGCATGGCTTCAATGTCGGTGCGATTGAAACCGCCTACATAGTCTGGTGGATCATTGATGTAGCGCGGAGAAGGCGCCACCATCACCAGGTGTGCAAAGCGCTCCGGTTGCGACAGGCTGGCCAAAGCACCGACCATGGCGCTGGCCGAGTGGCCAACGAACACGGTCTGGTTCAATTCCAGGGCCTCGCAAATGTCCAGGACGTCTTGCGCGTAGCCATTCAGCGTGGCGTAGCGCTGCGGGTCGTAGGCGCTGGCGTCGGAGTGGCCTGAGCCGATGAAATCAAAAAGTACGACCCTGAAACGGTCTTGGTAGGCGGGTACCACCTCGCGCCACATCGACTGGTCGCAGCCAAAACCATGCGCAAAAACCAGGGTTCGGGGCCCACTTCCGAGTTCCGTGACGTGGTGACGACGACGAATGGCTTCGCGCAACGTAGCCATCGTGATCACCCCAAGTCAAGTTCGGGAAATAGAGCCCCATACATTTTGGGGAAGAGGGAAGAAATATACCCTTTGGCGCATGCTTCTGGATAAGAGAGTTGACACCGTTCGGCGAGACATTTTTAGCGTTTGACTGTGGGCGTGCGGTGTCTTTCTGCTGCCTAACTGCACACTCTGGGACAATTTGCGAATGAGCTCAATCGACCTGCAAGAAACCATCGCCCAAATGGGCCACGCTGCCCGCGCCGCCAGCCGCCAAATGGCGGCGGCCTCCACCGCTGCCAAAAACCAGGCTTTGCTGGCTTTGGCCCGCTTGCTGCGCGAGCCGACCACCGCCTTGCAAGCGGCCAATGCGAAAGACATTGAAGCGGCCCAAACGGCGGGTTTGGCGGCGCCCATGGTCGACAGGTTGCGGCTGACAGACAAAGTCATCGCGACGGTGGCTGAAGGCTGCGAGCAAATTGCCGCCATGCCCGACCCTGTCGGCGAGATCACGAATTTGCGGCGCCGCCCCAGTGGCATCAGCGTGGGCCAAATGCGGGTGCCCTTGGGTGTGTTTGGCATGATTTACGAGAGCCGCCCGAATGTGACGATCGAGGCTGCGTCGCTGGCCATCAAGAGTGGCAACGCCTGCATTTTGCGTGGTGGCTCCGAGGCCCTCCATTCCAACTTGGCGCTGTGGCGTTTGGTGCAGGCGGCCTTGACAGAGGCCGGTTTGCCGCCCGATGCGGTGCAGTTGGTTCAAACCACAGACCGCGCGGCCGTAGGCCACTTGATTGCCTCGCCCGAAGCGGTGGATGTGATCATTCCGCGCGGCGGCAAAGGTTTGATTGAACGCATCAGCCGCGAGGCCAAGGTGCCGGTGATCAAACACCTGGATGGCAACTGCCACGTGTATGTGGATGCCCAGGTGGATTTGGCCTTGGCGCTCAAGGTCACCGACAACGCCAAAACACAAAAATACAGCCCTTGTAATGCGGCTGAATCGCTGCTGGTGCATGCGACCATTGCCCCGCGTTTTCTGCCTGAGATGGGCGCGGTGTTTGCCGCCAAGGGTGTGGAAATGCGGGTGGATGCCGCAGCCAAGGCTTTGCTCAAAACTGTGCCCGGCGCCAAGCTGGTGGACGCCACCGAGCAAGACTGGTTTGAGGAATACCTCGCCCCCATCATCAGCATCAAGGTGGTGCAAAACCTCGACGAGGCCATTGCCCACATCAACCGTTACAGCTCCCACCACACCGATGCCATCTTGACTGAGCACCACCCGAGTGCCATGCGTTTCTTGCGCGAGGTGGACTCGGCCAGCGTCATGGTCAACGCCAGCACACGTTTCGCCGATGGTTTTGAGTTTGGTTTGGGCGCCGAGATCGGCATCAGCACCGACAAATTCCACGCCCGCGGGCCAGTTGGACTGGAGGGCCTCACGTCGATGAAGTGGGTGGTGCTGGGGCAGGGTGAAGTCAGAGGCGCTTGAGTTCGGCGCAGCTCAAGGCACAGTGCCCGCCTCCAACCAGGGCGCCAAGGTTTTTTTGCCTTTGGGCGTGAGACGCAAGGCCCGGCTGCCCTGCACGCGTTGCCACCAATCCTGTTCCAGGCCGTGGTCCATCAAGGCTTTGGCCAAACTGCCGGCCAAGTGGTCGCAACGTTCAGACCAATCCAAACAGGGGTAGGCCAAACGCGAAGAACCCGCCTTGGGCACCGGCACACCCAAGGCTTGCAGTTCGGCGCGCCCGGTTTCTGACAACGCGAACTGTCCTTCGCAGGGCACCAAGCTACCTCGCGCCAGCAGCCCTCGGAACAGGGCCACCCCCAGCTCGCCCGCAATGTGGCCATAACAAGTGCGCGCGGCCTTGAGGGGTTTGTAGGCGCCTTGGTTCCAGCGTTCCAAACAGGGGTTGCGTTCAGCCACCACAGACAAGGCCTCCAGCGCGTGGGCAATGTCGGCATTGGCCAAACAAAAATAGCGGTGCCTGCCCTGGGTGCGCGTCGTCACGAGTTCATGCTCGGTGAGTTTGCCCAGGTGGGCGCTGGCGGTAGCGGCCGTCACGCCAGCGGCTTTCGCCAACTCGCCTGCGGCCAAATACTGCCCGCCCATCAGCGCGGCCAACATGCGCGCCCGGGTGGGGTCGCCCATCATGGCGGCGATGATAGAAAAGCGGGGTTCAGGATTCATGGCAAGGTCAGAAAAAATGCACGAGGCTGCGACCGCAAAGATACACCCCCAAGGTCAACAGGCCCCACAGAAACACCCGCTTGAACGCCGCGGGCGACAGCCGCTGGCGCAGGCGCTGCCCCACCGCCATGCCGATGCAAGCCGGTGCCAAGGCCAGCAACGAGGCCAGTCCCATCTCGCTGTTCAAGGCGCCGCCATGGGTCAAGCTCAAACCCAAGGCGATGGTGGACACCAAAAAGGACAGCCCCAAAGCCTGAACCAACTCCTCCTTCTCCAAACCCAAAGCCTGCAAATACGGCACCGCAGGAATCACAAACACACCGGTGGCGGCGGTCACGAGGCCCGTGCACAAACCCACAGGCACCGCCCACCAACGGCCTGTTCGGGCGGACAAAACCCAACTTACCGACAACAAGCCGAGTAAGGCGTACAACGCCAATGCCAAACCCAAGCCGGCCGCGGCCCACACCGTGGGCGCGCGGGTCAACCACCCGGAGCCTGCCGCGATGCCCACGCACAGCGCCAGCTGCATCGGCAACAAGCGTTTGGCCATCTGCAGCCAACCAGGCCGGGCCGAGATTTGCCACACATTGGTCAGCAGCGACGGCACCACGAGCAAGGCGGCAGCCTGGGCCGGCGGCATGGTCAGCGACAACAAACCCATCACGATGGTGGGCAGGCCCAGGCCGATCACCCCCTTGACCAAGCCACCCAATAGAAAGACGGCGCCAACCACGAGTAGCAATGAAGCAAGCTGGGTGTGGCTGGTAGAAACCATGGAAAACTCCTGAGACGGATCGTTTTGTGATGGACCGAATGGTCGCCCCTTTCGGGCCGCGGATGCTTCGTTCTGTGACGAAACGTCGAAACGCTCGCCGTGCTTGTCTGGTCATCAGGCGATGATCCGCCTTGCTTTAGAGTTCCCACCATGACGACCACCCAAGTGATATCGCTGTTGATCGCCGCCACGCTGGTGTTCTGGAGCCTCGGCGCCTACAACCGCATGGTGCGTTTGCGCGGCGACATCAACCAGCGTTTTGTGGTGGTCTATGACCAACTGCAACACCGCCACGGCCTGCTCTTGCGTTGGGCCCAGGCCATGGAACCCTGGCTCGAACACGACCCCAAAACCTTGGAGACCTTGCGCAGCTGCTGCCACCAAGTGCAAGCCGCCGCGGAGCAGGTGCGCCTTCGCCCCAGTGCCGCCCGCCGTGTGGCGGCCTTGCGGGTCGCGGAAGATGGTTTGGCGGCGGCACGCAGCCGCGCGGTGGCCGACATGCCAGCACAAATTGACCGAATTTTGCCCACCGCCACTGCATTGGGTGCCGACGCCGATGGCGGTTTGGCCATGCCGGTGTTGCTGGAAGAGTTGACCGCGGCGGGTGGCTTGCTGACCCTGGCGCGCCAACAGTTCAACGAGGCCGCGCAAGACTACAACGACGCCATCGATCAATTTCCAACCTGGATACTCGCAGGTTTGTTTCGGTTTCGTTCCGCGGGCGTGCTGTGACGGGTGCCATTCAACGTGATGCGTTTGTAGCCACGTCCCACTGGCCGGGGTGGCCCGCTTGGCACCAGCGGTCACGAATCAGGCGCGGATCAACAGCAAGTGCTCATGTGGCCCAAAGAAGGAAACGATGGCGGGACAGTGCCGACGTTCAAACCTTCTCGGGTCGGTAACCCGCCGCATGCTCAGCGGTGTACTTGGCCAGCGGGCCGGCATGAATGGTCTCTAGGGTCAAGCGCTCGGCGCTGCCGAAATAAGCCTGAACCTGCATGGGCGGCGTTGTCGGATCATCCAGCGCTTGCACCAGCAGCGGCTCACGTGCATACCAAAGAGGCTCGTCTATTTGCTCGAGCACATCCATGCGCGCCAGGGTGTCGGCATCCACTGCAAACACCTCACCCACCACGCACTCACCATCACCGGGCCGGTTCACCAACCACGGCACCTGGGTGGGCCCGATGAGGTAGAGCGGAAATTTTTGCACTGTCACAAACTCACCGGGTACACGGCTCCCGGTGTTGATGTGAAAGTTGGGGAAACCGGTTTTGAGGGTGCCGTAGACAAAGATGCGCGCAACCAGGCTGTGGGCAGATGGGTTCATGTTCGTATTCGTTCCTCGTCAACCACCACCCATTTCAAGCGCGCCGCTCCACCGACTTTGATGCGAAGCTTGGACTTGGCGCAACCCAATTCTCGCGCCACCAGGGCCAACAACTCGGCATTGGCTTGGCCGTCCACCGGAGGTGCTTTGATTTGTGCGAGGTAGGTGCCGTCGTCCATGCGCTGCAATGTGCTGACGCGGGACTGGGGTTTGACTTTGACTTGAATCACCGTTGCCACGCCTTACCCCCCATCGCGCTGCCACACCGGTAACTCCGCCCCGCAATCCCGGCAGAAACGATCCGAGGGTCCGTGGCCTTCGCTCAGGCAGTGGTGGCAAGTGCGGGTGGTCGGTTCGCGCGGCGTTTTTTGCGCGACGAACTCGGCGCTGACGATGCCCGTGGGCACGGCCAGGGTGCCCCAGCCCATGAGCATCATCAATGATGCAATCGCACGGCCCAGATCCGTTTTGGGGGTGATGTCGCCAAAGCCCACGGTGGTCATGGTGGTGATGGCCCAGTAGACGCTGGTGGGTATGCTGGTGAATCCATTGGCGGGGCCTTCCACCACATACATCAAGGTGCCCATGATGAGGGCGACCATGACGACAAAACTCAAGAACACGGTGATCTTGCGGCGCGACGCGCTCAGGGCGCGGCCCAGGGCGGCAAACTCCTGCACATAAGCACCCAGCTTCAAGATGCGGAACAAACGCAGCAAGCGCAGGATGCGCACATCAATCAGTGCATGCAGACCGGGGAAGAAGATGGCCAGGTAGGTGGGCAGCACCGCGATCAAATCAATCACGCCGAAAAAACTGCGTGCATACCGCGTTGGATGCCGCACGCAGGCCAAACGGGCGATGTATTCCAAGGTAAAGGCGGCGGTGAAGGTCCATTCCAGCGTGGTGAACAGCGATTCGTACTTCGCATGGATGGGTTCAATGCTGTCCAGCACCACCACGGCCACGCTGGCCAGGATGAAAGCGATCAACAGCAAATCAAACAGCCTTCCGGCGCGCGTATCCGCTTCAAAAATGATGGTGTAAAGGCGCAAACGCCAGCCGGACAAGGGGCGGCCGAAACGTTGAGCTTCAATGGGGACTGGAGGAGAAACAGTGTTCATCGCAGCAATGGTAGTTGGCCAGCCAGCATATTTCACCAGGTTGCTTTCCTTGAGTCCCGCAACATCGCATGAAAGCTTGCTTTGGTGGCTACGAGTGCCAAATCCAATGTGCACTGAGCGATGGACCTTTTAGCCCGGCTTAGAAGGAATGGCACTTACTTAAGCGATTTACCCTCTCTCCCAGAGGGAGAGGGAGCAAAGACAGCTGATCCTGTTATTGATGCGGCCCCTTGAAGTCTGAACTGCCAGTCTGGGCGAGACCATCGTTTGGTGGAGGAAAGCCGTTGTTTGAAGCACCGCGCCGGGAATTCGCCCCGGCAGGGCGACTTACTTTCTTGCTGGTGCAAGAAAGTAGGCAAAGAAGCACCTGAACACCAGCCTATTTGGGCAGAGGTGGTTTGATTCTGGAGCACAGACGTGGGGTCTGGATTCGACCCGTGGCCACTGGCCCTCGGGCGACGTTTTCTCGGCGTCTTGTCCAAACACTGCGAAACGCCACGAGCCCCTGGCCTGCCAAGAGATGCGGCAGACGCGTTCAACGCTTGGTGCGACAAGCCACCGAGAAAACGTCGCCCGAGGGCTTGTGGTGCCAAGCCGAACCAGAGCATCCACCCCGATCCCGGTTCGATCCGTCACCACTCAAATAGTCTGGTGTTGAGGTGCTTCTTTGGTGACTTTCTTGCACCAGCAAGAAAGTTACTCGGCTTGCCGGGCCGAAACCCGGCGCAGTGCTTCAAGTCAACGCTGCCGTCCACCGGGGCTCCCTTGCGAGAGACTCAACCAGTCCGGCAGTTAAAACTTCAAGGCGCCGCATCAGTAAGTAAGTGCCATTCGTCTTAGAAGATCGACCGACACAAGCAACACCCACCACAAACTCACATGGCCTCAATCCAGGATTTGCCTAAGCATCCCGCTCAAACTTGAACACCGCCACACTGGCCCTGAAGTTCGGCCACAGCCGCACCGCCTGGCCGTCTTGGATGCCGAAGGCGTCCAGGATGCGCAGGCCGCATTGGCGGGCCAGCACGTCAAAGTCCGCAAAAGTACTGACGCGGATGTTGGGTGTGTCGTACCACTGGTAGGGCAGCACCTTGGTCACCGGCATGCGGCCGCGGGCCACGCTGACACGGTTGGGCCAATGGGCGAAGTTGGGGAAACTGACGATGCCGATACGCCCCACACGCGCCGTCTCTTTGAGCATGCGTTCGGTGTTGCGCAGGTGTTGCATGGTGTCGAGTTGCAGCACCACGTCAAAACTTTGGTCGTCGAAGATGTTCAGGCCTTCTTCCAGGTTGAGCTGAATCACGTTCACGCCGCGCTTGGTGCAGGCCAGCACATTGGCGTCGTCGAGCTCAATGCCGTAGCCGCTGCACTTTTGATGGGTGGTCAAGTGCCCGAGCAGCTCACCACTGCCGCAGCCGAGGTCGAGCACGCGTGACTTCGCAGGCACCAAATCGGCGATCAACTTCATGGTCGCGGTGCTGCTCATGTCAGCTCCTTGGCCATGTTGTCAAAGCAGGCTCCCAGCACGCCGTGGTAACGCGCATCATCCAGCAAGAAAGCATCGTGGCCATGGGGGGCTGCAATCTCGGCGTAACTCACGTCGCGCTGGTTGTCGAGCAAGGCTTTGACGATTTCACGCGAGCGTGCGGGCGAAAAACGCCAGTCGGTGGTGAAGCTGACCAATTGAAATTTGCAGGTGGCCGCCGCGAAGGCGGCACTCAAGTTGCCAGCAAACGCACGCGCCGGGTCGAAGTAGTCCAGGGCGCGGGTGATGAGCAAATAGGTGTTGGCGTCGAAGTAGTCGCTGAACTTGTCGCCTTGGTGGCGCAGGTAACTTTCAATTTCAAATTCGATGTCTTGGGTGGTGTAACCCGGTTGGCCGTTACGCAAGGTGCGGCCAAACTTGGCCTCCATCGCGTCGTCACTCAAATAGGTGATGTGGCCAATCATGCGGGCCACACGCAGGCCTCGGCGCGGAATGGCCGCTTGGGCTTGGTAGTGGCCCCTGTGGAATTCGGGGTCGGTGATGATCGCGCGCCGCGCCACCTCGTTGAACGCAATGTTTTGCGCTGACAAATTCGGTGCGGTGGCCACGGCCACGCAGTGGCGCAAGCGCTTCGGGTAACGCAGTGACCAACTCAGTGCCTGCATGCCGCCCAAGCTGCCACCGAGCACCGCAGCGAGTTGCTGGATGCCAAGGGCGTCCAGCAAACGCGCTTGCGCGTCCACCCAATCTTCCACCGTGACCACCGGGAAGTCAGCGCCGTAAATGCGACCGGTGGCCGGGTTGACATGCATGGGCCCGGTCGAACCAAAACACGAGCCGGGGTTGTTCACGCCGATGACGAAAAAACGGTTGGTGTCCAGCGGTTTGCCTGGCCCCACCAGGTTGTCCCACCAGCCTTCGCTTTTGGCTTGGCCTGCATAGGTGCCCGCCACATGGTGGCTGGCGTTCAAGGCATGGCAGACCAACACCGCATTGCTTTTGTCGGCGTTGAGCTGGCCGTAGGTTTCGTACACCAAGGTGTAGTCGGCCAGCTGCGCACCACTTTGCAGTGGCAACGGTGCGTCGAAGTGCCGACTTTGTGGCGTCACATGGCCAATGGAAGCAGCGGTGGACAAACTCTTTCCCCAAAGAAAAACCCGGCTTGTCTTGCATGAATGCTGCAAGGAGCCGGGTGTTTGACCTGGTCTCTTTAGCTGCATTTTTATAGCGCCCGCAAGCCGGAACAAATCAGCGCTGGAAGCAAGTATAACGAGGGGTCGACCGTGCTGGCGAAAGCTCAACGTTCTGGAAACTACGAAGCAGCTGCCGCGGCTGGCCCGCTACCATCCCCGCTTTGCCTGAAGTCGACCACAAGAGGCCCCCATGTTCAATTGGCTCAATCATTTGGATCAGCACGTGCCGGTGCGCTACAGCACTTGGTTTTTGTGTGCCGTTGGTTTTTTGTTGTGTACCTTCACCTGGGTGGCGTTTGACCAATGGGGCGGTTGGGCGCTGCTGTTCTTGTTCTTGGTGGGTTTGGGGTTTCGTGACACCAGGCAAACAAGGCATGCTGTTTTGCGCAACTATCCCGTCATTGGCCACATGCGTTTTCTGCTGGAATTCATTCGGCCCGAGATGCGCCAGTACTTCATTGAAGGCGACAACGAGGCCGCGCCTTTCTCGCGCCAGCAGCGTTCCTTGGTTTACCAGCGCGCCAAGGGTGATCCTGACAAAAGGCCTTTCGGCACGCAAAAAGACGTGGGCGGTGTGGGTTATGAGTGGATCAACCACTCGGTGGCACCCACCCACATTGCCAGCCACGATTTCCGTGTCGTGATCGGGGCAAGCCGGCTCCAGCCCTACAGCGCCAGCATCTTCAATATTTCGGCGATGAGTTTTGGGGCGCTCAGCGCCAATGCCATCTTGGCGCTGAACACTGGAGCCAAACGCGGCAACTTTGCGCACGACACCGGCGAGGGCTCTATCAGCCGCCACCACCGCGCCAATGGCGGCGACTTGATCTGGGAAATCGGTTCCGGCTACTTTGGCTGCCGTCGCGATGACGGCGGCTTTGACGAGGAAAAGTTCACCGCCAACGCGCGCGATCCGCAGGTGAAGATGATCGAGCTCAAACTCAGCCAAGGCGCCAAACCCGGCCATGGCGGCGTGCTTCCCGGCCCCAAGGTGACGCCAGAAATTGCCGAAGCGCGCGGCGTGCCGGCCTGGCAAGACTGTGTTTCGCCTGCCAGCCACAGTGCGTTTTCCACGCCCATCGAGATGATGCAGTTCATTGCCAAACTGCGCGACCTGTCTGGCGGCAAACCCACAGGGTTCAAGCTGTGCATCGGCCACCCCTGGGAATGGTTTGCCATGGCCAAAGCGATGGTGGTCACTGGTATCACGCCCGACTTCATCGTGGTCGATGGTGGCGAGGGCGGCACCGGCGCTGCGCCGCTGGAGTTCACCGACCATGTGGGTGCACCGCTGCAAGAGGGGCTTTTGCTGGTGCATAACACGCTGGTGGGCTTGAACTTGCGCTCGCAAATCAAAATCGGCTGCGCGGGCAAAGTCATCAGCGCCTTCGACATTGCCCGCCTGATGGCCTTGGGTGCGGACTGGTGCAACTCAGCGCGTGGCTTCATGTTTGCCCTGGGCTGTATTCAAGCCCAAACCTGCCACACCGGCCACTGCCCCACGGGCGTGACCACCCAAGACGCCGAACGTCAAAAAGCCCTGGTGGTGCCGAGCAAAGGGGAGCGTGTTTACCAGTTCCATCAACAAACACTGATGGCCTTGAGAGAGCTGGTTCAGGCGGCCGGCTTGCAACATCCGCAAGACATCAGCGCCTCCCACATCGTGCGCCGCACCGGCGAGAACAGTGTCAAGCTGCTGGCCAACTTGCTGCCCTTTGTGCAACCCGGCTCGCTCTTACAAGGAGAGCCGCCGCACCAGGTGTTCCGTGTCTATTGGCCGATGGCGCAGGCGGAGAGTTTTGGTGTCAAAGCTGCCGGTTGATCGCCTCAAGCGCGGGTTCAGTGTCGTTTGAAGGTGGCCAAGAGCACTCCGGCGGCCACGAACAACCCGCCGAAGGTGCGGTTCATCACTCGAATGTGGGCGGGCGATTTGAGCAGCCGCAACAGCTTGGCGGCCAGCAGGGTGTAACCCGCCATCACCACCAAATCCGTGAAGCCCAAGGTGGCGGCAATCACCAGGTACTGCGGCGCCAAGGCGCGGCCCAGGTCCAAGAACTGCGGTACCACGGCCAATAAAAACACCGTTCCTTTGGGGTTGACCGCGTTGATCATCCAGCCCCGCAGCACCAGGGTGTGGCGTGCTACGGCGGGCGTATCACGGTTGTCCAAGGCCACCATGGGAACGGCCGGGGCGCGCCATTGTTTGATGCCGAGCCACACCAGGTAGGCCACGCCCAACCACTTCACCAGCGCAAAACCAAAAGTCGACGCCGCGATCAGCGCGCCCAGGCCCAGGCCCACGACGACGATCTGCGTCCAAATGCCCAGCACCAGGCCGAAAGTCATGAAATAACCGTGTCTGAAACCATGGTTCAAACCGGCACTCATGGCGGCTACTGCACCCGCCCCTGGCGACAAGCTGATGGCCCAGGCAGCCAGAACAAAGGTAAGCCAGGTAGAGAGTTCCATGGGTATCTTGATTGAATCAGCACCTGCGTGCGGAGGATTTTGGAGTGGCAATGCACCCTAACACAAGGGGGTGCCGAATTGACATCTGTGGGATGGCCCCGAACGCGGTGTAACGCCACACTGGCGCGGTCACAGGACGGTCACAGAAGCTGCGTAGAACCCGTCGGTGGACGCAACAACACCAACACCCCAACAGGAGGTCACGCATGAACAAGGGCATCAACCTGCAAATCAGCGGTCACATTCAAGTGGCCCAGTTCTGGCCCGACGGCGAAAGCGACGCCGACACCACCAAACTGTTGGTGAGTGTGGGTCAAGACAGCTTCAAAGTGAAGATGCCGACTTCCGATGTACACGTACCCACACAAGCTTTTGACCATGCCTACCAACGCGGCGAGAAGAAACCCGATGGCAGCTTCAAACAAGACAAGTTGATCAACGCCAAGGGCCAAATCACGGTGCGTTTGCAGCGTGTGGATGCACCCGAGTTGCATATTGCGCCCGGCCCCATCAAGGGCAAGTCTTTGGCGGGCACGGGTTTGTTTTTGAAGTACCGGCAGCGTCAAGCTGAAACCGGAACCAACGCGCTGCGCCTCTTCCTGCGGAGCTTGGCCGATGTGCGCGGCTTGGTGCCCTGCACCTTTGACTCCAACCTGGGCGCCAACCAAGGCCCGGGTGATGTGGTGGACAAATATGGCCGTTTTGTCGGTGACCTTTGGGTCGGCAGCGGGCCCAATCCGGTGAACCTCAACCTGTGGTTGTTGGAACAAGGCTGGTGTGTGGTGGCGCTGTACGACAGCATGTTGGCCGATGAAATTGACACCACGCTCAAAGCCTGGCGCAAAGGCCGGGGCAAGGGCAGTCGCAAGATGTACCGCGCCAAGTTCGAACCCTTTGAAAACCTCGTCTTTCGCAAAAGCGGCTCGGCACTGGAAGACGAGGGCACGAAGAAATTCATCCACCCCAAGTACTTTCGCCGCTACATCACCTGGTTTGCGCACAGCAGCGCAGGCAATATCACCGGGGACTATGCCGACTACCTGGAGAGCAAGGGCGAAGAGGTGTATGAACTCAATGAGTTTGTGGCCGCGCTCAAGCAAGGCAAAACCAAGTCCACCCTCTACCCACTTTATGAGCGTGCCTTTGACGGCGACAAGGTGGGCTGGGCGCCCGAACGTTTCATCTTCCTGGAAGCGCCCTCCACCGTCTTCACCGACCAAGGCGGCGTGGAGCGCAAGCTGAGCAAGGCGGATTGGTAGGGGTCAGCGTGGGAGCTGCTGTTCGACCAACTCGCCCAAACGTTTGATATTGGCCTCCAGCTTGGCCGTCCATGGTTGCCCGTGGTGCAAACGAATGAAGTGGTTGTAGCGCTGGCTGCAGCTGAAGCTCGCACCCGGGGCCAGCCCGATGTGTTCGCGTCGGGCTTGGTCGTACAAGCGGCGTGAATCCACGCTGACGGGCAACTCGATCCACAGCATCAAGCCACCCTGCGGACGGCTGAGTTTGCAACCGGGCGGAAAGTAACGTGTCACCGCGTCAGAGAGCTGTTGCGCTTGGCTTTTCAGCGATGCCCGCAAGCGCCGCAGGTGGTGGTCGTAACCGCCGTCGCACAAAAACTCGGCCATCACTTCTTGCTGCAACAAGGGGCTGGTAATGGCGGCTTGCATGCCCAGCGACGTGGCTGTTTTGAGGTGACGGCCTGGCACCATCCAACCCACCCGATATCCAGGAGCAACCGTTTTGGTAACGGCCGAACAAAGAATGACATCGTCGTTTGCATCGAAGCTTTTGAGCACCACAGGACGTTCATCGCCGAAGTAGGCGTCTCCATAAATGTCGGTCTCGATCAGCGTGAAGCCACGCTGTGCAGCGAGGGCGACAAGTTGCTTTTTGTTCTCCTTGGGCATCAGGCTGCCCAAGGGGTTGTGAAAATTCGGAATCACGACGCACGCGCTCACAACCCCCGGCGTTTGGGTGGCGAAGTCCAGTGCCTCCAACGAAATGCCATGGCGTGGGTGGGTGGGGATTTCCAACGACTTCATACCCAAGCCTTTGATGATCTCCAGCAACATGTAATAGGTGGGCGATTCCAACGCAATCGTCGCCCCCGCCTGCGCCACCGTGCGCAACGCGAGGAACAGTGCGCCCGTCCCACCGTTGGTCAACAAGATCTCTTCCGGCCGGAGACTCAAGCCAGCCTGCATCGAACGGCGTGCCACTTCCTGACGCAAGGCACTGCTACCAACTGCGTTGGGCCTGGAGGCGTACTCCGGATGCAGGCGATTGGCCCGCGCCATCAGGTGGCGCAGCTTGGCTTCAGGCAGCAGGCTGCGGGCGGGGGCGGGGGCGGGGTAAAGCGGAGGTAGGGCCAGTGGGTCGTCTGCGCTGTACAAGAACTCCCGTCGCAGGTCGCTGGGCTCCACAAAACCCGCGCTGCCCATGCGGGTGTCGAGCTCCGGTTCCGGCAACACCGTTTTGCACGCCGCCACGAAATAACCCGACTTGGGCCGCGCTTCGACGAGCGCCCGGTTCTCCAACCAGCGGTAGGCCAAGGTGGCCGTGGACACACTGACACCATGCTGCGCACAGAGCTGGCGCACCGACGGCAAGCGGTCGCCCACACGCAGGCTGCCCGCCGCCATGGCGCGCTCCAGCTCGGCGGCCACGGCCTGGTACAGCGGCAACGCCGCTTGCAAGCCGGGGTCGGTGAGGCTGTTCATCGCCGCATTGTCCGCTTTGACCCATCAAGCGCAACAGACACAGAGGGCTCTTCTTGTCACCAGCACAGATCGCCCCATCGAGATCTGTACCGCCCACGTTTGTGCAGCACTGCGGCTTTCCCCGCCACGGCGGTTTGAAGACACTGGATTCCATTCACCGCCATGAAAGGTTTTCCATGTTCAGCACCCACCGCCCCGCGCCCCACGCCGACCACTTCAGTCTGTCCCCCAACGATTTGCTGACCCTCACCCCCGCCCAGCCCACAGCCCTGCACGTGCGAAGCGGCGTCCTGTGGGTCACGCAGGCTGGCGACGACCGCGACCATTTTTTGAAAGCCGGTCAATCCATGGAGTTGGCTCCGCACCGTCTGACCGTGCTGCAAGCGCAAGTTGGTCAGGTACAAGCGTCCTTGGCACCCATGGTTGACGACCGCTCAATGAAGCGGTCGTGGCGTTTGCTGCCAAAACCATGGCGCGCCAACACCCAGTTCAGCACCTGAAACCGATCCAACAAGTTCACAGGACGCCCCACCATGCACGCCGACAACTTCCAACTTCAGGACTACCTGCAAAGAATTGCATTCCCCCACAAGGTGCGGGCCGACCTCGCCTCACTCAGCGCCGTCATGCGGCACCAGTTGTTTTCGATCGCATTCGAGAACACCGAGGTTCAGGCCGGCAAGGTTCCCTCATTGGTTCCCGAGGACATCGTTCAAAAGCTGGTGGTCCAGCGCCGCGGCGGTTACTGCTATGAAGTTAATGGTCTTTTTGCCATGGTCTTGCAAGCGCTGGGTGTGCCGTATGACTTTGTCGCAGCCAGGCCCATGTTCTACCCAGTGCGCCGACCCCGCACCCACATGGCGCTGGTGGCCACGCTGGAAGGCGAGCCCTGGCTGTTTGACCTCGGTTTTGGCAGCCACGGCATTCGCGCGCCGATGAGTCTGCAGCGGCTGGACCAAACGGTGGCGCAAGACGGGGATGCTTACATGCTCAGTCGAACGGAAGGTGGCGAGCTGCTGTTGCGCGCCCTGGTGGATGAGCAGTGGCACAACCAGTACAGCTTCGCGGTTGCACCGGTGGAGTGGGTCGACTTCGGTCCGATGAACTGGCTCAACGCCACCCACCCCGAAGCCGTGTTTGTTCAAAAATTGCTGGTCATCCGTCACCATGAAGCCGGCCGCAGCGTGTTGATCGGCAATGTGCTCAAAACCGTCATCAACGGAAAATCCACGCAACGCAACGTTCTCCCCGCCGAAATCGAGTCGCTGCTGCGATCAGAATTTGCCTTGGGTTGAGGTCTAGCTGCCCAACACAGCACCACGCACAACGTCTGAAACTGAGGCTGCAGTGTCGGCGAGAGAGAATGACGCCATGGCCAAAGACAAATCCATCTACACCTGTTCCGACTGCGGCGGCACGAGCCCGAAGTGGCTCGGCAAATGCCCGCATTGCGGCGCTTGGAACACCTTGATCGAGGGCGTGGCAGAAAGTGCTGGGCCGGTGAAAAACCGCTACCAGTCGCTGGCGAAAACCCTGCCGGTGGCCACACTCAGCGAGATTGAAGCCTCGGATGTGGACCGGCAGTCCACCGGCATTGAAGAACTCGACCGCGTGTTGGGCGGCGGCATTGTGGCGGGGGGCGTGGTGTTGATAGGCGGCGACCCGGGCATCGGTAAAAGCACCTTGTTGTTGCAGGCTATGGACAGCTTGTCGCGGTCGATGAAGGCGTTGTATGTCACGGGTGAAGAAAGTGGCGCGCAGGTGGCGCTGCGTTCTCGCCGCTTGGGCCTGGATGGCTCCAAGGTGAGGGTGCTGGCGGAGATTCAACTGGAGCGCATCATCGCGACCATCGACGCAGAGCAGCCATCGGTTTGCGTGATCGACTCGATTCAAACCGTCTACAGCGATCAGCTCAGTTCCGCCCCCGGTTCGGTGGCCCAGGTGCGTGAATGTGCGGCCCAGCTCACCCGCACCGCAAAAAGCACAGGCACCACCATCATTCTCGTGGGCCACGTGACCAAAGAAGGCGCGCTGGCCGGGCCGCGGGTGCTGGAACACATTGTGGACACCGTGCTGTACTTTGAAGGTGATACCCACAGCAGTTTTCGGCTGGTGCGCGCCATCAAGAACCGCTTTGGTGCGGTGAACGAGATTGGTGTCTTCGCCATGACGGAGAAAGGCCTCAAAGGTGTGGCCAACCCGAGCGCTATCTTCTTGTCCACCCACGGCGAGCCGGTGGCCGGGTCTTGTGTGCTGGTGACGTTAGAGGGCACGCGGCCCTTGCTGGTGGAAATTCAAGCCTTGGTGGACTCCGGTGGCCCCAGCCCACGCCGTTTGAGCGTGGGCCTGGACCGAGACCGCCTGGCCATGATGCTGGCCGTGCTGCACCGCCATGCCGGCATTGCCTGCACGGACCAAGACGTGTTCGTGAACGCGGTGGGCGGGGTGCGCATCAGCGAACCCGCAGCCGACCTGGCCGTGATGCTGGCGATTCAAAGTAGCCTGCGCGGCAAACCGCTGCCGCGTGGTTTCATTGCTTTTGGTGAAGTGGGTTTGGCCGGTGAAGTGCGCCCTGCGCCGCGTGGCCAAGAACGTTTGAAGGAGGCTGCCAAACTGGGCTTCAGCGTGGCCGTGGTGCCCAAAGCCAATGCGCCGAAAAAACCCATCGAAGGGCTGACCCTGCATGCGGTGGAGCGCATTGAAGAGGCCATCAACTTGTTGCGCAGCTTGTGACGCGACACCAAAAGGCAATGAACGCACACTGTGGAAACCGCCAAGCTGACGGCTCCCAAGTCCCGGTTACAGTGTTGTTATGAATTCAATTCTTGGCTGGGGACTGGCCGTTGCCGCTGTGGCTCTCGGTTGGACGAAGTACGGCTGGCAAGGTGTGGTCTTGGCCGTCACGGTGGTGATTTTTTGGCTGCTGTTGCAGTTAAGCCGTGCACTTCGGGTGATGAAACAAGCGGCGGCGGCGCCGATGGGACAGGTTCCCAGCGCCGTGATGTTCAACACCAAACTGCGCGCCGGTATGACCATGATGCAGGTGCTGCCGCTGACGCGCAGCCTCGGTCAACGCATTGAATCGCCCACGGCCAACCACCAAACCGAGAGCTGGCGCTGGGCGGATGAGGGGGGCAGTTACGTCACCTTGACGTTTGTCCGAGGCAAGCTCGACCACTGGCATTTGCATCGCCCCACCCAAGCCGGCGATCTCAGCGCCGAACTTGATCGGGCCGGCGCGTCTTGACCGCGCCGTAAAATCCCTCGCTTCAACTCAAAACTCTTGGAGATGCGCCATGTCCATGGCCGACCGCGACGGAAAAATTTGGATGGATGGCCAGATGGTGGATTGGCGCGACGCCAAGATCCATGTGCTGTCCCACACCCTGCACTACGGCTGCGGCGCTTTCGAGGGCGTGCGCGCCTACAAAACCGCCAAAGGTCCCGCCATCTTCCGCCTGCGCGAGCACACCGAGCGGCTTTTCAACAGCGCCAAAATTCTGCGCATGAAAATCCCCTTCACACACCAGCAGGTGATGGACGCCCAATGCGCCGTGGTGCGCGAAAACAAACTGGAGTCGGGCTACTTGCGCCCGCTGACCTGGATAGGCTCCGAGAAACTCGGTGTCAGCCCCAAGGGCAACACCATCCACCTGATGGTGGCCGCCTGGACTTGGGGCGCCTACCTGGGTGACGAGGGCCTCAAGCGCGGCATCCGCGTCAAAACCAGCAGCTACACCCGCCACCATGTGAACATCACCATGACCCAGGCCAAGGCGGTGAGCAACTACACCAACTCCATCCTGGCCAATATGGAAGCCACGGACGATGGCTACGACGAGGCCCTGTTGCTCGACGCTTCGGGTTTTGTCAGCGAAGGCGCCGGCGAAAACCTCTTCATCATCAAAAACGGCGTGGTCTACACCCCCGACTTATCGGCCGGTGCGCTCAATGGCATCACCCGCAACACCATCTTCTCGATCTGCAAAGACCTCGGACTAGAAGTCAAAGAAAAACGCATCACCCGGGATGAGGTCTACATCTGCGACGAGGCTTTCTTCACCGGCACCGCCGCCGAAGTCACGCCGATTCGTGAGCTGGACCGCATCGAGCTGGGCGCAGGCTCGCGTGGCCCCCTCACCGAAAAAATTCAAGCGGCTTTCTTCGACATCGTCAACGGCCGCAATCCGAAGTACGCCGAATGGCTGACCTTGGTTTAACAACGAGCCACACACCATGAACAGCAAATCCGCCGCCGTGATTGAAGTCACCGCCAAAGACCTGCAAGGCCCTGGCGTGGTCGCCTGCCCCAACCCCAAAATGACACTCTGGAGCACCCACCCCAAGGTGTTCATCGACGTGGCCACCACAGGCGAAGGCAAGTGCCCTTATTGCGGCACGGTGTACAAACTCAAGGCAGGCGAGAAGGTGCACACGCACTGAACGGCCCCGGGGCCAGCCCTGCGCCTGGTCAAGGCCGAACGGCCGGCAAGACGTGGCGGACCAAAATTGGGCCCGTGTTGTCGTTGGTGGTGTCAACCACTTCAGAAGTCGCCACCACCAGCGACCAACTCGGCACCACGTAGATGTACTGGCCGCCAAAACCGTTGGCGTAGTAGGACGGCACCTCGGTCCCTGGCACTTTGCTGATCCACCAGAGGTAACCGTAGGGCCGGTTGCTCGGTGGGCCCCCAGCGCTGTGGGGCTGAAGGGCGCGACTGACATAAGCCGCATCCAACAGCTGCCGACCACCCCAGCAGCCTTGTTGCAGCCACAGCAGGCCAAGCTTGGCCATGTCGCTGCTGCGCAATTGCAGCTCGCTTGCACCCATGCTGTGCCCTTCGCGGTCTTGCGGCCAGTCGAAGGTTTGAATGCCCAAGGAAGCAAAGAGGGTGTCTTGGGCAAACGCCGCCGCGTTTTTCCCGGCGCGCTGGGTCAGGGCCACCGACACCCAATGCGAGTCCATGTTGCTGTAAAAAAACCGGGTACCAGGCGTGGCCACCAAGCGGCGGTTGCGTGCCCGCTCCAGCGTGCGGCCGGTGAGCAACTCATGGATGCTCCCGGTAGAAGCCTCGGGATCAAACCCTGCAGTGAAACTCAGCAAGTGCGCCAAGGTCACCCGGCCGCTGGATGGGTCTGGTGACCCAGGTTGAATCAACTCGGCCAGCGTGACTTCGGTGCCGGGCCACAGCTTCTTGTTCAGCGCCACCCCCACCAAGGACGACAGCACACTTTTGGTCACCGAGCGCACGTTGTGCAAGCTGTCGGCTTGGAGGTCTGCCCGGTGATAGGCGTAGGCGAGTTGTTTGTCACGAACAATGAGCAAGCTGCGCAGGCGAGGATGCTGCTCGGGCAGAAGTTGGTTCAAGGCTTGGAGCTTTTGCGCATCCAAACGCAAAGCACTGGGATCGCCACGAGGCCAAACGGCGGCGGGGTTGCTGTCCACGGCCTGAGGAGAAGCGTCCGCCATGCAGTTGGCTTTCACCGCCCCAGGGAGCAAAGCAAAGAGCCAAATCGCCACCGCTGCGGTTGGGCGACGAAAGTGAGGGCGCAACATGGTGTCGTCTCCTTGTTTCAAGCAATCGGCGCGGCATCGGACCAGGCCCTGGTACTAGCGCAAAAGGGCAGGCAAAACATAGTCCCGAATCACAGCGCTGGTTCTGGTGGCGTCGGCGCGCGAATTGGCCTCGGTCGCAGTCACCACCACGGCATTCAGCGCCGGAACCACGTAGATGAGCTGGCCACCGTAACCCACCGCGCTGAACACAGGCAATTCGTCGCCTGGCGTGGTGAAGGCCCACCACAGGTAGCCGTAGCCCCACTGATCACGGCGGTCTATCGGAAACAGGTCATTGGCCACTTGTCGGCGCGTCGCGCGGGCCAGGTAGTCGGCAGACACCAACTGCTGGTTTTTCCACTGCCCTTGTTGCAAAACAAGTTGCCCGAGTTTGGCCATGTCGCGGGCTCGCAGTTTCAGCTCCGAGGCCCCGTTCGTGTCCCCCTGCAAGGAGCCTGGCCAGACGAAATCGGTGATGCCCAAGGGGGTGAAGAGATTCTCTTTCGCATAGTCGACCAGCTTGGTCTTGATGCGGCGGGCCAAGGCCAACGACACCAGGTGTGCATCCAGGTTGCTGTAGCTGAATTGGGCTCCTGGCGAATGAAGCACGCGCCGACTCAAGGCATGCTGCACCAAGCTTGGTGCATAAAAGCGGCGCTCGAAATCGCCATAGTCGGTGAGTTGGTCGAGGCCGCCGCGGTCGAAACCCGGTGTCAACGTGAGCATGTGGGCCAGCGTGATATCGGCTGTCGATGGGTCCAAGGGCCAGGTTGTGGCCTCGGGGAAAAAATCCACCAGCTTTTCCTCTGTGCTGCGGATCAAACCCTGCTCGAGCGCCGCACCCACCAGCAGGGAAACCACGCTCTTGGTGACCGAACGCACGTTGTGCAGCGTCTGCGGACCCAAACCCTCTCGGTAGTACTCGTAGACGATGGCACCGCCGCGCACGATCAGCAGGCTGCGAATGGCCGGCTGCTCGGCCCGCACATGCTGCTCAAGCGTGGCCAGTTTCTGCGGATCGACACGCTGCAGTTCTGGGGGCGAGAGGTGCCACGGAGAGGTTTCTTCTGGCGTTGGGCGGCTGTCATTGCTCGCGTTCTGTGCCCACACCGCCGACATCCCACCTAGACACATCAGCGACAGAAAACAATGGGTCAGGCAAGGCTTCATGTGGCTCCCCCTTCAAGTTGGATGCGGCAGTCGATGGAACGCGAGCGGCCCACGACCAGCAAAAAACACGTTCGAGCCCGTCGCCGAATGTCCAGCGACGGGTGTTGGCGCAACGGGGACCGATCCCTTCGAACGAGCGGACTCTAAAGCTCAGGCGGGCATGGGTCGATACGCCACTATCCCGTACGTGAAACCACGCGCTTGGTCCACCCAGTAAACTCCAGGGCTGTTCTCTATTGCTTCGACCAAGAAAGTAAAGACGATGACTACACTCGGTATCCCTTTGGCTTGGTGGTTCGGGATGACAGGTTTGGTGGTGGGCGGCTTGCTCTCTTGGGCACTGTGTTCTCGGCGCGCCGCACAGCGTGAAGAAGCCTTGATCAACACCGCGCGCGAACAAATGGCGCAAAGTACGCAGAACCTTCGCCTGGCCAATACCAAGTTGCAGAACGATCTGGACAAGGTCAGGGCCATGGCGGCTCAAGGCCAAACCGCCGCCTTGGCTGAGCAGCGGGCCTTGGTATTGCACCTGCAATCGCAGTTGCGCGCCGCGAACATGGAGATGGACCGCTTGCAACGTGCATCGCCGCTGGTGGTCACGCACACGAAGCCCGAGGCAGCCGATACAGATGGCTTTGCGATGACGAGGCCGTTCGAACGCTGATCCGGCGCCTTCAACCTGCATCTCGTTGCCTGGGGGTGGGCAGCCCAGGGCCCTGTGAGCCTTCGCCGCCTTGGTGTGCCTTCGTACAATCCCTGGTAACGGCCCACGTCTGAGCCCCTCCTGTTTCCACTCCGCACCATGTCCGTCCCCCACGAGTTCGTCCTCACCCTGTCTTGCCGCGATGCCAAAGGCATCGTCTATGCCGTTTCGGGCTTGCTCTACCAAGCCGGTTGCAACATCGTGGACTCACAGCAGTTTGGTGATGTGCAAAGCGCCGACAGCACGGGCTTGTTTTTCATGCGGGTGCACTTTGAGGCGCCGACCCACCTCACGGCGCCGGGCATGTTGGCGCAGCTCTTCACCCATGTGCGCGAGCAGTTTCAGATGGATGCCCGGTTCTACTCGCTGGCGCAGCGCCCACGTTTGCTGCTGATGGTGAGCAAACATGGCCATTGTTTGAACGACCTGCTGTTTCGCCAGCAGTCGGGCCAGCTCGATGTGGACATTGCCGCCATCGTCAGCAACCACCCGGACTATGCCGAGTTGGCCAAGAGTTACGGCATTCCTTTTCACCACCTGCCACTTCCAACCGGCGCCACAGCGGCTGCGAAACGCGCGCAAGAACAACAGGTCGAGGCCATCGTGGCCGAGCAGCGCATCGACCTCGTGGTGCTGGCGCGTTACATGCAAATCCTAAGCCCCGAGTTTTGTGCCTTTTTGAAAGGCCGTGCCATCAACATCCACCACAGCTTTTTGCCCAGCTTCAAAGGGGCCAAGCCCTACTACCAAGCCCATGACCGCGGTGTGAAGTTGATTGGTGCCACGGCCCACTATGTGACCGCCGATTTGGACGAAGGCCCCATCATTGAACAAGACGTTGAACGCGTGGATCACTCGCTGAGCCCAGAAGACTTCACCGCCGTGGGCCGTGACGTGGAGAGTGTGGTGCTGGCCCGCGCGGTGCGCTGGCATGTCGAGCACCGCGTGCTCATGAATGGCCACAAAACCGTGGTCTTTAAGTGAGCTCCCATGCCCAGTGCCAAACCCCCCATCCCCAACTTGGCCACTGCTGAGGACACGGAAGCCCACTTTTACGAAGCCCTGCAAAGCGGCGACATTGAGCGGCTGATGGCCTTGTGGTCAGACGAAGACGAGGTCAGTTGCATCCACCCCGGTGGCCCACGCGTGCTGGGACTGACGGGGGTCCGGGCCAGTTTTGAGTCCATGTTTGAGCAAGGACCGGTGGATGCGCATCCCGAGCAGGTCCAGCGCCTTGTATACCCCGACTGTGCGGTGCACAGCGTGCTCGAGCGTGTCTCGGTGACCACGGACCAAGGCCCGGGCTCGGTCTGGCTGTGGGCCACCAACGTGTATTCAAAAACGGCCCAAGGATGGAAATTGGTGTCCCACCACGCAAGTCCCGGCTTGCTCGGCCCCGCGCCACCGCAACGCGACGCAGGCAATACTTTGCACTGAACCTAGACCGGCAGCTGACCGCTTTCTTCCGCTTGCAACACCAGATGACTATTGAAGCTCTCCTACCCGACGCACATCACGTGGTGCGTGAAAGCGCTACGCACCCATTGATTGAGCCGTGCTTCGGGGTACTGGATCTAGGTTGAACCCGTTCATTCACCGTTGAAGCACTACCGCGCCCCCCGTTGGCTTGCACCGCCTGGTGCATTGGGCGGGCATGTCCAAACCATTTGGCCCGCACTCTTTGGCAAGCGGTTTGAAGGGGCCGCCCCCCAATACCGCCGAGAGCGCTTGGCCACGCCAGACGGCGACTTCATAGACGTCGATTGGCAGGACGTTAACGCTGCGGCGGGTCACGCACCAATGAATCAGGTGTTGTTGGTGCTGTTCCATGGACTGGAGGGCAGCTCACGCAGCCACTACGCGCAAGCCTTTGCCCACCGCGCCAGCAGCATGGGCTGGCGGTATGCAGTGCCCCATTTCCGGGGTTGTTCGGGTGAACTCAACCGTGCGCCCCGGGCCTACCACTCGGGTGACCATGTCGAAATTGCGTGGATGCTGCAACAGCTGCGACGTACGCATGCAGGTCCTGTCGTCGCCGTGGGCATCTCACTCGGCGGCAACGCCTTGTTGCGCTGGGCCCAAGAGGCGGGTGAGGCCGCAGGCAACACCCTTGAAGCGATCGCCGCCGTTTCCGCGCCGCTCGATTTGGCTGCTGGCGCCCAGGCCATTGGTCAGGGCTTCAGCCACCTCAGCTACAGCCGCATGTTTTTGCGCAGCATGAAACCCCGCGCCTTGGCCAAATGGAATCAACACCCCGGCTTGTTTGACCGCGACAAAATGCGCTCGGCCCGCACCCTCTACGAGTTCGACAACATCTTCACCGCACCGCTGCATGGGTTTCGTGATGCACCGGATTACTACCGGCAGTCTTCTGCCAAGCCACAGCTTGCGCGCATTCGCGTGCCGACCTTGGTGCTCAACGCCCGCAACGACCCCTTTCTGCCTGCGGAACATCTGCCGCAAGAAGACGAGGTGGGCGCCCATGTCACTTTGTGGCAACCTGCGCATGGTGGCCATGTGGGATTTCCGGCTGGGGCTTGGCCTGGGCATGTGCTGACCCTCCCCGAAAGGGTGATGCGGTGGCTGCACGATCACGTTAGCGTTACATCTTCACCCTCTTTAGATGAAGGAACCTCCCCATGACAGTCATTCGACTCGTAACGCACTGGCGGGTGCTGGCAATCGCTGCAGCGATGCTGGGCTTTGGCGGCGCGGTGTCTGCGCAAACCATGTACCGCTGCGGAAATCAATACAGCCAGACGCCCTGCGGGAAAGAGGCCGAGACCAAACGTTTGCCCGCATCCGCAGCACCCGACCGCGGCGCCGAACGAGATGGCAAAGCTTTGTGCATGGCCGTCGCGCCCACCCGATTGGGTTTGGCAGACCCAGAGAGCGCTCGATTTGAGGCTGTCGAAAAAAGTGCGGACACAGTGATTCAACATGCCGGACAACCGATCGCCGCGAAGACCTACCTCATGTTGATCAATCCCAAAGGTCCTTACGGGGCCTATCTCGGAGCGCGTCTTTACGCCTGTCACTTGAGCCAGGACGAACAGCGCATCCTGAAGATTGAAGCGGCAACGCCCGACACGCGTGCGCCCACCCCCAAACCTCAAACTGTGAAGATTGGATAGCGGGTTTGGATCCCATCGTCCTCGCCGCCCTGAAAAAATGGCCCAACGTGCCCGCCTGCCGCGGTTGGTTGGGGCTGGACGCCAGGGGGGACTGGTACATGCGCGACGACCGCACGCAAGCTGCGGGGCCTTTCCCGCAATCCAAGGGCAGCCGCATTACACACGACAAGCTGCGTGAGTTCATTCAGCGCAACTACGCACCGGACGAGACCGGTTGCTGGTTCTTTCAGAACGGCCCGCAACAGGTGTTTGTGGAGCTGGAGGCGGCGCCCTGGGTTTGGCGCATCCATGTGAGTAGCGCGGTGACCACGCTGCAAAGCCATGCCGGACAAGCAGCTGAGTTTATGGCGGCCTACACCGACGAAGCCGGACGCTTGTTTCTGCACACCGACCTCGGATTTGGTTTGGTGCACAGCATGGACATGCACCTGGCCATCGCCCCGATTGAGTCCGGGTCATGGTTGGTTCAAGAGATGTTGTTTGCCGACATGCCAGGCCATTTTGGCTATCAGCGCAGTCCTGTTGCACTCCAAACACAAGGCCATTGAACCTAAATCCGCCCATTGAAGGCGTAAAAAAGCCGACCCAGAGGTCGGCTCTGATTGGGGGCATCGAGTGCGCTTGTTTTACTTGCTTTCGGTTGCCGCTGCTTTGGCGGGCAAAGCGGGTTCAGCAAACTTGGCACCGCTTTGATTGGCCATGTAGACCACGGCACGTCCAATTTCCACGTCGCTGTAGTCACCGCCGCCCTGTGCCCCCATGGCGCCCTTGCCCTTGAGCGCGCTTTGGAGCAGGGCTTCATAACCCTGTGCAATGCGCGGGCCCCATGCAGCCAGATCGGTGAGTTTGGGCGCACCGGCTGCGCCGGAGGCATGGCATGCCACACACTGGCTGTTGTATACCTGGTCGCCGGTTTTCATGGCCGCGACATCGGTTGGATCCTTGACACTGACCGTGCCGACCGGTTGAATTCGGCGTGCCGTGGCCTCCGCCGTCAATCCGTCGCTTCCTGCAGCCGGACGCTTGTCGACCGTCACTTGCGTCACCAGCAAGACGATCACCAAAATCGGCACGATGAAGCTGAACAAGACGGCGATGATCACCTGCTTGGGCGTTTTGATTGGGCCTTCGTGGGGGCCATCATCGTGGGGGGAGTCGTGTGGGGAACCGCGTTTGGAACGAGAGTCGCTCATGAAATCCTCAACCGGGGGCGTGCGTTAGTGGTGATGGGCTGGCGCTGTAACTGCACCGGGCGTAACCTACAATTATAGAGGCCCCCCAGCCATGCGGCTTCGCGCCTGGCACCCCGAGGGGGTTGAGAAAACTTGGGAACGGCCTGGCGCCAACTCAAGACGGAGGCACAGCTAGAATGGCCCCGCGCTGCGCCCGTAGCTCAATGGATAGAGTACTGCCCTCCGAAGGCAGGGGTTGCTGGTTCGATCCCAGCCGGGCGCACCAACGGATTTCCAGCCTGTTCAAACCCGCGGTTTAAACAATCGTCAGGTGCTCAGTGCCCGCCGCCAAATCGCTGCTGCGCGCACGCTGGCTGTGCAGTTTGATTTGCAAACGTAAGTCGTTCACAGAGTCCGCGTTGCGCAGTGCATCCTCGTAAGTGACCATGTGGTTTTCATAGAGATCGAAAAGACTTTGGTCGAAGGTCTGCATGCCCAGCTCGCGTGAGCGTTTCATGATTTCTTTGATTTCCGAGACTTCGCCTTTGAAGATGAGCTCGGAAATGAGAGGCGTGTTGAGCATGATTTCCACGGCTGCAATGCGACCTTTGCCCTCTTGGCGCGGCAACAGGCGCTGAGACACCAACGCTTTGATGTTCAAGGACAAGTCCATCAGCAACTGGCCGCGACGCTCTTCTGGGAAGAAGTTGATGATGCGATCCAGCGCCTGGTTGGCGCTGTTGGCGTGCAGCGTGGCCATGCACAAGTGACCGGTTTCGGCGAAAGCCACGGCGTGTTCCATGGTTTCACGGTCGCGGATCTCACCCATCAGAATCACATCAGGCGCTTGGCGCAAGGTGTTTTTCAGGGCCTGTGCCCAACCGTCGGTATCAATGCCGACTTCGCGCTGGGTGATGATGCAGTTCTTGTGCGGGTGAACAAACTCCACCGGGTCTTCAATGGTAATGATGTGGCCAAAGCTGGTTTCGTTGCGGTGGTCCACCATGGCGGCCAGTGAGGTGCTTTTGCCGGAGCCGGTGGCACCCACAAAAATCACCAAACCGCGTTTGGCAGAGGCCACATCCTTCAGGATACGCGGCAAGTTCAAACTGTCTACCGTGGGCAGGACGGCAGGAATGGTCCGCAACACCAAACCCACATTTCCTTGCTGCACAAACGCGTTCACCCGAAACCGCCCCACGCCTTGCGGCGAGATGGCGAAATTGCACTCCTTGGTACGCTCAAATTCTGCCGACTGTTTGTCGTTCATCACGGCGCGCGTCAAGGCCAGGGTGTGCTGACCCGTGAGGGGCTGGGGCGACACCTTGGTTACTTTGCCATCCACCTTGATAGCCGGCGGAAAGTCGGCGGTGAGGAAAAGGTCGGAGCCGTTGCGCGAAACCATCAAGCGCAGCAAGTCGTTAACGAATTTAGATGCCTGGTCGCGTTCCATGGAAGTCCTTGAAGCGGTGATTGATAAACGGCTTTAGCCCGGAAAACTCTCAGGGAATTTGGCTTTGCCACGTGCCTCGGCAGGGGAGATCACATTGCGGCGCACGAGCTCGGCCAGGTTTTGATCCAGGGTGAACATGCCGACGTTGTTGCCAGTTTGAATGGCGGAGTACATCTGCGCAATTTTGTTCTCGCGAATCAAGTTGCGCACCGCCGCCGAGCCCAACATGATTTCATGCGCCGCGACCCGGCCTGAGCCGTCTTTGAGTTTGCAAAGTGTTTGAGAAATGACGCCGATGACGGACTCCGACAACATGGCACGCACCATTTCTTTTTCCGCGGCGGGAAACACGTCCACCACCCGGTCCACCGTTTTGGCGGCACTCGATGTGTGCAAAGTGCCGAAGACCAGGTGGCCCGTTTCCGCGGCCGTGAGGGCCAGGCGAATGGTTTCCAAATCGCGCAACTCACCCACCAAGATGCAGTCGGGGTCTTCGCGCAGGGCAGAGCGCAGCGCGTTGGAGAAACTCAAGGTGTGCGGCCCGACTTCGCGCTGGTTGATCAGGCATTTTTTGGACTCGTGCACAAACTCAATGGGGTCTTCCACCGTCAAGATATGGCCGTACTCGTTCTCGTTGAGGTGGTTCACCATGGCCGCCAACGTGGTGGATTTGCCTGAGCCCGTGGGGCCCGTCACCAGCACCAAGCCGCGCGGTTTCAGTGACAGTTCAGCGAACACCTTGGGGCAGTTGAGCTGCTCCAGCGTCAAAATTTTGCTCGGAATGGTCCGGAACACAGCACCGGAACCACGGTTTTGATTGAAGGCGTTGACGCGGAAACGTGCCAAGCCTTGAATTTCAAATGAAAAGTCGCATTCCAGCGTTTCTTCGTAGGCTTTGCGCTGCGAGTCGTTCATGATGTCGTACACCATGTCGTGCACGGTTTTATGGTCCAGCGCATCGACGTTGATGCGCCTCACGTCGCCGTGGACTCGAATCATGGGGGGCAGGCCCGCCGACAAATGCAAGTCAGAGGCTTTGTTCTTGACAGAAAACGCCAGCAGTTGGGTGATGTCCATGGAGGTTGCGGTGAGGTTGTTGGGGCCGCCGATGAAGGCAGCGCGTGCGCCCATATAGTCAACGCATTATGGCGACGATACAGACCAACATACAACAAGTGCGCACCCGGATGAGGGGGGCCTGTGCAGCGGCACAACGTCCCTTGAGCACTGTGCGCTTGTTGTGTGTGAGCAAAACCTATGGACCACAGGTGGTACGGGAGGCGTTCAACGCGGGTGAGCGCTGCTTTGGCGAGAACTATGCGCAAGAGGGTTTGGACAAGATATCTGCCTTGGCGGACCTGCGCGATTCGCTGGAATGGCACTTGATTGGCCCCCTGCAAAGCAACAAGACCCGCGCCGTGGCCGAGCACTTCGATTGGGTACACAGCATCGATCGACTCAAGCTGGCAGAGCGTTTGTCGGCCCAACGCCCACCCTCGCTGCCCCCGTTGAATGTTTGCTTACAAGTCAACACCAGCAAGGAAACCAGCAAAAGTGGGGTTGCACCCGCAGACCTGGCCGCACTCGCTCAAGCGGTCAGCGCCTTGCCGCATCTGCGCTTGCGTGGGTTGATGGCGATTCCGGAGGCCACCGCCCATGTCGACGCACAACGTCAGGCCCATCGCCTGCTTCGTGAGTTGCTGCTTTCCCTCCACATGCCCACCTTGGACACGCTGTCCATGGGCATGAGCCAGGATTTGGAGGCTGCCATCGCCGAAGGCGCCACCTTGGTGCGGGTGGGCAGCGCCATCTTTGGTGAGCGAACCTAGACCGCATGTTTCACCAGGTCGCTTTCCTTGAGTCCCGCAACACCGCATGAATGCTTGCTTCGGCTGCTTCGAGCACCAAATCCAATTTGTACCGAGCTCTACGCACCCATGCGGCAGTGCCTGGCGAAATATGCGGGCTAGCTCGAACTACACCGCCAGGTGTGTGCTGTTTTTCACCTCTTCCATGACCGCATAGGTGTGGGTCTCGCGCACGCCCGGCAGCGCCCACACCACGGCGCCGATCAGCTCGCGGTAGGCGCGCATATCGGCCACACGGGTTTTGATCAGGTAGTCAAAACCGCCAGCCACCAAGTGGCATTCCAAAATTTCCGGTCGCACCTGAACAGCCGCCTTAAAAGCATTCATCACATCGGGCGTGGTGCGATCCAATACCACTTCGATGAACACCATCATGCCGGCGCCGAGTTTGTCGGGGTTCAACCGGGCTTCGTAGCCCAAGATGTAGCCGTCGCGGGTCAACCGTTTCACGCGCTCCAGCACGGCGGTAGGCGACAGGTGCACTTCACCAGCCAGCTTGAGGTTGGAAATGCGACCATCTTGTTGCAAAACGCGCAGGATTTTCGCGTCGATTCGGTCAATGCCTGCCTGAATTTCTTCGTCTGCCATGATGAATTTTCGTTTAAAAAATGGTTATGGATCGGATGAATATCCTAGCTATTAGGCAATATCCTAGCGGCAAATTCTATACAGGAATCCCCGGATGTTGATCTCTTCCAACCTCGCTAAACCCGCCCCACTGCGAGCCAGGCTCGCTGCACCCGACCGAAATGAAAACACTGTTCTGGCGGAGTTTCTGGCTTCACTGCAAGGCGCGCTGCCTTGGTCCAAGGTATTGACGCGCGCACACCCCTGGGTGCAAGCAGTGCGTGACAACCCGGCCCCTTTTTGGGCCATGGAGTCCTTGCTGCGCGAGTACCCCATCAGCAGTGCCGAAGGTTTGGCCTTGATGCGTTTGGCCGAAGCTTTATTGCGTGTGCCGGACACCGCCACCGCCATTGCCCTGACGGCGGACCAGCTCGGCCGCGCCCAGTTTGACGGCAGCCACAGCGACGGCACCGGACCGCACAAATTGCTCGCCAGTTTGTCGGCCAACGCGATTGCTCTGTCCAAAAAATTCTTGCCCGATGCGCCCAACTCACAGGCACCTGGTTTATTCCAGCGTTTGGGCTCGCAAACCGTGGTGGCCGCCACCGTCCGCGCCATTGAGCTCATGGGTCGTCAGTTTGTCTTGGGCCGTGACATCGCCGAGGCCTTGCGAGAGGCCGCCGCAGCGCGGAAAAAACAAGGCGGTTTGTGTTTCAGCTACGACATGTTGGGCGAAGGCGCCCGCACCGAGGCCGATGCGGTTCGGTATTTGGCCGCCTACCGTCAGGCCATTGAAGCGATTGCGGCCGGCCGAAGCAGTGGCGGTCCGCAGCAGGGTGATGGTATTTCCATCAAGCTCAGTGCTTTGTTCACCCGTTATGAAGAAGCACAACGTGAGCGGGTTTTTTCAGACTTGTTACCGCGTGTTTGGTCGCTGATAGAGCTTGCTGCAAAAGCCAACATCAATCTCACCATCGACGCCGAAGAAAGCGATCGTTTGGAGCTGTCGCTGGAGGTGTTTGAGCGTTTGGCGCAGCAAGTGGCCCAGAACTTTCCGCAGTGGGGCGGTTTTGGTTTGGCCATTCAGGCCTACCAAACCCGGGCACTGGAGGTGGTTCATGAAGTGGCGCGCATCGGCAAGCAGCTTGGCTTGGGTCTGATGGTTCGACTGGTCAAGGGAGCCTATTGGGATGGAGAGATCAAGCGCGCCCAAGAGTTGGGGCTGCAGGGGTATCCGGTCTACACCCACAAACACCATACCGACATGTCTTATTTGGCCTGCGCTCAGGCCTTGCTGGTGTATGCGCCGAAAAAGGGTGCGCCCATCGCTGCGGGCAACATCTACCCCCAGTTCGCCACCCACAACGCCGCCACGATTGCGGCGGTGTTGAACCTCGCGGATGCACAAGGTGCGGCATTCGAGTTGCAGCGCCTGCACGGCATGGGTGAAGGTGTATACCGCGAGGTGATGCGTGATGTAGCGGTACCGGTTCGTGTGTACGCCCCAGTGGGCGAGCACCGAGACCTGCTCGCCTACTTGGTACGACGTTTGTTGGAAAACGGTGCCAACTCGTCTTTTGTGCACCAACTCTCGGACGAGACCGTCGACATCGACCTGCTGTTGGCCAGCCCCCTGCACATCAGCAACGAATCAGGTGTGCCGCCACCACTGGACATGTTTACCGACAGGCGCAATGCGGTCGGTGTTGACTTGACCAACCTGAGCGAACGGCTGCCCTTGGAGATGGCCGTGACACAAGCGGTGGTGACAGAGGTCCCCTGGTCCACCGTCGAGCAAGTCAATGCGGCCATGCAAGCCTTGTCCATAGGATTCCCTTCCTGGAACACAAGCACTGTTTCCCACCGTGCCACCATCTTGCGCCGCGCCGCCGACATGCTCGAAGCTCGGCTTCCCGAGTTCTGCGGTCTGCTGGTCACAGAAGCCTATAAAACCATGGGCGACTGTGTGGCAGAGGTGCGCGAGGCCGTGGACTTTTTCCGCTACTACGCGGTTCAAGCCGAGGGTTTGAAGAACGACTTTCCGGCACCCGGCCCGCAAGGCTTAGGCGTTTTCGTTTGCATCAGCCCGTGGAACTTTCCTTTGGCGATTTTTGCGGGGCAAGTTGCAGCCGCTTTGGTCACCGGCAACACCGTGGCCGCCAAACCGGCCGAACAAACACCCTACGTAGCTGAACGTTTGGTGGCCTTGCTGCATGAGGCGGGCCTGCCCCGCGACGCCCTCGTGATGTTGCACGGCCCCGGCGAAACCATAGGCGCTGCGCTGGTGGGACACCCGAGCACAGCGGGTGTCTGTTTCACCGGCTCTACGGCGGTGGCCCAAATCATCAACCGCAGCTTGGCAGCACGAACCCGTGCGACGCCCCCGGTCTTGATTGCGGAAACCGGCGGCATCAACGCCATGGTGATGGACAGCAGCGCCCTGCCTGAGCAGGTGGTCGATGCCGTGGTGCAAAGCGCTTTTCGCTCAGCCGGTCAACGCTGCTCGGCGCTGCGTTTGTTGTGCGTGCACGAAGGCGTCGCAGATGCGGTGATCGACATGGTCCGTGGTGCACTGCTGGAGTTGAACGTAGGCGACCCTGCACTCTTCGCCACCGACGTGGGGCCGGTGATTGACGGCGAAGCCTTTGATGGCATTCGCGCCCACATCGCTCGCTTGCGAAAAGATTCACGTTGCTTGGGCGAAACACCCGTCACCGCCAAAACACCGCGACTGATTGCGCCCATTGCTTTTGAGCTGGACCGCATCAGCGACATGCGCCAAGAAATTTTCGGACCGGTGTTGCACGTGGTGCGCTGGTCGGGTGAACCTGAAGCCGTCATTGAACAGATCAACGCCTTGGGTTATGGGCTGACCTTGGGAATTCAAACCCGCATCGACAGCCGCGCCCTGCAGTTGGCGGCCAAAGCGCATGTGGGCAATGTCTATATCAACCGCAACATGATAGGCGCGGTGGTGGGCGTGCAGCCGTTTGGTGGTGAAGGCTTGAGTGGCACCGGACCCAAAGCGGGCGGGCCGCACTATCTGTATCGCTTCTGTTCGGACGGCACACAAAGCGCCAGCGCTGCGGCCCCTGCCACGTCCACGGCCGCTTTCGACCTCATCGCACAAACAGCCGTCACCACTTTGCTGCGCGCAGTGCATCAGGGTACAGCAGTCACCGCTTTGCTGCAGAAATTGCATCAGGGCCACGCGCCTTGGAACGCACAAACCGTTTTGTCGCGTGTAGCCGTTTTGGAGCGCGCAGCGGCTCTGCTCTCGCCTGCCTTGCACCAGCAAACCATCGCGGACTGGCAAACCTTGGCCCAACAAGCGCTGCGTCGTTTGTCGGTTCAGCCCCTACCGGGTCCCACAGGCGAGAAAAACGAGTTGCATCTGCACGGACGCGGCCTGTTTGCCATCCTGGTGACGGCCAACGCCAACCCGCGCACGCTCGCGCAGCAACTGGCAGCAGCGGTGATCACAGGCAACGCCGTCGTATGGGTGGGGCCGCAGCAGGCGGGCGCCGAATCATGGACGGCGTCTTTGCACCAAGCCGGTTTGCCACTCAACGCCTTGGGCGTTTTACCGGGCGAGCCCGGCCAGCTTGAAGCGGTATTGGGTTGCGGTGAATTGGCCGGTGTGGCTTTGGACAGCGCGGCCGAAGTGGGAAGGCTGAGCCATCAACTTGCATCAAGAACAGGTGCCCTCTTGCCTTTGGTCTGCGGTGGCGTGACTCAAAACAACGACACGGGCTCAGCACTGGGCCGTTTGTTGTTGCGTTTTATGGCCGAACAAACCATCACGATCAACACCGCTGCGGCCGGGGGCAATGTGGAGTTGCTCGCGCGTGCGGCGACGGCGGGGTAGTCGCGATCACTGCTGAACAACAGCTTTCACCACGGCGGTGGCCACGGGCAATCCAGCCGCCTTCCAGCTGTAAATGCCGCCTCGGTACCAGCCCACTTGGCTGTAGCCCAAACGCCGTGCCCGCAGCGCAGCGTTCACTGAAAACCAGCAGGCACGGCCCTGGCAGTAGAAAACTACGGGTTTGTTGATGTCGGGGCTGAGTTGTTTAAGCAGGCCCGCAAATCGGGCCTCATAGTCTTTGTCAAAAGCGGTGTCGTCAAAGGCCAACCCCCCCCGGTACAAACTGCGCGCCATCGGAATAACGTCATAGCTGCTGCCCACGTCAATCACCAGCGGTGGGCTCGGACCCATGAGTGCGCGCACCAAGTCCTGGGTGTAGTAGGTGGTGACGCCATCAATCTGCGGTGGCGTTTCGCCCGAGGGGCTGGCGCCGGTCCGCAGGGCGTTCGCGGTGACCCAGCTTGAACCGAGCTCCTCCGAACCAAAGAACCGTCTACCCGGGAGCGTCAGCGCAGCGAACGCCTGCCGGTGTCCGGACAACGCAGTGGCCGTCCAAGCGCGGATGTCTTTCCCATCAACGGTTTGAACTTCGCACAGGCGGATCGCCACACGAGAAATATGGTTGCAGTTGTAGACGGCCCGCAAGAAAGCTTGTTGCGGGCCCGCCAGGCCCGAAGAAACGCCCGCACCATCTTCCACAACCGGCGTTGCCAAGGCCTTGTGGGGTGATGCGGCGGCATAGTCGGCAAACATCCTCTGGCACTGAGAATCGTTTTTTGAACACTGCTGCTGACTCAGGCCCGACAACGAAGCCGGTGTGGTCAGGGGCAAGGACGCCATCGGTTTTCCGAACATGGTGTTGTCCCGCAGAAACTGATCGTTGGCGGTTGAACCCGGCCCCGTTGTCACGCAGCCCACCAAACACAGCCCCACAACCACCCCAGCCAGACGGGACCAATTCGAGCGGTGTGGCATGCCGTCTTTGTACGGTGAAAAAAGGATTGCTGGCATCGCCGCGTCCATGCTCGCTAATGGAAATGATGTGTTCAATGCATCGCCCATTGGGGGCAAGCTTGCATGGGATTGTCACGCTGCAAAGCGTCGGACACCAGGGCCCAGTAGTGCTGTAGGGGCCTGTCGATGCCTTTGACACGCAAGGAGTGATCCGCCTCGGCAAACACTGCGACACACAGCGGCCGGTTCTGTGCACGAGCACGCCACTCAAACTGCCGCAGCGCCGTCAACGGAACGACTTCGTCCTGGCCACCAAACGCCAGCATCAGCGGGTGGTGTGCGGCAAGCAACGCGTCGCTGTACCGCCAGGCCACCAAACTGCGCCAGTAAGCCATGCTGCGGCCCGCCCAGATCTGAGCATCTGGCACATCGGGGTCGGCCGTGTTTTTCAGCAGGTTCACCACAAAATCCCGAGCGCCCAATTTTTCCGCCTGCGCAGACAAAGCCTCCAGCGGATCGAGCCCGCTGCTGCCGAGCAAAACCAGCAGCTTGACTTGGGGCAGTTCGGCGGCAATCACCGCGAGCAGCTCGGCCCCTTCGGAGATACCCACCAAGGCCATGGGTTGGTTGTCACGCAGGGGATGGTGTTGTAGGTGCCAGCGGATGAAAGCCGTGGCGTCCAACGCCCATTGTTTTAAGTTGTCATCGCGCAAAAAGGCGGCGGAGCATGTGGTTGGATCGGTTTGCCAGCGCAGAGCATCAACATGCCGTTTGTGGGGGACAACAACCTCACCGTTACCCAGGCCCTGGAAATAGTCTATGGCGATGCTGGCCAGCCCATTGCAGCCTGAGCCAGGCAGGACATACACCCGATGCTGCGGCGGAGCGACCACGCCCCAGTGGCTGGGCCGGAGCGCGACATAGTTCAACACGCCACCATCGGGCAGAACAAAACGCGCAGGCGTTGGAGAAATAGAAACCGCCCCGGTCTCTGAGAGCAACGGGGCGGTGAGGTCAGCGGTTGGGCTTGCACAGGCCACCAAGGTGAGCAGGCCGATCAGCGCGCCGACACGCAATCGGTCAAACACCTCACTTGAACACCATGGTAGGCGGCTCGGCTGGCCTGACCATCGGTGCGGCCGGTGCCGCCGTTGGTGTGTTGCCAGCACCCGCCGCTGAGCCAATAGGCGGGCTGCCTTTGGGACCGAGCTGATCAACCAACTGCGAATAAACGCTGTCGGCCAAACTCAGTGAGGTGGCGCGGATGACCTTGCCGCGGTTCGGGACCACCACGTCACCGCGGTTGCTCAGAATTTTCACCTCTTGACCATTGCCTTGGGCACTGAAGGCAGCGCTGATCTCCAAGGTTTTGGTGTTGATGACACTGAAGTCACTGATCAAGTCCAGGCTGAACAAATACGAGGCGCTGGTGCTGCCCTGCAATGGCGAGAGTTCGTTGCGAAACTCAATGCTGGACACGGTGCCAAACAAAACATAGTCGGCACCCGAGAACTCACCTTTTTTGATGCGGGTCACGATGTCGTGCACGCTGGGCTGACGCACGGGCTTGGCAGGCGCTTTGCCAGTCTGCATTTGGTGCAGCACTTGTTCGGCCTTGGTGGACTGCGGTGCGCCGCCGTCAAATGCACGGGCTTGAATCAGTTTCACGCCGCCGCCTTTGAGCAAGGAGCCTTTGATGTCGGCGGTGAAATTGCGCAGCTCGCCTTGTTCAATGTAGGAGTAGCTGCCAGCGGCATAGGTCACGTCGGCCGAGCGGTTGGCACTCAAGGTGTAGGGCGTGGCGTGCACATTCGATTGGGTGCGAATTTGCGCCACTTCGAAGTACTCACGTACACGTTCTGAGTAGGCCAGGTCGGTCACCGCCACGCTGGGGGTGCGCTGCGCCAGGGTCGCCGTGCTCGTCACCAAAGTGGACAGCAGCAGGCCGATGAGGGGAAGGGTTTTGATCATGGTGTCTCCCGTTGATGGCAAGGTGAATCAGCGTTTGCTGGTCTTGCGGATTTCTTTCTCGTCTTGCCACTCAATGGTGCCTTCTTCCACGTCATACATCTTGAGCGTGAATTTATAGAACACGTCTTTGGTGGTGTTGTTTTGTTTGACGATGGAGGTCAACTCGCCTTCAATGCTGTACTTGGCACCCTTCATGTTGCCGACCTTGGCCGTGGTGCCTTGTTTGTACAGGCCGCTTTGGTTTTGGCGCTGCAGCTCGTCCACACCGGCTTGCATCTCAGAAATGCTGCGGGTGAAACGCACCTTGCCGCTTTTGACCAAGGCGGTTTGAATCGAGTTCATGACGTTGGTGGTGTCAATGTACTCACTGGTTTTATTGCGCACGGTGGAGATGGTGACCGTGGGGCGACCCGTGAAAATCGGCGTCTCCAAGAGCGAGCCCGTCATTCTTTCAGCGATGAGCTGCAAGTCGGTGGAGCCGAACTCGTTGGTGACCAGCTCAACGGCCTTGCTGTCGCCGTAATTCACTTGCCGGTCAAAACGTACGACGGGTGAGGAGACTTTGGTTTCGCAGGCCGCGAGCAGCAAAGTCGCTGCCAAAACGCCCAGCAGAGTGCGTGCTTGTGGGTTGAGGTTCATGAATACTCCCTTGTTTGTTAACGGTACTGACCGGTACTTCAGCGCTTTTCGACGTTCATTTCCAGGCGGAAATCGACCACATTCATGCCGGGCGCGGTGCCGCGCAGGTACTGCGACTGCTCTCCGTACATCACGAGGGGTTTCCAAACCTCACCGTCACCCACTTGCATGCCCGAGGCATCCAACCAGCGGTAGCGCCAAAACACCTGGCGATCGGCCTTTTCAGTGTTGAGCAGCTCAGTTTGCACCACCAGGATGTCGCTGCGTTTTTGGGCGCGCATGTCGACGATCTTCACCCCATAGGCTTCGCCACGCAGCATCAACTTGCTGGCGGCACTGCCCGCCTCCGGCGGTGCAGCCGGAACGGCTTGTGCGCTCGCCCACTGGCAAGCTGCCGCCAAGACCACGGTTATCAAGGTTCGTGTGGAATTCATAGAGATCCTCCTGAGTTTTGCTGTGTTTCGGTAGACAAGTGACAACGAGTGAGAGCCTATGGGGGTTGACCGCCCTGTCGCAAGGAGTAACACACTCGAGTCACGGTCCTCATGGTGCAGGGACTTTGGTCGGCACACCACCCGCAGGTTTAACACCCGATTTTGTCGCGGGTGCCGTGGACGGCGCAGGGGTGGCTGCAGGCGCGGGTGTGGTCGCGCTGCCCTTGCCAGTGGACACGGGGGTGACGGCAGCACGAGCAGGACGGGTTGCCGGTGTCGTGGCGGTGCTGCGGTTGGTGGTTGATATCACACGCGTCGTTTCGGCAGGTTTAGCGGCCTCGGGCGCCACAACGGCTGTGGCACCGGCGACGATTTTCCCGAAGCTGGCCACGTCGCCCACCACCAAATTGTTGGTGTAAACGCGAACAGGCACCAACGCATACTGACCATCAATCACCACCGGTTCAGGCAATTCACGCCCATCAATGCTGATTTTGTGCGTACCCGGCGGCAAATAGGCGCGGGCCACATAGACACGCTCAGGCAGCATGCGCCACATGCGGTCATCGGCTTGTTCCGTGGCAATGGAGGCCACGGCCGTGACCAAGCCACCCAACACGCCCAGTTTCTTTTGCGCTTGGTCTTGGATCACGCCTTTGGTGATGGCACGTGTGAAAGTGCGCACCATCATGGCGGGCATCTCGTCTTTGAGCGCGCGGCGCGCCATCACATTGAAATCCACCACCGCCTGCGTTTTGACCTGCGTATTGGCCACGCTGATGTTATTGATGTAGGGAGAGTTGGACGGCTGGATCACCGGATACGCCACCGACACACTGACGATGCCGCGCCCTGTGGGCACGGGAAAAGTAAAGTTCGTCGACTTGCGGGGCGGCGCCGAACCTGCCTCCACCAAGAACAACACATCGGTCATTTTTTGACGGCGACGGTGGGTGAAGCTGGTGCGCTGGTCCAAACCACGCAGCCCTTCTTCTAGAATGGCGGCATTGGGGTTGAGTTCAATCGCTTTGCGGTAACCCGGCGCAGCCAAGCCCGGTTCGTTGAGCACCTCGTACAAAAAACCCGCCAGGTAGTGACTCAGTGCGTTTTGGTAGCCATTTTTCAGCGCCAAAACAGCCGGGTCTTCCAGCGTTTCTACGGGGTAGCCGTTGAGCTCCTTGCCGCCCACTTTGGCACCGTTCTTCTTGGCTTCTTCCTCGGCCGCAACCAGCTCCTTGGCGCGCAGCTCTGCAATGATGGCTTCGCGTTCGTGCGTGCGTTTGACGTCCACGCGCGCATTGTCCCAGTCACCCACTGCCATGCGGTTCAAGGCCAAACGTGTGGTGAGCATGACTTTTTCGTAGTCTTGGCCCTCGTAAGACTTCAAGCGCTCACTGATGATGGAAGCGCCCACGGTGCCCAGCAGTTTTTCTGGGGATGTCTTGGCAGTTTGCTCCCAAGTTTTCACTTGTTCGTCGGCCACCATATAGGCAGCGGTGCTATCGCCATAACGTTTGGCCAAACGCAACAGCTCGCCCCGTTCCAGGTTGTAGAGCAGTTCTTTTTTGGCCGAATCACTGGAAGCCGACGCTTCAAGCTGCTGCAACGCAGAGCTGACGCTGCCGGATTCCGCTGTGGCTTGTGCTCCGCCAACGACGCTGTTGTGGCTTTGCATGGTGGCGCATCCCACCAGCATGGCCAAGGAACCCACAGCGATCACACTTGAAATTTTTCTCACACCCACTCCCGTTGGTCACTTTGCGTCCTGTAATTTAACCCCTGCGGCAGGAATCGGCCATCCGTCGTTTGAGGGGTGGGGTGCCGGGACAGGCAAGTTACCGACCACCTCAGCTGGCTGCCAACTACCCCTAAACTGTCGTGATGGAACCTTTGACGCTTTGTTTTATTGGTGGTGGCAACATGGCCCAGGCCTTGGTCGGCGGGCAAATTCGAGCTGGCCGCGCCGCATCGTCGATTTGTGTGCTTGATCCCAACGCGCAGCAACGCGAGCGGCTACAAGAGGAATGGGGGGTGCGCACCCTGGCCCAGGCGGATGCATCGCTGGCGCAAGCCTCTGCGGTGGTGTGGGCGGTGAAGCCGCAGGTGTTCGAGGCGGCCGCGGCGGCTTTGGGGTCTCAGTTGCAGCATGTGCTGCACATCAGCGTCATGGCGGGTATTCCCTGCCGCGCCATCGAGCGACTCACTGGGGGCCGCCAAGTGGTGCGCACCATGCCCAACACACCGGCACTGGTTGGAAAAGGCATCACGGGTGTTTTTGCAAGCGGGGCGGTGACCCCGGCGCAACGCCAGCAGGTGAGCGACTTGTTAGCGCCGACCGGCGAACAGCTCTGGGTCGACAACGAGGCTGACTTGGACGCGGTGACCGCCTTGTCTGGCTCCGGCCCAGCCTACGTGTTTTATTTCCTTGAGGCCATGGTGCAAGCTGCGCAAGACATGGGTTTGTCGGCAGAACAAGGGCGTTCGCTCGCACTGTCGACATTTGCCGGAGCTACCGCGCTGGCGCAAGCCTCGACCGACCCCATTCAAACCTTGCGCGAACGGGTCACCTCCAAAGGTGGCACCTCCCATGCGGCCATCAGTCACATGCAAGAGGCGGGTTTAGCACCGCTTTTCGTTCAGGCAATGCGTGCCGCGCAACGCCGCGCAGCGGAGCTGGGCAATGAGTTTGGTGGCTAGGACGAGAACAACATCACGCTCACGCAGCGGGCCATGCCCGCCCCAATGATCGCTATGCAAAAACTGCATAGCTAACAGTGACAAACTCGGCACACTCCCGCCTACAGTGCCGGTCAACGCACGCAACAACGCTTCTCGCAAGCGTCCGTGTTCCCTATTTTGTTGACTTGTTTGGAGCCCCGCATGAGCAATTTGTCCTACGTTTCCTCCCATCCTGACAGCCCGTGGCAGACCTATCTGTCCCAGGTTGACCGTGTTTTGCCTTACCTCGGCCATTTGGCCAAATGGGGCGAAACACTCAAACACTGCAAACGCACTCTGATCGTCGACGTGCCCATCGAAATGGACGACGGCACCGTGCGCCACTTTGAGGGTTACCGCGTGCAGCACAACTTGTCGCGCGGCCCCGGCAAAGGCGGTGTGCGTTTCCACCCCGATGTCACCTTGGACGAAGTCATGGCCCTGTCGGCCTGGATGACAGTCAAATGCGCTGGAGTGGGCCTGCCCTATGGCGGCGCCAAAGGCGGCATCCGTGTCGACCCCAAGCAGCTCTCGCGCAAAGAACTCGAGCGCATGACGCGCCGCTACACCAGCGAGATCGGCATCATCATTGGCCCGCAGCGTGACATCCCCGCGCCCGACGTCAACACCAACGGCCAAATCATGGCCTGGATGATGGACACCTACTCAATGAACACCGGCTCCACCGCCACCGGCGTGGTCACCGGCAAACCCATCCACTTGGGCGGTTCACTGGGCCGCGTCAAAGCCACTGGCCGCGGTGTGTTCGTCACCGGCCACGAAGCCGCCAAACGTATTGGCATGAATCTGCAAGGCGCCAAAGTGGCCGTGCAGGGCTTGGGCAATGTGGGCAGTGCCGCCGTCGAGCTGTTCGTGGCCGCTGGCGCCAAACTGGTGGCCGTGCAAGACCACACCGGCACCCTGGTCAACTCCAACGGTTTTGACTTCAACGAGGCCATGGCCGTCGTTAAACGTGAGGGTGGCATTGGCGGCTACAAAAACGCCGAGAAAATCGACGGCGAAGCCTTCTGGGACGTGGACTGCGACATCATGATTCCCGCTGCTTTGGAAGGCCAAATCACCACCGCGCGTGCCAACCGCCTCAAGGCCAAACTCGTGCTCGAAGGAGCCAACGGCCCCACCCTGCCCGAAGCCGACGACGTGCTGGCCAGCCGCAATGTTCTGGTCGTTCCCGACGTGATCTGCAACGCCGGCGGCGTGACCGTGAGTTACTTCGAGTGGGTGCAAGACTTCTCCAGCTTCTTCTGGACCGAAGACGAGATCAATGTGCGCCTGGACAAAATCATGGTGGACGCCCTGAACCACATTTGGGACACGGCCGATCGCCACAAGATCACGCTGCGCACCGCCACCTTTGCCGTGGCTTGCGAGCGCATTTTGATTGCCCGCGAAGAACGCGGTTTGTACCCCTGAGCCCCCCAGTCGCTTGGCTCCAGCCCACAAGGGGCTGAGCCCGGACACATTTCGTCCTGTGGACGAAATGTGCCTGGCGAAGGGCCGGGCGTCTTCGCCCGGCGCGGCCTGCCAGGCCCTCCCAACGGACCGGCAAAGCCGGATCCGTGGGAGTTACTTGATGGGGCGACGTCGCTATGCTCGTCGCGGGCAGAGGTTGCTCCTGCCTACAGACCCTTCAGAGCACTGTCCACCAACACGCCCGCAAAAACCGCCAACCCCAACCAGTGGTTCACACGGAAGGCCTTGAAGCAGCCCTCGCGCTCTCGGTCCTTGATCAAGCGGTAGTGCCGTAGCGCCATCGCAGTGGCCACGGCCAAACCAACAAAAAAGGCGAGGCCCAGCGCCAGCAGCACACCGGCCACTGCCCACACCACCAAATACAGTGCATAAAACAGCATCACCGCCGCGACGTCCCAGCGCCCCAGGGTGATGGCCGAGGTGTGAATGCCAATTCTCAGATCATCGTCACGGTCCACCATGGCGTACTCGGTGTCGTAGGCCAAGACCCAAAACAAATTGCCCAGCAGCAACACCCACGCCACCAGGGGCACCTGGCCCAACACCGCCGAGAACGCCATCGGGATACCAAAGCTGAACGCCACACCCAGCACCGCTTGCGGCATGGACAGGAAGCGTTTGGTGAAGGGGTAAACAATGGCCACGGCCAGCGCCGCAACGCTCCAAAGAACCGTGGGCAAATTGGTGGTCAGCACCAGCGCAAATGCCAACACCGCCAGCACCGCACCCACGGCCAACGCTTCTTTCACACTGAGCGCACCGCTGGTGACGGGGCGTTGTGCGGTGCGCTTCACATGTTTGTCAAAGTCCCGGTCGGCCACATCGTTCACTGCGCAGCCGCTACTTCGCATCAAGAAGGTGCCCAACACAAACACCGTGAGCAAATGCCAACCCGGAAACCCACCGGCTGCGATCCACAAGGCGGAGAGCGTGGGCCACAACAACAGGTAAGTGCCGGCAGGGCGGCTCCAGCGGATGAGGTCGAGGTAGAGCGCGAGGCGCGAATGCTGCAGGGTATTCACAACGTGGGCCTGTGCTTGATTTTGTGCAGTTGAACAGTACATTTTGGTGGCTTCTGGCGCTGCACGAGGCTACGAATTGCCTCTTAGGGACCAACGCCAGTTGAATTTGAGAACGTCAAGGCTTGAACCTCAACGCCGCTTGAACACCCGTCGCAGACCTCGTTTCATCACCCTGCCCAAACGCCAAACCCACGTGGCGCGCACTTGCGTCAGGAGATTGTCTTTCCATGTTGTCCAGTGGCCGTAGGCTTTGGCAAACCAGGCCAGTTGCATCAAGGCGGGGCGGGTTAAGTTGAACAGGCGGGCCACGATGGCGGTGCCGACCAGTTTGGCAGCGATGATGACGGCCGCACCAAGCACTGCGTGGCCATGCGAGAGCGTCCACAGGGCCAACAACTTCACTGGCAACAGCAGCACGGACGGCAGCGCGAAGGTGGCCAATGCCGCATAGGGCGACAGGGCGCGGATGCGTGCCTCCATCCAAGCCCACAGCGGCCAACGCGCACAACGGGCCAGCAGCGCTTGCAGCGGCTCCCAGCCCCATTCTTCAAACAGAATCAGCAGCGCCAGCGGAATGCTGAATAGGTTTTTTATGGCCCGCAGCAACAGCGTTTTCATGAACGCATCAATCGCACCAAACGATGGCATCCAGTCTGTCGTAAACAGCGTCCACATCCAAACCGTGAACGGGCTGTCCGTGGTTGTAGCCGTAACTCATCAGCACCACAGGGCAACCCGCCGCACGGGCGGCTTGGGCGTCGTTGCTGCTGTCGCCCACCATCAAGGTTTGCGCGGGTGTGGTGCCTAGCGCTGCGCAGGTGTTGAGCAGTGGTTCTGGGTGGGGTTTTTTGTGGGGGAAAGCGTCCCCACCGAAAACCACCTCAAAGTAGCCGCGCAACCCCTTGCGTTCGAGCAGTGGCTCGGCCAAGGCCGTCGGTTTGTTGGTGACGCAGGCCAAACGCAGGCCGCGTTCTTTCATGGCCTGCAGACCCTCTTGCACCCCAGGGTAGACCTTTGCAAATTGGCCGTTGAGGCCCAGATAGTGGTGCATGTAACGTTCATGGGCTTCGTCAAATCGTGCGGCCTTGGCGTCGACTTGGGCCACGGTGGAACGTATCAAGTGTTCGGTGCCTTTGCCCACGGTGTGTTGAATGAAGTCGCGCTGGATGGTCGGCAGGTGCATGTCGCGCAACATGGCACCGAGCGCGGCTTCGAAGTCGCCGACGGTGTCTATCAGGGTGCCATCGAGGTCGATGATGGCGGCTTGCAGCCCATCGGGAAGTGGCATGCGGGGCGGGCCTCAGGCCACTTTCACCAGCTCGTCACGCATGGCTTGCACGACCTTGGCATAGTCGGCCTGCCCAAAGATGGCGCTGCCCGCGACAAAGGTGTCGGCACCGGCAGCCGCCACTTGGGCAATGTTGTCCACCTTGATGCCACCATCGACTTCGAGGCGAATGTCGCGTCCGCTGGCGTCAATGATGCGGCGTGCTTGTTCAATCTTCTTCAAGCTGTTTGGGATGAAGCTTTGGCCACCAAAGCCGGGGTTCACACTCATGATGAGCACGAGGTCCACTTTGTCGATCACCCACTCCAGCACGTCCAGCGATGTGGCAGGGTTGAACACCAAACCGGCTTGGCAGCCCTCGGCGCGTATCAACTGCAAGGTGCGGTCAACATGGGTGCTGGCGTCGGGGTGGAAACTGACAAGGTTGGCGCCCGCTTTGCAAAAGGCTTGCGCCAACGCATCCACAGGTTGAACCATGAGGTGGACATCAATCGGCACGGCACTGCCATCGGCCCGCTTGGCATGGGGCTTCAGCGCCTGGCACACCATGGGACCAAAGGTGAGGTTGGGCACATAGTGGTTGTCCATCACGTCAAAGTGAATCCAGTCGGCTCCGGCTGCAATCACGGCGCGAAGCTCTTCGCCCAGGCGGGCGAAGTCGGCGGACAAAATGCTGGGAGCGATGCGGTAGGTGCGGGGTTGTTTATTCATGGGGAGGCCCTTGGGTTAATCGGATTCTAGAAGGCCCTTTTGTTTGTGCTCCATCGGCAGGCTCCTAGAATGTCCTCATGCCTAAACCCGAATTCACCTGCACCGTCGATGTTCAGTACTTGGCTGAACAATCCCAACCCGAAGCCGAACAGCACGCGTTTTCTTATACGGTGCACATCACCAACACCGGCGATGTCACAGCGCAATTGATTGCGCGGCACTGGGTGATCGCCGACGCGACGGGGCTGGCCCATGAAGTTCGGGGTTTGGCGGTGGTCGGACACCAGCCGGTGCTCAAACCGGGTGAAAAATTCGAGTACACCAGCTGGACGCCATTGACCACATCGCAAGGCACCATGCGAGGTACGTTCTTTTGCATGACGGAAGACGCCAAGTCGTTTGAGGCCGTGGTGCCCGAGTTTTTGCTGTCGAGCCCCCAACTCTTGCACTGACACAGCGGCCGACATGCGATCAGCGGCGGCACACAGCCCTTGGGATTTGACCGCGCTGCTCAATGCAGCCGACCCTAAATCGCCCCGCGCTGAACGCCACCTGTGGTTGGTGCGTCTGATGGAGTGGCTGCGACATGCGCCGCTGAAAAAGAACGAACTGATCACAAACGCCGCATCCGCAACGCCGCGTCCCATCCTGCGCCTGCGCCATTTGTTCAGGGTGTTGGCGCAACACCCTGAACACCAAGCACGGGTGTGCGGCGTTTGGCGGGCGTTTTGGTCGCAAATTGATGCATCCGCCTTGTTCGCCGATTTTGGATTTGCGCCCAGAGCGGCGCTGTTCAGTGAGATCGGGAACCGCCTGCGCGAACGGCTGTTGCCTGGCACACCCGACACCTCGGACCTCGCCGAACTGTTTCAGTTGCTTTTTGTGCCCGACGATGCACTGTGGCTGCAAGCCCTGGATGACGACACCCTTGCTGATCTGTCCCAGCTCATGGCTTTGAATGGCGATTCAGACAACAAGGCCGGCGCCGCAGCGCCGACAACCACATGGCGCAGCAGCATGTCGGATGCGCTGTCACTCTTGGTTGCGGCCATTCAAGGCCAAGGCCTGTCAGGGCCGCTGCGCAAACGCATGAGCACCGAGCTGCTGGCCGACGAGCCCTTTCGTCAATTGCCACGTGTCGTTCAGTCTTTGCGACTGGCGCTGGAAACTGGCGAGCAGGCCGTGGTTTTGCAGGAAGCAGCTTATTTGCGTGCTTTGCTCGACCGCTGCCGCGAGGCAACGAGCAGCATCACCCAGCACCTGGAAGAACATGGGGTGTCGGTGGACATTGTGTTTGCCATGGAGCAGCTGCGCGCTCGCACGGTGAGGGTGGAGCAGCTGCTGGAGTGTCTGTTGTCACCCCAAGCGCAACCCGACTTGCTGAGGCTGTTGCTGAGCTTGCTACAAAGTCAGGCCCAACTGCGCAGCGTGCGCAGCTTGCTGGCGCGTCAGTACTCGCTGTTGGCGCGCCAGGTGGCCGAGCGCAACGCCGAAACCGGCGAGCACTACATCACGCGGGACCGCAACGAGTGGCGCGACATGCTGCGCCGGGCGGCCGGTGGGGGTGCGGTGATCGCGGGCACCACTTTCGTCAAATTTGCAATCGTTGCCCTGGGGTTGTCGGCCTTTTGGGCGGGTGCGTGGTCGGGCGTGAATTACGCCACCAGTTTTGTGGTGGTCATGTTGTTGCACTGGACGGTGGCGACCAAACAACCTGCCATGACCGCACCGGCCATGGCCGCATCGTTGGGTGAGCTCAGCGACGACGTCGCGTTAGACCGGTTCGTGGACAAGGTGGCCCAGCTGACCCGCTCTCAGTTCGCGGGCGTTGTCGGCAACGTCATGGTCTGCGCGCCTTTGGTGCTGGTTGTTCAGCTGCTGTGCCACGCGCTATTTGGTTCAACGCCCGTGGGTTTGAAAGAAGCGGCCTATGTCAAACACAGTATCACCTTGCTCGGCCCGACGGCACTCTTTGCGGCTTTCACTGGGGTGCTGCTTTTTGCCAGTTCCCTTTTTGCCGGCTGGGTCGAGAACTGGTTTGTATTTCACCGCCTGGACAGCGCCATCGCCTGGAACCCGCGTTTTGTGGCGCGTTTGGGTCCAGCGCGTGCACGGCGCTGGGCGCTCTGGTGGCGTCAGAACATCTCCGGTTTGGCTGCCAATGTGTCGCTCGGGTTGATGCTGGGTTTGGTGCCCGCGCTGCTGGGCTTTTTCGGCATTCCCTTGGACGTGCGCCACGTGACGTTGTCAGCCGGCCAACTCGCTGCAGCGCTCGGCGCGGAACTGCCGGTGCTGGGATGGCGCGCTTTGTTAGACCCGGCCGTGGCGTGGTGTGTTGCCGGTATCGCGGTGATTGGAGTGCTCAACCTGACAGTGAGTTTTTTGCTCGCCTTTCACGTCGCCCTGCGCTCGCGCGGTTTGAAGCTGGTGGACCGCCAACGCATCTACGCCGCCATCACCCAACGATTGGGGCGGGCACCGCTGTCCTTTTTGTTCCCGCCCAAGTAAAGGGCCTGCCCCATGCGGTTGACTCATGAGCTGACCTTGCAGACTGCGCTGTTGCTCGCAGCCATGGCCTGGCGCACCGCAGTTGCAACTCTCCGACCCCGCGCAAACTTTCAGGTGGATGCTGAATCAGTGGTCGGTTGAGGATTTGGCTCGTTTTCACGACCACTTTGGGGGGACTTCCCCTTCTTGGTGGCGCACGGCATCCGGGGTTGAGCGCCGATTCACGCAAACAGGGGGTTTAACCATGCGCACGCACCCAAGGAAGTGTCGGTCTGGGTTTGGTACCCGCCTTTGGCCAGTGTCGCTTGAACCTAGAAACGGCAGTTGGACGCGCCCGAGTGGGCTGCGATGCGGTGCGCTGGCAAGGCGCGACAACGCGGCGGGCTCATGCCCGCAAGGCGAAGCAACGCCGCCAGCACGCCGCAGCGCGGCTCAATCGGGCGCGTAGC
>JANPCX010000082.1:0-34608 GCA_031431125.1 Burkholderiales bacterium
CCTCGTAAACCTCTTCAAATCTCATGATCCGGCTTCCTTGCATCAAGTGCGCCCGGCTCAGTTGTGGTGCGAACATCGCACCTCCCCTAAACCGGACAGATTACTTGCTACAGCTCCGGACAGATCATTTGCTCTCTACAGAGAACACACACACTCTGAGCCAGCGCGAAGCGCTGCTACACTGCTGCGGTTAGGAGAGAGTGGGCGTTGTCAATCAACACCCACCGCCGAAGGCGCAGGGGTTGTGGTTTGACCGCGAACGCTCAGGCAAAAGGACTGACAAAAACGCCCGCTGGTGCAGTACTGGCAGGTGTTCCTCGCTGGAGAGAGGCCCGCTCAGTTCAGCACGAGCAGCGGACCCACCGAAGGGGCAAGTTGTTTGGACAAAGTCCAAACAATCAATCTCTCAGGTAAAGCGGACAGCAGAGGGCTTCCCTTGCGTGACCCGTCACTTTTGGTGAAGGGTTGCGCTGGTTCAGTGAATGCCCCTGGAGATTTCCGCATGCTTGACGCAACCGCTTCCCTCTCGTCCAGCCCGGCCGAGCTGCTTAAAACCCCGCTGCACAAGCTGCACCTGGAGCTCGGCGCTCGCATGGTGCCCTTCGCTGGGTACGACATGCCGGTTCAATACCCGGGCGGGATCATGGCCGAACACAAACAATGCCGCGACTCAGCCGCCTTGTTCGACGTGTCTCACATGGGCCAGTTGCGCCTGCATGGCAGCGACGCCGCGGCCGCGCTGGAGTCCTTGGTTCCCGTTGATGTCGTCGATTTGGCGGTGGGCAAACAGCGCTACGGTTTCTTCACGAACGAAACCGGTGGTCTGCTGGACGACCTGATGATCACGCGGCGCGAAGACGATCTGTTCGTGGTGGTCAACGCCGGTTGCAAAGTGGCTGATACCGAACATTTGATTCGACATATCGGTGGCCGCTGTCAGGTGCAAAGCCTGCCCGATAGGGCCTTGCTGGCGCTTCAAGGCCCGATGGCTGTTCAGGCGCTGGCTCGCCTCAACCCCCAAGCCGCCAACCTCACCTTCATGACCGGCACCCATTTGGACCTGGCTGGCTGCGAATGTTTTGTGACCCGTTCGGGCTACACCGGCGAAGACGGGTTTGAAATTTCTGTGGCCGCCGATCAAGCCGAAAATTTGGCACGGGCGCTGCTTGAGCAACGTGAAGTCAAACCCGCGGGTCTGGGCGCGCGCGACACCCTGCGGCTGGAAGCCGGTTTGTGTTTGTATGGCCACGACATCAACACCGAGACCACCCCGGTGGAGGCCGCTTTGACCTGGGCGATTCAAAAAGTTCGTCGCAGCGGCGGTGCACGTGCCGGTGGTTTCCCTGGCGCTGACATCATCAACAACCAACTCATGAACGGCGCTGGTCGCAAACGCGTCGGACTCGTCGGCCAAGAACGTGCGCCGGTTCGCGAAGGCGCGCCCCTGGTGGACACAGGCGGTCAGCCTCTCGGCGTTGTCACCAGTGGTACCTTGGCACCCACCGTCAACCAGGTGGTCGCCATGGCTTATTTGCCCATAGCCCAAGCTGTTGTCGGACAAACCGTCTGGGCCGAAGTACGTGGCAAAAAATTGCCGATGACGGTCACGGCCATGCCCTTCACACCCAACCGCTACTACCGCGGTTGAACCCAGCCAGCGCAACCATTTTCTTTTTCATCCCACCACTTCAACCCTCAGGACAGCACCATGAGCACCCTCTACACCGCCGACCACGAATGGATCAACACCACCGACACCAACGCCGCCATCGTCGGCATCACCGTTCATGCGCAAGACGCGCTGGGTGATGTGGTGTTTGTGGATTTGCCCGCCGTGGGTGCGACCTTCAAAAAAGGCGACGTGGCCGGTGTGGTCGAGTCAGTGAAAGCAGCAGCCGACATTTACATGCCCGTCACCGGCGAGGTGGTGGCCGTGAACGAAGCCTTGCGCGACGACCCATCGCTTGCCAACAGCGACCCGCTCAACACAGGCTGGTTCTTCAAGATCAAGCTGGCCGATACGCAAGAGCTGGTGGGCTTGATGGACGAAACCACCTACGCCACCCACGCCAGCAACAGCTGATCTTCAGTTCAACCCAACGCGCGAGCCCACCATGTTGATGTCTGCCCACAAGTCTTTGGCCGAACTCGAAGACCACAGCGAATTCGTCGCCCGCCACATTGGCATTTCCGAGCAGGACGAGCACCTGATGCTGTCCGCCATTGGTGCCGCTTCGCGCCGCGCCTTGATCGAAGCCATCGTGCCGCGCTCCATCGCCCGTCAAACACCGATGCAACTGCCGGCCTCCCTCACCGAGGCCCAGGCCCTGGCCGAGTTGAAGTCCATCGCGCAGAAAAACAAAGTACTCAAGAGTTTCATCGGCCAGGGTTACCACGGCACGCACACGCCAGGCGTCATCCTGCGCAACATCTTGGAGAACCCGGCTTGGTACACCGCCTACACGCCTTACCAGGCTGAAATTTCCCAAGGCCGCTTGGAAGCCTTGGTGAATTTTCAAACCATGGTGTGCGACTTGACGGCGATGCCGATTGCCGGCGCGTCCATGCTGGACGAAGCCACCTCAGCTGCCGAAGCCATGACCCTGGCGCTGCGTGTGGGCAAGACAAAGTCACAAGTGATTTATGTCGCCGACGATGTGTTGCCACAGACACTGGAAGTGATCCAAACCCGCGCTCGGCCACTCGGCATTGAGGTCAGGATTTGCGCTGGCGACGAGGCATTGCAGAACGACAGCTTTGCGGTCCTCTTGCAGTACCCCGGCGTGAACGGCCAGGTGCGTGACTACAAAGACTGGATCACGCAGTACAAGGCCCGTGGTGGTTTGGTCATCATGGCCGCCGACTTACTCGCTTTGACCTTGCTCACACCGCCCGGCGAGCTGGGCGCAGACATCGTGGTCGGCAATACCCAGCGTTTTGGCATGCCCATGGGCAACGGCGGCCCGCACGCGGCCTACTTGGCCACACGCGACGAATTCAAACGTTCGATGCCGGGCCGTTTGGTGGGCGTGAGTGTCGATGTCCACGGTAAACCCGCGTTCCGGCTCGCGCTGCAAACGCGCGAACAGCACATACGCCGCGAGAAAGCCACGTCGAACATTTGCACCGCGCAGGTGCTGCCCGCAGTGGTCGCCAGCATGTACGCGGTTTACCACGGCGCGACAGGGTTGAAGCGCATTGCGCAGCGCATCGCCAGCTACACCACCATCTTGGCGCAGGGCCTCAAACAACTGGGCTGCAGCCTGGTTCATGAAGAAGCCTTTGACACCTTGGAGATCAACACCTCGCGCGGCACCGAGGCTTTACTCCAAGCAGCGCGTGAACACGGCTTCAACCTGCGGCGTGCCTCTTCGGTTTCTGTTGGTATCACGCTGGACGAAACCACCACCCGCGACGATGTGCGCGCCTTGTGGAAACTCTTTGGCCTCGGTCAAGTGCTACCAAGTTTCGAGGACTTTGAAAAAGGCGTGGCCAATCTCTTGCCCGCGAGCCTGGCACGCACCAGCAGCTTCCTCAGCCACCCGGTGTTCAACACCCACCACAGTGAAACAGAAATGCTGCGCTACATCCGCAGCCTGTCCGACAAAGACCTGGCACTGGACCGCTGCATGATTCCGCTGGGCTCTTGCACGATGAAACTCAATGCCAGCAGCGAGATGATTCCCATCACCTGGCCGGAGTTCGCCCACATCCACCCCTTTGCACCCGCCGATCAGTTGCAAGGCTACGATTTACTGCGCCAGCAACTCGAAGCCTGGCTCTGCCAAGCCACCGGCTACAGCGGCGTGAGTTTGCAGCCCAACGCTGGCTCACAAGGCGAATACGCGGGTTTGCTCGTCATCAAGGCGTTCCACGACGCCCGTGGCGAGGCGCGACGCAACATTTGCCTGATTCCCGAATCGGCCCACGGCACCAACCCCGCGTCTGCCCAAATGGTGGGCATGACCGTGGTGGTGGTGAAGTGCGATGCCCAAGGCAATGTGGACATGGATGATCTGCGCGCCAAGTGCGAGTTGCACAGCGCCAATTTGGCGGCGGTGATGATCACCTACCCCTCCACCCACGGCGTGTTTGAAGTACGCGTGAAAGAACTTTGTGCGCTGGTGCACCAACATGGCGGCCGCGTCTATGTGGACGGCGCCAACATGAATGCACTGGTGGGTGTGGCTGCGCCGGGTGAGTTCGGTGGCGATGTCAGCCACTTGAATCTGCACAAAACTTTTTGTATTCCACACGGTGGCGGTGGGCCTGGTGTGGGCCCAGTGGCGGTGGTGGCCGATTTGGTGCCCTACTTGCCCACGCACCGCAGCTATCTGACGGGACACAACACTGAACTCTCGCCCGCCACCAGCCACCAAGTGGGTGCAATTTCGGCTGCTCCGCTGGGCAATGCGGCTGTGCTGCCCATCAGCTGGATGTACTGCCGCATGATGGGCGCGGACGGCCTGCAATCGGCCACAGAAATCGCCATCTTGAGCGCCAACTACATCGCCGCGAAACTGGCCCCGCATTTCCCGGTGCTTTACTCGGGGGGATCGACCCAGCTGCAAGGCGGCGGTGTGGCCCACGAGTGCATCTTGGACTTGCGGCCTTTGAAAGAAAGCACGGGCGGTGCACAAGGCATCAGCGCGGAAGATGTTGCTAAACGGCTGATCGACTACGGCTTCCATGCGCCAACGCTGAGCTTCCCGGTGGCGGGGACCTTGATGGTGGAACCCACGGAAAGCGAGCCTCTGATTGAGTTGGACCGTTTCATCGAGGCCATGATCGCCATCCGTGAAGAAATCCGGCAAGTCGAGAATGGCCATTGGCCACAGGCCGACAACCCTCTCAAAACGGCGCCCCACACCGCCGAAACCTTACTGGCCGCCGAGTGGCCCCATGCCTACACACGTGAGCAAGCGGCCTACCCAGTGGCCAGTCTGCGCCGCAGCAAGTACTGGGTTCCCGTGGGCCGGGTGGACAACGTCTACGGCGACCGCAATTTGTTCTGCGCTTGCGTACCGACCTCTAACTACGAGTAAATCTACACCATGGCCGTTTCCGTCTTCGACCTTTTCAAGATCGGCATTGGCCCGAGCAGTTCCCACACGGTGGGGCCAATGCGGGCCGCTAGGCTTTTTGTCTCGCGACTGTCCCATGACGCTTTGTTGACCGCTGCGCAGCGCGTGCAGGCCGAGCTCTACGGCTCACTCGGGGCCACCGGCAAGGGCCACGGCAGCGACACCGCCGTCTTATTGGGTTTGGCCGGGCATGAGCCTGACACGGTGGAGGTCGATCAAATCCCCGACATGCTGGCGCGCATTCGACAATCCAAGCAACTGACGCTGCTGGGCGAGCACAGCATCGTTTTTGACGAAAGCCGGGACCTCGTATTTCACCGACGCGAGAGCCTGCCCTTCCACGCCAACGGCATGCGCCTGACCGCCTGGGATGCCCAAGGGGCCGTATTGGCCACGCGCTGTTATTACTCGGTGGGCGGCGGGTTTGTGGTGAGCGAAGAGGTGGCCGCCGACGGATCACGTCAAAAACAAATCGCCCCCGACAGCACGGTGCTGCCCCTGCCCTTTCACTCAGCCGCCGAGTTGCTCACGCTGACTGAACAACATGGCTGCAGCATTGCCGAAGTGATGCGCACCAACGAACGCCACTGGCGCAGTGATGCCGAAATCGATGCCGGCCTCTTGCGCATTTGGGCGGTGATGCAAGCTTGCGTCGAACGCGGTTGTGCCACCGCGGGTGTGCTGCCGGGTGGCTTCAAGGTCAAACGCCGTGCCATGGGCTTGCACGCCAGTTTGTTGGCCAGCTCCGCCGCCGCCGCCAGCGACCCACTGCAAGTGATGGACTGGGTCAACCTGTACGCCCTGGCCGTGAACGAAGAAAACGCGGCCGGTGGGCGTGTGGTCACCGCCCCCACCAATGGCGCCGCGGGCATCATTCCCGCGGTATTGCACTACTACGTCCGCTTCATACCGGCGGCGAGCAGCAGCGGTGTGGTGGATTTCCTGCTCACCGCCGCCGCCATTGGTTTGCTTTACAAAGAAAACGCGTCCATCTCGGGGGCTGAGGTCGGCTGCCAGGGGGAAGTGGGTGTTGCGTGCTCCATGGCCGCCGGTGCACTTTGCGCCGTGCTAGGCGGCACACCCGCCCAAGTGGAAAACGCGGCGGAGATTGGCATGGAACACCACCTGGGGCTGACCTGCGATCCAGTTGGCGGCTTGGTGCAAATTCCCTGCATTGAGCGCAATGCCATCGCCTCGGTCAAAGCCATCAACGCAGCGAGAATGGCGCTTTACGGCGATGGAAGCCACCATGTCAGCCTCGACAAAGTCATCAAAACCATGCGCGAAACCGGTGCTGACATGATGACCAAGTACAAAGAAACCGCCCGCGGCGGCCTGGCGGTGAACATCGTGGAGTGTTGAAATAGCGGACGTCAGACACTGACCATTGATTTTTCCCAGAGAAAACGGCTATAATCATTGTCTTTGCCAAAAGCGAAACTTTTCTACAAAAAGTTTTGTTTCGGCTATCGGCCCCAAACCAAACAAGTCGTTTTGAGTTCGTGGCCGCTTTTTGAAACACCAGATTCGAACGGAGAAGCGTCATGGCACGCGTCTGTCAAGTAACGGGTAAGCGCCCGATGGTGGGGAACAATGTTTCTCACGCCAACAACAAAACCAAACGCCGGTTCCTGCCCAATTTGCAGTACCGCCGCTTCTGGCTTGAAACCGAAAACCGCTGGGTGCGTTTGCGCATCACGAACGCCGCGCTGCGTTTGATCGACAAGGTCGGCATCGAGCAAGTGGTCGCCGACTTGCGCGCGCGCGGCGAAATCTGAAATCGAGGAGCTGACAAATGGCTAAAGGTGGACGCGAAAAAATCAAGCTGGAGTCTTCAGCTGGCACCGGTCACTTCTACACGACCGACAAAAACAAAAAGACCACGCCCGAGAAGATCGAAATCATGAAGTTCGATCCCAAAGCGCGTAAGCACGTGATGTATAAAGAGACGAAGCTGAAGTAAGCCAGCCGTCCCGTTCCTGAATCAACCCGCTATGGCGCTAAGCCTCAGCGGGTTTTTTCTTTGCTTCGTTTTGCGCAAATCCGTGATCATAAAAAAAGCACCCATCGCTGGGTGCTTTTTTGCTAGATTGGTTGAGCAGTGATGAATCAGCGCACCACGCCGATTTCATCGCGCTTGCCATCTTTGTAGGTATACAAAGTCAGCGCGCCATTCTTAATGTCACCCTTGTTGTCGAAGGAAATCGTGCCTGTCACGCCCTTGTAACCTTCTGTCTTCGCCAGCACAGGCAGGTATTTCGCGGGCTCAGCCGAACCCGCCTTGACCATCGCAGCCACCATCACGTTGACGGCGTCATAAACGTAAGGCGCATAAACCTGAACATCGATGTTGTTCTTTTTCTTGAAATCAGCATAGAACTTTGTCAAGCCTCCTTTTTGCTCACCTTCAACACCACCTGCTTCCGCACAAACCACTTGGCCTTCAGCCATGGTGCCTGCCGCGAGCTTAGGCAACTCGCCCGTGCAAATACCGTCACCACCGAGGAACTTGGCATCAATGCCAAGTTGTTTCATTTGGCGGATCATAGGACCGGCCACTGCGTCCATGCCACCGAAGAACACGACGTCAGCCTTCTTGCCACGAACGGCAGTCAGGATGGCGGTGAAGTCCGTGGCTTTGTCAGTCGTGAACTGACGCTCTGCAATGGATCCGCCCGCTGCTTTAACAGCCTTTTCGAACTCTTCGGCGATGCCTTGGCCATAGGCGGTGCGGTCATCGATCACGGCAATGGACTTGCCCTTCAAGGTATTGACTGCATAACGACCCAGGGTGCCGCCCAGGTGCGCGTCATCAGCAACCATGCGGAACGCCGTTTTGTAGCCGTTGCGGGTGTATTTCGGGTTGGTTGCAGAAGGAGAAATCTGAGGCACGCCAGCATCAGAGTAAATCTTGGACGCAGGAATGGTGGTACCCGAATTCAAGTGACCAATCACGCCGTTGACCTTGGCATCCATCAGCTTTTGCGCAACTGCCGTGCCTTGTTTGGGATCGGCACCGTCATCTTCCGTCAGCAGTTCAAACTTGGCCTTTTTGCCGCCAATCATCACGCCCTTGGCATTGAGTTCATCAATGGCCATCTTGGCGCCCAGCTCGTTGTCTTTGCCCAAGTGAGCAATGGCACCGCTGGTAGGGCCCACGTGCCCAATTTTCACCACCATGTCTTGGGCAACAACTGACGTCGCGCCACCAGCCAATGCCAACACCGCCGCACCCACAAACACGTTCAATTTCACTTGCATGAGAACCTCCGGTTGTAAAACGAATAGTAGGAAATCAGGAAACGAGGAATGGTTGAATTAACAGACCAGAAAAATTCAACACATTTGAACTCTAACCGAAAAAAATCAGTATTTCTATCGGGAAAACTCTGACGAAAATTGCAATTGGTCGTTACTTATACTGAAATTACCGATAAAAACACTACCGAACAGTGGTTTCACAGAACATATGAACTGACTGACGCCACTTAAACCTGCATCACACCATGAGGAACAAGCTGCGTCGAACACATAACGCAAGCGCAGACTCCTACGATGACTCAGAGTGCGCAAAAACAGGTGTAGCAAATGATGAATTAATAGAACACGCCGAGCTGTGGTGCCTAGCTCAATACGTCGGCCAGTCAGGGGATGCTTCAACGAACCACCACGATCTGGTCGCGCTTGTCTGCTTTGTAGGTGAACAGGGTCAGGGCACCATTCTTGATATCGCCCTTCTCGTCGAAGGAGATGGTGCCGGTCACGCCTTTGTAGCCTTCCATCTTGGCCAAAACTGGGAGGTACTTGGCTGGATCAGCAGAACCCGCTTTTTCCATGGCCGCGACCATGACATTGACGGCGTCATACACATACGGCGCGTAGATCTGCACTTCGGTATTGAACTTGGCTTTGAAATCGGCGCTGAACTTATCCATGCCCGCTTTTTGTTCACCCTCAACACCACCGGCCTCCGCGCAAACCACTTGCCCGTCGCCCATGGCACCCGCAGCCAACTTGGGCAATTCGCCCGTGCAAATGCCATCGCCGCCCAAGAACTTGGCTTTGATGCCAAGCTGTTTCATCTGACGAATCATCGGGCCGGCAACCGCGTCCATACCGCCGAAGAAAACCACATCGGGTTTCTTGGCGCGAACTGCGGTCAGGATAGCGGTGAAGTCGGTGGCCTTGTCGGTGGTGAATTGACGCTCAGCAACGGCGCCACCAGCAGCCTTAACGGCCTTTTCAAACTCTTCAGCGATGCCTTGGCCATAGGCGGTTCTGTCGTCGATCACGGCAATGGACTTGCCTTTGAGTTCGTTCACGGCATAGCGGCCCAAAGTTCCGCCCAGGTGCGCGTCGTCAGCCACCAAACGGAAAGCCGTTTTGTAGCCATTGCGGGTGTAAGTCGGGTTGGTCGCGGACGGTGAGATTTGTGGAACGCCTGCATCCGAATAAACCTTGGATGCGGGAATGGTGGTGCCGGAGTTCAAGTGCCCAATCACGCCGTTGACTTTGGCGTCCATCAGCTTTTGTGCGACGGCCGTTCCTTGTTTGGGATCCGCACCATCATCCTCAGCCAGCAATTCAAACTTGGCTTTGGTGCCACCAATCATCACGCCCTTGGCATTGAGTTCGTCGATGGCCATGCGAGCACCCATCTCGTTGTCTTTACCCAGGTGGGCAATGGCGCCGCTGGTCGGTCCCACGTGACCAATCTTGACAACGAGTTCAGTGGGCGCTGCGGGCGGGGTAGCAGCAGCGGGGGCTTCTTCCTTTTTGCCACAAGCAACAAACACCATGGCCGCCAAAATGGCGACTGGGAACAGCGACTTTTTCATGCAACCGGACTCCTGTAGTTGGTCTTAGTGGATTCCTAGAATAGTGCAGTTTTGTCGAAACGGAATCAGGGTTGCACTGATCGATCGAACTGGCCGCGATATCCATTCGGTGCCCTGCGATTTCTCAGCGCCCCGAACCAGCCGTCCTGATGAACACTCCGCGCTGCAAAGCATTGGCGCCAACGCCCAGGTACTTCTGCTTGGGGTCACTGGCATAGCGCGACCGCACAGCTTAGGCCCTTTCGCATGACATAGGCGGCAAAAAAGGCCGGGTATGACCACGGCGGCAACAGGGGCTCAGCGCTTGGATTGGGTGCGACGAACTTCGTCTGCCACGCAGCGCGAAACCACTTCCTTCATCACTTTGGTCAATTCAGCCCTGGCGTCTCTCGCCAGGGCATCTGTCATTCGTGTGACGATGGGCGCCAAGGCCTCTTTCAACCGCACCTCCAGCATGGCGTCGACTTGCCGTTGAATGTCAGCCATCACCTGCTGAGCAAAGAGGTCGGCGTTCACGGGTTGCTGCGCTGAACCCGTGAGGGACGGCGCAGCGGGCAACGTTGAAACGGTGCTGGCAACTCCTGGCGTCGGGTCCGCGGCAGGTATCGCCTCTTCGGTCCCAAAGCCATGGACTTCGACCACTTCTGTCAAGGTCGGCACGCGGCTGGGTGGCACATTGGCTTTGGGCACATTGGCTTTGAACAGGCTCATGCGGGAACCTCAAACTTTTGAATGGGCAAGCCCAAGCCCGCATAGTGGCGCCACCGCAGCCGCGCCGCCTCACGGTCGTTTTCGTCGATCGACACAATCTCCACCAAACGATCAAAACGCTCCAATCCGCTGACGGGAGGCGCACCGAGATTGACCAACACCTTGTGCTCGGCAGGCGATCGTGCCAGGTCAGTCAACAACCAAAGCGGCGTCTGCACCAAGCTGGGCGCCACTGCGTCAGCCCCACGCACCAACACGTGGGGCAAAAACTCAGCAGGTTCAAAAGACCAAAGCTGGCGATTCAAACGCTCCAGGTCATCTGCATCGCCCAACACCGAAATTCCGGCTACTTTGCGCATGGCTTTACGCAACAACCTGCAGGCATAGGCCAGACGGTCGGGCACATTGAAATGAAACTGAATCTCTGTCATTCGTGTCGTGCGTTGCCTGTGGTCAGTCTTGTTGGGACAGCACAAACTGGGTCAGCAAAGGCACCGGACGCCCCGTGCTGCCTTTGGCTGCGCCCGATTTCCAGGCCGTGCCAGCAATGTCCAAATGCACCCAGCGGTACTTGGCGGTGTAACGTTTCAAGAACATGGCTGCGGTGATGGCACCGCCGGCTCTGGGGCCAACATTGCCCATGTCGGCAAAATTGCTTTTGAGGCCTTCATCGTATTCGTCGTCCAGTGGCAAGCGCCAGCAGGGATCCAGCGCGGCCTGGCCACACTGCAGCATTTGTGTTGCCAATGCGTCGTCAGTCGTGAAGAGGCCGGAGTGGTGGTGGCCCAAAGCAATGACACAAGCACCCGTCAGCGTCGCCACGTCCACCACCACACGCGGTTTGAAGCGTTCGGCATAGGTCAATGCGTCGCAGAGAATCAGGCGCCCCTCGGCATCGGTGTTGAGGATTTCAACCGTCTGACCCGACATGGTCGTGACCACGTCACCCGGCTTGACCGCCGTTCCGCTGGGCATGTTTTCGCAGCTCGGAATGATGACGACCAGGTTCAACTTGGGGCGGAGCTCGGCAATTGCCGCCATGGTGCCCAAGACACTGGCAGCGCCGCCCATGTCGAACTTCATCTCGTCCATGTCAGCGGCGGGTTTGATGGAGATGCCACCGCTGTCAAAGGTAATGCCCTTGCCTACCAAAACAATCGGTGCCGCCGCCGCTTTTTTCGCCGAGGCGGGAGCCCCTTCGTAACGCAACACGATGAATCGCAGTGGCTCTTGCGAACCTTGCGCCACAGCCAAAAACGCACCCATGCCGAGTTTTTCAACCGCTTTGCGGTCCAGCACCTCGACCTTCAAGCGGTGTTGTTTGGCCAAGGCTTTGGCCTCTGAAGCAAGGTGGCTCGGCGTGCACAGGTTGCCAGGGCGGTTGGCGCATTCCTTGGCCAAGCGCATTCCGCTGGACACCGCCTGCCCGAGCGCCAGGCCTGAAGCGGCGTCCTTGGCCTCCTCTTTGCGACACCACAAGGTCAACCGGGTCCACTTGGGCGAGGTCGGGGCACTGGGTTTGCTGTGCCGATAAACATAGTGCGCTTCGCCGGCGGCCACAACCATGGCGAAGGCGTGTTCCCGCGACAGCGGCACCGTGGCGCCAATGAGCAGTTGCCTTGCGCCCCCTGTCTTGAGCAAGGACAGCGCAGACCCAAGCGCCGCTCTGTAGGCCTTGGCACCTTCGTTAGCGGCAACGCTGACCACCACACGCGGCGCAGTCACCCCTTTGGGATGATGCAGGTACAAGGTACGCCCGGATTTAAGTGCAAAGTCACCCGCCTTGACCGCATCGGCAATCAATCGTTTGAGCACAGGGTCCAATGCAAGCTTGGCTTGCCGAGATGCCCCGCTTTCCAGCAGATCGGGTGTCACCACCAAGAGCAAGGCATCGGCCTGCAACGTGGCCAATTGGAGGGCGGAGCCGATTTGATGCTTGAAGTCCATAATCCTGCGCTAGTCAAATTCAAGCAACGATGTTATTCGATTCCACCATACGACGAGAGCTAGCACGCAGCTTCAGCGCCACTTTAGTGGTGGTGTTGACCATTGTGCTCACGATGTTCTTGATTCGAACCTTGGGGCAGGCCGCAGGCGGGCGCATTGCGCCTCAGGACGTCGTGCTCTACTTGGGCTACACCGCGCTTGGGCAGTTGCCAACGATGCTGGCCCTGTCACTCTTCATTTCTGTCGTGGCCACCTTGGGCCGCATGTACCGCGACAGCGAAATGACGATTTGGTTCTCCAGCGGCATCAGCTTGTCCCGGTTTGTGCGCCCTGTATTGCGCATGGCGTGGCCGATCTTGTTGGTTGTCGCCGTGCTGGCCATGCTGGTCTGGCCCTGGGTCAACCAGCGCAGCGTGGAGCTCAGGGACCGCTACGAGCAACGCTCTGATTTGTCGCGGGTTGCGCCAGGCCAATTTCAAAGCTCTAGCGATGGCAAGAGAGTCTTTTTCATAGAACGTGATGGCGCGGACGGCGCCACCGGACGCAACGTTTTCATCCTATCCAAAGACGACGAGAAAGAATCGATCACCACGGCCGAGCGCGGCCGCATCGAGGTCGTGGGCAATGACCGTTTCTTGGTTCTGGAAAATGGACAGCGCAATGAAGAGAACCTGGCCACCGGTGAACGAACGATTGCTCGCTTCGAGACCTACCGCGTACTGGCTGGAGAAGCAGTGCTGCGCGACGCCACCAACCTTCCCCCCAAAGCGCAAACCACTTGGCAATTGCTGATCAATCCCATTGCTGCACACCAGGGCGAACTGGTTTGGCGTTTGGGTTTGATACTGGCCGCCGCCAACATGCTGCTGCTCGGTACCGTCCTGTCCGCCTCCAACCCGCGCCGCGCGAGCAACTGGAATATGTTGTTGGCGCTGTTGGCATTCATCGTTTACTACAACTTGATCAACCTCTCCAACGCCTGGGTCACGTCGAACAAACTGACCATGGGTGAATCGCTTTTCACCGTGCATGGCTTTGCGTTGTTCATTGCACTGGCCATGTTGTGGTGGCGCGACCATGCCACTTCTTTCGGCGGTTGGCAGCGGTCAAAGGGCGGCCGCTCATGAAAACCGTCCGCAGACTGTTCTTCTCAGACATCCTGTCCTCGGTCGCATTTGTCGCCTTGGCGTTCTTGTCCTTGTTTTTTTTCATTGATTTTGTCCAAGAACTCGGTGATCTGGGCGCACGTGGGTACACGCTGGTTCATGCTGCGGTTTACTGCCTGCTGCAAATACCCGGCCATCTTTACGAGCTCGCACCGATTGCTGTGTTGATAGGCACCATCTACACCTTGGCTCGCATGGCACAAGCATCGGAGTACACGATTCTTCGCACTGCGGGCCTGGGACCTGGGCGTGCACTGACACTGCTTGCAAGTTTGGGACTGGCCTTTGGTGTTTTCACCTTCGTGGTCGGTGACTACCTCGCTCCTGCCAGTGAAAGGCTGGGAAACCAGCTTCGAGCCAGCTTCAAGGGCAGCATGAACATAGGACGCGCTGGCGCTTGGTTGAAAGAAAAACAATCCACACCAGAGGGAGAGCGCAGCTACTCCATTCATGTGGACAGCACCGGAAGCAAAGGCGAACTGCAACAGGTGCGAATTTTTGAGTTCGACCCCCAAGGCCGACTCTTGCAACGCATTCAAGCGCAATCTGCTGTGGTGAGCAATGACTCTGTGTGGACCTTGAAACACGCAACCATCACCCATTGGCCGCGGCCGGACTTGCAGACCGCAGTCCGAACAGAAAACACCACGGCGGATTGGCTGGACTTACGAACTCGAACGGAAGAAGTGGACAGTTTCGCCTGGTCCAGCACACTTTCGGCAGACGTGGTCATGGCAGCGGTGATGCCATTGAACACGATGTCGACCTTGGAGTTGGGGCGGTATGTCGCACACTTGTATGAAAACGAGCAGGCGGCGCAGCGTCATGAAATTCAGTTCTGGAAACGGGCGCTCTACCCCTTGGCCTGTTTGGTCATGGTGGGCCTGGCGCTACCCTTCGCCTACATGCACACGCGCGGTGGGCAGGGCATCAGCTTCAAGGTATTTGGCGGCATCATGATTGGCATCAGTTTCGTTCTGTTGAATAACTTGGCCTCGCACGTCGGTTTGTTGCAAAACTGGACGCCGTGGATGGTTGCTGCAGTGCCCAGTGTTTTTTATCTGTTGCTGTCAATGGCCGCTTTCACCTGGCTCATTCGTTACCGTTAACCCTTCCGGAAGACACCCGATGCAAGGCTTGCTTTTATTCGCTCACGGTGCACGCGATCCGCGCTGGGCATTGCCCTTTGTCGACATCAAGCAGCGTGTTCTCGCCAACGCGCCGTCTATGCCTGTGGAACTGGCTTTTCTCGAGTTCATGACGCCCAACTTGATCGACGCCGGCGCGAGCTTGGCGCAAGCGGGTTGCACGACGGTGGATGTGTTGCCCTTGTTTCTTGGCGCAGGGGGTCACGTTCGCAAAGATTTGCCTGAACTGATGGGCCAGCTCAGCAACCAGCATCCCACCGTGCATTGGCAGTTGCGCGCCGCCATTGGTGAAGTCAGCAGCGTGGTGCAAGCCATGGCCGACGCGGCGCTGACCGGCATGTCCAATACATCATGAACCTGCACCAATTTCGTTTTGTACAAGAAGCGGTTCGGCAAAAACTCAATTTGACCGAAACGGCCAAGGCGCTGCACACCTCGCAGCCTGGCATTTCCAAGGCCATCTTGGAGCTCGAAGGCGAACTGGGTGTGGACATTTTCGCCAGGCATGGCAAACGTTTGCGCCGGGTCACCGAGCCGGGCGAAGAAGTGCTCAAGGCCATTGAGGTCATCATGCGCGAGGTCAACAACCTCAAGCGCATCGGCCACGAGTTCTCACAACAAGATGCCGGCACCTTGTCCATTGCCACCACCCACAACCAGGCCCGTTATGTGCTGCCCGGGCCCATCAGCCAGTTGCGTAAGCGCTACCCGAAAGTCAATGTCAGCCTACACCAAGGCACGCCCGAACAAGTGGCCAAGATGCTGCTGGAGGATGTGGCCGAGGTCGGTTTGGCCACGGAGTCGCTCTCCAACTTTGACGAGTTGATCACCCTGCCCTGCTACGAGTGGCACCACGTGGTGGTGGTGCCCGTTGGCCACCCCTTCGCCCAGGTCGAACGCTTGAGCCTGGTGCAGTTGGCGCAAGAACCACTCATTTCTTATCACCCGTCGTTCGCCGGTCGCAGCCGCATTGATCAAACTTTCGCAGCCCACAAACTCAAAACCAATGTGGTGCTGGAGGCCATCGATGCAGACGTGATCAAAACCTATGTGCGTTTGGGTTTGGGCGTGGGCATCGTGTCGGAAATGGCGATGAATGATGACCCGCCCGGCGGCGACCTGGTCGCCCGTCCCGTGGGCCATCTCTTTGGCCCCAACGTAGCACGCATGGCCTTCAAGCGTGGCGCTTATCTGCGCAGTTTTGTTTACGCCTTTGCCCAGTTGGTAGCCCCACGCCTGAGCCGCCAGCTCATCGAACAAACGCTGGCCGGGCAAATCGGTGGCGAAGACGAATCGCTTTGAAATTCACAGCGCAAGCCTGTCCCGCACCATGAACACGATTTCCACCCAACTGCATCTCAAGAGCCGCCTGCCTCAGGTGGGCACCACCATCTTCAGCGTCATGTCGACATTGGCGCAAGAACATCAGGCGGTGAACTTGGGACAAGGGTTTCCCGACTTCGATTGCGATCCTGCCTTGCTCAGCGCTGTGAACCTGGCCATGCAGCAGGGACACAACCAGTACCCACCGATGCCAGGTGTGATTGCCTTGCGTGAGGCGGTGGTACAAAAGATTGAACGCCTTTACGGACGGCGGTACGACGTTGGCACCGAAGTCACCATCACGGCGGGCGCCACACAAGCCATACTCAGCAGCATCTTGGCCCTGGTCCACCCGGGTGACGAAGTGATCGTGCTGACACCGAGCTACGACAGCTACGAGCCCAACATCACCTTGGCCGGCGGCACCGCCGTGTTTGTGCCGTTGACTCCGGGCACTTTCAGGCCAGCCTTCGCTCGCATCAGTGCCGCCTTGTCGCCGCGGACGCGTGCCATCTTGATCAACACGCCCCACAACCCCAGTGCCACAGTGTGGTCCATCGATGAAATGCTTCAGCTGCAAAGCCTGCTGGCCAGCACCGATGTGATGGTGATTTCGGATGAGGTCTACGAGCACATGGTCTTCGACGACCAACAACACCACAGCGTTTGCTGCTTTGCAGACTTGGCCGCACGCAGCGTGGTGGTCTCGAGTTTCGGAAAAACCTTCCACGTCACTGGCTGGAAGGTGGGTTATGTGGTGGCCCCAGCCGCCATCATGGCGGAATTCCGCAAGGTGCACCAGTTCAATGTGTTCACCGTGAACACGCCCATGCAGTGGGCTTTGGCCCGCTACATGCAGGAGCCGGCGCCCTATTTGCAGTTGCCCGCCTTTTACCAAACCAAACGCGATCTGTTTCGCTCTGGCTTGGCGTCAACCCGCTTCAAACTCCTGCCCAGCCAGGGCAGCTACTTTCAATGTGTGGACTACCGTGGCATCAGTGATCAATCGGAAGAAGACTTCTGTCGCTGGTTGACTGCGGAAGTTGGCGTGGTGGCCATCCCCTTGTCGGCCTTCTACCCTGACCGCTTTGAGCAAGGCCTGGTGCGGTTTTGTTTCGCCAAGAAGGAAGCAACGCTGAGGCATGCCCTCGACCGGTTGAGCAGCTTGTAGGCCGCAGTCGTTGCTGCGACGCTCACGCGGCGTCCATCGGCAGGTCCAAGTCCACCTTGCTGGGGTCAATTTCGCTTTCGACCAAATCGCGGGCCACCGAGTACAAAAACAACAGCTGCAAATAGGCGGGCAACTCGAATGTGGTGTCGGTGGGCTCGTGGCGGAACAACAAAGTCTCCAGTCCCGTCATGGCGTTCTTGGGCAACACCCAAAGGCGTTGCACTTGCGCCAGCACCTCAGGGTAGTCCTCCAGGTGCAGCCCCCCTGTGAGGTCGGCCCCCCATGGCGGCGCGTAGGCGGAAAACCGCAAGTTGAAACGCTCGCGCAGACGTTCGTAGTCCTCGCGATCACCGCGGCGGCGGTGAATGTCCAGAAGCTTCAGGTAGGGCATGGGGCTGCTCACCCCGCCCTTGCCTTCACGCTGCTTCACATGCTCCATCAACAAATCAACGGCCGCTTGCTCTTGGCCCAAGACCCGGAAGAACTCGGCTTGTTGCTCCAAGTCAATCAACTCTTCCACCGCAACGGCGCGTTTGGGTTCGTCCCAAAGGCTTGGTGATGCAGACGTGCTGGCATTCAGGGCCATCGGCGCTGTGGGGGGCGCAGCGTCTGCGATGGCCGAGCTTGGGTCGGTACTCCCAGCGCCGGAGTCGACCTCGGAGATGGTTGCTTTTTTTAACCGTGAGGGACTGATCGGCCACACATCCTTGGGCGTCATGGCGGGAAGGGGCTCATCAAAACGCGACTGAAACGATGACTCCGGCAATTCGTTGAGTGAAGATGGCCCGGCCGAGGCTGTCCACCACGGCGGTCGGCTCGCCAAACGTTTCAAGTGCCGCTGCCGCTGCGCCAAATAAACGACGGCCGCCGCAAGCAGCAGCACCAGCGACAACAAGGCATACACCAAGGGATTGGCGTAGCGACCTGATTCCGCCTTCACAAGCCGCGCTTGAAGTGCCAAAGTTCGCTCGCGATTGGCTTCATGTTCAGCTTGCAGGCGGTTCAAACTGGTCTCCAGCGCCGCCAAACGCAGGTCTTCAACCGCCCGCTGTTGGGTCGCTGGGTCGGGCGAAGGGTTGGGCATCGTGGCTGACGGCCTGCTGCCCACAGCAGGCGCTGGTGCAGCTGCAGGTGCCGGCGGTTCCAGACTCAATCGCGGGCCCGCAGCCGTCGTTGGCTTGCTGACGTTGGCTGCGGCTTGTCGGGATGAAGCCGTGGCACTCGCGACAGCGCGCGGCGGTTTGGACACCACTGGCTTTGGGGTGACTGCGGCTTGATGGGACCGAGACCGGCCATCCCCGCCAGCGAGACCCGGTTTGCGCGGTGTGGGTCGTTTCGCACCGGTGGGTGTTGTTGCCGCGTTTTCCGAGGCCGTGCTAACAGCCTGGGGCGAGGCTGCAGCGCGCAGTCGCGCCGCAGGGGTGTCGTCTTGTTGAAACTCGTTCGACGACAGGGCGGCAGAGATGTCAGGCGCGGCCACCACCTGACTCAGCTGGGGCGGATCGGCCAGCACCACAAACTGCCGCACCAAACGTGCGGGACAACCAAGGCTCAAGGTAACAGTGGACACTGGCTCTTCAATCCGAACGCCGGTGCGCACCCGCACCGCAGTGACCACGGCATCTGCGCCGCGACGAAGTTGAACCTGCACTTGGGCCGAAGGCACCCGTGACTCACCCGCCGTGACCTCGGCCTTGACACAGTCAGAGGTAAGCACCTCGCCGTCATCCAGGCGCAGCGCAACCGAAAAATTCAGAGGCCCGCCCAGCACCGTGGCATCGGTCACCGAACCCAAGCCCAAGCTCCACACCACAGGCGTTGCCAGACACAACAGGGATGCGCAAACCAGTCGCGCCAAGCCAGGCACTCTCAACGCGTATCGCCCGAAGGGCGTCCATCTTCCGCATCGAGCTGCGCCTGCCATGCACTGATGGCAGTTGACGGCCACTCGTTGCTTGACGCGGGACCGAAGGATTGCCCCACCCTGTGGGCATGTTGTGCAGCCTTGGAAAAAAGTCCCACCACACCGCCCACCAATCCAGGCTGAGGCTCGTCACAACCCAGCCGCAAATACAGACGTCCACGTAACGTCATTAGAACCAGCGGCGGCTCACTGGCCATCCAATCTTGGGCAGTTTGGTTGAACTGCTCGGCCAAATCGCCGTCGAGCCAGGAAGCGGCCAAATGGGGTTCACTGGCCACCACACCAAAACGGCTGCGCAGATTTCTATCCGCGACTGCCACCTTGCTGAACATGGACAGCCAACGCATTTCCTCGGGCGCTGTGCCATCAATGAAAGTTTGAGAGGTTTGAGTGAAGTGTTCGTAAGCGGCTTTTTCCAGCACCTCCATCAGCGGGCGGCTGAGCACCAACATTTGGAGGTCGGCTGGCAATTGCAACTCCATGCGCATGCGCAACTCGCGGCCCGGGATGTAGTCCCGCTGCGAAGGCCCCCACTCTAAACGCCAAGGCAACTGCCCGGCGGCGCCATCCATGGCACCGTCAATCACAAACCCACCGACCTCACGCACACGTTTGATGTCCCAGCCTTGCTGCTTGGCCCAGTCTGGCAAACCGCCCCACTCGGCATCGGCCGAGGCGCCGGATATCCATCGTTTCAGTGTGTAAAGCATGGTTAATTCGGATGCACTAGAGTGTGTTCAAACAACCCGTTGATCAAAGGAGCCAACCGTCATGATCGAAGTGTATTCGTGGGCCACACCGAATGGGCACAAAGTTCACATCATGCTGGAGGAGTGTGGCCTGCCCTACAGGGTTCACCCGGTCGATATTGGGGCGGGTCAGCAGTTCGAGCCCCACTTCTTAGCCATCAGCCCCAACAACAAAATACCGGCCATCGAGGACAGTGAGGGCCCCGACGGCAAGCCGATGTCGCTGTTTGAATCGGGCGCCATCTTGCTGTATTTAGCGGGCAAAACGGGGCGCTTTTTGCCAAACTCCACACGTGGCCGTTACGAGGTGTTGCAGTGGTTGATGTTTCAGATGGGCGGCGTCGGACCCATGCTGGGCCAGGCCCATCATTTCAGAATTTATGCCCCAGAGAAAATTGACTATGCCGTTGACCGCTACACCAATGAAGCCAAACGCCTGTATGGCGTGATGGACAAGCAGTTGGCCAAACAAAAATACATGGCAGGGCCCGAATACAGCATTGCGGACATCGCCATCTTCCCCTGGTTACGGTCATGGAAAAACCAAGGCATTGATTGGAACGACTACCCCCACCTCAAAGGTTGGTTCGATGAGATCAGCGCACGACCTGCCGTGCAGCGCGGCGTGGAGGTGCTGGCCAACTTGCGCAAGCCCATCACGGGCGAGAAAGAACGTGAAGTTTTGTTTGGAAGTCAGCAGTACCAGCGACGCTGAATAACGCTGACCCTCACACGGTGCCACCTGGTCAGATGGCACCGTGCCGTCATTCCACCTGTATCAAGCGGCTGGAATGCGCAACAACTGCCCCGGATAAATTTTGTCCGGGTGCGACAACATCGGCTTGTTGGCCTCAAAAATTTTCATGTACGCGTTGGCATTGCCATACTGCGATTTGGCAATGGCCGACAAGGTGTCGCCACGCACCACGGTGTAGTAGCGTGACTCGTCCGCTGGCTGGCTCACGGTGAGCATGTCGTTGACCTTTTCAACCCCATGCACATTGCCGCAGCACAGCAGAATTTTTTCCTTGGTGGCTTGGTCTGCGGCCACACCCGCCACGGTGACGCTGCCCGACGCGCCATCAAACTCCACATTCAATCCGTCAGCGCTGAGGTGCTGTGTGGCGATGTAGGCAGAAATCGCGGCGCCGGCTGTTTGGTTGGCATCGGCCACCTTGGCTTGCAAGGCTGCATCGTCCGGTGCGGCCTGGGCTTGTTTTGCCACTGCCTCGGTGTCTTTGCTGCCGAAAAGTTTCTCACCTGCTTCCTTGATAAAACTCATGAGACCCATGGTTACTCCTTCTGGTGTGGATGTTCGTGTCCGTGCAAACCTTGGTTCAACGGAGCCGGCCCGCGGCCGACTGTTGGCAATGTAACCGCTCCATATGAAAAACCTCCCAACGGCGAATATTCAGGCGAGCGCACAATCCCCCACCCTCCCCACCGAGACCTTGACCCGGTTTCGCACATGCGATGTCCGGCTACCAAACCCAGCAAAACCCCATCGCCATCAGCGGCGTGGCAGACTTGATCATTCGGTCCCTGCTGGACCGCCAGCAGTTCTTCGACCCCCTCGGCGCAGCCGCCCACCTGGGCATTTCATCGGCCGCCTGGCCCCTCTTTGGTATGAGCTGGCCCTCGGGTCTGCACTTGGCGGCGCGCTTGGCGCTTCGCCCGGTCAACGGCCTGGAGCGCGTCTTGGAGTTGGGCTGCGGCTTAGGTTTGGCCAGCCTCGTCGGCCACCGCCGGGGCGTGGACATGACAGCCAGCGACTGCCACCCCTTGGCCGCCACCTTTCTGCGCGAAAACAGCCGCCTCAACCAACTCGCCCCCATCAAGTACAGGCACGCGCAATGGGGTGCATTGCCGTTGGCGTTGCCGCTACAACAAGCCGATCCCGACCTGCCGTTGACCGGCCACTTCGACCTCATCATCGCCAGCGACGTCCTCTACGAACGCGACGAAGCAGGCCACCTGGCGAACTACATTCACCTGCATGCCGCGCCAGCCGCCGAAGTGTGGATCGTCGACCCCAACCGAGGCAACCGCGCGGCATTTTGCAAACACATGGTGGCCCTGGGCTACAGCCAGCGCGAGGAAAACCTGAGCCATGCGGCCACGGCTGATGTGGCGGCTTATAAGGGGCGGGTGTTGGTGTTTTTGAAGGTGGGGTTGGGTCCAGACCTGTCGCCACTTACGGTGTCCGGTACAAAACCATCACACCGAACCACAGGGCCTGCTGGGCTATCGCCTGCATAACGCACGGATCGGGAGATCTGACCGGATTTGAGACTCGTTCTGGCGTGGTTGGGTGCGATTCAAAGTGATGTGTTGTGAGGCAAACAGCGCATGAGGGTGCGGCACGTCACTTTGAATCGCACTCCGCTTGGGGCTGAGTCCAGCCCAGTTGGAAAAATTTCGCAGCATTTGGTGCGAGCGAGATTCAGGCGTTTCGGCCTCTGAGGCACGGTGCAGCAGGAGAGCACAACCGGACGAAAGGAGCGCAACAGTCTGCCGGTTTTGACGATTTTTCGATGGCTGTATAAAGAGCCGTGTCGATGTAAAAACCCCAAACAGAATGCGGCCTACAAGCCGAACGAGCCACCGGACCAAGGGAGACAGACGGCGGTGTTATGCAGCAAAACTGTCACCCGTCAACACGTTAGACCTCACAATCCACCGAATCGCAGCCCTCGAGGAGTCGCCCTTGTTCTCAAAGATTGACTTCAGGTACACGGACGCCACAGAAGAGAAAATTCATTCACCAGAGATCATTGAGCGGTGCTTTGTGGACCTTGAGAACATTCTTGAGAAGATCAATGATCCTGCCAAGTTCCTCATCATCGGCCCGAAAGGAAGCGGCAAGAGCGCCTTTTCGTCCAAGGTTCAGATAGAAGCCGGGTCGGCTTGGAACAAATTCGTCGCAACTGACGAACTTGAGCAGTTCGAGTTCCCGTTGCTCGAAAAAACAGGCGGCGAGCGTGGCAAGTCGATCGGCGGAGCCATTTCGGTTTGGCAACTGCTCATCACCATTCGGATGCTCTCCTTGCTTCTTCAGGATCAACAGTTTCGGGAGAAGAATGAAACTGTTGAAGCACTTGCCACTGCACTTCAAAAGCACGGCCTTTCACCTTCATCGAGTTTGGTTGCCATCGTTCAACAGACGAGCCGTCGCGGAGCGTTCTTCAGCTTCAAAACCGTCTATGCCGAGATTCGGGGCGAAACCTCATCGGACGCAACCGCAAAGGTTAAGGATCCTGCAGCGATCCTTGACTCCATCAAGGAACTACTCACGGGATGCTCACCAACCGGGGCGTCTTATCGATTTGTCATTGATGGGCTTGATCACCCACTGAAGGACGGTAGAAGCAATGCGGCCTACTTGGGTGACTTAATCAATGCTGCTCGGGCAGTCAATCTCTTCTTCACTGAACAAAAGGTCGATGCCAAGGTCATTGTTTTAATCCGCGACGAAGTGCTTGCGCTGATACCCGATCCGAATCTTGCTAAACGCGTGAACGATAACGGGATAATGCTCAAGTGGTACGAGAACTCCAGAGCTCCACTCGAAACTGCACTCCTGGCGGTCGTTGGGAAGCGCGCGAATGCCGCAGGATTTACAGAGCCTATTGAGACACTTTGGCCAAAGTGGTTCAACGCTTACATTGACTCAAAGGAGTCTGTTTCATTTGTGTTGGACAACACGAGACATCTTCCCCGCGATCTTATTAGCTTCTTTCGGGAACTTCAGAAGCTAAAGGTGGAACCGGCATTCGAGCGCAGGGCAGTTTTGGTCGCGCTTGGAAACTACTCTGAGTGGTATCTCCAGGAGCTCTCGGATAGCATAGTCGGGTTTGTCAGCGAAGAGGTTCGCTCTGAACTGCCGGCAATACTTTCCGAGCTTGGGCGACGATTCACATTCTCGGAGCTTCAGACCAAAGTAGCCGAGCATGGACTCGCGGACAAGCAGTCGACCGAAGAGTTGGCAAAGGACCTCTTCAATACCTCCTGGATTGGCAACGTATGGAAAACTACTGAAGGAACTGATCGCTTCTCTTTCAAGCATCGAAAGCGAAACGCGACATTCAACAAGAATCGCGGGATCGTCATTCACAACGGCCTCTGGAAGGCACTGAATCTCGTCTAGTGGCGCAGTGAGGTCTAACCATTCGTTCCGGCCTGCGGCCTCCGCGCGCGGCTGAACTCAAACGCTGAGGCGTGGCCCCTCACTCCAACTCCTTAGTCCGAAACTCCGCCCCCGTGCGTGGCCCGCGGTCGCGGTTGCGGCGTTCCCAGCCGAAGAATTTCACGACCTCGTCGCGGCGGGACAGGGTGTCGGATTCGCCCAGGGCCAGCAGTTCCTGGGTGTAGGGGGCTTCAAACAACAAATAGCTGGCCAGGGCCGCACCGCGGGCTGCGCGGCCTTCGCCTGAGACACCCACACCGCGCAACAAACCGCGCACTGCCGGCGGCAGGCAATGCAGGTGGCGGGTGGCAATGTCGTCCAGGCGTTGGCTGGGTGCGATAACGAGCACTTCAATCGGTTTGAGGTTGCTGCGTTCGCGAACGTCAGCAGGCAACATGGCCAGGGTGTTGTTGATGCGCTGTAGGCGTTCCACATCCACCGCCAGGGCATCCAAAAAAATGCTGGACAGGGCATGGCCTGCAATTTGTGCCAAGTTGGGGTATTCGTCGCTGCCGGACCGGACCTCGGGGTTGACCGTGGGTTCGTGCATGCGGCCCGCGCCTATCACCAAGATTCGCTCAGCCCCCAGGTGAACCGCTGGTGATATGGGAGCAGATTGACGCATGGAGCCATCGCCAAAAAACTCGTTGCGGCCATGGATGGCCAAGGAGATGGCGGGGAAAACAAAAGGAATGGCGGCCGAGGCCAGCAGGTGGTCCACCGAGATCGCGTCGGGGACGGCCAGGCGCTGGGACCGTGTCCATGGCGCAATGGGTTCTACCGCGTCGTAGAAGGTGACGTGCTGCCCCGAGCCGTAGCTTGAGGCGGTGACCGCCAGGGCGTGGAGATGGCCGTCACGCATCAGATCGGGCAGGCGCTGCACAGGCACCAACGTCTCGAGCAGCTCACGCAGCGGGCTGTTGTCGAGCAAAGACTTGGGCCGCAATTTTCGCCAACGCGCCACCATCCAACCGATGGACATCATGGTGAGCCAGCGCGCGCCGGTGCGCACCACGCCAAGGGAGTCGGACAGATAGACCTGCTCCGCGTGGAAATTACTCCACACGTCGACCAGCCCTTGCACCGAGGCCTCGAACTGGTCTGAATTGCAGGCCAGTGAGGCCGCGTTGATGGCGCCCGCCGAGGTGCCTGCAATCACAGGGAAAGGGTTGACATTGGGGGCGTGGCAGTCGCGCCGAATGCGGTCGATGGCCTTGAGCACGCCCACTTGGTAAGCGGCACGCGCCCCGCCGCCAGTGAGTATCAGGCCAGTGCGGGGGACGGTAGGGGGGGTGCCTTGCATACGCCCATTATTCATGCTGCGAGGACCGAGTGATCACGGTGTGTTCCCCTAGGAGTCTGCACGGCAGAAGGTCGTCCGCTGCAACGTGGGCCCATCCAAAAGTTCGACAGCCTCCTAAGGCGTCCCTTCGTACACCACCAGCGCCTGCCCGCCGTGGGCACAAGCACGCCAGTCGTCCAAGGCTTGGTCGCTGGGGAAAAAGCGTGCGTCCTCGCCGAGGTCAATTTCTGCGGCCACGTTGGCTCGTTGCAACTGCAGACGCACAGCCAAACCCTGGGTCAGCACGCCCTGTTCGGTGTTCACCCGACGCACGGGATGGCCCCGCACCAAATCCGCCACGGGTGGCGCGCCGCCATTGACGGCGATCTGCAGGTACTTGCCAAACCGGCAGCGCGCCGTGGGCAAGTCCCACAGCGCGGTGACATTCAGGCGCACGCCACCTGAGAAACGATCAGGCTGCACCTTGCCCTGCACGATGATGAGCTCGTCGTCTTTGAGCAGCTCTTTGTTGGCGTTGAGCAGGTCTTCGCTGACCACAGACTCAATCGGCTCACTCTTGTCGTCAAGCTTGAAGATGGCCACACGGCCACGCTGGCCGTTGATCACCCGCAGGTCGCCGACGATGCCTGCGAGCAGTTGCGGCTCGCGGGTGTCGATCAGGTCGGCAATTTTGCGTTTCACGAAGCGGCGCACTTCGTCTGCACTTTGGTCGAACATGTGGCCCGAGAGGTAAAAACCGAGGGCGGCTTTCTCGAAGGTGAGGCGGTCTTTGATGCTCCAGGGCTGGGCGCTTACCAAATCAGGCTCTTGGCTGGATGCGCCATGGGCATCGCCGAAGTCGAAGAGGCCACCTTGGTCGGCGTGGGCGGCTTGGGTGTCGCCGTACTCAAAGGCCAATGCGATGCTGGCCACCAAGGAAGCCCGGTTGGGCTCGATCAAATCAAACGCGCCAGCTTTGATCAGGGCCTCGACCGACCGTTTGTTGATGCGGCCGCGGTCAACGCGGGCACAAAAATCAAACAGTGACTTGAAAGGACCGCCCTCCTCCCGTGCGGCCACGATGGCCTCGACTGCACTTTGGCCCGAGCCTTTGACGGCGGCCAGGCCGTAACGCACCACACCTTCGGCCACGGGCTCGAACAAGGAGGTTCCGGTGTTGATGTTGGGCGGCTCAAAACGCTGGCCCAAGGCCAAGGCGTCGTCATGGAAAATTTTGAGCTTGTCGGTGTCGTCCAGCGCCACGCTCATGTTGGCTGCGGTGAACTCGGCCGGGTAATGCACTTTGAGCCAGGCGGTTTGGTAGGCCAAGAGCGCGTAGGCCGCGGCGTGCGATTTGTTGAAGCCGTAACCCGCAAACTTCTCCATCAAGTCGAAAATTTCGTTCGCCTTGGGCTCGGGGATGTTGTTCTTGGCCGCGCCGTCGGCAAAGGTGGCGCGGTGGGCCACCATTTCTTCCAGCTTCTTTTTGCCCATGGCCCGGCGCAGCAAGTCGGCGCCGCCGAGCGAATAACCGCCCAGGCGCTGCGCCACCTGCATCACCTGCTCTTGGTAGACCATGATGCCGTAGGTTTCTTCCAGCACCTCACGCATCAAAGGATGCGGGTACTCCACCTCTTCGCGGCCATGTTTGCGGGCGCAAAACGTGGGTATCAAATCCATGGGGCCGGGACGGTAGAGGGCCACCAGGGCAATCACATCCTCGAACACGCTGGGTTTGGCGTCTTTGAGCATGCGCTGCATGCCCGAACTTTCAAGCTGGAACACGGCAACGGTTTTGCCTTCACTCATCAGCTGGTATGAAGCCCGGTCGTTGAGCGGGATTTGCTCCAGCACAAAGTCTTTTTGGTCCGCATGGCGGGCGCGGATGAAGTCTTTGGCCATCTCCAAAATGGTGAGCGTGGCCAGGCCCAAGAAGTCAAACTTCACGAGGCCAATGGACTCGACATCGTCTTTGTCGAACTGGCTCACTGCGCTGTCGCTGCCGGGCTGCATGTACAGCGGGCAGAAGTCGGTGATCTTGCCGGGCGCAATCAGCACACCACCAGCGTGCATACCGATGTTGCGGGTGACGCCTTCGAGCCGCATGGCCAGGCTCAAAAGTTCAGCCACTTCTTCTTCGTTTTTTTCGCGCTGTTCGATCTCGGGCGATTCTTTGCGGGCGTAGATCACACCCGGATCGGGTTGCTCAGGCACACGCGCCAAGGTGACCGATTTGCCGGGCGGCGCCGGCACGAGTTTGGCAATGCCATCCACATGGCCGTACCCCATGCCGAGCACACGGCCCACATCACGCAGCGCGGCCTTGGCGGCCATGGTGCCGAAGGTGGCGATTTGGCTCACCGCATCGCGGCCATACTTTTGCTTGACGTAGTCGATCACGCGGTCGCGGTTGGCTTGGCAAAAGTCGATGTCGAAGTCGGGCATGGACACCCGGTCGGGATTCAAGAAACGTTCGAACAGCAGGTTGTAGCGCAGCGGGTCGAGGTCGGTGATCTTGAGTGCATAGGCCACGAGGGAACCGGCACCCGAGCCCCGGCCCGGGCCGACAGGGCAGCCATGGCTTTTGGCCCAAATGATGAAGTCGGCCACGATCAGGAAGTAGCCCGGGAAGCCCATCGTCAAGATGGTCTTGATCTCGAAATCGAGTCGCTCTACATAACGCGGCTTTTGTTTGTCGCGTTCAGTTGCATCGGGATAAAGCTGAAGCAGGCGCTCGTCCAACCCCTCATGCGAGGCCAGGTGAAAGTAGTCGGCCATCGGCATCGGACTGCCGTTTTGCAATGGCGTGGCGAAGTCGGGCAACTGCGGTTGGCCCAGCACCAGGCTCAAATTGCAGCGTTTGGCGATTTCTGCCGTGTTGGCAATGGCGCTGGGAATGTCGGCAAACAGCGCCTGCATTTGGGCTTGGGTTTTGAAATACTGTTCACGGCTGAAGTGTTTGACGCGGCGCGGGTTGGTCAGTGTTTCGCCTTCCGAGACACAGACGCGTGCCTCATGCGCTTCGAAGTCGTCCGCTTGCGCAAACTGAACAGGATGCGTGGCGACAACAGGCAGTTGCAGCGCGGCAGCGAGCTTGGCGGCGGCACGCACATGGGCTTCTTGGCCGGGCAGCCCTGCTCGTTGCAGTTCGATATAGAAGCGCTGCGGAAATAAAGCACTGAGTCGCTGGGCCAGGGTTTGGGCGCGCTCCACGTCGCGGGCCAAAAGGGCCTGCCCTACGGCGCCCATGTCGGCACCCGACAGCGCGATCAAACCGCTGTTGAGCTGATCCAGCCAGTCCCACTCCAACCAGGCCTGGCTGCGCTGCTGGTTAGACAGCCAAGCCCGCGACAGCAACTCGCACAGGTTGAGGTAACCCTGTTTGTTCTGCACCAGCAGCAGCAAACGCGAGGGCTGTTTCTCGCCGCCTTGGGGCTGCAGCCACACATCGGCGCCGATCAGGGGCTTGACGCCCGCCTTACGCGCCTTGCCGTAAAACTTGACGGTGGCGAATAAATTGTTCAGGTCGGTGATGGCCAGAGCCACTTGGCCGTCAGCGGCGGCAAGGGCCACAGCGTCGTCGACACGCAAGGTGCCATCAACAACAGAAAATTCGGTGTGGGTGCGCAGGTGAACAAAGGCCATGCGGGTGATTTTAGGAGGCTCGCCTTGAAGAGACACCGCTGGCACGGCGAATAGAATGCCCCGCGTGAAAACCGTACTGAATATTTCTGCCTATCTCTTTGTTCAATTGGACGACACAGACGCCCTGTGTGAACGAATCAAATCCGAGGCACTGAAGCAACAACTTCTCGGCACCGTGCTGTTGGCTGCTGAGGGCATCAACTTGTTTTTGGCTGGAGGGCCGGAGGCCATTCGTGCCATGGTGGACTGGCTGCGACAAGACACCCGTCTTGCTGCACTCGATCCCAAAGAGAGCTGGTCGGACACCATTCCCTTCCGCAAACTGCTGGTCAAGGTCAAAAACGAAATCATCCGCATGAACCACCCCACCATCCGGCCGCAAGCCGGGCGCGCGCCTGCGGTGGATGCCGCCACCCTGGCCCGCTGGTTGGATGCAGGCGTGGACGACAACGGTCGTCCTGTGGTCATGCTGGACACACGCAACGCCTTCGAGGTCGACCATGGCCGCTTCGAAGGCACGCTGGACTGGCGAATTGAAAAATTCAGCGATTTCCCCGCCGCCTTGTTGGCCCATCGCCAAGAACTGCAAGGCAAAACCGTGGTGAGTTATTGCACCGGCGGCATACGCTGCGAAAAAGCCGCCATCTACATGGCCGAGGCCGGCGTCGACAACGTGTTGCAGCTGGACGGCGGCATCTTGAAATACTTTGAGCTGCAGGGCAGCAAACACTTCAGCGGTCATTGTTTCGTCTTCGACGAGCGCAGGGAGGTGGATGCCTTGCTGGAACCTGCCCCCCGAACAGAAGTTACTTGACCAAAGCCCGCGCAATCGCAGGAGTCAGTTCTTCCAAGACGTTTTCTTTGCGCACGATGGCGCGCACGCCCAGTTGTTGGGCTTGCTCAGGCAAGGCGTCAACGATGTAACCCGACATGATGATGACGGGCAAATCGGCGCGAAGTTGAGCCAAGGCTTGGCTCACTTCCAAGCCAGACAACTCAGGCATGTTGAAGTCGGTCACCACCAGATCAAACAACTGGGGCTCGGCCTTGACCGCCGCCAGGGCGGCCACGGCACTGGCAAAACAGCTCACACGATAGCCAGAACGGCTGAGCAGTCGCTCGACCATCACCGCCATGACATCGTCATCGTCCAGATAAAGCACGTGTTCGCCATGGCCCTGGGGCTGAGGCATCACACCGAGTGTGGCCGTTGGCTGGGTCGCCTCCTGGGGTGCCTCGGCCACCAAAGGCAAATAAACGTGAAAGGTGCTGCCCTGGCCGACGCGGCTTTCAACCACCAGGCTGCCGTGGTGGGCATTGACGATGCCGTGCACCACGCTCAAACCGAGCCCGGTGCCACCGCGCCCGCTCTTGGTCGTGAAAAAGGGTTCAAAAATTCGCTGCTGGTCGGGCGCTGGGATGCCGCATCCCGTGTCGCTGACCCACAAATGGGCCTGGCGCTGTGCCGGCGCACCGAGAGGTGCTTGTTGCGCCTCTCGGGCGCTGTCCACCTCACGCAGCCCCACCGTGATCGTGCCGTGTCCACTTTGTAATGCTTGCCACGCATTGCTGCACAAATTCATCAACACCTGGTGCAATTGGGTGGCATCCACAGCCACCCAGAGCGGTTTGGCCTGCAGCTCGGTGTGCAAGGCGACGCCCGCAGGCAAGGCCACACGCACCAAGCCCAACACTTCTTCCACAATCGGCAGCAATGCCTGGTTCACCAAGGCCGGAGTGTCTTGTCGGCTGAAGGTTTGAATGCGTTTGACCAAGTCACGTGCCCTCAGGGCCGCGAGTCGAATTTGCGACAGGCTTTGCTGTGTGGTTCTGCCTGTTGCCGCCTCGTCTTGGGCCATCGCCAAGTTGCCCAAAATGGCGCCCAACACATTGTTGAAGTCATGGGCAATGCCGCCAGCCAAAGTCCCCACGGCTTCCATTTTTTGCGCCTGGCGCAGTCGTTGGCCCAGCTCTTCAATCGATGCACGTTGCTGTTGCAAGGATTCGGCGGTGTGGTTGAGCAAGCCCATCAACCCACCCAATTCACCACGTGGATGCGGCAGCGCAATGCGGGCGCTCAAGTCGCCAGCCGAGAGGTGGCGCACCATCTCGGCAATTCGATCAACCTGCCGACGAATCCCCCATTCCGCCAACATCCACACCGCGCAGAACAGCAGCAAGGCCTCGGATGCCAGCAGCAACAGGTCTTGCTGCAGCCTGGCCTTGGTCGGTGCAACCAAGTCCTGTTTACTCGTACCGACCATCACGTAGAGGCCCGCATCTTTGGCAGAAGCACGTGTCGCGACGGCCCACACCTGGACCTGGCCGTCGGCGGCCTTCACCTCACCGCCCGCAGCGGACGACTTGGCCAATGCGAACAAGGCCGAGTTGGCAATGGACGTACCCGCGGCGGGCAGCGCGCTATTGCTGGACGTCGAGGCCATCACCACCCCTTCTTGGTCCACCAGCAACAACTCCAAGGGCGGGTCTCGGGCGTCCAGCGCAGTTTCTTTCGCGAACTTCTGTAAATTGAGCGATGCCACCAACATGAAGCGCAAGCTGCCCGTCGGGTTGCGGACCGGATAGACAATTTGCAACACCGAATTGCCCGTCAAGCGCCCAAAAACGGGCTCCAACACCAGCTCGGTGCCACCACCAACGACGCGTTTGAAATAGCCCCGGTCGCGAAGATTCAGCACACGGCCGGTTCGCAAGGAATCGCAAAACAAGTTTCCGTCGGGCAGCACCGTCAATATCCCGGTGTACTGGGGATAGGCTTCACGCACTTCGGACAAATAGGTGGAGCACGCCGGCCGATCGGACGTGTCCAATACCTGAGAGTGGGCCAAACCATAGTGCAACTGGGCGGTGCCCTGCACTCGGTGCTCTAGGTCTGCCGCCACAGTGTTGGCAGAGGTTGCCAGCGAGGCCACCGCAGTTTGGATCTCCGCTTCGCTGTCGCGAATGAATCGCCACCCGAGTAAGAGCGCTGGCAACAACGTGGCCAACAAGACCAGCCCCAAGAGCCGGGCTCGGAGACTCATCGCCCGGTACTCCATTCCTCGCCGCCAATCCCCGAGGCTTCACCGGAAACAGGGCCGCTCAGGTCAAGCAGGGTGTGCCGCACTGGGATGGCATTGAGCTGGGGGGAACAAGTGAACATGCGAAGAGGTGGGGTAGTTTCGGCCATTCTCTATCGACAGCGGCAAGAAGATGCATTGTGGAAACCTCCCATGCCGTTCACGCAGTCATATTGATTCGGCGGGCTTTTCGTCCATCACAGCCAAAACATCCGAATGAAACTCGCGTCGATAAAGAATGCTCACCACGGCGAGGGTACCCAACATGAACAGCCACGGTGAAATGAACCACGCCATCGCAGCGAACGCAAAGTAATAGCCACGCAGCCCATCGTTGAAGGTTTCGGCGGCCAAACTCACGATGCGGCCCGCTTTGTCGGCAAACGCCTCGCGCGACAAGCCCAATTCCTCAAACTGTTTGGCCTCTGGGGCCGACGCCACCATCAAGGCGCCAAAGGTGTACTGGCGCATGGACCACGTGAAGCGGAAGAAGGTGTAGACAAAGATCGCTAACAACACCAGGATCTTCATGTCGAACACCAAGTTCGAGGTACGCGCTGCAAAAGGAATCTCGCGCACCAACTCAGTGGCTTTGTCGGTGATGCCCAGCACCGCCACCAAACCACCAATGATGAGGATGGTGGTAGAGGCAAAAAACGACGGGCTGGTGGACAGGTTTTGCACCACGACACCATCCAGCACCCGTACATCGCGGTAGGTGGTTTGCAACATCCACTGGTGGCGGATGCGGTTGGTGCTGGCCAAAATCGACGGGCGGGTCTGTGCCCAGTGGCGGGCAAACCAGGCATAACCGGCCCAGCCGGCAACAAATACCGCCAAAGCCAGCCAATCCAGCCAGGGCAAAAAATTGACAAGCAAAGGCGCGGTGTTCATGGCTCGAACTGTAGCAAGCACGGCTTGTGCCCAATACGCCCAATGATGCTCCGCATCACTCTTTCGAGGCTGTTCGCTGTGGATCGTATTGGGCTACAAGGCGATTTTTCAGCGAATAGCGCACGTTACTAGCGAGAAAAACAACGCGTCAGACCGCCGGAGTCCGCGTTGCCACAGTCCGCAAGGAGTGATGCGGAGCATCCTCAAGTTATTGATGCGGCCCTTTGAAGTCTGAACCGCTGGTAGGGTGAGGCCATCGTTTGGTGGAGGACGGTCTTTGTTTGAAGCACCGCGCCGGGAATTCGCCCCGGCATGGCGACTCACTTTCTTGCTGGTGCAAGAAAGTAAGCAAAGAAGCACCTGAACACCAGCCTATTTGGGCAGAGGTGGTTTGATGCAGGAGCGCAGACGTGGGGTCTGGATTCGACCAGTAGCCACTGGCCCTCGGGCGACGTTTTCTCGGCGGTTTGTCCCAATACTGCGAAACGCCAAAAGAGGGCGGCATGCCAAGAGCGGCGGCAGATGCGTTCAACTGCAGATACGACAAGCCGCCGAGAAAACGTCGCCCGAGGGCTAGTGGTGCCAAGCCGAACCAGCGCATCCACCCCGATCCCGGTTCGATCCGCCACCACCCAAATAGGCTGGTGTTCAGGTGTTTTCTTGGTGACTTCTTTTGCACCCGCAAAAGAAGTTACTCGGCTTGCCGGGCCGAGACCCGGCGCGGTGCATCAAGTCAAGGCGGCCGTCCACCGAGTGCTCCTGCAAAAGGCTTCCCCAGTCCGGCCGTGCAAACTTCAAGGGGCCGGATCTGTAGGACCCTCTCGGCCGACATCCCTATCACCAAGGCGTCGACAACCCGGTCCGGCAACGGACAAGCACCGACGTTCAACGCCGGTGGTCACTTTTCAACCATTGGGGAATGAATGATGAAGAAACAGTTTCTACGCACCTGCTGGGCCGGCGCCGCCATGGCCCTCTTTGTTTGTAATGTCTCGGCAGGCAATGCCACGGCAGAAGAAGCCACCGCCATGGTCAAAAAGGGCGTGACAGCGGTCAAGGTCAACAAAGACGCGACTTTCTCCGAAATCACCGGCAAACACCAAAAATTCACGGACCGCGACCTGTACCTCACCGTCTATGGCATGGATGGCGTGGTTCGCGCGCACGGTGCCAACCCCAAATTGGTGGGCAAAAACCTGATCGACCTCAAAGACATCGACGGCAAAGCCTTTGTGGCTGAACGCCTGGAACTCGCCAAGGCCAAGCCCAATTTCTGGCAAGACTACAAATTCAGAAACCCAGACTCCGGCAGGATTGAGCCCAAGAGCATGTACTGCGAGCGCCTGGATGACATGGTGGTCTGCGGCGGCGTGTACAAATAGAACTTAACGCGTCGGTGGTGCCATCGTTAGATGGCACCACCAAACTCAACCGCCAAAATGCGAGGTGACAGCCGCGAC
>JANPCX010000083.1:0-38456 GCA_031431125.1 Burkholderiales bacterium
AAGAAAGGGGGGGGCCTGCGGCGCCCTGGCAGGGGCCTTGAGGGCATAAAAAAACAGACAACAGAACACGCCAAAAATGAACCGCGTAAAGCGGACAATCTACTTGCTACAAAAGCGGACAGTTCTATTTGCTCTCAACAGTTCAACCGTGTGCCGCGCCCACAGCCCGAGCATGACGCCTGACTTCAGCGCGAACATGGCAAAAGTGGGAGAAGCTTCGACGGGCGGTTGCCCTAGCATCCGCTCATAAAACGCGGCACTGGTCGTGGGGTTGCTGACATACAAAATGATGAAGTTGGGATGCGACATGAGGGCTCCGTTGGCAGTGAATGAGCCCCCATCGTAAAAAGCACCACTGTCAGTTTCTGTCAGCAGTGATTCATCCTGTTTTGATGCCCTGCTGGTTTCGCCAGTTTTGCAGCAGCGTTTGTCTGCGCTGGGGCAAGCGATCTTCCAGGGGCATCAACCGCGTGATGCGGTCAGCCCGAAAGTGACGGAAGTCTTGCCTGGTTTCACACCAGGCGACGACGATGCGTACCTTCTCAAAAAATCCCAGTGCGAAAGCCCAAATGACGCGGGTGCTGGTTTGTTCTTTCAGGTCGCAGTAGTCGATTTGCAGCTTTCGCTCAGCGCGAATGGCGCGGCGAACCGTGGTGAGGTTTTGTTCGCCGGCTGACAATGGTTCGCCCGGCCCGACCAGCAAGGTGGTCACATCGAGTTCGTGGCGCAGGTCTTTGGGCAAGACCGCCGCAATCTTGGCCAAGGCGTGGTGGGCTGCTGCGGCGAGCGGGCCATCGGCCCGGTCGGCCACCCAGCGGGACCCGAGTGCCAAGGCTTCAATTTCGTCTTCGGTGAACATCAGGGGCGGCAGCGTGAAACCGGGCCGCAGCACATAACCCACCCCGGCCTCGCCCTCAATCTTGGCACCCTGGGCTTGTAGCGTGGCGATGTCACGGTACAGCGTGCGCAGGCTGATGCCCAGCTGCGTGGCCAGTGATGCGCCTTGGACGGGGTGGCGGTGCAGGCGCAAACACTGCATCAAGGCCAGCAAACGCTCGGTGCGGGACATGTTTCGATGGAGGCAGCTTGGACCGCAGACGCGGCTTCAAGGACAGGATGTGGTGTTGCGCTCATTCTCCAACGATGTAGCGCGATGGCTGCAGGTCAGGCCCCAGGCCACCCACCAAATGGGCGCCAACACCGTGGCGCCGAGGCCAGCAGAAACCTTGACCAACACCGGTAAGTCCAGGAGCAAGCCGAGCCATGCGCTAAGGTAGCCCAAGGCGACTGCCATGCCCGATGCCGCGACCGCGCGAGGCCAAGAGCGGTTTTGCCAAGCGCGCCAAGAGGCCCAAAGAAAAAACGCACCAACGGCCGCAAAGGTCAACCAGCCCAAAGGATCGAGCACCAGGGAGAAGGAGCGAATGGCGGCTTGCACCGCCGCATCACCTTGCGAGTAGGCCAGCGCGCGCCGCGCTTCACCGCCCAGCAGACGGAAATAGCTGACCGCGCTGACGGCGTAACCCAGCAAGGCCAAGTTGGCCAGCCATCGGCCCGTCCACGAATGGGCATCGGCCGACGTTCTGACGGCTTGCACCAGGCCCAAGGCGAAGACGCCGATGAAGGCGAACGCCGCCAAAAAGGCTTGCCGCCCCCAGTGCTGTTGCGCCAGCACTTGCCAGTAGACGTCGCTGCCGGCGGCGAGGTTGCGGGTGGGGTCTAGGAAGAAGAACACGCCGGTGGCCGCATGTGCAGCGGCGCAAAAAAACGCAATCATCATGAGGCTTTTGTTTGGCATGAGGGCTCGCTAAGGCTGGAGTTTGGAGTCGGGTGGGCTCGATGGCTGTGCCTGCAATTGCAGTTGCAGTTGTTCAAAGCCGTACATCCCGGTATCACGGTTGACGATGAAGTTGGTGCCACCGGGGACGGTGCGGACCTCTTGGACATGCTGCACGAAGCTGCTCAAGGCCGAGCGGGCCTGGAGCCGCGCCAGTGCCGACCCCAAGCAGGTGTGGATGCCGCGCCCAAAAGCGATGTGGGGCGATTGCTCGCTGTTTTCGAAGTCGAACTGCAGCGGGTTTTTGTAACGAAGCGGATCGGTATTGGCTGCACCGAGCAGCAAGATGAGTTGGGCGTTTTGCGGCAGCGCTTGACCACCGAGTTGAATCGGCCGCGTCACTCGCCGGGCTGTTCTTTGCAGGGGCCCGTAGCAGCGCAAGAGCTCCTCGACGTAAGGCTCCATCAGTGCGGGGTTGTCGCGCAGTGTCTGCAGCAGTCCGGGCTGCCAAGCCAAACGCCAGACGCCACAGGCGAGCAAATTGGAGGTGGTGCCATAACCGGCCAGCACCACAATGAGGGCAGCCATCATCATTTCAATGAAACTGAGTTGGCCCGCACGATGGGCCGTCAACAAGGATGAGACCACGGACGCGCCATCCGGTTGTTTGAGCCCACGTCGAAACAGTTGTGACAAGTGGTGGATCAACTCGACCACAAGGCGTTTGCGCCGGCCGGTGCCTGCGTCTTTTCTCGCCTGACGTGGCACATCCTCAGGCAGTTGCGCGCCTCCGAGGTAACGATTGAGTTCCAGCACGCCTTTGAGTCCCAGTTGACTCAGCAAACCCAACAAGGCGGGAAGGGCACGTGTCATCTCGATGGCGACTTGCACCTTGTGCCACGGGCTGGTTGCTTGTGCTTGTCTCTCGCCGGTGCCACCCACGGGAAACGCCTCGGTATTGAGCGCCACAGCCTGGTCGTGGAGTATGCGCAGGCTGGCCTCGTCCACAGGGTGACCGAACAGGCTGGCGATCACGTGCAGGGGAATCCGGGTTGCCCAGTCGGCCATGAGTTCACACGGTTGAGGGTGCTGTAGAAGTTCTAGCGTGCGCCGCTCGACCGTGTTCTCAATCAGCGGAGTCAACTCGGCCGTGCTCTTGGCGCTGAACAAACCCTGCAAGGCGTCACGAATGCGACGGTGCTCGGCGCCCTTCATCATTGGAAAGAAGGGAATCTCTCGGTCGTGAAACACCTGACTGCTGTAGGTGTCTGGGTCAGACATGACAGCGCAAATGTCCTCGTGCCGGTGAACCAAATAAAAGTTGGTTTCCTGTGGAAGTTTGTAGACACGGCGCTCGGGCAACTCCCGCAACCACTCGTAGTAGGGCCAGGGCTGAGCACGGATCAGCGGGTCCAAGGCGTCGAAGCCTTGTGCATGCGGCCGGGCTTCGTTATGAAGTCCAGTGGTCGCCGGACAGACCGACAACGGTGGCACGGCGCCAGCCGGCGAGGGGTCAGCGGGCATGGTTGAAGCTGGCGGGAAGCAGCCACATGCCCAAGGTCATCAACAACATCAAACCAGCACAGAGCCGGTTCATGCGTTGGAGGCCACCGCGGTCAGACAACCAATGCAGCAGTCGTGGCCCGGACGCGGCGTACACGGCCAGGCCGAAGGTTTCGCAGACCAACCAAATCACCGCCAAAACCGCAAACTGCACCACACCAGCCCCCGAGGCGGCGATAAAGCCGGGGAAGATCAGGAAGAAAAACCCCAGCGCTTTCGGGTTGCTCGCACTCACCAAAAAGCCACGAAGAAACATGCCTCCTTGGGTGGACGACGGAGTCGCTACAGCGGCGTTAGCCTGGACACCAGGGGCCAGGTCTTTGGATTGCCACATGCCCCACGCAATCCAAATCAATACCGCCGTGCACACCACTCGGTAGACACTGAAAACGTCTTGCAGGCTTGCCGCCAAGGAACCGACTCCGGTGTAGGACAGCACCATCATCGCCAACACCGCCACATTGATGCCGACGATGGTGGGCCAGGTACCCCAAGCCCCGTGCGCGGCGCCGTGCGACAGCGCCAGAGTGGCGCTGGGACCTGGCAGCAAGGTCGACACCAGGGCCAGCGGAAAATAAATCATCAGAAGGCCGATATCCATGGAGTTTTCAAGTTCAAAGTTGCAATACCTGGGGGCCGACTCGTTTCTGCCAGTTTCTCAACCAGTGGGTATGCCACAAGGGCCAATCTGCCTGTGCGATCGGAAGCTCTGGTGGCAACAAGGGATGGAGCTTGGCGGTGGTTTGTCTCGCGGGTTGTTCGCCTTCTACTGGCTGAACAAGCCGACACTCCACCTTGCCGCCGCCCAAGAAACGAAGCGACCAGTTGAAGATTGTGCGTCGGATGGACGGTGCGATTTTGGCGAGCGTTCGGAACACAGGACGCAGTGGTCGGGGACCGAGCTCGGAACACAGACCCATCAGGGGACCATGGGCCGGCAATTGAACACCGACCTTTGCGGCCGCTTGGGCGACGAATTCAACGCAATTGAAGTGGGTCAGCGAAAACGGCAAACCATCGGTCCAGCGTTGTTGCTGCAACGCCTCCAGCCATGTCACGAGTTCGAGAAACTTCACGTCTGACAGTTTGATGGTGGTGATCAGTTGTTCTGTGGCCACCCGGTCATACTTGTCCGGGTGCAGCAACATGCCGGGCATGCACAGGCCGGGTTGACGTTCCGGTGCAATGCCCAGCGCTTCGTCGGGATAAAAACCAACGCTGATGATGCCGCCATCTCGGTCAATCAGCCGCAGCCAGGCATGCCCGAAGCCGTGGATCAGACCAAACTCCAGTGGTCTTTGTCCAGTGGCTCGGGGCTTTTGGCCGCTGACCAATTGCAGCACCGGGTAGCCCAACCGCAACTCAACCGGTAGCACGCCATGTGCTGTCAACTTGCACCAGCGTGACCGCTTGTCGATCCGATCCGCGCGCATCGGTATTTGCAGGCCCTGTCCTCAAACGAGAGCGATGTCTTGCACGCTGGGGGCATTGACGCGCTGCGTTTTGTGGTCCAGAAGGTTTTGATCCGGCACCATGGTCAAACCCCGCGAGGTGAACTTGCTGACAAACTCGTCGTGCGACAGCAGGTAGTGCATGAACTGTTCGCCCGAGAGGATGTTTTCTTGGGTCACCTCTTCATCCGCGAGCGACTTCTTGGCGAAGAAGCGCACCAGCTTGGCTCCACGAGTCAACTCAGGGTCGAGTCCCAAGTAGGCCCCTGGTGCAATTTGCACCAGGGTGGAGGTGAAGCACGATGCCGTAACGACACAATTGGTTTGCACGTCAGGATGGACACGGCCATTGGCAAACACCCAAGCCCGACGATCTGGGAAGGCCAACAGGTAAATTGCCGCGATCAGCTCAAAGTTGCGCTCCGAATCAAAGGGGCGGCTCAGCTGGCTTCGGTTGTCAGTAGCGTCTGTGGTGATGGCGTTCCACGCTGGCATGCCAATGATCAGTGGCAACACACAGTCGCCGTAGTGATCGATCAGGCCTTTGCCATGTAGCACGGCAGCCAGGATGTCGGCCTCGGCGTCGTCGGCCAGGCCAATCATGGTGCCAATACCGGCTTGCAAGCCGGCCCGAATGGCGAACTCTTGCGATTTCAAGCGCGCCATGAAACCATCTCCGCCCGACACCATCTTGAACTCCAGGTCAATGCCCGAGGCTTTAGGGCCAGAAGGAATGTGGAAGTTGAACAGTTCACGCTGGTAGGTCTCTTGCCAGGTGAGAACGCAGTCAAGGCCTTGCTGTTTGAAGGCAGCGTACTGCGCCTCATGCATCGGCACCAAACACATGGACACGCGTGAGTCCGGATTGATTGCGCGGGTTTCTTGTTTGAGTGCACCAATCAGCTGCGACAAGCCATTGCGCAGAAATGGCAAGTGGTCACCACCGGCGATCTCGAAGTGTGAGAAACCCATGCCAGCCAGAATTTTGGCTTGTTCGCGAATGGCCTCTTCGGTGATGGCCAGGCGAACCATGTCTTTGTTGTCCGCTCGCCAGCCACAAAACTTGCAGGTGCTGGCGCAGTAGGAGGTGACCTCTATGGGCACCATGGCGGCGAGTTTGTTGCCGAAACAACGTTGGCGCACATTGCGTGCGGCGTCGAGAATGGTCTGCCGAGCGGTAGCGTTCGGTTGGTCGCGCACAAAGGCCAGCAATGTGGCGGTGTCTGTCTCTGACAAGCCTTGGGCAGCCGTTCTGCGGCCCAGTACCGATTGAAGGTGTTGGCTTGAATCTTTGGCGTCGGTGACGTGCTGCCTCACTTGGTTGTATACCTTCACCGATCGGTCAAAGAGCGTGTCGTAAAAAGCCGTTGGCAAGAGGTCGGGTAGAGATTCAATTGAATTCACGTGGGACTCCTGTGTGCTGTTGTGACGACGGACCCCCAGATCGGTGTCGGTCGGTGAACGATTGTTGGACCGGGCTCTCGCAGTTGCACCTAGGGTATGTGCGCTCATTCCATGCAAATAAATGATCGAGCGATGCGCTCTGCCTTGAGCAACCGCTCAAACTCTAAGCATGATTCGAGCCTGTTGTGTGTCCAAACGCAGTCGACCGATCACCACAAGGGTTGAGTTGTTTGGTTTGGATGCGGCAATGAATCGTTCGGTCGTTGGGGCGGACTCGGGCGAACACTTTGGCAGTGACTGAAGGCTCTCAGTGTTTCGTGGAGTACAGCGTGGCCCACTCAGACCCATCCGCGGGGTGAATCCGAAAATGTGGGAGGCTTCCGACGCTCACTTCGCCTTGAACAGCCGACCTGCTATTTTCGAGCCCGGCTTCAGCCCCTTTTTTGCAAACCAACCCTGATGCATCTCCAGCACAAAACGCACCGGCTCTTTGGAGCAGTGGCTCTCAAGCGTCTGGGGTTTCATGTCTTCAATGTTGACGATGCTGCCGTCGTCGCGCACAAAGGCCGCTGAAAGGGGCAGCAGGGTGTTTTTCATCCAAAAGCACTGGGTGGAGGCTTGCTCAAAAACGAAGAGCATGCCTTCGTTGCCGCCCATCTCTTTGCGGAACATCAGCCCAATACCGCGTTCTTCCGGGGTTTGGGCCAGCATGGCGTGAATGACATGCATGCCGGCGCTGAGGTCAATCACCTGAAGTTGTTGGGGCCGGTCTTGGGCCTGGGCTGGCTGGGGCAGGCTACCTAACAAAACACCAGTTGCGACAAACAAACTGGTGAGAAATCGCGTGGGCTTGATATAGATCATGTGGAGGACCGTGGGTGGTGCGTAGATTATCGGTGTGTCTTGCGCGACCTTGCCTCTGAGTATTGAACCCACGCCCGCTCCAGAGGCAGGCCGCCCCGACGCCTCGCCGCTGTCGGGCGGGCGTTTGCTCGACGATCCGCTCGAGCAGTCTGCCTTCACCACTTGGCGGGTCTCCAGCCAGGGGGTGTCGGAAGCGGTCTCTCAGTTCCGCATTTCCGGCATGTTTTGCGCAGCCTGTGCCGGCCAAATTGAAGACGCCTTGCGTCAAACACCCGGTGTCACGGCTGCCCGTGTTCAGGCGGCCAGTGAGCGCGCCGAGGCGGTGTGGTCGCCCGATGTCACCCGTCCATCCGCCTTGCTGGCGGCCATTGAAGCAGCCGGTTATGGCGCGGTGCCGGACGTGGCCGCCTCGGACCGCGCGGTGCGCACCACCGAGAGCCGCGCCGCGCTGTGGCGTTTGTTCGTCGCTGGTTTTTGCATGATGCAGGTGATGATGTACGCAGCGCCTGCTTACTTGGCCGCGCCAGGCGACATCGAACCCGATTCCTTGCGCTTGTTGCAATGGGCCTCTTGGTTGCTCAGCGTGCCCGTGGTGCTGTTTTCGGCCCAGCCTTTTTTCCGAGGGCTGCTGCACAGCCTGCGCAAGCGGCGTTTGGGCATGGATGTGCCGGTGGCACTGGGAATCATCGTGACCTTCGTCGCCAGCACCGGGGCCACCTTCGACCCCGGCGGCCTCTTCGGCCACGAGGTTTATTTCGACTCCTTGTGCATGTTTGTTTTCTTTTTGCTCGGTGGCCGCTGGTTGGACCTGCGGGCGCGGCACCGCGTGGCCTCGCAGCTGGAGACCCTGCTCAGCCACTTGCCGGAAGCCGTGGAACGTGTGGAGCTGGACGGCCGCAGCGAGTGGGTCAGCCCGCGCCAGTTGCAAGGTGGTGACACCTTGCGCATCCTGCGTGGGCAGCGTTTTGCGGCCGATGGTCAGTTGCAACGCGGCAGCACCCAAGTGGATGAAGCTCTGCTGACCGGCGAGTCCTTGCCGGTGGCCAAAAAGCCCGGTGACGAGGTCGTGGCTGGCAGTGTGAACCTGGGGGACCCGGTACTCATGCGCGTGAGCCGCCTGGGCGCAGACACGCGCTTGGCCGGTATCCAGGCCCTGGTGCGCAGCGCGCTCACCCAAAAACCAGACGCGGTGGCTTGGGCCGATCGCTGGGCCGCCCCCTTTTTGTGGGTGGTGTTGGCTCTGGCGGCAACGGCCGGCGCAGTGTGGGCGGTGATCGACCCGAGCCGCAGTGTGGCGGTGATGGTGGCAGTGCTCATCGTCACTTGTCCTTGTGCTTTGTCCTTGGCCGCGCCGTCCGCTTTGCTGGCGGCGACGGCGGCCTTGGCGCAGCGCGGCGTGCTGCTGCGCCGCTTGGGTGCACTGCAGGCCTTGGCCCAGGTGGATCTGCTGTTTGTCGACAAGACGGGGACGCTGACGGACGACCGTTTGCTGCTCAAGGCCATACACCTCACCCCCCATGCGTCTGCCGCTTCCAATTCCGACAGTTTTTTGGAGCGCGCCGCAAGCCTGGCGGCTTGGTCGAGCCACCCGCTGTCCAAGGCATTGGTGCAGGCACAACCCGAGCACCACACACGATGGGCATCGGTGCAAGAGGTGGCAGGCTGTGGTCTGCATGCCTTGGACAGCCACAACCAACCGTGGCGATTGGGCTCGCGTGAATGGGTGGCTGCGGATCAGCTAAACGAGTCAAGCCCCGAGCGTCAAGGTGACGATGACGAGCGTTCGAACTTGTGGTTCGGCCCCCAAGGGCATCCCCAAGCGTGTTTTGAATTGACAGAACAACTGCGTCCTGATGCCGCCAGCGCCATCAGCCGTTTGCAGCAAGACGGTGTGCAAGTGCGGCTGCTCTCCGGCGACACGGACGACCGCGTGCAGGCCATGGCCCAGCGGCTCGGCCTGCAGGGTGCCCATGGCGCGGCCACACCCGAAGCCAAACTCGCCATCGTGCGGCAAGCCCAAGCCGACGGGCATCAAGTCGCCATGGTGGGCGATGGCCTGAACGATGCCCCGGTGCTGGCCCAAGCCGATGTGTCCTTCGCTTTTTCGCATGGCGCTGCTGTGTCACAACTCAGCGCTGACGCGGTGTTGCTGTCGCAGCAGCTGATGGATGTGTGGGTGGCGCGTCGACTCGCCCAACGTTGCCAGCAAGTGGTGCGGCAAAACTTGACCTGGGCGGCGGTCTACAACGCCGCTTGTGTGCCCATGGCTTTGCTGGGCTACTTGCCACCTTGGGCTGCAGGGTTGGGCATGGCCAGCTCGTCTTTGTTCGTGGTGCTCAACGCGCTGCGTTTGTCCAAACTCACGGTCCAAGAGTCGGCTTCTCTTGTTCAAGACAAAGCAGAAACGACCACCCCGCCACAACTTGCCGTGGGCCTGCCACGCTGAACCATGGACATCTTGTTCTTGCTGATCCCGCTGTCTGTGGTGCTGGTGTTTCTCATCATGGCGGTGTTCGCCTGGGCGATTCACTCGGGGCAGTTTGACGACTTGGAACGCGAAGGCGAAAGAATTTTGGCTGCTGATCCAGCGCCTCTTGATCGAGATCAAGCCGCATCAACGCCCGCACATGAAAAATAAGCAGCTGTCACGAAGAACCCCAAGAAGTGATCAACCGAGGAATACATGCATGGCCACACTCGCCGCAGGCAAAGACAGTTATTACAACGACACCGTGGTGCGCAACTTTGCCCTCGCCGCCGTGCTGTGGGGCGTGGTGGGCATGTTGGTGGGGGTGGTCATCGCGGCGCAAATGACCTGGCCTGCACTGAACTTCGGCATCCCTTGGCTCAGTTTTGGTCGCCTGCGTCCGTTGCACACGAATGCAGTGATTTTTGCTTTCGGTGGTTGCGCACTTTTTGCCAGCAGCTACTACGTGGTGCAGCGCACCTGCCAGGTCAAGCTGTTTGGCGGGCCTTTGGCATCAATCACCTTCTGGGGCTGGCAGCTGGTGATTCTGCTGGCCGCCATCTCGCTGCCCCTGGGTTACACCAGTGGCAAAGAGTATGCCGAGTTGGAGTGGCCGATCGACATCCTCATCACCGTGGTGTGGGTTTCGTACGCGGTCGTCTTTTTCGGCACCATCGGCAAACGCAAGGTGCGCCATATTTATGTGGCGAACTGGTTCTTCGGCGCTTTCATCCTGACGGTGGCGCTTTTGCACCTGGTGAACAGTGCAGCACTGCCAGTGAGCTTGACCAAGAGTTACTCGGCCTACGCCGGTGTGCAAGACGCCATGGTGCAGTGGTGGTACGGCCACAACGCGGTGGGCTTCTTTTTGACGGCCGGCTTTCTCGGCATGATGTATTACTTCATACCGAAGCAGGCCGAGCGCCCGGTGTACAGCTACCGTCTGTCCATCGTTCACTTTTGGGCCCTGATCTTCACCTACATGTGGGCGGGCCCCCACCACCTGCACTACACCGCCTTGCCTGATTGGGCGCAAAGCGTGGGCATGGTGTTCTCCTTGGTGCTGCTGGCACCGAGCTGGGGCGGCATGATCAACGGCATCATGACCTTGTCGGGTGCTTGGCACAAACTGCGCGACGACCCCATCCTCAAATTCCTCATCGTCTCTTTGTCCTTCTATGGCATGAGCACCTTTGAGGGGCCGATGATGTCGATCAAAACGGTGAACGCACTGAGCCACTACACCGACTGGACGGTGGGCCATGTGCACAGCGGGGCTCTCGGTTGGGTGGGCTTGATCTCCATGGGCACGCTGTACTACCTGGTGCCCCGCATGTTTGGCAAAACCCAGATGCACAGCAAATCGGCCATCGAGTTGCACTTTTGGGTGGCCACCGTCGGCATCGTGCTCTACATCGCCGCCATGTGGATTGCGGGTGTGATGCAAGGTCTGATGTGGCGTGCGGTGAACCCCGATGGCACCTTGGTCTACAGCTTTGTTGAGAGTGTGAAAGCCACCTTTCCCTTCTATGTGGTGCGCTTGATGGGTGGGCTGCTTTACCTCGGCGGCATGCTCATCATGGCCTGGAATGTGGTGATGACGGCGAAAGGCTCCACCTTTGAGCCGGTGCGCATACCGCAGCTGAGTCAAACAGCAGCCCACGCCTGAAGGACAAGAACATGGCTGATTCCAACAACAACGCAAAAACCGGCTTCTCGCACGAGAAGATTGAAACCAACAACTTCCTGATGATCGTTTTGATCTTGGTGGTGGTGGCGGTGGGGGGGCTGGTTGAAATTGTTCCGCTCTTCTATCAAAAGAGCTTGACCCAACCGGTGGCGGGCCTCAAGCCCTACACCGCTTTGCAGGTGGCGGGCCGCGACATTTATGTGCGCGAAGGATGCTACAACTGCCACTCGCAAATGATTCGCCCCTTCCGCGCCGAGACCCTGCGTTACGGCCACTACTCGATGGCGGGCGAGTTTGTCTACGACCGGCCTTTTCAGTGGGGCAGCAAACGCACCGGTCCCGACTTGCACCGGGTGGGCGGCAAGTACAGCGACGACTGGCACCGCATTCATTTGATCAACCCGCGCGACCTGGTGCCCGAGTCCAACATGCCGGCTTACGCGTGGTTGGAGAAAGACATGGTCGATGCATCTTTGATGACCACCAAACTCAAAGCCCTGCGCACCTTGGGTGCACCCTACAGCGATGAAGAAGTGGCCAAAGCGGGCGAAGAAGTCAAAGGCAAAACCGAGTTGGACGCCTTGATCGCCTACTTGCAGGTGCTTGGCACCGCAGTGAAGTAAGGAGCGGCCCCATGGACTTGTTCAACATCAACTACGTCAGAGCGGCCGTGACGCTGATCTCCTTCATCACCTTCGGCTGCATCGTGGCCTGGGCTTTGTCCAAACGCAACAAGTCGGCGTTTGATGAAGCCGCCATGTTGCCGTTTTTGGCAGAACCCGAGTCGTCCAACAAGGCCGGACCCTCAGCCAAACCCAAGGAGATGTGAGATGAGTGACTTTTTCTCCAGCGGCTGGTCCATCTTCATCGCCGCAGGGACTGTGATCGGTTTGCTGCTGTGTTTGGTGCTGCTTTTCATCGCTTCCAAGCGCACCGTGATGGCCAAAGACAACTCCACCGGCCATGTCTGGGATGTGGACTTGAAGGAGATGAACAACCCCTTGCCGCGTTGGTGGATGGGCCTGTTCATCATCACCGTGGTGTTCTCAGGTGTTTACCTCTTGCTCTACCCGGGCCTCGGCAGTGCCAAGGGCACACTCGGCTGGAGCAGCACTGGTCAGTACGACGCAGAACAAAAAGCCGCCGCCACCGCGATGTCGGCGGTGTACGCCAAATTTGTGGGGCAACCTGTAGACGTGTTGGCCAAAGATGCCAAAGCCATGGCCATAGGCGAGCGGCTTTTCATCAACAACTGCGCCGCTTGCCACGGTTCTGACGCCAAAGGCAGCAAAGGTTTTCCCAACCTGACCGATGGCGATTGGATTTATGGCGGGTCACACGAAAAAATTGTGGAGACCATCACCCAAGGCCGTCAAGGCAATATGCCAGCACTGGCTGCGGCAGTAGGTTCGGCCCAAGATGTGCGCAACTTGGCGCAGTATGTGCTGACCCTCTCGGACAGCCCGCACAACGCCATTGCGGCCCAAGCAGGCCAAGCGAAGTTTGCGGTCTGCGCGGCTTGCCACGGTGCCAATGGCAAAGGCAACCAAGCCTTGGGTGCGCCCAACCTCACCGACAAGGTGTGGCTGCACGGTTGGGGCGAAGAGGCCATCGTCAACATCGTCACCAACGGCAAACTCAATGTGATGCCTGCACAAAGTCCACGCCTCACAACGGAACAAATCCATGTCTTGGGTGGCTATGTGTGGAGCTTGTCGCAAGCCGGTGGTGCGCAGGCAGCGGCACCCAACAAATGACAGCCAGCACGTTACCCACTGAATGAGTCTTGCAAAACCCGCTGACGCCGCCCTGGCGGCTGACGACGCCTCGGCGGCGGTGGTATCGCTGTACCAAAAACAAATCAAGATTTACCCACGCGCGGTGCGCGGCTGGTTCGCCACCTGGCGCTGGGCCTTGGTTTGGGCCACGCAGCTGGTGTTTTATGGCTTGCCGTGGTTGACCTGGAATGGCCGACCCGCCGTGCTGTTTGATTTAGGTGTGCGGCGGTTTTTCATCGGCCCTTTGGTGCTCTACCCGCAAGACTTCATTTACCTCACGGGCCTATTGATCCTGTCGGCCTATGGCCTCTTCTTGTTCACTGCCGTGGCCGGGCGCTTGTGGTGCGGCTACGCCTGCCCACAAACGGTTTACACGGAAATTTTCATGTGGGTGGAGCACCGCCTGGAGGGTGACCGCACGGCGCGTATGAAACTTGATGCCGCGCCTTGGAGCATGAACAAGTTTTTGCGCAAGGGCGGCAAACAAAGCATTTGGTTGCTGATCGGACTGTGGACCGGTTTTACCTTCGTGGGTTACTTCACACCGATACGCACCTTGGCCGAAGAAGCGGCCACCAGCTTGGGGTTGATGGCAGGCAGTGTGGGCCTCGGGCCGTGGGAGATGTTTTGGGTTCTCTTTTACGGTTTTGCGACTTATGGCAATGCCGGTTACATGCGCGAGCAAGTCTGCAAATACATGTGCCCCTATGCGCGCTTTCAAAGCGCCATGTTCGACAAAGACACCCTCATCATCAGCTATGACGCTGAACGCGGCGAACCCCGCGGTTCGCGCCCCCGTTCTGCCGACCCTAGAGCCTTGGGCAAAGGCGATTGCATAGCCTGCACCTTGTGCGTGCAGGTTTGCCCCACCGGCATCGACATCCGCAAAGGCCTGCAGTACGAATGCATAGGCTGCGCCGCCTGCATTGATGTTTGCGACGGGGTGATGGAGAAGATGAACTACGCCCCGGGTTTGATCCGCATGGACACCCAAAACGGCATGGCACGCCACCTCAGCCGCCTTGAGGTGTTGCGCCGAATTTTTCGGCCCAGAGTGTTGATGTACAGCGCCATTTTGCTGCTCATCAGCGGTGCTTTTTTCACGAGTTTGTTCACACGCACGCCTTTCCGGGTGGATGTGGTGCGCGACCGTGGTGCACTGGCACGTTTGGTGGACGACGGAAAAATTGAAAACGTCTACCGGCTGCAAGTGATGAATGCCAACGAAGAGGCCGCGGTTTTCCGCGTGACCGTGCAAGGCATCAAAGGCCTGGTGCTGGCTTCAAGCACTGAGGTGGAGGTGGCGGCGACCGAGAGCCGCTGGCTGCCCGTCAACCTGCAGTTGCCCCCGGAAAGCGCGCAAGGTTTGACACCTGGCGCCCATCCGGTGGAATTCATCATTCAGGCGGTGTCACCGAGTGGGCAATTGTCAGGTGACGTGCTGCATGAAAAAACGACATTTGTGATTCCGCGCTGAAAGTGCAAGTCATCAGGAGACCCCGCCATGAACACAACTCAAACCAAGCCCATCACGGCCACCGACACCACACCGTGGTGGAAGCAGCCCATGTGTTGGGTGGTGATAGGCGGGCCCGCCTCGGTTGTGATTGCCAGTTTGGCCACGGCGGTGATTGCCTGGAAACACATCGACCCCATCATCCAAGAAGACCGCAGTGGCGCCAGCAAGGTGGAGTTACAAGGTCCGCCGGGCTCAAGCACGGGGCCCGCACTGCAAGGGCGCAACCATGCGGCAAGTCCGGTTGTTGAGCCCGTTGCCGCCAGCAAACCTTGAAGCGGGAGCACGGCCATGCGCAAACACAGACTGCTCATCATCTTGTGGCCCGCCTTTTTGATGGCGGGGGTGCTGGAGATGCTGGTGTTCGCCCTGGTCAACCCCAGTGACTTGCACGGCTTGGGTTTTGAAAACCTGGGCTGGTCCAACCAGGCGGTTTACACGGTTGCGTTTTTAGTGTTCTGGGCCGTCATCAGCGCGGCCGGTGCGATGACCTGGTTGTTGCATCAAACCGAAGAAGCCGTCAACACGCGGAGCTTCCGTTGACCAGTTTTTTCAAGCCCGTGGCGTCCAGAACGTGGATCTGCCGCTGTTTGACTTCCAAGATGCCGTCTTCTTGAAACTTCGAGAAGGTGCGGCTCACGGTCTCTAACTTCAGGCCCAAATAGCTGCCAATTTCTTCGCGCGTCATGCGCAGTACCAAGGAAGATGCGGAAAACCCGCGGGCTTCTAGTCTCTGGGTCAAGTTCAGCAAGAAGGCTGCCACCCGTTCTTCGGCACGCATGCTGCCCAGCAGCAACATCACACCATGGTCGCGCACTATCTCGCGGCTCATGATTTTGTGGAACTGGTGCTGCAGGGCACTGAATTCGCGCGACAAGTCTTCCAGACGCGCATAGGGAATGACGCACACTTGGGAGTCTTCCAGCGCCACAGAATCGCAGGTGTGGCGGTCGGTGCTGATGCCGTCCAGCCCCAACAGCTCCCCAGCCATTTGAAATCCAGTGACTTGTTCGCGCCCGTCTTCCGAGGCCACGCAGGTCTTGAAGAAGCCGGTACGCACGGCGTACAGGGCGTCGAAGCCATCGCCGGATCGAAATAAGGTGTCGCCCCGGTGCACGGTTTTGCGTGTATCAACCAGGCTGTCTAACCGCTCCAGATCGGGTCGTGACAAGCCCAAGGGAAGACACAGCTCCCGCAAGTTGCAACTGGAACAGGCCACCTTGAACGCGGCGGCCTTGATGGGGACCACCTTGTGCCCGTGGGTGTCTTCGGTCATCGCAGCAAAACCCGAATCGGGCTCGGTCCTTGCAATCAAGGCTTCGTCGGGGGAAGGCATGTTGGTCTCCAGTTCAGTAGACGCCAAATGATGCCAATTCAGCCGATCTTCAAGCGGCAGTTTGCTGGGTAAACCTGTCTGCTTGATTTGAATCAAGGCGCGGCGCTACAAGAGGAGCATATTAGCGCGATGTCGTTACCCACTCTTGGCGGCCATGCTCGTGTGTTGACCGAAGTGCTGCTGGCGCGTTTGGATGTTCCAGGGCCACGCTACACGTCTTATCCGACCGCAGACCGCTTCGTTGAAGCCTTCACGGCCCTGGACTACCGGCAGGCCCTGTGGTCCCGTGCCCATGGGGTGGGCACGGCGGGTGGTTTCTCGCCGCTGTCCCTCTATGTGCACGTGCCGTTTTGTGAGTTGGTTTGCTACTACTGTGCGTGCAACAAAGTCATCACCAAACACCACGAACGTGCGCCAGAGTACTTGGATGCCCTGGAGCGCGAGATCGCCATGCATGCCGAGGTGCTGGGCACCGGGCAGGTGGTGTCGCAGTTGCACCTCGGAGGCGGTTCGCCCACGTTCCTCAGTGATGACGAGTTGACTCGCTTGATGACCAGTCTGCGCAGTGTTTTTCGTCTGGCACCGGGCGCCGAAGTGTCCATCGAGGTTGATCCGCGGACGGTGACCACAGCCAGGCTGAAGCACCTGTTTGACTTGGGTTTTAACCGCCTGAGTTTTGGGGTGCAAGACTTTGACCCTGCCGTGCAACATGCCGTCCACCGTGTTCAAAGCGAACAGCTGGTGGAAGAGTTGATGCGCCAGGCCCGCGACTTGGGTTTTGGTTCGACCAATGTTGATTTGATCTACGGACTGCCCCAGCAAACGCCCGCGTCCTTGGAGCGCACCATAAGCAAGGTGAGTGCCTTGCGTCCCGACCGCATTGCGCTCTATGGTTATGCCCACTTGCCGCAGCGCTTCAAACCACAGCGCCGCATTGATGCCAAAACCTTGCCACCGGCGGCCGACAAAATCAAAATGCTGTCACTGGCCATTGCAGGCTTTGAACAAGCGGGCTACCACTACATTGGCATGGACCACTTCGCTTTGCCGACGGACAGCCTGGCGGTGGCCAAACGCCAAGGCCGTTTGCACCGCAACTTTCAGGGTTACAGCACACAACCGGATTGCGATTTGATCGGTCTTGGCGTTTCGTCTATCGGCCGTGTTGGGGCCACCTACAGCCAGAATGCCAAAACCTTGCCCGAGTACTACGACGCGATTCGCCAAGGGCAATTTCCTGTGGTGCGTGGAATGGCCTTGACTCGCGATGATCTCGTGCGCCGTGCGGTCATCATGGCTTTGATGTGCCAGGGCAGGGTGGAGTACGAGTCGATTGCTCTGTCCTATTTTGTTGATACCCAGAGATACTTTGCGACCGAACTGTCCCATATGCAGGATATGCAGGAACAAGGATTGGTGACGATGGAGCCGGGCGCGGTACAACTCACCCCGCTGGGCTGGTATTTCGTCCGTGCAGTGGCCATGGTGTTTGACCGCCACTTACAGGCGGACAAAACGCGAGAGCGTTTCTCCAAGATCATATGAACGGCGCCTTGGCCACCACTGCTTTGCTGATGGGCCTGGCCGGCAGTCCGCACTGCGCCACCATGTGCGGCGCGGCCTGCGCGGGTGTGGTCAAACGTTGCGGTGGGACCAGCACGGGTGCGGCAATCACGGCCCTTCATCTGGGGCGTGTGCTGAGTTATGCCCTGGCTGGGGCTTTGGTCGCAGCAAGCGCCAATGCCCTGGCGGCTTGGAGCCAAGAACTTCGCTGGTTGCAGCCTTTTTGGGGCATGTTGCACCTGGCGGCCATGGCCTTGGGCCTGTATTTGCTGTGCGCGGGCCAGCAGCCGGCCTGGATGGCTGCTTGGGGGCAGGGTGCGAGTCGGGTTGTTTCGCAAGCCGCTCTCACGCCCATGGGTTCAGTGTCGTCAACGAGTGTGGTGACTACAACAACCATTTCTTTCCATCGCCGTGGCCCGGCGAAAGCGGGCCTGTGGGGCCTGGCATGGGCGGCATGGCCTTGCGGTTTGTTGCAGTCGGCGCTTTTGGTGGCTGCCCTCGCGTCCACGCCGGCAGAAGGCGCCAGCTTGATGACCCTCTTCGCCCTGGGTTCTGCCCTGGGTTTGTGGTTGGCGCCTTGGATTTGGTTGCGAATTCAACGCGACAAAGGGTGGGGCAATGTGTCGCCCCGTTTGGCCATCCGCCTGGCAGGGGCCTTGTTGGCTGGCGCATCCGGCTGGGCCTTGGCTCATGGCCTGTGGTCAAGTTCGTGCCGCGCTTTTTGCTGATGTGGTCTGCCGGGCTTGGACCAACTTGGTCGTAGACAGCGTCATGACAGCGCCCTTACCTTAGGCAACGCTGAACAAGTCCCTCGCGGATCGCAAGACCTCGCTTGGGGTCGTATGCGGCGTTGCATACCCTCGCCATAGCTGGGCTATGGCTGTGGCGCTTTTCGTCATGAAGGCCTTGCATCCGATCCCCAATCAAGGCCTTGCGCCCTCGCGGGGACTTATTCAGCGTTGCCTTAGAATCCGCCCCGTCCGGGTTCGCCTCTTGAGCCCGTTTATCCACCTGGGTTTCACGCCATTCAGCGGAGCTTCAAGCACATGTACAAGCACATCAAGGTGCCCGAAGGCGGGCAAAAAATTACCGTCAACAGCGATTACTCGCTGAACGTGCCCGATCAACCCATCATTCCTTACATCGAGGGTGATGGCACCGGCTTCGACATCACCCCGGTGATGATCAAGGTGGTGGACGCCGCTGTGGCCAAGGCTTACGCCGGCAAAAAACAAATCCGCTGGATGGAAATTTACGCCGGTGAAAAAGCCACCAAGGTGTATGGCCCTGATGTGTGGCTTCCAGAAGAAACCCTCCAGGTGCTGCGTGAGTACGTGGTGTCGATCAAGGGCCCGCTGACCACGCCCGTGGGCGGTGGCATTCGTTCCTTGAACGTGGCTTTACGCCAAGAGCTGGACTTGTATGTTTGCTTGCGCCCGGTGCAGTATTTCAAAGGCGTGCCTTCGCCGGTGAAAGAGCCCGAGAAGACCAACATGGTGATCTTCCGCGAAAACTCGGAAGACATCTACGCCGGTATTGAATACGAAGCCGAGAGCGACAAAGCCAAGAAGCTGATCAAATTCCTGACCGAAGAGATGGGCGTGACGAAAATTCGTTTCCCCAACACCTCGGGCATCGGCATCAAACCCGTCAGCCGCGAAGGCACCGAGCGCTTGGTGCGCAAGGCCATCCAGTACGCGGTCGACAACGACAAGCCCAGCGTCACCATCGTGCACAAGGGCAACATCATGAAGTACACCGAGGGTGGCTTCCGTGATTGGAGCTACGCCCTGGCGCAGCGCGAGTTCGGCGCCGAACTGATCGACGGCGGCCCCTGGTGCAAGTTCAAAAACCCGAAGACGGGCAAAGACATCGTCATCAAGGACTCGATTGCCGACGCCTTCTTGCAGCAAATCTTGCTGCGCCCGGCCGAGTACTCGGTGGTGGCCACTTTGAACTTGAACGGCGACTACATCTCCGACGCGCTGGCCGCCCAAGTCGGTGGCATTGGCATCGCCCCAGGTGCCAACCTGTCCGACTCAGTGGCTTGTTTTGAAGCCACCCACGGCACGGCACCCAAGTACGCGGGCAAAGACTATGTGAACCCAGGTTCCGAGATCTTGTCGGCTGAAATGATGCTGCGCCACATGGGCTGGCTTGAGGCGGCCGACCTCGTCATCAGCTCTTTGGAGAAATCCATCGCCAGCAAGAAAGTTACCTACGACTTCGCCCGTTTGATGGAAGGCGCGACCCAGGTGTCGTGTTCAGGCTTTGGCCAGGTGATGATCGACCACATGTGATTGCCGCGTAAAGTAAAAAAGCCCGCTGTTTCAGCGGGCTTTTTTGCTTGGGCTCATGAACCGACGGGTTCTTGTGTTTTTTGGCGTCGTTCTACAGCGGTCTCTGGCTCGGCGGCCTCAGTACCTGATTGCGCTCCAGCAGGTTGAATGTTCTGTGCCAGCTCCCCTTTGGGGCCGGTCACGAGGTCGTAGCTGACGCGGCTGCCTTGTTTCAGCGTACGAAAACCCTCCATGTGGATGGAAGAGAAGTGCGCAAATATGTCTTGGCCACCACCTTCGGGTTCGATGAAACCGAAACCCTTCGCATCGTTGAACCACTTCACTGTGCCCCATGCCATTCTTGCTCTCCTGCCGTCGTTGCCTGGCGATTCTCCTGTCCGGTTCGTCTGGTGTCAAGGAACTGACAGGCTATTGGTGGTAACGGGGTTGGACAGGAGGTCGGCAAAAGTTCATCCTCTTCGCTGCGGTTTCGGTGCGATGAAAAGGCGGGTTTGAACAGGGGTCATCGAACTCTTGCAGTTGCGCTTTTGGGCGCAATATGCCCTACACGGCACTGGCCTTGCCTTGAGTCGATAGAATGAATCTATGTTTTTCCTAGCCTCCCAAACACCCGAGCCGCCCGGCTCCCCAACGAACCCAGCCCTTCCTGATGACGGACAGGGTGCGGTTGTTGCAGAGCGGCAAGCCGCTCGCGTGGAGCCGCCCCCGATGTACCAGGTTGTCTTGCTCAACGACGATTACACCCCGATGGAGTTTGTTGTGATGGTGCTGCAAGAGTATTTCAAGCTCGACTTAGAAGCAGCCACGCAAATCATGCTCAAAATTCACCACGAGGGTCGCGGTGTATGTGGCGTATTCTCTAAGGACGTCGCAGCCACGAAAGTGGAGTTGGTCTCAAACGCCGCCCGTCGGGGCGGTCACCCCTTGCAATGCATTATGGAGGCCGCATGATTGCCCAAGAACTTGAAGTCAGCCTGCACATGGCTTTTGTGGAAGCCCGGCAGCAGCGACATGAATTCATCACCGTTGAGCACTTGCTCATGGCCCTGCTCGACAACCCCTCGGCTGCCGAAGTGTTGCGCGCTTGCTCCGCCAACTTGGACGACCTGCGCAAGAGTTTGACGCAGTTCATCAAAGAGAACACCCCCACCGTCGGCGGCAACGACGAGGTCGACACCCAGCCCACGCTCGGTTTCCAGCGTGTGATCCAGCGCGCCATCATGCATGTGCAGTCCACAGGCAGCGGCAAAAAAGAAGTCACTGGGGCGAATGTCTTGGTCGCGATTTTTGGCGAAAAAGACTCGCATGCGGTGTATTACCTCCACCAACAAGGTGTGACGCGCTTGGATGTGGTGAATTTCATCGCCCACGGCATCAAGAAAACCGACCCGCCCGAGCCTGCCAAACCCAGCGACGGTGCGACCGAAACACAGGCTGAGAAAGAAGAGGGCGACGGCAAAGGTTCGCCCCTGGATCAATTCACCCAAAACCTCAACAACTGTGCCCGCGAAGGCAAGATTGATCCGCTGATTGGCCGTGAACACGAGGTGGAGCGGGTGATTCAAATCCTGTGCCGCCGCCGCAAGAACAACCCGCTGCTGGTGGGCGAAGCCGGTGTGGGCAAGACCGCCATCGCAGAGGGGCTGGCCTGGCGCATCACGCAGGGCGATGTGCCTGAGGTATTGGCCGATGCCACCGTGTACTCCCTCGACATGGGCGCTTTGCTGGCGGGCACCAAGTACCGCGGCGATTTTGAGCAGCGTTTGAAGGGCGTGCTCAAGCACCTCAAAGACATGAACAATGCGGTGCTCTTCATCGACGAGATCCACACCCTGATTGGTGCCGGCGCCGCCTCGGGCGGCACACTCGACGCCAGCAATTTGCTCAAACCGGCGCTGAGTTCGGGTGCCATGAAATGCATCGGTGCCACCACCTTCACCGAATACCGCGGCATCTTCGAGAAGGACGCGGCTTTATCGCGCCGCTTCCAGAAGGTAGATGTCGTTGAGCCCTCGATCGAACAAACGGTTGAAATCCTCAAGGGCTTGAAGTCGCGCTACGAAGAACACCACAGCGTGAAATACGCGCTGGGTGCGCTGCAGGCCGCTGCGGAGTTGTCGGCCAAATTCATCAACGACCGCCATTTGCCTGACAAGGCGATTGACGTGATTGACGAAGCGGGTGCCGCCCAGCGCATCTTGCCCAAGAGCAAACAAAAGAAAACCATCACCCGCAATGAGGTGGAGGAAATCGTCGCCAAAATTGCGCGCATTCCGCCAGCCAGTGTGTCCTCCGATGACCGCTCCAAGCTCAAGAGCCTCGACCGCGATTTGAAGAGTGTGGTGTTCGGTCAAGACCCGGCGCTGGATGCGTTGGCCTCGTCCATCAAGATGGCGCGCTCGGGGTTGGGCAAGCCCGACAAGCCGATTGGCGCCTTCTTGTTCAGCGGCCCCACCGGCGTGGGCAAAACCGAAGCGGCCAAACAGCTGGCCTACATCCTTGGCATCGACCTGATTCGTTTCGACATGAGCGAGTACATGGAGCGCCATGCAGTGAGCCGCTTGATTGGCGCGCCGCCCGGGTACGTTGGTTTTGACCAAGGTGGCCTGATGACCGAAGCCATTGGTAAAAAGCCGCACTGCGTGTTGTTGTTGGACGAGATTGAAAAAGCCCATCCCGATGTATTCAATGTGCTGCTGCAGGTCATGGACCACGGCACCTTGACCGACAACAACGGGCGCAAAGCCGACTTCCGCAACGTCATCATCATCATGACGACGAATGCGGGTGCCGAAACCATGAACAAATCCACCATCGGTTTCACCAATGTGCGCGAATCAGGTGACGAGATGGCGGACATCAAACGCCTGTTCACACCGGAGTTCCGCAACCGCCTAGACGCCATCGTCAGCTTCCGCGCTTTGGACCAAGACATCATCATGCGGGTGGTGGACAAATTCTTGTTGCAGTTGGAAGGTCAACTGGCCGAGAAGAAGGTGGACGTCACCTTCACCGATGGCTTGCGCAAGCACTTGGCGGCCAAGGGTTTCGATCCACTGATGGGTGCCAGGCCCATGCAGCGTTTGATCCAAGACACGATCAGGCGCGCTTTGGCCGACGAGCTCCTGTTTGGACGTTTGGTCGACGGTGGCCGCCTCACCGTGGACATCGACGCAGACGGCCAAGCGTTGCTCGACATTCAACCGCACAAGAAGAGCGACAAACCCAAGGCCGAGCCCGCAACGGCTTGATTCAAACGCTATGGCGTGATGTCAAACGGGAGCTTCGGCTCCCGTTTTTGTTGCCCCTGAGCTTTTGCGTGTTTCACGCCAGGCTGCGCTGCGCCGGGTCTTGCCGAAAATAGCCGCTGAGCGATTCGTAAAGCCCGGGGTAGGTTTCGTGCATGGCCCGCCCAGCGACGAAGAAGGTCTCGCAGCAGACTGCAAAAAATTCCTCGATAGATTCACTGCCATAGGGGTCGATCAAGGTCTCCAGGCCGGCATCGACTTGCAGGCAAAAAACCTCATAGGCTGTGTTCAAACCGGGCAATCGTTGAGACAAACCTTCGCGCATGTCGAGCACATGGGCAAACTCATGGATCACCACGTTGTAGGGCAATTCAAGATCCTCTTGTGCGTCAAGAACAGCTTGCCAGGTCAGCATCATGGGACCACCGTCCATGGCTTCACCGGCGATGTCATCAAGGTAGTGATGCACAACGCCGACCTCGTCTTCAACCTCCCGCTGCACCCGAACATCACTGACATGCATCACGATGCCGACAAAACCGTCGTACCGCGATAGACCCAAGCGCAGCACGGGCAAACTCGCTTGCGCTGCGACCGCCACCGCAATCTCGTCGGTCACAACAAATCCCTGCGCCCCGTGAAATTCTTTGCTGGCCAGGAAAAGGCTAGAAAGTTTGCGTAGCTGGTGTTGATCGCCGGGTGCTAGCTTGCGCAGGAAGGGATAGCGCAGCAAGGTGCCTGTCCACAGCAGGTCGTCAATGGCGTAGCGCTTGAGCAGTTGCCGCTCGCGCCATGCTTTCCAGCGCCGCAACAGCATCTTGGTTAGCGACGTGTGGGATGGGTGGCTGCGCCTGCCATCGACAGAGGCCACAGGGCTTTTTCCAAGCTCAGGCGGTTGATCCCCCGCGCAGTCAATCGCAGCACTTCGGCGCGTGGACTGGCAAGCCCGGCATGAGCTTGAGCGGGTCCGTGATGTCCGTCCAGATCCCAGTCGCTGAGTACATGGCGCACAAATCCCGGCGCCATGGGTTCGCTGCCCGGTTGGTGGGTGTGTCCGTGAATCAAGATGGGTGTGCCGGCGCCGTGCATCCAAGACACTGCAGTGGTGGTGTCAACGTCGCCTTGGGTTTCCACGGTGGTATCTGCGTGTCGCCTCATGCTTTCCGCGCGCATGGCCCTGGCCAGTTCCTGGCGTTTTGCCAAAGGTTGACTCAGAAAACTCTGTTGCCACTCTGGACTGCGAACCTCGGCCCTGAAGTTTTGGTAGGCCAGGTCGGACAAACAAAGCGCGTCCCCGTGGCAAAGCATCAGGCGTTCACCAAAAACCAAGAGCACGGACGGATCGGCCAAAGCCAGGACGCCGCATTCGTTCAGAAAACTGCTGCCGACGAGAAAATCGCGGTTGCCTGCCATGAAGGCAACTGTGATTCTGGACGTGGTTTGCGCCAGCACCTCGGTGCACTCGGCCTCAAAGCCGTGGTGCCGGGAGTCGTCGCCCACCCACGCATCGAACAAGTCGCCCAAGATGAATACCGCATCGGCCGGCGTTTCCAACAGGTGTTTTGAAAACGCCGCAAAAGCCAGCGGCGTGCTGCTTGCCAGATGCAAGTCACTGATGAAATCAATCGCCTTCCAAGACGGCTGCGCCAAAACCTCACAAAAGCGAGGCAGTGGCGGCGGAGCCGAATCAGGGTCTGACATCAAAGGTCAAACCAAGGTGGCCTTCTCGATCACGACATCTTCCAAAGGCACATCATCATGAGAGCCTTTGCGGCCGGTTTTGACGCGCTCAATCGCGTCGACCACGGCTATTCCATCAACTACTTTTCCGAACACGGCATAACCCCAGCCGGATGCGCTTTCCGACTTGAAGTTCAGAAACTCGTTGTCAGTGGTATTGATGAAAAACTGCGCGGTCGCCGAATGCGGATCCGAGGTGCGCGCCATGGCCAAGGTGTAGTGGTTGTTTTTGAGGCCGTTGTTGGCTTCGTTGCGGATTTGTGCGTCGGTCGGGTTTTGTTTCATGTTGGCGTCAAAACCACCACCTTGAATCATGAAACCTTTGATCACGCGATGGAACACCGTGCCGTCATAGTGGCCTTTGGCGAGATAAGCCAAAAAATTTCGAACCGATTCAGGCGCTTTTTCTGCGTCCAGTTCAATGCGAATGACGCCGTGGTTGGTTTGCAGGTCTACTTGTTGGGCCATGTTCATTTCTCCAAAGTGGCGGTTTTGATGAGGATCGGTGTCAAAGGCATGTTGGGCATGGGAGAGCCGTTGTTGCCGTTGGTTTGAACAGCGCGAATTTTGTCGACCACATCCATGCCAGCGACCACTCTTCCAAAAACCGCATAGCCGTGGCCGTCGGGCGAGGGTGCGTTGAGCCCGTCGTTGTTGTTGACATTGATGAAAAACTGCGAGGTTGCAGAATCGGGCACGTTGGTGCGGGCCATGGCCACAGTGCCACGGTCATTCTTGAGGCCATTGAGGCTCTCCAATGGAATGGGCGCTTGGGTGGCTTTCCTCTGTACGTTGGCGTCAAAACCCCCACCTTGAATCATGAAGTTGTCGATGACCCGGTGGAAGAGGGTGTCGTTGTAATGCCCGGCTTTGACATAGCCGATGAAGTTCTCAACGGACTTAGGGGCCTTGGCGGCGTCCAGCTCGATCACGATGTCGCCTTGCGTGGTGACGAGCTTCACACGCTGCGCACTACTTTTTGTCTTTGGAGTAGCGGATGCAGTGGCGATGACGAGTATGGCAGTGGCTGCAACAGCAGACACAAGCATGCGGTGAACAGTGCGTCGAAATGGGTTCATGGTGGTTGTCGTGGTTACGGCGAAAGGGACATTGAACATAGCGAAAGACTGACGTTGTGGCCAGATCAACGCTCAGTTGATCCAGAGATTGTCAAGCATTCATTAGGGATTGCCAGACGCGCGTTTGGTTCCGAGTGAATGGGTCGTTGAATCCAGTAGCAAATGCAGGGGCTGCATTTTCTTTTCCAGCGTAGCATGGCTACCGCCCGCAGACAGAGCATTCCGATAAGACTCCAAGGCCAAGCGTATGTGCACATCGCCCAAGTTCTCATGTGCCAAGGCATATTTGGGGTCAGCGCGAATGGCCGCCTCCAGCGATACCCTGGCCTGACCCATTTGCCCCATAGCGGCTTGCAGTACGGCCAAGTTGTTGTGCGGCTCTGGTAGGTTGGGGAGGTCTTCGGTTAAGGCGGTGAATACGGCCATGGCCTCTTGCGATCGGCCAATCTGTGTCAATGCCGTGCCTTTGAGAAAGCGCCACTGAGGATCGAGAGGCCGTGTTTTTAACGCTTCGTCAATGGCAGACAGCGCTCGGTCGGTTTGGCCAGTTTCAACCAATTTAACGGTGTTGGAGAAGCTGGGTTGGGCGGCAGGGGGCGTGTTTTTTTCAACAACCTGGGCGAACCCCGTTGAGCAGCACAAGGCTGCAAGCGTCAAAAAACGCGGGGCCCAACGAGCGAGGTTTGCAAGTGCCATGGAGTTTGCCGGGCTGAAAGGGTGTGCTGGTGCAGTTGGAACTGGCGCAAGTGTGCGAGATAACGAACCACCCGCCCTGGGTACGACCGCTATACTGCCCCGGATTCTAGGGTCTTAAGCCGCAGCGCCCCTGCATCACGCTGCCTTAGGATCCATCCAAGTACTCGGTGCCTTGGCCGCCGATCATCATCTCAGCACCCCAGCTCGCTATTCCTGCCTTTCCATGACTTTGCGTTTGTTCAATTCGCTGTCTCGCACGCTCGGGACCTTTGTGCCCATCGATCCGTCCCATGTGCGTATGTATGTCTGCGGCATGACGGTTTATGACCATTGCCACGTGGGACACGCACGTTCGATGACGACCTTCGATGTGGTTGCGCGCTGGTTGCGGGTTCTCGGCTACAAGCTCACCTATGTGCGCAATGTGACGGACATAGACGACAAAATCATCAAACGTGCCCTGGAGCGCAACATCCCGATACGCCAGCTCACGGACGAAATGACCGCGGCGATGCACGAAGACGCCAACGCTTTGGGAATTCAACAGCCCGACTTTGAACCCCGGGCAACCGACCACGTGTCTGGCATGTTGTCCATGATTCAAACCTTGCAGGCCAAAGGACTGGCTTACCAAAGCAGCAGTGGTGACGTGAACTACGCGGTAAGAAAGTTTCCGTCTTATGGCAAATTGTCTGGAAAGACGCTGGACCAACTTCGCGCCGGTGAGCGTGTGGCCGTGCACGATGGCAAAGAAGACCCTTTCGACTTTGTTCTGTGGAAATCAGCCAAAGCCGACGAACCCGAAGACGCCAAGTGGCCCAGTCCTTACGGTCCGGGAAGGCCGGGCTGGCACATCGAGTGCTCGGCGATGAGTTGCGCTTTGTTGGGTGAGCAATTTGATATTCACGGTGGTGGTCTTGATTTGCAGTTCCCCCACCACGAGAACGAAATCGCCCAAAGCGAAGGCGCCAGCGGTAAGTCCTACGTCAACTACTGGATGCACAACGGCTTCTTGAACGTTGACAACGAAAAAATGTCCAAGTCTCTGGGCAATTTTTTTACGATTCGCGAGGTGCTCCAGCGTTACGACGGTGAAACCATTCGGTTTCTGATGTTGCGCACCCACTACCGCAGTCCCTTCAATTTCAGCGACGCGCATTTGGATGATGCGCGCGGTGCTCTGAAGCGCCTGTACACGGCTTTGGATGCAGTGGAACTGCCCGACTCTCATGACATCGATTGGACCCACCCCACGGCGGCGAAGTTTCGCGACGCGATGAATGAAGACTTCAACACGCCGGCCGCATTGGCCGTGATGTTTGATTTGGCTGGTGAGGTCAACCGCACCCACTCCAAGGACGCTGGCTTGTTGCTCAGGCAACTGGGCAGCACTTTGGGTTTATTGCAGCAAGCGCCGCGCGTTTACCTGCAAGACGGTGGCCGTGAAGCCGACAGCGATTTGGCAAGCACCGTGCAAGATGCCATCACACGACGCGCTGCCGCCAAGGCGGCCCGCGATTTCGCCCTGGCCGACCAAATTCGCAAAGACTTGGCCAGCCAAGGGGTGGTGTTGCAAGACTCGCCGCAAGGCACGACCTGGACCAAAGTTTGATGGCTACCCGCAGTAGCAAGTCCAATCCCCCCGCCGACCCGGTCGCACCCGAGGTCACGCCTGGCTATTGGGACGACGCTTGCAAGCACCTCGCCAAACGCGACCGCGTCATGCGCAAGCTGATTCCCCAGTTTGGACAAGCGCGTTTGCAAAGCCGTGGTGACGCTTTCACCACCTTGGCGCGGTCCATTGTTGGGCAACAAATATCAGTGAAGGCTGCTCAGTCGGTATGGGAGCGTTTTGTCCTGGTGACACAGTGCAAAACCCACCGCATGGATCCGGGGGCCGTGTTGGAATTGGAAACTGCCCAAATGCGCGCCGCCGGGCTTTCCGCACGTAAGGTGGAGTACCTGAGCGATCTGGCGCGCCACTTCAGCGAGGGCGCGGTGCATGTGGGGCAGTGGCAAACCATGGATGACGAAGCCATCATTGATGAGCTGGTCGCCATTCGAGGTATAGGCCGCTGGACGGCAGAAATGTTCTTGATTTTTTACCTGATGCGACCCAATGTGATGCCCTTGGACGATTTAGGATTGATCAAAGGCATCAGCTTGAACTATTTCAGTGGTGAACCGGTGTCCCGCGCCGAAGCGAGGGAAGTTGGCGATGCCTGGGCGCCGTACCGATCGGTGGCCACTTGGTATCTTTGGCGCAGCCTGGATCCGGTCCCGGTAGACTATTGACCTCGCTGCATAGGATCCATCCAATGAGCAAACGCCATTTTCTAGAGTTTGAGCAGCCCGTGGCTGACTTGGAAAACAAAATTGAAGAGCTGCGTTACGTGCAAAACGAATCCGCAGTGGATATCTCCGAAGAGATCGACAGGCTCAGTGTCAAGAGCCAGCAGCTGACCAAAGACATCTATTCCAGCCTGACGCCCTGGCAGGTCACGCAAACCGCGCGCCATCCACAGCGGCCCTACACGCTGGACTATGTCGCCGACATCTTCACCGACTTCCAAGAACTGCATGGCGACCGCCACTTTGCAGACGACCAATCCATCGTCGGTGGCTTAGCGCGTTTCAATGGTCAGGCGTGCATGGTGCTGGGTCACCAAAAAGGCCGCGACACCAAGGAGCGCGGCTTGCGCAACTTTGGCATGTCCCGTCCCGAGGGCTACCGCAAAGCGCTGCGCTTGATGAAATTGGCCGAAAAATTCGGCGTCCCTGTGTTCACCTTTGTGGACACGCCGGGCGCCTATCCAGGCATTGGTGCCGAAGAGCGCGGTCAGTCCGAAGCCATAGGCCGCAATATTTTTGAGATGGCCCAGCTCGAGGTGCCCATCATCACCACCATCATCGGCGAAGGTGGCTCCGGTGGTGCCTTGGCCATCAGTGTGGCGGACCAAGTGCTGATGTTGCAGTACGCGGTGTACTCGGTGATTTCGCCCGAGGGCTGTGCGTCCATTTTGTGGAAAACAGCCGAAAGGGCATCTGACGCTGCAGAGGCCTTGGGCATCACCGCCCACCGCCTGAAAGCACTGGGGCTGATCGACAAAATCGTCAACGAACCTGTGGGCGGCGCCCAGCGCGACCCCAAACAAATGGCGGCTTACCTCAAGCGTGCTTTGGGCGATGCCTTGCGTCAAGTCAGCGACCTCAAAGTGAAAGAACTGCTCCAGCGCCGTTACGACCGTTTGCAGTCCTACGGTCGGTTCACCGACACGACAGAGCGCTGACACCGCCATCGCGGTTCCAGTGGGTGGGTGTTGGGAAACGTCGCTGGATCGGCCCTGGCGCGGGGGCAATTCATATGTCAACTGACACTCAACACCAGCCCGTGGTTGCTGTGGCTTACAGCGGTGGGCGCGACTCCACCGCACTCTTGCACGCCACCTGGCGTGCGGCGCAGGCCGAGAGTGGTTGGACGGTACTGGCGCTGCATGTTCACCACGGATTGAGTCGGCACGCGGACGCGTGGTTGTCCCATGCACAGCAGCAGTGCGCGCAGTGGGCCTCTAAGGGAGCACCGCTGCGTTTTGACTCGCGGCGTATTCAGGGCCGGCCGGAAAGCGGCGAAAGCATCGAGGCCTGGGCCAGGCGTGAGCGCTACCGTGCCTTGACCGAGATGGCGCATGCTGCTGGCGCCGACGTGGTGTTACTGGCCCACCACCGCCAAGACCAAGCGGAAACTTTTTTGCTGCAAGCCTTGCGTGGCGCGGGGGTAGCGGGTTTAGCCGCCATGCCGGAGCAGGCCGAGCGTGACGGCATTTTGTGGTGCCGACCTTGGTTGCAGCGTTCGCGTGAGACGATCGAAAACTATGTTCGGCTGCACGGCTTGTCCTATGTCGACGACGACAGCAACAGCGACAGTCGATTCGCCCGCAACCGCTTGCGTTCCGTGGTTTGGCCCGCTTTGGTCCAGGCGTTTCCGCAGGCGCAAGAGTCTCTGGCCGATGCCGCGACCTGGGCCCAGCAAGCCCTGGAGGTGACCCAAGAACGGGCTGAGAACGATTTGGCATTGGCGGCCACCGATGGTCACGCCCTGCAGCTGACCCCATGGCTGGTGCTGCCCTTTGCACGGCGCAGCAATGCCTTGCGGGCTTGGGTCTTGAGCGTGTCAGGCCAGGCTGGATCGTCGGCCTTGGTCCAACGTTTGCTTGTCGAACTGCCCCAGCCTGGCAGTGGCAGTTGGTCCCATGCGGGGGGGGTGTTGCGTCGCTACCGAGGGCGCTTGTCCTGGAAAGTGGCGGTGCAAAACCTGGCCGAGCCTTTGGCTGAACAGCCGCGCGCTCAGCTTCGAGTCCGCCGTGCGGGTGTCTATCGTTTGGCCGATTGGGGTGGTCAGCTGCGGGTGCAACGTGTGACGCAAAACGGCATTCCCATGGCTTGGTTGGGCGAGCTGGCCCTTTTGCCACGGACTGGCGGTGAGCGTTTTCAGGCGGGCATGGGCCGACCGCCACGCAGCCTGAAGAAACAGTTTCAGGCGGCGGCTGTGCCGGACTGGGAACGAAACGGTCCCTTGATTTACAGCGGTGGCCAGCTGATTTTTGTCCCCGGCTTGGGCCTGGATGCGCGGGTGTTGGCCCTGCCAGGACAGGCCCAGGCCATGCTCTTTTGGGAGCCGCTGGACTGAGCCTAGATCCGGCAGTTGACCACGTTCCTCTGCTTGCAACCCCATATGCGCATTGAGATTTCTACACACGCGAAGCCCATCACCTCTTGGGTGAAAGCGCTACGCGCCCGATTGAGCTGCGCTTCGGGGTGCTGGCGGCGTTGCTCCGCCAGAGCCAGGAGGCTCTGGACTTCGTCAGGCACAAACAGTCCTCAAGGACGGTTTGTGTCCGGAACTAGCCTTGCGGGCATGCGCCGTTCGCACCTGTGCGCCCTCGGTGCTCACCGTCGTCGCCCTTGCAGGACGCACCTGCGCTTGCAAGCGCAGGTCGTTCCGCAGGCGGACAGCAGGCTGTCCGAATTCCCCTGCTACACCCTTGCCATCACCCCGAATCACAGCCCACTCGGGCGCGTCCAACTGCCGGATCTAGGCTGAGGGAGACTGTGTCGCAGCACTGCGGCTAAAATTCAGGGTTTACGCTGAGCAGCCCCTGTTCAGTCTCCTTCCGAATTTTCCACAACCATGGCACTCATAGTTCACAAGTACGGCGGCACCTCGATGGGGTCGACCGAGCGCATTCGCAACGTCGCCAAACGCGTCGCCAAATGGGCCCGCGCCGGCCACCAAATGGTGGTTGTGCCCTCGGCCATGAGTGGCGAGACCAACCGTCTGTTGGGTTTGGCCAAAGAACTGTCGCCCGAGTCAGTGACACCCGCCCTGCAGCGCGAGCTCGACGCCATTGCCTGCACCGGCGAACAAGTCTCGGTCGGGTTGCTGGCGATTGCTTTGCAAGCCGAGGGTATGCAAGCGGTGAGTTATGCCGGTTGGCAAGTGCCGATCAAAACCGACAGTGCCTTCACCAAAGCGCGCATCGAAAGCATTGATGACGCGCGCGTGCGTGCCGATTTGGCGGCGGGCAAGGTGGTCATCATCACTGGCTTTCAGGGCGTCGATCCAGAAGGCAACATCACCACGCTCGGCCGTGGAGGCTCTGACACCTCTGCCGTGGCGGTAGCGGCTGCCATGAAGGCAGACGAGTGTTTGATCTACACCGACGTAGACGGTGTTTACACCACCGACCCGCGTGTGGTGTCCGAGGCCCGTCGCCTGCACACCATCAGTTTTGAAGAAATGCTCGAGATGGCCAGCCTCGGTTCCAAGGTGCTGCAAATTCGTTCGGTCGAATTTGCGGGCAAGTACCGCGTGCCGCTGCGTGTGCTGTCCAGCTTCACCCCATGGGACATTGCCATTGACGAAGAAGCCCGCTCGGGCACCCTGATCACTTTTGAGGAAGACGTAAAAATGGAACAAGCCGTTGTATCGGGCATTGCCTTCAACCGTGACGAAGCCAAGATCAGCTTGCTCGGCGTGCCCGACAAGCCCGGCATCGCTTTCCAAATTCTGGGCCCGGTGGCCGAGGCCAATATTGACGTCGACGTCATCATTCAAAACGTCTCGCATGAAGGCAAGACCGATTTTTCCTTCACCGTGCACCGCAACGACTACGCGCGCACCATGGAGTTGCTCAAAAACACCGTGATCCCCAAAACTGGCGCGGCCGACCTCTCGGGCGACACCAAAATTTGCAAAGTCAGTATCGTGGGCATCGGCATGCGCTCTCACGTGGGCGTGGCCAGCAAAATGTTCCAGGCGCTGAGTGCGGAAGGTATCAACATTCAAATGATCACCACCAGTGAGATCAAAACCAGCGTGGTCATCGACGAAAAATACATGGAGTTGGCCGTGCGTGCACTGCACAAAGCGTTTGATCTGGACCAATCGCCTGCTCAATGTTGATGCGGCGGTGGCCTTGCGTGTAGGCAGTGTCATCGCTTGGGGTTAGAATGCTGCCTGGTTTTAGGAGCTGTGACCGAGTGGCCGAAGGTGCTCCCCTGCTAAGGGAGTATGTGGGCAAAACCTGCATCGAGGGTTCGAATCCCTCCGGCTCCGCCAAACAGAATGCCACCTTCGGGTGGCTTTTTTGTTCAAGCTTTTTTTCTGTGCATTGCTTCAACACCTGGTGAGATGACACCTCCCGACCTCCTGTTTCCGCTGCCGGGCGATGAACACACCAACGCCCAGCTGCGCGTGGATCGTGCGCTGACGGAATTGCGCCAGGGTCGTTTGTTGCTGGTGTCCAGCGACAACAGTCCCGGTATGGTGCTGTTGGCGGTGGCCATCGAGGCGCTGACGCCGGACGGCTGGCGCCACTACCAAACAAGCCGATTGCCTTGGCGGGTTGTTTTCACTGCTGAACGTCTGCATGCGCTGGGTTGGGCGCATGCGTCGACTGCGCGTTCGATGTTGGTTTCGCCACAAGCTGCTTTGGCCGACATTCAAGCATTGGCAGCGGTACGGGCTACAGCCGCGAAGGTGGAGCTGCTCAGCGACCCCCAAACGGCCACCAGCGCGGCTGAATCTATGTTGTGGCTGGCCAAACGCGCGCGGCTGACACCGGCTCTGTTGGTGGTTGAAGTGGCGGTCGACGACATCAAACTTCAACAAAGCCCGTGGTTGAAGGTGCACGAGTCCGATGTTCACGCGCTGGTGCAAGCGCCGGGGGCGTTGTCCCGTCCAGAGCTGATTCGTGTCAGTGACGCGGATCTTCCTTTGGCACTGGCAGGATCTTGCACTGCGGTGCTGTTTCGCGAGGTGCACGGCCCGGCAGAGCATGTGGCCATCGTTGTTGGCACGCCGGATTTCGCCCAAGCCGTTCAGGTGCGCTTGCACTCCTCCTGCCTGACTGGCGATATCTTTGGCAGCCTGCGCTGCGACTGTGGTGAACAACTGCAACGCGCACTGGCGCAGTTGGCGGTTCAGGGGGGGGTGCTTCTTTACCTGTCGCAAGAAGGCCGCGGCACTGGCCTGGCCAATAAGTTGCGGGCTTACCGCCTTCAGGACACAGGCTTGGACACCATTGATGCCGACCGCCACCTTGGCTTCAAAGGCGATGAGCGCGACTTCCAAGTGGCGGTCAGCATGCTGCGCGCCTTGGGCCTCACCGAAGTCAAATTACTCACCAACAACCCGAAAAAAATTGAGGCCTTGCGTGCGGGTGGCATCAAAGTGGTGGAGCGCATTGCGTTGATTTCACCGACCAACCCGCACAATGAACGCTACATCCGCACGAAAACCGAACGCGCTGGGCATTTGAGGGTAGACGACGAACAGGACGAAACCTGAGCGCGGGATGCCCGCTCCTCACCCGGTATTTCAGCCGGTCAGGCCTCTTCGCTTGCGTCTTTCTTTTTGCTAACTCGGGGTTTGCGTACCGCTTTTGGTTTGGCGCTTGTGGCTTTGACATCCACCGTTTCACCAGCCGCCGCCTTGCGGGCCACCACCAAGAAACCGTTGATGGGCTCGGTGCCCTCGAAGCGGATGGTGGTGTCTTGAACCGTCACTTCGGCAAAACCCGCCGCACGGCACAGGCTTTCCACATGGCTTTGTTTCTGTGCATACCGTTTGGTGGGGCGCAGCAACCAGTCGGCTTCGGTTTCTAGCGCTCGCTCACACGAAAAGATCACGTAGCCGTTGGCTTTGGCAACACGGTGGGCGTTCGGAATGGCTTGGCTGAGGTCGCCCAAATAGGTGAAAACATCAAGTGCTGCCACGACTTCATAAAGGTTCTCGGGCGTGCCTTGAAGGGCGTCGAGGATGCCCACTTGATGGATGCTGTAGTAGACACCATGCCGCACCGCTTGTTCGATCATCTTGGAGGACAGGTCCGCTCCAACAATGTATCCCTGCAGTTGCCCCAGGCAGACGCCCAGCAAGCCGGTGCCACAGCCCAGGTCCAGCACATTCAACTCTCGGCTGGGGTATTTCTGCAAGATCCAGTCGGCGACTTGTTTGGGTAATTTGTAGCCCAAGCTTCCGACCAAATGCTGATCAAAAACGCCGGCCATGTCATCAAACAAGGCACGTGTGGTGCTTTCGGGCAGCACAGGCGGAATGTCGCCATGCGCGACCTGATGGTTGAAGCGGTAGGTTTCGTTGCTCGGATCGAGGGCGACGAGTTTGTCCCAGGTTTGTTGTGCTGTTGCCGCGTCGCCGCTGGCCAAGGCCGCGTCGGCCAGGCCCACGAGTGCGACCCGGTCGTCGGGGTTGTTGGCCAGCAACTCGTTGAATAGCGCGATGGCCTCGGCGCGCCGACCCAGAGCGGAAAGGTCTTGGGCCATTTGCCTTTGGTAGGGCAAGTGGTTGGGCGCGGCCAGTTCAATGGCCTTGGGCAAAAACTCCAGCGCTAACGCGGCAAAACCCGCGCGGTGGGCGATGTCGATCGCACCGTGCAAAGTGGGCAAATGCCCAGGGGCGAGTGAAACTGCTTTTTGGGCTTCGTTGGCAGCATCGACAAACTTGTTTTGCCGCGCCAGGAGTAAGGCCAAATCCAACACGGCCGGTGCCCACTGCGGCGATATTTTCACCGCCTGACGTGCTGCTTTGAGCGCACCTTCAGGTTGGCCTGCTGCTTCAGCCAGCCGCATGCCCATCATGTAAATGCGCGGGTCACCGACCACTTGTGTTTGCAGCTGGTTCAAGACGCCTGCGGCCTCTTTGAACTGGCGCTGCTGAATGAAACGCTCTGCCTGGATCAGGCCTTGAAGGCTGGGATCGGTGGGTGCGGTGGGTGCGGATTGAGAACGGGTCATGGTGATGCTGAACAGAGGCCGGCGACGCAGGCCATGAAAAAGCGCACCAACGGCCGTTGATGCGGAGTGAAGGCAGGATTATCCCGCCTCCGCAAAAACCATCACGCGACGGTCAAAGTGACGTCAATGTTGCCGCGTGTGGCATTGGAGTAGGGGCATACGCCGTGGGCGGCAGCGACCAGCTTTTCAGCACCTTCGCGGGACATGCCAGGAATGCTGATGGCCATGGCGACTTGAATGCCAAAACCCGCTGGAATGGGGCCAATGGCCACGCCCGCAGTGATCGATGTGTCATTGGGCAAGCTGATTTGCTGCTGACCGGCCACAAACTTCATCGCACCCAAAAAACAAGCCGAGTAACCGGCAGCGAACAGTTGTTCGGGGTTGGTGCCATCGCCATTGCCTCCCATCTCGGTGGGGGGCGCGAGTTTGACGTTGAGTTTTCCGTCGTTTGAACGCGCTGTGCCATCACGGCCGCCGGTGGAAGTGGCGTAGGCGGTGTAGAGGATTTTGTCGAGTGCCATGGTCTGATCCTTTGGAGGGTGGGAAAGGTGAATGATGCCCGCATCGCAAGTCAACGGGTGCAGTGCGGTTTTTGGGCAATATGTCGGCTAGCTCAAACTGTCGATCTCAGTGCTCAACTCCAGCCAACGGCCTTCTAACAAGGTGATTTCTTCCAGTATGATTTTGAGCTTCTTGCCTTTGTCCGCCAAGTCTTTTGGCAGCGTGTCATTGCTGGCCAGCGCAGCTTCCAATTGATCTCGCTCTGCGAAGAGCACACCCAGGCGGTTGTCGACTTTGTTCAGCTCTTTGCGCAAAGGTTTGAGGTCCTCGGTGCGCTGCAACCGTGCTTGGGTGGCGGCCTTGCGGTCGTCTTTGTTGTTGGACGTTGGTTTGCTCGCGACCGCTTGAACATCTTTGTTTTTGGTTTTGCCACTGGATTTTGCATTGGCGTCACGCAAGGCTTTGGCCTGTTCGCGTGAGTTGTCCAGCAGCCATTTTTGGTAGTCGTCCAGGTCACCATCAAAGGGCTCGACCTTGCCCGCAGTGACCAGCCAAAACTCATCGCAAACTTCACGCAAGAGCGCGCGGTCGTGGCTAACCAACATCACGGTGCCTTCGAACTCGTTCAAGGCCATCGACAGCGCTTCGCGTGTGTCCAAGTCCAGGTGGTTGGTGGGTTCGTCCAGCAGCAGCAAATTGGGGCGTTGCCACACCAGCATGGCGAGCACCAGCCGCGCTTTTTCGCCGCCACTCAAGCTGCCGACCTCTTGGGTCACCATTTCACCCACAAAACGGAAGCTGCCTAAAAAGTCACGCAACTCTTGCTCGCGGCCTGCAGGACCCACGTCGCGGGCCAGGCGAATCATGTGCATGAGCGGGCCATCTTCAAGCTGCAGCACGTCGAGTTCTTGCTGTGCGAAGTAGCCGATGGACAGGCCTTTGCCCTCGGTGACCTCGCCCGAGATCAATGGAATTTCTTTCGCAATGGTTTTGACCAAGGTGGACTTGCCTTGCCCGTTGGCGCCCAAGATGCCGATGCGCTGGCCCGCAAGCACCGAGCGGTTGATGTCCTTGACGATGGCGGTGCCGTTGTAGCCGCAATTCATCATGGAGAAGGCCAACATTGGGTTGGGCAGGCTCATGGGCTCGCGAAACTCAAAATTGAAGTCCATGCTGGTGAGAATGGGTGCGAGTTTTTCCATGCGCGCCAAAGCCTTGACACGGCTTTGGGCTTGTTTGGCTTTGCTGGCCTTGGCCTTGAAACGGTCAATGAACTTCTGCAAATGCGCCATGCGCTCTTGCTGTTTGCCCAATTGCGCTTGCGCCTGCACCAGCCGTTCAGCCCGCATTTCTTCAAACGCGGTGTAGTTGCCGCCGTAACGCGTGAGTTGGCTTTGGTCCAGGTGCAGGGTGACCTTGGTGATGGCATCTAAAAACTCGCGATCGTGGCTGATCACGATCATCGTGCCTTCGTACTTCAGCAGCCAGGCTTCCAGCCACACCAAGGCGTCCAAGTCCAAGTGGTTGGTGGGCTCGTCCAGCAGCATCAAGTCGGCCGGGCACATCAAGGCACGCGCCAGCTGCAGACGCATGCGCCAGCCGCCGGAAAAGCTGTTCACGGGCAGCTCCAACTGGTCGGTGCGGAAACCCAGGCCCATCAGCAAGGCCTGAGCCCGTGCGGGTGCGTCGAAACCGCCGGCTTCGGCGATCGCCATGTGGGCATCGCCCATGGCATGGCCGTCGTTGCTGGCTTCGGCCGCTTGCAGCGCTTCTTGGGCGGCCATCAAGCGGGTGTCGCCTTGCAATACAAAGTCGGTGGCCGAGTCGTCTGTTTCTGGCATGGACTGGGCCACCTCACCCACGATCCAGCGCGGCGGCATGTCCACATCACCCGCATCGGACTGCAGGCGGTGTGTCAAGAGCGAAAACAAGCTGGACTTGCCTGCGCCGTTGCGACCCACCAAGCCGACTTTTTCGCCGGGCTGCAAGGTACTGCTTGCATCTTGCAGAACAATTTTTGTGCCACGACGCAGCGTGACGTTCTTGATGACGATCATGGTTGGGGCCTGTTCACACTAAAAGGAAACCCGCGCCGGTGTCTGGCCGGCCACGGGGCTAAGCGCAGGCGAGGCCGTGGGCCTTTGGCCCACAACGAGTCTGCAACA
>JANPCX010000084.1:0-30323 GCA_031431125.1 Burkholderiales bacterium
GTTCCATGACAGGCCGGGGTGTTGTTGTTGCGAGATTTACAGCAAACCCTTGAGCAGCTTGCCCATTTCTGAAGGATTGCGGGTGACGGTGAAGCCGCAGGCTTCCATCACCTCGAGTTTCGCATCAGCAGTGTCAGCACCACCGGAGATCAAAGCACCGGCATGTCCCATGCGCTTGCCTGGGGGCGCGGTGACACCAGCGATGAAGCCGACGATGGGTTTCTTCATATTGGCCTTGCACCACATGGCGGCTTCGGCTTCATCGGGGCCGCCAATTTCGCCAATCATGATGACGGCGTCGGTATTGGGGTCGTCGTTGAAGAGGCGCATCACGTCAATGTGCTTGAGGCCATTGATGGGGTCGCCACCAATGCCCACTGCACTCGATTGGCCCAGGCCAATTTCCGTGAGCTGCGCGACAGCTTCAAAGGTCAAGGTACCGGAGCGCGAGACCACACCAATGCGGCCTTGGCGGTGGATGTGGCCTGGCATGATGCCGATCTTGATTTCGTCTGGGGTGATCAGACCAGGGCAGTTGGGGCCGAGCAGCAAGGTTTTTTTGCCGCCCTTGGCTTCTTTGACCTTCATCTTGTTGCGCAGCTCCAGCATGTCGCGCACAGGGATGCCTTCGGTGATGCAGATGGCGAGGTCGAGGTCGGCTTCGACCGCTTCCCAAATCGCGGCAGCGGCACCAGCGGGCGGCACGTAAATGACGCTCACCAAAGCGCCTGTGGCTTTGGAAGCTTCTTTGACGCTGGCGTAAATCGGAATGCCTTCAAAATCTTCGCCTGCTTTTTTCGGGTTCACGCCCGCGACGAAGCAGTTTTTGCCATTGGCGTAGTCACGGCACATGCGGGTGTGGAACTGGCCCGTCTTGCCGGTGATACCTTGGGTGATGACTTTGGTGTCTTTATTGATGAGGATGGACATGGTGATTTCCTTGAATTCTGGGGCTGTGCGTGGGGCGCGTTTTATTTAAGCGCAGCCATCACTTTTTGCGCGGCCTCGGCCATGGAGTCGGCGCTGATGATGGGCAGGCCGCTCTCGGCCAGCATCTTTTTGCCCAAGTCTTCATTGGTGCCCTTCATGCGCACGACGAGTGGCACCGTGAGGTTCACGGCTTTGCAAGCGGCGATCACGCCATCCGCGATGGTGTCGCAGCGCATGATGCCGCCGAAGATGTTGACCAAAATCGCTTTGACCTTGGGGTTGGCCAACATGATCTTGAAGGCTTCGGTGACCTTCTCGGCGGTAGCGCCACCGCCCACGTCCAAGAAGTTGGCCGGTTCGCCGCCGAAGAGTTTGATGGTGTCCATGGTGGCCATGGCCAGGCCCGCGCCGTTGACCAAACAGCCGATGTTGCCGTCGAGCTGGATGTAAGCCAGGTCGAATTTGCTGGCTTCGATTTCAGCGGGGTCTTCTTCGTCCAAATCGCGGTAAGCGACGATTTCGGGGTGACGGAAAAGGGCGTTGCTGTCGAAGTTGAATTTGGCATCCAGCGCTTTGATGTTGCCATTGCCTTCCAGGATCAAGGGGTTGATCTCGGCCAGCGAGCAGTCGGTGTCCATGTAGCACTGGTAGAGCTTTTTGAACACATCGATCGCCTGGGCTTGCGATGCAGCCGGGACGCCAATGCCATTGGCAAGTTCTACGCCCTGGGCATCGGTCAGTCCGGTGGCCGGGTCGATGAAGACTTTGAGAATTTTCTCGGGTGTGGCGTGGGCCACTTCTTCGATGTCCATGCCGCCTTCGCTGGAGGCCATCATGGCCACTTTTTGCGTGGCGCGGTCGGTCACTGCGGCAACGTAATACTCTTTTTTGATGTCGGCGCCTTCTTCAATCAAGAGGCGACGCACCTTTTGTCCATCAGGGCCAGTTTGGTGGGTTTTGAGTTGCATGCCCAGAATTTCGCTGGACAACTTTTTCACATCGTCCATCGAACGCGCCAACTTCACACCACCGCCCTTGCCTCGGCCACCGGCGTGGATTTGTGCTTTCACCACCCAGACCGGGCCACCCAATTTTTGTGCGGCCTCGGTCGCTTCAAGTACGCTGAACGCGGGGTAACCGCGTGGCACGGGCACGCCAAACTGGCGCAGGATTTCTTTGCCTTGGTATTCATGAATCTTCATCGTGGGCTTTCTTGATCGAGGGAAGTAAAAGTAGAAAAGGGAATTCGATGCGCCGCGGTCAATGCGACGTGTCTTTGCTGGATTTGTACCAGCGGGGGTAGTACTGCTGCACGGCGGGTGCGTCGTCCTTGAGCGCGTGGCAGCGGTTGATTTGAAATGGGGGCGCTTCGTCAACGGCGTCTTCCCGAATGTCCATGACCTCCCCCGCAAAAGCTTGAACCACGGCTGTGGGCAGCACCTGGGTCAGCTCCGTGAGATGGGTGCATCCAAGCACACCGCCCAACCGCGCTTTGACATTCGAGTAGAAGCCTTTGAGCAGATTCAAACCCACCAGCTGTGAATACGCGTCGCCATGCTGGTCGCACAAACCGGTGTAGGGCATCCAGTTGGTTTGCGCGCCGGACTCCAAGATGTTGAACCGCTCGTCTATTACTACCCGAAGCAACATGTCGTGGATGGGCTGGCCCGCGAGCCTAACGCCGCCTGCCAGCTTCGCATCACGGGTTTTGACGTCGCAAATGTGAGCATCAACTTCCCATAGTCCGCCACCGCGAGAAAACACCTGCACGTCGATGGTTCGACGGTGCTTGAGTGCGCGGTGGAGGGAAGCGGTGGGCAGGGCCATCGGATGAAGATTGAAACGGGGCAGGCGCAAAAACGCACTGGTTTTGGCACCCCCGTCAGCATGTCGCAAACATGGCCGACGGGATACCTAACAGTTACCAGGCGAAACAGCCGAGCAATGTAGCATGTTGCGTCGCCACATGGCGCGCTGCCTGCCGCATGCTGCGGTGGGCCCAGTGGATTCACCCTGCCCTACCGTGTCAATCAATCGCCCCTGCGTGAGCCCGGCCCACCCTTTAGACCACACCGGCGCAATGGCGATTGATTGACACAGTAGGGCTAGCGTTATCAGCCACTGTCCATCGTCTGGGCGCGGCCATGTGCCCGAGATCATCACCCCAGATCGTCGTCAGGGATTCGGGTGTGTTGTTTGGCCACGTGTCGCAGTACACGCCGCACGACCTCGGCGGAGAAACCACGTTGAATCAAAAACCGCGCCTGCTTGGCCGCTTCAGCGGCGCTGCCCGGCGGATTTGCAAATTTACGTGCGTGAACGTCTCGGGCTCGGTCGGCCTCCGATGCTTGCAAGGCCGATGCCGCCTCGGTCGACAACGCCACTTGGTGCCCCGCCAATTCTTGCTGAATGCGCAAATTGCCATAGCGCTGCGCGCGAACGTGCACGCGGCTTTGCATGAATCGGGTGTCACTGAGGTAACCCTGGGCGATCAACCAGTCCAGCGTCTCGTTCACTGCGGCGGGCCAATCGGTGTGTTGTCCATCGTCAGCAACATGATCACTGGATGCAACTGAGGCGGCCGCTTGCAACACACGCGCGTGGCGCAATAACTTTTGGCGCAACTCGCTGACGCTGTGTTCTCGCTGCGCCAGCCACTGCACGCCGCGGGCGCGCAGACTGGCGGGCTGCGGTGATTGGCCTCGGGCTTTCATGGCGCCTGAGTGAACTGCCCGCCGTGAATGCGAGCAGTCCGTGGCCTTTACTCTTTAGCGGCCTTGGTCTTGGCCGCTTTGGCCTCCGACGCAACCGCATCGGCCGCACCAGGCAGCAGCGGGATGCCCAGTTCGAGTCGCACTTTGTTCTCGATTTCGACGGCCAGGTCACGGTTCTCGCGCAAGAACTCCCTGGCGTTGTCTTTGCCTTGGCCAATTTTCTCGCCGTTGTAGGCATACCAAGAGCCGCTTTTCTCCAGGACTTTGGCTTCGACGCCCATGTCGATGATCTCGCCTTCACGGCTGATACCCTCACCATAAAGAATGTCGAACTCCGCAGTTTTGAAAGGTGGGGCTACTTTGTTTTTTACCACCTTCACCTTGGTTTCGTTGCCAATGACTTCTTCGCCCTTTTTAATGCTACCGATGCGACGGATGTCCAAGCGGACAGAGGCGTAGAACTTCAAGGCATTGCCACCGGTAGTGGTTTCGGGAGAACCAAACATCACACCAATCTTCATGCGGATTTGGTTGATGAACACGACCATGGTGTTGGTCTTCTTAATGGTTCCGGTGAGCTTACGTAGCGCTTGGCTCATCAAGCGCGCCTGCAAACCCGGCAAAGAGTCGCCCATTTCGCCTTCGATCTCAGCTTTGGGGGTGAGGGCGGCCACCGAGTCGATCACGACCAAATCGACGGAACCTGAACGCACCAGGGAGTAGACAATTTCCAGGGCTTGCTCGCCGGTGTCCGGCTGGCTGATGAGCAGCTCTTGTAAGTTGACGCCAAGTTTTTGAGCGTAGCCTGTGTCCAGGGCGTGTTCGGCGTCAATGAAGGCGCAGGTGCCACCGAGTTTTTGCATTTCTGCTACCACTTGCAGCGTCAACGTGGTCTTGCCACTGGACTCGGGACCATAAATTTCCACCACTCGGCCGCGCGGCAGGCCGCCCACGCCAAGGGCAGTATCCAGGCCGAGCGAGCCCGTAGAGACGACTTGAATGTCCTCCACCACCTCGCCTTCGCCCAGGCGCATGATGGAGCCCTTGCCAAACTGTTTCTCAATTTGGGCCAGGGCGGCCTGCAGGGCTTTGGCTTTTTCGGTGTTGAGGGCGGAATTGGCGGTGAGGTTTTTGACGGGTGCATCCATGGCGGGTCTCCAGCTGAAGTGGGGTCATTATGGCAAACGCTGGATGTTTGTACAGTGGTTTTGGCGGCTTTGCCAAAAATAGTTTCTTCGGGTCTGCAGCGATGGATTGGCGAGCGGCCCGCGTCGAGAATTTTGGGACGTGGTGAACACGGATGGAGAGAAGCCCATGCGCATCCTGATAGCGGAAGATGATCAAGTGCTGGCCGATGGCCTGGTGCGCTCGCTGCGCAATTTGGGCTACGCGGTAGACCAAGTGAGCAGTGGTATGGAGGCCGATGCGGCGCTGGCGTCGCACGAGTTTGATTTGGTGATTCTGGATTTGGGACTGCCCAAGCTGCACGGGCTGGAGGTGCTGCGCAAGCTGCGGGCGCGCGGCGGCACGCTGCCGGTGCTGATTCTCACGGCGGCCGACAGCGTGGAGCAGCGCGTCAAAGGCCTGGACCTGGGTGCCGACGACTTCATGGCCAAACCGTTCTCGCTGCAAGAGTTGGAGGCGCGTGTGCGCGCCCTGACACGGCGCGGGTTGGGCACGGCATCCACCCTCATCAAACATGGCCCGCTAACATTTGATGCAACCGGGCGCGTGGCCTATATCAACGACCAGATGATTGAGCTGTCGGCCCGCGAGCTGAGTCTGCTGGAAGTGCTGTTGCAGCGCACCGGGCGTTTGGTCAGCAAGGACCAACTGGTGGAGCGGCTGTGCGAATGGGGTGAAGAGGTGAGCAACAACGCGATCGAGGTCTACATCCATCGTTTGCGCAAAAAGATAGAGCAGGGCCCGGTACGCATTGCCACGGTGCGCGGTTTGGGTTATTGCCTAGAAAAAGTCCAAGGCTGACGCCCTGCTCATGGCACGCGCTCAACGCTCGCTGTTTGGCGAGATCCTCGATTGGATGCTCGCGCCGCTGCTGCTGCTGTGGCCGATGAGCGTGGCCTTGACTTGGTTGGTCGCGCAGGGCATCGCCAACAAGCCTTTTGACCGCGAGTTGGGCGAAACCGCGCGCACACTCTCTAAGCACGTCCTCATTCAAGCGCACAACACGGTGAGGGACGAGGGGCGTGCGGTGTTCACACTGCCCCCCCAAGCGGCGGAAATCTTGCATGCCGACGAGTCCGACGAGGTCTACTACCAAGTGCTGGGCCTGCGCGGCGAGTGGCTCAGCGGCGACAAAGCCTTGCCGGTGCCGACGGTCGACGAGAAAACCATCCATGGTGAGATGCGCTTTCGTGACGACGTGGTGCGCGGTGAAGAGGTTCGAATTGCGTTTGTCTGGGTCGACCTGCCAGGCCGCGGCGAGCAAACAGGGCCGTTGATACAGGTCGCAGAAACCAAAAACAAGCGGTCCCAGCTGGCCACGGAAATCATCAAAGGCGTGATGCTTCCGCAGTTCGTCATCCTGCCTCTGGCGGTGCTGTTGGTGTGGCTGGCCCTGACACGTGGCATTGCGCCACTGAATGAACTGCAACAGCGCATACGCAAACGCGACAGCGGCGACTTGAGCCCCATCGACGAAGGTGAGGCGCCCGAAGAAGTCGCGCCCTTGGTCGGTGCCATCAACGACCTGCTGGCGCGGCTGGACCAGTCCATGCGCACACAAAAACACTTTCTGGCCGACGCCGCCCACCAGCTCAAAACGCCGCTGGCCGGGCTGCGCACCCAGGCCGAACTCGCGCAGCGTGAGGTGGAGCAGGGGCAGGGGCGACCCGAAGCAACAGCCGCTATCACGGCCAGCCTCGCCCACATCGCCCGCTCCAGCCAGAACGCGGCCCACATGGTGAACCAACTGCTCTCCATGGCCCGCGCTGAGAACCAGGGCCAAACCGCGTTGCGGGACTGGGTCGATCTGACAGAGTTGGCTGTGGAAGTGGTGCGCGACATGGTGCCCAAAGCCATGGAGTCACGCATTGATTTGGGCTACGAAGGCAACGACCCTGGCAGCCCGCATAACGCTCAAGCACTGCGGGTACGCGGCAGCGCAGTCCTGTTGCGAGAGCTGTTGCGCAACCTTGTGGACAACGCGCTGAAATACACGCCGGCACTCGGCACCGTCACCGTGCGGGTGTTGAACGATCCCTTTGGGCAGGTGGTGGTGGTGCAGGTGGAGGACTCGGGGCCCGGCATTCCTGTGCCGGAACGTGAGCAAGTTTTTCAGCCGTTTTACAGGGCGCTGGGAACACAGGTGGATGGATCGGGCTTGGGCCTGGCCATCGTGCGTGAGATCGCCGCACAACACGAGGCCGAGTTGACCCTCGCCGATGCCCACCCCATCGACCCCGACAGACGGCCGCATGGCCCGGGGGCCTTGTTCACGCTGCGCTTTCAAGCGCAACTGGCCAAGGACGTCGGGGGCAGCCCAGCCTAGTGTGGTGTTGCTCGCCACCGCTGAACGCGTCCGTCGCCCGCCACCGTCAAGGCAGCCCTATAGACTGCATCTCCGCCACCTCCGAGACGCGCCCGCGATGAGCACCAGCCACCCCTCCCGAATTCCGTCCCGCGCCCGCAGTGCCGGCAACGCCAAGAGTGCAGCCGTTGCATCCATGGACCTGGCGCTTCAAGGGGGCGGGTCGCACGGCGCCTTCACTTGGGGTGTGCTCGACCGCTTGCTTGAAGACGAGTCCCTGCACATCAGCGCCATCTCCGGCACCAGCGCAGGGGCCATGAACGCCGCTGTGCTGGCCACGGGCCATGCCCAAGGGGGGCGCGAAGGCGCGCGGCAGGCGCTGCGCAATTTCTGGCGCGACATCAGCCAAGCCGGTGCCATTTTCAGCCCCTTGCCCGGCAGCACCACCGCCACTGCGAACAACCCTTTTTCGCTGGAGAACTCGTTGGGCTATCAATGGGCCAGTTCTTTCTTCCGCTCGTTTAGCCCTTATGAGTTCAATCCGCTGAACTTGAACCCGCTGCGTGATGTGGTGCAAAAACACGTGCGGCCCGAGGCCTTGATCAGCTGCGACATCGCCTTATTCATCACCGCCACCAGCGTGCGGACCGGCCAAGCACGGGTGTTCACGGCCAAAGACCTCAGCGTGGACGCGGTGCTGGCATCGGCCTGTTTGCCGTTTTTGTTTCAAGCCGTGGAGATTGATGGCGAGCCTTACTGGGACGGCGGCTACACCGGCAACCCCGCCATCTTCCCGCTCATTTACGACAGCCGGTCTATGGATGTGCTGCTGGTGCGCATCAACCCCTTGGTGCGCGAAGGAACGCCCACCCGCACCATGGACATCCTGGACCGGGTGAGCGAGATATCGTTCAACGCGAGTTTGATCTCGGAGATGCGGGCCATCGCTTTTGTATCGCGCTTGCTGCGTGAAGAGCGGCTGGACGCAGGTCGCTACAAAGACCTGCGCCTGCACATGGTGGCCGACGACGACCACCTCTCCAGCCTCGCGCCCAACAGCAAGTTCAACACCGATTGGGCATTTTTGGAGCAGCTGTTTGAGCATGGTCGAGGCGCGGCCGCCGCTTGGCTGAGTGCGCCCCGCAAAGACGTGGGGAAACGCTCGTCGTTGAACTTGGAGGCCACGTTCTTGAGCCCCAAAAAGCGTTGAACCGCTTTCAGTCCTGAACCAAGCGTTTGTTCTTGGCGATGGACATCAAGATGCCCAAGCCCAGCCCCAAGGTCACCATGGCCGTGCCGCCATAACTGATGAAGGGCAGCGGCACGCCAACCACAGGCAAGATGCCGCTGACCATGCCCATGTTGACGAACACATAGGTGAAAAAACTCAAGGTGATGGCACCGGCCATCAATCGGCCGAACACCGAGGGCGCTTGGGCCGCAATCATCAAACCACGAACAATCAAGAACGTGAAACACAGCAACAGCGCGATGCAACCCACCAGGCCGAATTCTTCGGAGAAGGCGGCAAAAATGAAGTCTGTCGTTCTCTCGGGAATGAACTCCAAATGGGTTTGTGTGCCCTTCATGAACCCTTTGCCCCAAATGCCGCCAGAGCCGATGGCGATCATGCCTTGCAGGATGTGGAAACCTTTGCCCAGCGGGTCTTTGGTGGGGTCCAGCAAGGTGCAGACGCGGGTTTTTTGATACTCCTTCATGCCGTGCCAGTCCACATCGGGTTGGCACAAGGTGTCGCCATACCAAACCAAAGCGCCGATGGCGACCACGCCCAAAAAAATCACCGGAACAATGAGCCGCCAGGACAGTCCTGCAAAAAAGATGACGAAGAGGCCAGCCGACAACACCAAGATGGCCGTGCCCAGGTCGGGCTGTTTGACGATCAAGCCCACGGGCAGCAACAACAACGCACCCGCCACAACAAAGTCCAGCAACCTCAGCTGGCCCTCCCGACGCTGAAACCACCAGGCCAACATCAGCGGCATGGCAATCTTCATGATTTCGCTGGGCTGAATCACAGTCACCCCCAAATTCACCCAACGGGTTGCCCCTTTTTTGGAAATGCCAAACAGAGCCGTCGCGATCAGCAAAGCCACCCCCAAGGCGTACAAAGGCGGGGCCAGCGCCAAGAGCCGCTGTGGGGGAATCTGGGCCACGACGAACAACAAGGTGGCGGCAATCAGCATGTTGCGGCCGTGGTCGACAAAACGGGTGCCATGGTCAAACCCCACCGAGTACATGGTGAGTAAGCCCGCGGTGGCCAAGAGAATGACCGCCACCAAGAGCGGCCCGTCGAAGCCCGTGAACACCGGCGCAATCCGCTGCCACCACGTGGGTTGTTCAAAACGGGATTTCACGGGGCCGCCCCTGGTAGGGGAATGTCGGCAGCGCGGCGTGGTTTGCCCACAGGGCTGCTGGATTGGCCCTTTTGGGTCAAGGCCATGTCTTCTTCGCTCGGATACAGCCCGAGCAAGGCGTAGTCAAAAACACGGCGGGCAATCGGTGCGGCGGCCGCTGCACCGAAACCCGAGTTCTCAACAATGACGGCCAGGGCGATGGTGGGCTGTTCCAGCGGCGCAAACGCCATGTAAAGGGAGTGGTCGCGTTTGAACTCGTCCAAACGGCTGGCGTTGTAGCGCTCGTTCTGTTTGATGCCCACCGCCTGGGCCGTGCCGGTTTTCCCGCCCGTGGCATAAGGTGCCCCCATGAAGACCCGTGTCGATGTGCCTTCTTGGGTCACGCCATGCAGCGCTTTTTTGATCAACTGCACATGCTCAGGTTTGAGTGGCAGCGGGGCCAGCGCATCGTTGGACAACAATTTGCTCTCTTTGGTGACCGGGTCAATCAGCTCCCGAACCAAACGCGGTTTGAAGCGCTGGCCACCCGAAACCAAGGTGGCCGTGGCACTGGCCATCTGCAACATGGTGAAGTTGTTGTAGCCCTGACCGATGCCGAGTGAAATCGTCTCACCGGCATACCAGCGCTGCATCTCGGGGCGTTTGAACTTTTGTTTTTTCCAGGCGGTGGAGGGCAAATCGCCGGTCACTTCGCCTTTGATGTCGATGCCGGTTTCGCGGCCAAAACCGAAGGGCTTGAGCTGGTCGTGCATCAAATCCACGCCCATGTCGTTGGCCAGGGCGTAGTAGTAGACATTGCTCGACTTGATGATGCTGCGCGCCATGTCCACGGCTCCGAGGCCCCCATCGCCGTGGCTGCGGAAGGTGTGGTTGCCGAACTGGTAACTGCCACCGTCGAAGGTGATTTGGTGGGGTTCACGTTTGCCGGTATTCAGCGCGGCGATGGCCATGAAGGGTTTGTAGGTCGAGCCTGGCGGATAGGTGCCGCGCAGCGCACGGTTCAGCAAAGGTTTGTCGACAGATTCGTTCAGTTCACGCCACGACTCCACATCGATGCCATCCACGAACAAATTGGGGTCAAAAGTGGGTTTGCTGACAAAAGCCAGGATTTCACCTGAGCGTGGGTCCAGCGCCACCAAAGCGCCGCGCCTGTCGCCGAAAAGTTGCTCGACCAAAGCCTGCAGTTTGATGTCGAGCGACAGAACGACCGTGGTCCCTGGTTTGGGCGGGCTGCTCTGCAAGCGCCTCACAGCACGCCCTGCGGCGCTGGTTTCTACTTCTTCAAACCCCGTCTTGCCGTGCAGCACCTGCTCGTAACTTTGCTCGACGCCCAGTTTGCCCATGTGGTCGGTGCCGCGGTAGTTGGCGGCATCGTCGGATTCGTCAATTTGCTCTTTTTCTTTGAGGTTGATGCGTCCGATGTAACCCACCACATGGCCGCCCACCTCACCTTGTGGATAGCTGCGAAACAAACGCGCTTTGATGTCCACGCCCGGGAAACGAAAACGCTGTGCGGTGAAACGAGCGACTTCTTCGTCGGTCAGTCGGGTGCGGATCGGCAAGGACTCGAACCGTTTGCTCTCCTCAAGCAAACGCTTGAAACGTTTGCGGTCACGCGATTCAATGCGCACCAGTTCACCCAAACGGTTGATGGTGTCGTCCAAGTCGATGGCTTTGGACGGCGTGATCTCCAAGGTGTAGGCCGAATAGTTGGTCGCCAAGACCACGCCGTTGCGATCCAGGATGGTGCCGCGACTGGGCGGCAAGGGCAGCACGGCGATGCGGTTGTTTTCGGCCTGCGTTGCCAGTTGTTCGTGTTGATGCACCTGCAAATGCAGCAGTCGCGCCAGCAAGAGGCCAAAACAAACCAATACAAAAGCAGCAGCAGCGAACAAGCGCCAACGAAAGCGGCGGAGTTCTTGTTCGGTGCTGCGCAGTTCGATCATGTGCTCACAACGGCCTGTTTTGATCGCGGTCGGGGGCGCGGCGCTGCGGTGCCAGCAACAAAACACTGACCAGCGGCCACAACAAGGCTTCAAAGAGCGGTGCCAACACCAAGGTCCAGCCCGGCCACATGCCGCCCACCAGCAAACGCACCACAAAAGACACCGCATGGGCCGCAGCGAAAAGCGGCAGGATTTGCAGCGCCTGGGTGCCCACAGAAAACCACAACAAACGCCGGTGGATGGTGATGGCAAAGTAGCTGAGCATGGTGTAGGCCAAAGCATGCTGCCCCAGCACCGCACCGTCGTGCACATCCATCAGCAAGCCAAAGACGAAGGCCGCACCAATACCCACACGCCGTGCTTGGTGGACATTCCAAAACACCAGCGTCAAAGCGAGCAGGTCGGGCATGGCCGGCATTCGCCCCAGGGGCAACACATTGAACATCAAGGCCACGAGCAGGGTGCCCCAAACAAAAAGGGGATTCGCTGGCAACAGCAGTTGGTCAGCGCTGCGCGGCATGATCATGTCGGTACCCAGCCATAAAAATGGTTCACCGTTTACCGCCTTTTTTTGCGCCAGATGCGGCTTGATTGGCTTCGGTGGCCGCGGGTGGGGGGGGCATTTGTTTGGACAGCGGCTCGAGCAGCAGCACATGGCGCAGGTTGTCGCTCGAGGCGGTGGGGGTCAGCACCACGCGTGCAAAACTGTCTTTCGACTGCCGCTCCACAGAAGCCACACGGGCCACCGTGAGACCCGGGGGGTAAACACCGTCGACGCCCGATGTCGTGAGCACATCGCCCACTTGGACATCACTGCTGCTGGCGACAAAACGCAACTCCAAACCGCCCGCCGATCCGATCGGGCCGGCGACACCAAAAGCCGCACCGCGCTGTTGGGTGCGGGTGTTTAGCAGGGGAATGGCGGCGTCCTTGTCCGTCAACAGAGTAACTTCCGAGGTCAAGGGATAGACCCGCGTCACTTGGCCGACCACGCCTTGTTCGTTGATCACCGGAGAACCTTCCACCACGTCATGCTGACGCCCCCGGTCCACCACCAACTTGCGTGAGTACGGGTCGGCCGCCAAGTACAGCACCTCTGCCGCTTGCTGGCGCACCTGCAGCCTGGGTTGCAAAGCCAGCAGGGCACGCAAGCGCGCGTTTTCGGTCTGCAAAGGTTCCACTTGCGCGGTTCGTTCCGCTTGTTCGGCCAGGGTGCGCTGGGCTTGCGCTTGAACCACCTGGGCTTCTTGCAGGCCTCGAACATAGTCGCCGCCGCCTTGCCAGAGCTGCACAGGCACGAGCAGCAAACGCTGCACGGGGTGCAAGACGGTGGCAATGACCGCGCGCAAAGGCTGGGTGATTTGAAAACGGGTGTCAGCCACCATCAAAAACAAGGCCAGGGCGGAACAAAGGGTCAGTTTGGTCAGCGCCGATGGCCCCTGGCGAAAGAAGGGCGGCGGTGTGCGATCTAGTGTGCCCAGTGCCATGCTTGCCTATCGCGTTCGTGGTTGGTGCGTTGGTAGCAGCGGTTGCGTACAAAGGCCCGCCCATGAGCGCCGCCCGTATCAAGTTAGAAAAGAAAACAGCCGGCAACGTGCAAGACGTGCCGGCAGTTGCATTCAACTGGGCTGGATTTTATTCCGAGGTGAAGATGGAGCCCAAACGCTCCATGCGCTCCAGGGCCATGCCGCAACCGCGCACCACACAGGTCAGCGGGTCTTCCGCCACCAACACCGGCAAGCCGGTTTCTTCAGCCAAGAGGCGATCCAGGTCGCGCAAGAGGGCGCCGCCGCCGGTGAGCATCATGCCGCGTTCGGCAATGTCAGCGCCGAGCTCGGGTGGGGTTTGCTCCAGGGCATTTTTCACCGCCGACACCATTTGGTTCAGCGGGTCGGTCAGCGCTTCCAGAATTTCGTTGCTGCTGATGGTGAAGCTCCGCGGCACACCTTCGGACAGGTTGCGACCCTTGACTTCCATTTCTTTCACTTCGGAACCCGGGAACGCGCTGCCTATCGTCTTCTTGATGGCTTCAGCCGTCGGATCGCCAATCAGCATGCCGTAGTTGCGGCGGATGTAGTTGATGATGGATTCATCGAACTTGTCGCCGCCCACACGGATAGAGCCTTTGTAGACCATGCCGCCCAAGGAAATCACGCCCACCTCGGTGGTGCCACCGCCAATGTCCACGACCATGGAGCCGCTGGCCTCGGACACGGGCAAGCCCGCGCCAATGGCAGCTGCCATGGGTTCTTCGATCAAATACACCTGGGAGGCGCCCGCGTTCAAAGCCGACTCACGAATCGCACGGCGCTCCACCTGGGTGGAGCCGCAGGGCACACAAATGATGATGCGGGGACTGGGCCGCAGCACAGAGCGCGGATGCACCATCTTGATGAACTGCTTGAGCATTTGCTCGGTGACGGTGAAGTCGGCGATCACGCCGTCTTTCATCGGCCGAATGGCCTCGATGTTGCCTGGCACCTTGCCCAACATGGCCTTGGCTTCATGGCCGACGGCTTGGATGGTCTTCTTGCCGTTGGGGCCGCCTTCGTGGCGGATGGACACAACAGACGGCTCGTCCAGAACGATGCCTTTGCCGCGAACGTAGATCAGGGTGTTAGCCGTGCCTAGGTCGATGGCCAAGTCCGTCGAGAAATGGCGACGAAATAATTCAAACATGGTGTTTATGAGGTGCTTCGCGCCAGAGGCGGCGACGACGCAGCAATGAGGGTCTTGTTATTTCAGAACAAACGGCTGCGCGTGGACAACAGAGGCGGCGCAGCCGTTGGCGGGAGGGTGAAGAATTCTTTGGGGTAACGCAACTGTGAAAAAACCGTCCAAGCAAAACACGGGTGCGGCACTGGGAAATAACTGGGGATAATACCCGATCAAGCTGAATTCCCCCGGGTTTGACCGGGCAAACAGGCGCGAGCCCAACGGAACATCAGCCTCTCCCAATTCACTCTTCAAGAACTTCTTCACCATGGCTTTGAGTTCACAAGATGTCAGCCGCATCGCCCAGTTGGCGCGGCTGGAGTTAGCTTCCGACGAACAAGTCGTTTTGCTGTCCCAGCTCAACGGTTTTTTCAGCATCGTTGAGCAAATGAGCGCCGTGGACACGCGAGGCATTGAGCCCCTGTACACCCCGCTGTCGGCGGTGCAGGAAGTAGCGCTGCGTTTGCGTGAGGACAAAGTGACCGAAGTGGATCAGCGCACACTGAATCAACGCAGTGCTCCGGCCGTCGAAGATGGTTTGTTCTTGGTACCCAAGGTGATGGAATGAACAAACCATTGCATCAGTTGGGCGTGGCAGACCTGTCGCTGTTGCTGGCTGAAAAAAAGGTGTCAAGCGTCGAGATCACGACACATTTCCTCGATCGAATTACCAAGTTTGAACACCTTGGGGCCTGGTTGCACGTTGCCGACCGTGAAACCGCCTTGCGGAAGGCGCACGCAGCCGACGCGCAGCGGGCGGGCGGGCAAAACGGCCCTCTGCTCGGGATTCCTTTGGGTCACAAGGATATTTTTGTCACCCAAGACATGCCCACCACGGCGGGCTCCAAGATGCTGGCCGGCTACCAAAGCCCGTTTGACGCCACCGTCGTCCGTCGATTGGCCGATGCCGGCATGGTCAACCTCGGCAAGCTCAATTGCGACGAGTTCGCCATGGGGTCGAGCAATGAAAACTCGGCCTACAAGCCCGTGAAAAACCCGTGGGATTTGAGCCGTGTACCGGGCGGCTCCTCAGGCGGATCGGCGGCCGCGGTCGCGGCCCGGTTGGTGCCCGCCACGACAGGGACCGACACCGGCGGCTCCATCCGCCAGCCTGCGAGTTTCACAGGCATCACCGGCATCAAACCCACTTACGGCGTTTGCTCGCGTTACGGCATGATTGCGTTTGCATCCAGCCTGGACCAAGCGGGTCCGATGGCACACAGTGCAGAAGATTGCGCGCTGCTGCTGTCGGCCATGAGCGGATTTGACGAGCGTGATGCCACAAGCAACCCGCAAAGTGCCCAAGACTACGAGGCGCAAATGCGTCAACCGCGGCCCGGCGCCAGTGCGGGGCGACCACTGCAGGGCCTGCGCATTGGTTTGCCGGAAGAATTCTTTCCCTCTGCACTGTCCGCCGACGTGAACACGGCCGTGCGTGGCGCCCTCAGAGAATTGGAAAAACTCGGGGCCACGCTGGTGACAGTGAGCCTGCCCCGCACGGAGTTGTCCATTCCTGTTTACTACATCATTGCCCCAGCGGAGGCCAGCTCCAACCTGAGTCGTTTTGATGGTGTGCGTTTTGGGCACCGGTCGACCAAAGCACTGGACCCTGAATCGAAATTCAGCGCGCTGGACCAGATGTACCGCTCAAGCCGGGCCGAGGGTTTCGGGCCTGAAGTGAAACGCCGCATCATGATTGGCACCTACGTGCTCTCCCATGGTTACTACGACGCCTACTACCTGCAAGCACAAAAATTGCGCCGCATGATTGCCGACGACTTCCAGCAAGCCTTCAAACAATGTGACGTGATCGCCGGCCCTGTGGCACCGAGTGTCGCCTGGAAAGCGGGCGAAGATGCCGACGATCCGGTCAAGGCCTACCTGGCTGACATCTTCACCCTGCCCGCCAGCCTCGCTGGTTTGCCGGGCATGAGCGTGCCTGTCGGCACGGGCGAAGGTGGCATGCCGGTCGGTCTGCAATTAATCGGCAACTATTTCCAAGAAGGCCAGTTGCTGCATACCGCGCACGCGCTGCAGCAAGCCACGGACTGGCACCAGCAGGCCCCGACAGGAATTTGAGATGAGCAGCAACACTCCCCCACTCATCCGCGGTTATGAGGTGGTCATTGGCCTGGAAACCCACGCCCAACTCTCCACGCAGTCCAAAATTTTCAGCGGCTCAAGCACGCAGTTCGGCGCCGCCGCCAACACACAGGCGTCACCGGTTGATCTGGCCTTGCCCGGCACCCTGCCGGTGATGAACAAAGGCGCTGTGGAGCGCGCCATTCGTTTTGGCCTGGCGGTGGATGCCAAGGTGGCCGAACAAAGCATCTTTGCCCGAAAAAACTACTTCTACCCTGATCTGCCCAAGGGCTATCAGATCAGCCAGTACGAAACGCCCGTGGTGCAAGGCGGGCACATTCGGTTTTTTGTGGGCGACAAAGAGCACACGGTGCAACTCACCCGCGCCCATTTGGAAGAAGACGCCGGTAAGTCGCTGCACGAGGATTACGCGGGCCAAACCGGCATCGACCTCAACCGCGCCGGCACGCCCTTGCTGGAGATCGTGACCGAACCGGACATGCGCGCCAGCATTGAAGCGGTGGAATACGCCCGGGCACTGCACGCCCTCGTGGTCTGGCTCGGCATTTGCGACGGCAACATGCAAGAAGGCTCCTTCCGCTGCGATGCCAACGTGTCGGTGCGCAAACCAGGCGCGCCCTATGGCACACGCCGCGAGATCAAAAACCTCAACAGCTTCAAGTTTTTGCAAGCGGCCATCGACTACGAAATTCAATGGCAAATTGACTTGATTGAAGACGGCGGCCAGGTGCAACAAGCCACGGTGCTGTTCAACCCAGACACGGGCCAAACCCGGGCCATGCGCAGCAAAGAAGACGCGCACGACTACCGCTATTTCCCCGACCCGGATTTGCCGCCGTTGGTAATTTCCCCGCAATGGATCGCTCAGGTGCGCACCGAGATGCCCGAATTACAGCCTGCGATGGCCGAGCGTTTTACCAAGGAATATCAGCTCACCCCCTACGATGCGGCCTTGCTATGCGCCGACAAGGGCACTGCTGAATTCTTTGAGGCGACGATGAAGGAATTGGTCGCCCAAGAGGGCAGCATCGCGACGAGTCGCCATGGACGCTCAGTCGCAATGTGGATAAACGGTGAGATTGCCTCGCGTTTAAAGCGATCAGGAATTTCCGACATCCGCTTGTCACCAATCACCGCGTGGTCGCTAGTTTGTTTGACGCAACGGATTGCCGACGGAACTATCAGCTTGAAGATAGCGAAGGAAAAAGTTGTTCCTAGCATCTGGGACTTTGACCGTACTGAAGCCATGGCCGTGGAGTCGGTAATCTATGAAATGCGAGCACTTGATGCTTTGATTGAAGCCAAAGGCCTCAAACAAGTAAGCGACACCGGCGAGCTGGAGCGCATCTTGGACGAGGTGCTGGCCGCGAACGCCAAATCGGTCGAGGAATTCCGCGCGGGCAAAGACAAAGCCTTCAATGCCTTGGTCGGCCAGGCCATGAAGGCCACCAAAGGCAAAGCCAACCCGGCCTTGGTCAACGAGGTGCTGAAGAAGAAGTTGGGCTGACCTTGACCGTGGCGCTCGGTGCGGGCGCACTGGTTTGGGCGGCCTGTGGCGCGGATGTGGGTGCCGGCAGCGGCCCCAAGCTGCCCGGTGCGGCGCCTGCCCACAAACGCTTCAATCGCGTCAGCTCCACGTCATAGAGGGCGTTGATGCGCACCAACTCCGCTTCTTGGTTCTGCACCAAGGAGCGCTGAGCATCAACCGCGGCGTCGTTCGCATCCATTTGTTGGCGCAGCTTAGCGGGCAGTGCCTTGCCCTTGTAGAACTCGGCCTCGTCCGCCAGCGGTTTACGCTCGCCCGCCAGGTCAGCCAGACGCCGCTCGGAACGGTCGAGCGATTTGCGCACATCGTCCAGCGCAGCCTCGCGGGCTTTGCGGTGACTGGCTTCGTTGGGGTAGCGGCGCATCAAGTTGCGGTCGCGCCGCAGCGCTTCTTGTTGCGCCGCCTGCAGTTGCGCCTCTTTGCGTTCGCGGGCCTCGTAGTCCGCGCGCTCTTCGGAGGTCATGGTCGGAGGAAGAATGGCCTTGACCGTCCCGTCCGAGTTGAGTACCCGCTGTTCGCGGGTGTGGCATTCACGAATCGGCCGATCTGAGGTCAAACGTTTTCCCGAGCTGTCAACGCAGCTGTAAATGCTCTGTGCAAGCGCGGCCTGGGGCTTGAGTGTCAACACCACTGCAAGCGCGCCACAGGTGGCCAATGCCCATACGAATCGCCAGCCCGGCATGGGGCGGGGGTGCATCTTCAGAGCCGGCATTCAAACTCCATAGCGGTCGCGGTAGGCGCCCACCGCTGCGAGGTGGGCCTTGAGTTGTGGGTCTTGCTGACGGCGGAGATACTGCATCAGATCAGTCAAAGTGGCAATCGCCACAACGGGTAGGCCGAGCTGGCTTTGCACAAATTGGGTTGCGGACTGTGGGCTGTCGCCCGCCTTCTCCTGACGGTCCAGTGCGATGGCCACACCGCAGGGTGCGGCACCGGCCGCTTGAATCATGGCCACGGACTCGCGCACCGAGGTGCCTGCGGAAATCACGTCGTCAATGATGAGCACCCGGCCTCGCACCGGGGCACCCACCAAGGTGCCGCCTTCGCCGTGGTCTTTGGCCTCTTTGCGGTTGTAAGCAAATGGCACATTGCGTCCCAAACGCGCAAGCTCAATGGCCACACCAGCGGCCAAGGTGATGCCCTTGTAGGCCGGACCGAACAACATGTCGAACTGCACGCCGCAGTCCAGCAAACGGCGGGCATAGAATTCTGCGAGGCGGCCCAGTTTGGCGCCATCATCAAACAAGCCAGCGTTGAAAAAGTAGGGGCTGAGCCTTCCAGCCTTGGTCTTGAACTCACCAAACCGCAGCACGCCAGACTGCACGGAGAACGCGACAAAGTCCTGCGCAAGGGCGGCGTCAATCGGTGCGAGTGTTAAGGGCTGTGTCATGAAAGAAACCTGTGTTCCGACTGATTTCGTTGAACCTGAACGGCATACGCTCTGCAGCCACCAAGGGCTGGGAGACCTGGACCGAGTCCGTGGCCGCAGATTGTATGGGCGTGCAAGAACTCAAAGCCCAGGCTGAACATGTGCAAGGCCAGTTCGATCAAGTGGCCGACATGCGGGGCCATTTTCACTATGCCGAGAAAAAGGGCTATTCAGGTGTTGGCCTCTACGGCAAAACCGAACCGAGCGAGGTGTTGATTGGTTTTGGGTCACCTGAGTTCGACCTGGAAGGCCGTTATGTAGAGGCCCGCTACGACAAACCTGGCCGCAAATTCAGCGTGATCAGCAGCTATTTCCCCAGCGGCAGCAGTGGCGAGGACAGGCAAGCCGCCAAGTTCCGCTTTTTGGCTCAGATGGAACCTCATTTAGCACGGCTCAAGTCAGAGCGCGAATTCATCTTGGTGGGGGACATCAACATTGCCCACAAGGAAATTGACCTGAGAAACTGGAAAGGCAACCAAAAGAACAGCGGCTTCACCCCCGAAGAGCGGGCGTGGATGACGCAATTGCTCGATCCCCAGGCGGGCGTCGGTTTGGTCGACGTATTCCGAACCTTGAACCAACAAGCTGAGCAATACACCTGGTGGAGCCAGCGCGGCCAAGCCTGGGCCAAAAACGTGGGGTGGCGCATCGACTACCACCTGGCCACACCGGGTGTTGCAGCTCTGGCGCGGCGGGAACACATTTACTTGGCCGAGCGTTTCTCGGACCACGCGCCCTTGGTGATTGACTACGACTTCAGCTTGTAGGGCGGTCACCGCAGGGGCTGTATGGCCAACTTTCCGTGCTGGTTTTGCAGGGTGTGTGACAACAAACTGCATGTCGCGTAAATGGCTTGAATGGTCGGGGTCGGCGTGTCGGTGATGCGACCCAGTTCAATCACCGCACCGACCAAAGCTTCCAGTTCCAAAACCCGGCCCTGTTCGATGTCTTGCAGCATCGACGTCTTGTGGGCGCCAACGCTCTGTGCGCCAGCGATGCGTTTGTCAATGGACACCTTGAACTCGGCACCCAGCTTTTCACCGATGGTTTGGGCTTCACCCATCATCCGTGCCACGAGCTCGCGGGTCGCTGGGTAGGTACAAATGTCGTGCAATGTGGCCTGCGTCAGCGCGGAAATGGGATTGAAACTCAAGTTGCCCCAAAGCTTGACCCACAGGTCACTGCGAATGTCTTTGCTGATCGGGCATTTGAAGCCTGCCCGCATCATCATTTGGGCAAGCTCTTCGATGCGTTCGCTGCGGGTGCCATCCAGTTCGCCCAGGGTGAAACGGTTGCCTTCAATCACTTTGACCACGCCGGGGGCGATCAGCTCGGCCGCGGGATACACCACGGCGCCAATCACACGTTCGGCTTCAATGTGTTGGGCTATCCATCCGTTCGGGTCCACGGAATCGAGGCTGCGTCCTGCATAGGGTCCGCCCAGTCTCTGGAAATACCACCAAGGCACGCCGTTGAGCATGGTGACGACCGGCGTGTGTGGGCCGAACAAGGCCCGCAAATCCGGCAGCACGCTGCGCAACTGATGGGCCTTGAGCGTGATGAAGACCGCGTCTTGTGGCCCGGCCTCGTGCATGTGTTGCACCGCTTTGACTGCGCCGGCCCGTTCTTCGCGCCCGTCCTCCCAGACCAAAGCCATGCCGGCGGCGTTGATCGCGGCAAGGTTGTTGTTGCGCGCAATGAAGGTGACCTCCTCGCCTGCGAGCGAGAGTTTGGCGCCCAGGTAGCCGCCAATGGCGCCGGCGCCAACGATGGCAATCTTCATGTCAGACCAAACCCAGCTTTTGGGCCAAGCCGATGCGCTGCAATTTGCCGGTCGCCCCTTTGGGAATTTCGTCCATGAAGAGGATCTTTTTGGGCACCTTGTAGTCCGCCGCGCGTTGGCTCACAAAGCTTTGCAGTTCGCGCTCGGTGACGGCATGGCCCTCGCGCAAAACCACCACCGCCGCCACCTCTTCACCCAGCTTGGGGTGGGGCATACCAAAACACACGACCTGAACCACGGCGGGGTGGTCCATGAGAATTTCGTCTACCTCGCGCGGGCTGATCTTTTCGCCCCCTCGGTTGATGATTTCCTTCAGCCGACCGGTGATGGTGATGTAGCCATCAGCATCCATGACGCCTTGGTCGCCGGTGCGAAACCAGCCGCCAGTAAACGCCTCTGCATTGGCTTGTGTGTTGCTCTCATAACCTGCTGTCACATTGGGGCCGCGAATGACGATTTCACCGGTCGCTTGGGCGGCCAGCAGGGTGCCGTCTGCTGCCATGATGGCAACTTCAGGCCCAGCGGCACGGCCCACGGTGCCGGGCTTTCGCACCTCGGGCGGCAAGGGGTTGCTGGCCATCTGATGGGCGGCCTCGGTCATGCCATAGGCTTCGATCAGGGGCGCACCGAATGCTTCTTCCAACTCCAAAATGACCTGCGGCGGCATCGACGATGACGATGAACGCAGAAACCGCAGTGGATGGCGTTTGATCACGTCGGCGTTTTTCCCCGCCCGCGAGACGATGGCTTGGTGCATGGTGGGCACGGCGGTATACCAGGTGGGCCGGGCTTCGTCCATCCAGGAAAAAAATTTGAGCGCATTGAAGTCCGGGGTGCAAAACACCTGCGAGCCGGCCGACAACGGCGCAAGCACCCCCGCGATCAAGCCGTGAATGTGGAACAGCGGCATGATGTTGAGCCCGCAATCCTTGGCCTCCAAGCGCAGGCTTTGACGAATGTGCAGGGCCGAGGCGCAGAGATTGCTCTGTGACAGTGGCACGATTTTCGGTCGCGAGGTGGTGCCCGAGGTGTGCAAAACCATAGAGACATCGTCGGCCTGGGCCGGGCCTGGGTTGGCAGCCGCGCTCGAGAAGCCGTCCTTGGCCTCCAAAGAGAAACTGCCTGCGCCCGCCTCGGGCTGCGCCACCAAGTGCAGCAGGCGCACACCGAGTTTTTCCGCCACCGCGATGGCAGCAGACTGACTGCCTCGTTCAACGATCAAGGCTTTGGCGTTCAAGTCAGACAAGTAAAACTCAAACTCCTCGGCGCGGTAAGCCGGGTTCAGTGGGGCACTTGCAACGCAGCTGGCACAGGCCACAAAACACGCGGCCATCTCAGGCCCGTTGTCCAACACGATGGCAACGCGGTCGTTGCGGCCCAGGCCCCAGGCATTGAGTTGTGCCATGGTGCTGGCAATCAGCGCTTGCAACTCACCGTGCGTCAAGGCGGGCCGTGATGGGGCCGAGATGGCCTTGTGGGTGACCCCGGCATCGGCAAAGAGCTTCTTCAGCGTCAGGTCGGTGTTCATGTTGAGTAGCGAATGAGGTTGAAAAAGTTGGCCCAGTTCCAAAACTCGACACTGGTTCCTACCGCGACAGGACACTAGGGATTGATCCAGTGTGGGTTGGCCCTCATTATCCAGTTCGATTGGGGCTTACCCGGGGTCTTTCTCACCCCCATTAAGCTTGCGCTATCGAATCCCCTGATGGTTCAGGGACAGGGCGTCGAGCAGAATCGCCCATCGAACTGGAGAACACCGTGGAAAAAACCTGGCTCAAACACTATCCGGCAGGCGTACCGGCCACCATCAACGCGGAGCAGTACCCCTCTTTGGTGGCGCTGATGGAGGAGAGCTTCAAAAAGTACGGCGACCTTCCGGCCTACAAATTCATGGGTAAAACCATGACGTTTGCCCAAGTGGACGAAGCCTCCCGGGCCATGGCTGCTTATCTGCAGTCTTTGGGTTTGGTGCGCGGTGACCGTGTAGCACTCATGATGCCCAATGTGCCGCAATACCCCGTGGCCATCGCAGCCGTGCTGCGGGCGGGTTTTGTGGTGGTCAACGTCAATCCGCTGTACACGCCCCGAGAGCTGGAGCACCAACTCAAAGACTCGGGCTCCAAAGCCATCATCATCATCGAGAACTTCGCGACCACCTTGCAGCAATGCATCAACAGCGTTCCGACCAAAAAAATCATCATCACCGCCTTGGGTGACATGCTGGGCTTCCCCAAGAGTTTGATCGTCAACTACGTCGTGCGCAAAGTGAAGAAGATGGTGCCGGCGTTTGAGTTGCCGGGTGCGGTGCGTTTCAATGACGCGCTGTCTCAGGGCCGGGGCAATACCTTCACCCCCGCCAAGACGGGCCCCGACGATGTGGCTGTGTTGCAGTACACCGGTGGCACCACCGGTGTGAGCAAGGGCGCTGTGCTGCTCAACCGCAACTTGGTGGCCAATATTTTGCAGTGCGAGGCTTGGTACCAACCTGCGCTTAAACGCATTCCGCAAGGCGAGCAAATTCTGACCGTCTGTGCGTTGCCGATTTATCACATCTTCGGCTTCAATACGAATGTGATGCTGTCCATGCGCATGGGGGGCTGCAACCTGCTCATCCCCAACCCGCGCGACTTGCCCGCCATGTTCAAAGAACTCTCACGGGAGAAGTTCCACAGCTTCCCCGCAGTCAACACACTCTTCATGGCCATGGCCAACCATGCTGACTTCAACACGGTGGACTGGAGTTCATTGAAGATTTCAGTCGGTGGTGGCATGGCCGTGCAAAGCGCCACGGCCAAGCAGTGGTTGGAGAAAACCGGCTGCGCCATCATTGAAGGCTACGGCTTGTCTGAAACATCCCCAGTGGCCTCCACCAATCCAGTGGACGTCAACACCTACAGCGGCAACATTGGCCTGCCCATGCCCAACACCGAAATGAAGCTGTTGGACGACGACGGCAACGAGGTGGCACTGGGCGAGCGGGGCGAGATCGCCATCAAAGGCCCCCAGGTCATGGCGGGCTATTGGCAGCGCCCGGACGAAACCGCCAAGGTCATGACGGCCGATGGCTTCTTCCGCACCGGTGACATTGGTGTGGTGGACGAACGCGGTTTCTTCAAAATCGTCGATCGCAAGAAAGACATGATTTTGGTCAGTGGCTTCAATGTTTATCCCAATGAAGTCGAAGACGTGGTGACCCAAATGCCTGGGGTACTGGAATGCGCGGCGGTCGGCGTTCCTGATGCCAAGGCGGGCGAGGCGGTGAAACTCGTCATCGTCAAGAAAGACCCGTCCATCACCGAAGCCGATGTACGCGCCTATTGCGAAGTCAACCTCACCGGATACAAACGGCCCAAGGTGGTGGAGTTCCGCGCCGATTTGCCCAAATCACCCGTCGGGAAAATTTTGCGCCGGGAGTTGCGCGATAAGGTCTGAGGCCACCCGCCGCATTGGATGGGGCACACTCCTGGATTCAGCAGGCCCCATCCCTCCATGCCGCCACGTTTGTACTTGCCCCAGCTGCTGCACAGCGGTGAACAAATCGACTTGCCGGCCGGCGCAAGCCGGCATGTGCAAGTGCTGCGCCTGCAGCCCGGGCAAGCGCTAACGCTGTTCAACGGCCACGGCGGCGAATGGGACGCCGAGGTGGTCCAGATGGGCCGGCAAACCGTGGCTGTGCTGGTGGGCCATGAGCATCGCCCGCAGCGCGAGCTCCAGCTTCCCATCACCTTGGCCTTGGGCATGCCAGCCAACGACCGCATGGACACCGTGGTGGAAAAAGCTGGGGAACTCGGTGCATTTTGTATTCAGCCCTTGATGTGCGAACGCTCCGTGCTTCGCCTGCAAGGCGAACGAGCGCAAAAAAAACAGACCCACTGGCAAGCCGTGGCAGCGTCCGCCAGTGAGCAATGCGGGCGTACCTCGGTCACCATGATTGAAAGCGTTCGTCATGTCAGGGACTGGTTGACTTCACTGCCCAAGGTGCCAGCGACCGGCGCACAGCGCTGGTTGCTCAGCCCCACATCACCAACCGCTTGGCATCCTGATTTGGCGAAACCAGCGTCTTCCCTGCTTTTTCTGAGTGGGCCTGAGGGCGGGCTCAGCGCCGAGGAGGAAGGTTTGGCCAAACAACAGGGCTTCGTCCCCGTTTCGCTCGGCCCCCGCGTATTGCGGGCGGATACCGCGCCCTTGGCCGTTCTGGCTGCTTTGGCTTTGTCGAACCGTGCAGCAGACAGTCTGCCCACGGATGGGTGACCGACTCACCGACGTTCACGCGAACCGCATTGTTCTGTCACGCTCGCCAGGCGAGAATGCGAGTCTTCCAACCATTCGAGGAGTGTCACATGGGTTTGCTTGATTCAATTTTGGGTGCAGCGCTTAACCAAGGCGGCGGACAGTCCCAAGGCGGTGGCGGTTTGGGCGGTGTGCTGGGCAGCATGCTCGGTGGTGGCCAAGGCGGCGGCGGACAAGCGGCTTTGCTCAACATCGTGCTCGGAATGCTGGCCAACAAAGGCGGCGGCGGCGCAGCCGGCGCTGGTGGCATGGGCGGCTTGGGCGACTTGCTCAGCAAGTTTCAGCAAGGCGGCATGGGCGATGTCGCAAGTTCCTGGGTGGGCAAAGGCGACAACATGCCGATATCTGGTGACCAGCTTCAGTCGGTGTTGGGTTCGGACATGATTGCCTCGATCGCGGCGCAGCTCGGCATGTCGCACGGGGACACGGCGTCTCAGTTGTCGCAGCTGCTGCCCGAGGTGGTGGACCGCGTCACACCGCAGGGCCAGGTGCCCGACAACGGTTTTGGCGACATCAGCGATTTGCTGGGCCAGTTGAGGCCGCGCTGATCGGCCTTGTTATCAAGATGAAGATGTGGGCGGCTCGCCTCGCGTGGGGCCGCCCCGCATGGATCCAGCCACCAGATCAAAACGGTAAAGCCGACACTCAATCGGCCCGTTCCACATCGGCACCCGTCTGGACTCCTTCAGTCGCATGCTTGACGGCAGCTTCATATCGGGGCTGAGCACGTAAGCGGTCCAGCCTGCTGCATGCTGGGTGTAGGCACGTTTCCAATGCGCCGACAGGCGCGGGAAGAAGTCGTCTGGTGTGTCGCGGTCTTCATTGGAGGCACGTGCCGCTTTACCGCTGACCTCAATGCGCTCGCCATAAGGTGGATTGATCATCAAGGTCCCCGGCAAACCCTCGGGCAACTGGGGTGCCGGACGCTCCAAGGCATCGCCACCATTGAAGGTGATGTATGGCTCCACCCCGGCACGCTGTGCGTTACGCCGTGCAAAGTCAACCATGCGGAAGGAGACGTCACTCGCATAAATGGGCACGGGGCAGGCGTGGATGGCGGCTTGAGCGCGCTGTTTCAGTTGTTGCCACTGAATGCGCATGTCTTCTTCGATGAAGGGAAGCAAACGCTCAAAGGCGAAGCGGCGCTTGAGTCCGGGTGCGATGCCGCAAGCAATTTGCGCCGCCTCAATCGCAATGGTGCCGGAGCCGCAACACGGGTCGTGCAAGGCACCACCAGCCTCAGGTGTACCGCGCCAACCGGCAGCAGCCAGCATGGCGGCCGCAAGGGTTTCCTTCAAAGGGGCATCACCTTTGTCTTCGCGCCAGCCGCGTTTGAACAAGGGCTCGCCTGAGCTGTCAACGTACAAAGACGCACGCTCGGGCCCAAGGTGCAGCAGCAAGGGCAAGTCGGGCTGGCGTGTATCAACGCTGGGGCGCTCGTTGAACTGTTCGCGCATGCGGTCACAAACACCGTCTTTGACCTTCAAGGTTGCAAAGTTCAAGCTGTGCAGGGGGCTTTGTTTGGCGGTGGTGTCGACACGCAAGGTGTGTTCGGGTGTGATCCACTGGGCCCAATCGACGCCCATCGCCAACTCGTAGATGTCTTGCTCATTTTGGTAGGGGCCTTCAGCCACCTCCACCAAAACGCGCTGCGTCAAGCGGCATTGCAGGTTCAGCGTCATGACTTCCAAGGGGCCGCCTTCCAGGCTGACCCCGCCCCGCGCCGTGAACAAACGGCTGTCGGGCAAAACACGTTGCACTTCCTCAGCCAGCAACTCTTCTACGCCAGCAGCGCAGGGCAAAAATATCGGCAACATCACATGGCCTTGCGTAAATTGGCGGGAGCGATCTTCAAGGCCTCGCGGTACTTGGCCACGGTGCGCCTGGCCACTTGAATGCCTTGTTCTTCGAGCATGGTCGAGAGCTGGCTGTCGCTCAAGGGCTTCTTGGGGTTCTCTGCCTCAACCAGTTGTTTGATCAGTGCGCGCACCGCTGTGCTGGACGCATTGCCGCCCGCTTCGGTATTGAGCGAAGAACCAAAAAAATACTTGAGCTCAAAGGTGCCAAAGGGCGTGGACATGTATTTGGCTGTGGTCACACGCGAGATGGTCGACTCATGCAAACCCAACTCGTCGGCAATCTCGCGCAACACCAAGGGCTTCATGGCGATGGCGCCGTGGCTGAAGAAGTTTTTCTGGCGCTCCACGATGGCTTGGGAGACGCGCTGGATGGTGTCAAAGCGTTGCATGATGTTTTTGACAAACCATCGCGCCTCTTGCAAGCGGCCGCTGAGCCCGGCGTTTTGGTTCGCCGCGCCACGTTGCTGTTTGATCGCGTTGGCATACATGTCGTTCACGCGCAGCTTGGGCATGACGTCCGGGTTGAGCTGCACGCGCCAGCTGCGACCGACTTTTTGCACGATAACGTCCGGAATGATGATGTTGTCTTCAGCCCGTGCAAACGGGCGGCCGGGTTTGGGCTCCAGCGATGTGATGAGGCCCTGCGCTTGGCGCAGCAAGTCTTCGTCCGCGCCGGTGACGGACATGAGTTTTCTCAAGTCGCGCCGGGCCAGCAGCTCCAGGTGCTGCTTACAAACAATGATGGCAATCATTTGGACCTGGCTGCGCGGCTGGGCGCGCAACTGCAGCACCAGGCACTCGCTCAAGTCGCGGGCACCCACACCGAGCGGGTCCATGTGCTGCAACCATTTCAAAGCGCATTTCAGGCGCTCGATCAGTGCTTCGGCATCTTCTTCATTGCTGGTCAAACCTTCGGCCAATTCTTCAATCGAGCTGGCAAGGTAACCGTCGTCGTTCACCGATTCAATCAGCAATTGCAGTGCCGCCTCGTCTTCCGGCGACAAACGCATGCCCAGCAACTGCTGGCGTAAGTGGTCCTGCAGACTCAGGCTGGCACCTTGGCGCTCTTGTGGATCGAAGTCGTCGCCACTGTGTTCACCTGCCGTGCTGTTCGAAGGCAAATCGCGGATGCCATCAAAGTCATCGCGTTCGGTGCCGTTTTCCCAGTCTTCACGCTCGGTGGTGCCAAATTCGGCGCTGTCCAGGGCGGGTGCATCGTCACCGGCTTCGTGCTGGGTATCTACCGCCGATTCGCTCTCGCGTTCACCCACACGTTCGGCCGAACTGAGGCGTTCTGCCAGCGGCTCAGGCGCTGCCACGCTGTCCTCTTCAACGTCCAAGAACGGGTTTTGCTCCAGCATTTGCTCCACCTCCTGCTGCAACTCCAGCGTGGAGAGCTGCAGCAAACGAATGGACTGCTGCAACTGCGGCGTGAGCGCCAGGTGGGCGGAAAGCCTGAGTTGGAGTGAAGGCTTCATGGCAGGCTGAGCCCGGGGCTACATGCGGAAATGTTCGCCGAGGTAGACCTTACGCACATCAGCGTTCTCGACGATGTCTGTGGGGGTACCTTCTGCCAACACGGCGCCATCACTGATGATGTAGGCACGGTCACAAATGCCCAGGGTTTCGCGGACGTTGTGGTCGGTGATGAGCACGCCTATGCCGCGGTTCTTCAGAAAGTTGATGATGCGCTGAATCTCGAGCACGGCGATCGGATCAACACCGGCAAACGGCTCGTCCAACAGGATGAACCTGGGCTGTGTGGCCAAGGCCCGCGCTATTTCGACTCGGCGTCGCTCCCCGCCCGACAGGGCTGGTGCGGGGCTCAAGCGCAACTTTTCCAAACCCAGGTCTTGCAGCAGGCCTTGCAGCATCTTTTCTATGGCCGCAACTTTGAGTGCCTTTCCGTCAGCATCCACCTGCAGCTCCAGCACGGCGCGGATGTTCTCCTCCACGTTCAGCTTGCGGAAAATAGACGCTTCTTGGGGCAGGTAGGACAAACCCAGACGCGAGCGGCGGTGAATGGGCAGGCGCTCTACACGCTGGCCTTCGATCGTGATCTGGCCGGCATCGGCGCGCACCAGGCCAACAATCATGTAGAAGCTGGTGGTTTTGCCAGCGCCGTTGGGGCCGAGCAAACCCACCACTTCGCCCGCGCGCACGGAGACGTGCACATCCTTGACCACCTGACGTGCACCATAACTCTTTTGCAGGCCGACGGCCTCCAGGCACTGGTTTTGACGGTCGGTGCGTGCGGCCGCAGCCGGTTGCATCACTTCCTGTCTCCGAGCACGGGCGTGGATTTCAGTGGCAGCGCCGACGGGCTGACCCCTACACCAGCCGAAGCCGCTTCTTGCGCCGCAGGCGTCCCTTCGCGGGGAGAAAGCACAGCACGCACTCGGCCGCCGGGGTTGGCGGGGCTGGCGCTGGCGGGGCCACCCACCACAGTGAACACCTCCGAGGTGTTGTCGTAGGTGATGACGTTGCCCACGGCTTCGTCGACCACGACCCCGGCACGCATGCGTCTGATCACCGCGCGGTTCTGCAAACGCAAGGTGTCGGCCTTGGCATCGTATTCAATGCGTTCGGCTTCACCTTCTATCGTTTCGTCCAAACCTTCGCGTTTTTGTTTGAAATAGGCCAGTTTCCCGGTCGCTGCCAGCGCCACACTTTGGTGGTAGCCCTCAGGGGTTTGGCGCACATCAATTTGCCCTGCGCGCATCACCAGACTGCCCTTGCTCAGCACGACATTGCCACTGAAAACACCGAACTGTTTCAGGTCGTCGTAGCGACCCGCGTCGGCTTCCACATTCAGCGGCTTGAGACGATCCGCCTTTTCTGCACCAGCGGGAGAGGCGAGCAGCATGGCCGCTGCAAAAAGCGCGCAGGCGCCGCGACGGCCCTTCAGGGAGCGAGTGGGTGCAGGTGGGTGGGTCATAGGGGCATGAAACTTGCAGAGCCATTCTAGCTCTGCATTTTTCATGCCGAAGAGAAAATCGCGCCGGTGTAGAGAGCAAATGATCTGTCCGGAGCTGTAGCAAGTAATCTGTCCGGTTTAGGGGAGGTGCGATGTTCGCACCACAACTGAGCCGGGCGCACTTGATGCAAGGAAGCCGGATCATGAGATTTGAAGAGGTTTACGA
>JANPCX010000085.1:0-68920 GCA_031431125.1 Burkholderiales bacterium
CACCAGCCTCACAGCCTCTAGCTTGAACTCCAGCGTGTATCTGGCCCGATGCTTCATTCCGTCTTTCTTGCTCATCTCTCGTTCTCCATAACTGCATTTTTATCATCAGCTATGAACTACGTTTTTCGGGGGCAAGGTCACCTTGTTCTCGACCTCATTGCGGAACATTCGCATCAATTGAATTACTCCATCAATTAGTTCATCGACTTCGTGAAACCCAACAACCGACTCGTCTCCGTGGGCAATCGAGTTGCGGCGCCTCAAGAGAAAAACATCAATGAACGTCTCGTAAGGCTGGAAGACGGCGGAATCTATGCCGCAGACTAGGCAGATATTCTGAAGAACCTCAAACTTCAGATTCGAACCAGTATTGACCAAGTCCGGATGCACTTGTGAGAAGCTTGAGACTCCCGGAGTCAGCACGTCAGAAATCAAGTCGCAGCGGCTCTTGAGACTAGGTCGGCTCGCTACAAACGAACCTAGACGGGCAAGAAACGAGTTCACGTAGAACTGTTGTTGCAGGGATGGATACGGCAATCTGCGCACCGCCACAAACTCGAAGAACTTTGTGGCGGCAAACTTCACATGGCCCTCCCAGTGTGCATACGAGATCGCAACAAGTGCCTTCAATAGAACTTGCCGCGCGTTCGGGTCAGCGTCACGGATGGCGCGCTTGAGGTCAGATAACTCCCGGAGGCGGGAAGTAAAGTCGGCGTCCAGTTGCGCCGACAGATCCGTCTCGGTTCTCGCTTTGCTCACGGCCTAAACCAATGCGCCCCCAGCGGCACGCTCCTGGAGATGCGAAGCGTTCCACGCATTCCAGAAACGTGCAGAGCGGCGATCTCGGGAGACGACCAAAGGGCGGTAACTCGCTCCCGGACAAAATTCACCGGATCAGGAAGTTGGCGAATAGCAGCGCAATTCTTCCCCACACCAACCGCGATGCACTCAAGCGCCACAAGTCCCACCCGGCCTGTTGCTTGACCGTTGGCCTGGCGGCGCAGGGCATCTTGCCCGAGCGCGTTGAACAGTACTTCAAAGGTGAAATCGAAGCAGGCACGCGCCTCAGCTGTCTCAGCCGACGCGGCAAGAACCTGCATTCCCTCATCTATGTACTCTTCGACATCCAACTTGTTGTCGTATGGAACGTAGACGTGGCTCAGGAAGCGACATAGATACTCAAGGTGCTTCTGGCGCTCCTCCTGCTCGTCGGTCAACCCTATCGCTGACCTAAACGCTTGCGCTGCGGCCAAGCCCTTGAGAAAAGCGAAGTAGTCTGCGTTGACCATGATGATCACGCAGTTACGAAGTTCCTGAGGGTTCGCTGGAGTACCGCCGGAGTTCAAACGTTGAAAGAGATCAAACTTAGTCTTGTTGTCGCTCGGGCGCTTGAGAATCTCCACCCCTAAGCGAGACCTTCGAACACTCAGTTGAGCCGTCTTGTCGAGTGGAACTTGCTGGTCCCGTGGAAGATCCAGGATGACATCCGATGGTTCCCATACGGTATTTCGGAGGGACGGAAGATACTTCGTGGCTTCCAAGTAGGACGGCGGACAAATGTCACCGTCGGGGTTTCGTAGGAGGCCCATGAACTCGAGAATGGTCGAGAGCCTTTGAAGCCCGTCTATCAACTCCCACTTTGCGTTGTCACGCTCGAATACGAAGATCGGTGGCAAAGGAATGCCCAGCAGAATCGACTCGATCAGCCTTGACTTCTGACTTGCTTCCCACCGATAGAGGCGCTGGAAGTCAGGGTTGATCACGATCTCGCCATCCTTGTACATATTCACGATCTCACCAACCGACATCTGATAGGCGTCAGTTCGTACGAGTCGCTGGGAGACTTCAATCTCTTTACTGAGCATGCCGTACTTCCAGGTGTAGTGGTGTGTTGGGAGATGAACAGTCTACTGACATCCCAGGCCGTAACGGGGTTGCAGCCTGTTGCGCTGCCTCGAACCGTCGTATGTGTGGCCTACAGAATGAGGACGAGCATACCAGCGGCGCTCGTACAAATTGACGATCTACCACCGGCGGCCAAGGCCCAGTCCTTTGTCCAGGTGGTTGTTTCCCACCCAAGTAGGGTTTGGTCGGCCTTGTCTCGTTGATGGGCGATTTATTTTTTACGGCGGAAAACCGCCAAGGTTCTGCCGACATCAAGCGGCTGCGTGCTGGTTGCGCGTGGGCTGAGTTCAACCCCCGCCACTATCATGCTCGGTTTCGCCTTTCGCGCTGCCCATGCCTTCTTCTTTCGATTCACACGCCGAGTCCCATCCTGCTGACGCGACCGGCACGCCGCTGCAAACCGCTCTGCAAAACCGGCGCGGCAGCCGCGAAACCACCACCATCAGTGTGCGTGGGGCGCGCACCCACAACCTGAAGAACATCGACCTCGACATTCCGCGCAACCAGTTGGTGGTGATCACCGGCTTGTCGGGGTCGGGCAAATCAAGTTTGGCGTTTGACACGCTGTATGCCGAAGGCCAGCGGCGGTATGTGGAGAGCCTGTCGGCTTATGCGCGGCAGTTTTTGCAGTTGATGGACAAACCCGATGTGGATTTGATCGAGGGCTTGTCGCCCGCCATCTCCATTGAACAAAAAGCCACCAGCCACAACCCACGCTCTACCGTGGGCACGGTGACGGAAATTCACGACCACTTGCGTTTACTTTATGCCCGTGCGGGCACGCCGTTTTGCCCTGACCATGGCCTGGCCCTGCAGGCTCAAAGTGTGAGCCAGATGGTGGATACCACCTTGGCCTTGCCCGAGGGCAGCCGCTTGATGGTGCTGGCGCCGGTGGCCCGCGAGCGCAAAGGTGAGTTCACCGATTTGCTGGCCGAGATGCAGGCCAAGGGGTATGTGCGCTTTCGCATTGATGGCGCAGTGGTGGAGGCCGCCGACTTCCCTGCCTTGAAGAAAACCGAAAAACACGATGTGGATGTGGTGATCGACCGCATCAAACTCGGCAGCAGCGAGCAAAACACCGCGCAGGGGCTGACGCAGCGTTTGGCCGAGAGTTTTGAAGCCGCGCTGCGCATTGCGGGCGGCAAAGCACTGGCGGTGGACATGGACAGCGGGCAGGAGCATTTGTTCTCCAGCCTCTTTGCCTGCCCGGTATGCAGCTACAGCTTGGCCGAGCTGGAGCCACGTTTGTTCTCGTTCAACTCGCCCGTCGGCGCTTGCCCAAGCTGTGATGGCCTGGGTGTGACCACAGTGTTTGATCCCGACCGCGTGGTGGCTTTTCCCACACTGAGCCTGGCCAGCGGTGCGGTCAAAGGCTGGGACAGGCGCAACAGCTACACCTTCTCGATGTTGGAGAGCGTGGCCAAACACCTGGACTTCGACATTGAGGCGCCGTTTGAAAGCCTGCCCGAGGCGGCGCGCCAGGTGCTGCTGCATGGCTCGGGTGACGAGAACATTGCTTTTGTCTATGAAGCCGAAGGTGCAAGCGGCAAAAAACGCAGCGTCAAACGCAGCCACCCGTTTGAAGGCATCTTGCCCAATTTGACGCGCCGTTTTCGCGAGACCGATTCCAGCGCGGTGCGTGAAGACCTGGCGCGTTACCAGTCCATCAAACCCTGCCCCGATTGCGGCGGTGCGCGGCTGCGGCGTGAGGCGCGGCATGTGTTTTTGCGCAGCCAGGATGACATTCAAAACGGCAGCAGCGGCGAGCCCATCTACCGGGTTGAACACTTCACCCTGCGCGAATGCCTCACTTACTTTGAAGGCCTGAAGCTGCAAGGCGCCAAGGCCGACATTGCCGACAAGGTGGTGCGCGGCATCCGCTCGCGGCTGACGTTTTTGAACGATGTGGGCTTGAACTATTTGAGCCTGGACCGCAGCGCCGACAGTTTGAGCGGCGGCGAAGCCCAGCGCATACGCCTGGCAAGCCAAATTGGTTCGGGCCTGACCGGTGTGATGTATGTGCTGGACGAACCCAGCATCGGCTTGCACCAGCGCGACAACGACCGCTTGATCGCCACCTTGCGCCACCTGCGTGACATTGGCAACAGCGTGCTGGTGGTGGAGCACGATGAAGACGCGATACGCGCCGCGGACCATGTGATCGACATGGGCCCCGGCGCAGGCGTGCATGGCGGCCGTGTGATGGCGCAAGGCACGCCGGATGAAGTGGCGCACAACCCGGCGTCGCTGACTGGGCAGTATTTGCTCGGCCAGCGGCGCATCGAAGTGCCCGCCCGAAAACAACCTCCGGTGGGTGAAGGCAGCGCACTGCACATCAGCAATGCGCGCGGCAACAACCTGAAGAACGTCAGCGTCAGCATCCCTGTGGGGCTGCTCACTTGTGTGACCGGGGTGTCGGGTTCAGGCAAAAGCACCTTGGTCAACGACACCTTGTATGCCGCCGTGGCGCGCAAACTCTATGGCAGCCATGCCGAGCCCGAGCCGCACGACACCATTGAAGGCATCGAGCTGTTCGACAAAGTCATCAACGTGGACCAAAGCCCCATCGGCCGCACCCCACGCAGCAACCCGGCCACCTACACCGGCCTCTTCACGCCCATCCGCGAGTTGTTTGCCGATGTGCCGATGGCACGCGAACGCGGCTACGGCCCGGGGCGTTTTTCCTTCAACGTGGGGGCATCGGCAGGCGGGGGCCGCTGCGAAGCCTGCCAAGGCGATGGCGTCATCAAGGTGGAAATGCACTTCTTGCCCGATGTGTACGTGCCCTGCGACGTTTGCCAAGGCAAACGCTACAACCGCGAAACCCTGGAAGTGCTCTACAAAGGCAAAAACATCACCGAGGTGCTGAACCTCACGGTGGAAGACGCCTTCGACTACTTCAGCGCCGTGCCCACCATTGCACGCAAGCTGCAAACCTTGCTCGATGTGGGCCTGGGCTACATCCGCCTCGGCCAAAGCGCCACCACGCTCTCGGGCGGCGAGGCGCAGCGTGTCAAACTGGCGCTGGAGCTTTCTAAGCGCGACACTGGCCGCACCCTTTACATCCTGGACGAGCCCACCACCGGCCTGCACTTCGCCGACATTGCGCTCTTGCTCAAGGTGCTCACGCAGCTGCGCGATGCGGGCAACACCATCGTGGTCATTGAACACAACCTGGATGTCATCAAAACCGCCGACTGGCTCATCGACATGGGGCCCGAAGGCGGTGCGGGCGGTGGCACGGTGGTGGCCACCGGCACGCCGGAAGATGTGGCGGGGAACGAAGCCAGTTTCACCGGGCGGTATTTGAAGCCACTGCTGGCCCGAACGGCCTCAGCCTGATAGATCGCCGCAAGCAAACTTTCTCGCGGCTGGATAGACTGGGCTTCATTTCAAACGGAGCCTCCATGCCACTGACCATCGACTACTACTTCGCCCCCCAATCGCCCTATGCCTACCTCGGCCACGCGCGATTTGTGCAGATGGTCCAAGAGGCGCAAGCCAAAGTAAATGTTTTGCCTGTGGATTTGGGCGGCGTCTTTCCGGTGTCGGGCGGTTTGCCGCTCGCCAAACGTGCGCCGCAGCGCCAGGCTTACCGCTTGTTGGAGTTGCAGCGCTTCAGTCGGTGGTTGAAGCTGCCGATGAACCCGCAACCCAAATTTTTTCCGGTCAGCGGCGACGATTCGGCCAAGCTCATCATTGCCGTGGCGATGAAAGATGGCGATGAGGTCGCACTGAAACTGGCGGGTGCTGTACACGCCGCCTGTTGGGCGCAAGAGCGCCACATTGCGGACGAAACCACGCTGGCAGCCCTTCTTCAAGAGCAGGGTCTGAACCCCAATCGCTTGGAGGATGCGCACTCCCAAGCCGTTCACGAGCAATACCAGAACAACACCCAGCAAGCCATCGCAGCGGGCGTATTTGGCGCCCCGAGTTATGTCATTGAAGGTGAAATTTTCTGGGGCCAGGACCGATTGGACTTTGTGCAACGTCGTTTGATGGGTGACTGAACTTCTGGGTGCCGTGGTGTGGCGCCGCCGCGTTGCCCCGCGTGAGTGGCGCCACAGCTTCCTTCACGGTGTCGACTTGCCACCTCTGAAGCAGCCCGTGCCGACGCGGCCTTAGGCCACAATCTGGCGCATGCCTGCACCGATGCCCACCGACCTCGACATTCGCCGCGTCACGCTGCTGAATGAATTGGGTGTGCTCGACACCCCGCCGGAAGACAGTTTTGACACCTTGGTCCGCTGCGCCGCCACGGCCACCGGTTGTTCCGTCGCCTTGCTGAGTTTTTTGGAGCTGGATCGCTTGTGGTTCAAAGCCAGCCACGGTGTCTCGGAGCGTCAATGCCCCGTGGAGGGGTCTTTTTGCGGCCTCGCTTTTGCACACGACGATCTGTTTTTGGTCAACGATGCCCGGGGCGATGCTCGGTTTGAACAAAACCCTTGGGTGGTGGGCCACTATGGGCTGAACTTTTATGCCAGCGTGCCGGTGTTGGTAGACGGTATCCGCCTCGGCTCCTTGTGCGTGATGAACGGCCAAACGCCAGAGTTGACGCCCGCCACTGAAGACGTCTTGTGGCAATTGGCCCGTTTATGCACGGGCTTGCTAGAAAGTCGGCGTCACTTCACCCAATTGCGGCATGAGCGCGAGCGCATGAGCGACTTCGCGCGTGCCTCGGGCGATTGGATGTGGGAGGTGGATGCCGAGTTCCGCAGCACTTGGATATCGGATTCATTTGAAACCATCACCCAAATCCCGGTGCAACACGTCATCGGCACGGTGCTGGAAGACGCTCCCTTGTTGAATGCACAAGGTGATGTGCTGCCGGACATGACCTTTTTTCAGTTGCTGGCCAAGCAGCAGGCATTTGTCCGCATCACGACGCTGAGAGAAACTCCGCGAGGCCCCTTGCAGGTGTCGCGCAGTGGCGTGCCTCGCTTTGATGCCCAGGGTCGTTTCGCGGGTTTTCGGGGCACGGCACGCGACGTTTCAGAATCCATTCGCATCCACAAACAACTGGCCTCACAAGACGCTTTACTGAGACAACTGTCGGCCCAGGTGCCGGGCATCATCTACCAGTACCACCAGCGCGCCGACGGGTCGGGGCGCTACCAATACGTCAGCGATGCCGTGCGGACCATGTTAGGTGTTGAACCACCGATTGAAACCCACTACCAACCGTACACCGAAGAACGTTTGCCCTACCTCATGGTCCACCCGCAGGACAAAAAAAAGTACCTGGAGAGTTTGCGCACGGCCTCGCGGACTGTTCAACCGTGGTTCTGCGAATACCGCTTGGTGTTGGCCGACGGACGCATTCTCTGGATGGAGACACGCGCCACAGCGCAAAGGCAAAACGACGGCAGCCTCCTATGGCACGGTTTTGCCACCGACATCACCGAGCGCAAACAAATTGAACTGGCACTTCGCGACGCCCAGGAACGTTTCGAGCTGGCCTCTGAGGCCGCGGGCATCGGACTGATGCGCCTGGAGGTGTCCTCTGGGATGCTGCATCTGGATCACCGGGCCTGCATCAACCACGGCCTACCTGACGAACAGATTGAGCTTGCGCCCAAGGATTGGCTCTCGCACATCCACCCTCAAGACCGCAGTGCGGTTGAAATGGCCGCTTGGCACGCATTCAAAAGTGGTGAGACCCTGGACGTTCGCTTGCGGGTGCTGTGGCCCGACGGTCGGGTCGTCACCTTGGAAGTCGTCGCCCGAGGAACCTATTTGTTGGATGGCAAAGCCGCCGGCATGTCAGGCACCTGCCGCGATGTCAGCGGCGCGGTCCACAACGAACACCTGCAACGTGAAAAAGAGGCGGCTGAGCGCGCCAACCGCGCCAAGAGTGAGTTTCTGTCGCGTGTCAGCCATGAGCTGCGCACACCCCTCAACGGCATTCTGGGTTTCGCGCAACTGATGCAACTGGACCGCGCCCAACCGCTGCAGGGTGACCAACAGCGGCGACTAGAGAGCGTTCTACGCGCCGGGCGACACCTGCTCGACCTGATCAACGAGGTGCTGGACCTCAGTCGCATCGAAAGTGAAGACTTCAGCCTGAAGTTGCAAGCGGTGAACCTGGCCGAGTCGGTCAACATGTGTTTAAACCTGGTTCAACCCCTGGCAGCTGGTTCCGCAGTTCAATTGCCCACTGCAGCACTGCCCACCTGTGCCGTGATGGCCGACCCGCGGGCGCTGGAGCAGGTGTTGATGAACCTGCTCTCCAATGCCATCAAGTACAACCGGCCGCACGGTGCGGTGCATATCAGCCAACACCAAGAGAACAATCAGCTGGTGCTGGCCATACGCGACGAAGGGCTGGGCCTGTCAACAGAACAACAAGCAGCCCTCTTTCAGCCCTTCAATCGATTGGGCGCGGAGCGCACCCGCATTGAAGGCAGCGGTTTGGGCCTGGTAATTTCTCGCGACTTGATGCGGGCCATGGGCGGCACGCTCGGCGTGCAAAGTCAACTCGGCCAAGGCGCTGTGTTCAGCCTGACTTTGCCGCTGGCCGACCAGGCGGTGCCCTCGACAAACGAAATGGCGATATCCAACGAGGGGCCTGTGCCCAAAGCAATGCCCGCCGAGCGATGTGTGCTCTATGTCGAGGATGAGCCCATCAATGTGATGTTGATGGAAGAAATTTTCCGCAGGCAAGCCGCTTGGACCTTGCTGGTGGCCAACGATGGTGAACAAGGCTTGCAGCTGGCGCGAACGCATCAACCGGACCTGTTGCTGATTGACATGAATTTGCCCGACATGAACGGCCTGGAGCTGCTGCGGCGGTTGCGGGCGGATAGCGCGACGCAACAGTTGCGCTGCGTCGTGTTGTCGGCCGACGCCCTGCCCGACCAAGTGTCCACCGCGCTGGCAGCCGGTTTTAGCGACTACTGGACCAAACCCATAGACGTGCCCTTGGTGCTGGGCAAGCTGGCGCAGTGTTTGGAACGCTAGGGCCTGCTATCAAGCAATTGCCACTGCGTCGAGGGCGAAAAAAAGCCGGTGCATGGCACCGGCTTGTTCTGCAGATGAAGTCCGCAGACTGAGGCTTTACTTCAGGTGACCGTTGATCAGCTTGGTCATCTCGAACATCGAGACCTGGGCCTTCTTGAAGATTTCCTTCAACTTGGCGTCGGCATTGATCATCGTGCGCTTGGCCTTGTCTTGCAGGTCGTTCTTCTTGATGTACTCCCACACCTTCTTGGTCACTTCCGTGCGGGGCACGGGGGTGGAGCCAATGATGGCGGCCAGGTGCGCGCTTGGGGTCATCGCTTTCATGAAGGCGGCGTTCGGTGTGCGCTTTTTGGCGGGAGCCTTTTTCGCAGCCGGTGCTTTCTTCGCAGCGACCTTCTTCACAGCCGCCGCTTTCTTGGCCGGCGCTTTTTTCGCTGCCGGGGCTTTTTTCGCTGGTGCCGCTTTTTTGGCCGGAGCCTTCTTAGCGGGTGCAGCTTTCTTCGCAGCGGGTTTAGCCGCTTTCTTTGCAGTTGCCATTTTCAATTTCTCCATCAAGTAAATGGTTGATGTGCCGGGCTGGATGAAGACCGCATGAGCCTTCGTTTGTTATGCCAGTCACCGTGCGGAGCGAATGGTACTGCGTGAGTTCGCGCTTGAGAAGCTTTTTTCATAGGTAAAACCGCTTTTCTTCATAGGTAGACACCGCTTTTGTGTCTCTGAGGCGTCACTCGGCGCACTTGCGCAGCGATTGCTGGACACCCGTGACACCAGAAAACGTGCATCTCAAAGCGTGCCTAAACCTCGGCCCACATGCGCAAAAGGTTGTGGTACGTGCCCGTCAAACCAATGATGGCGGGCTCGGTTTCACCGTGCTGCGTGCGCAGCTGCATGAGGTGGGCGTCCATCTCGTACAGCAAGCGCCGCTGCTCACTGCAGCGCACCATGCTCTCGATCCAGAAGAAGCAGGCGAGTCTTTCGCCGCGGATCACGGGTTCCACGCGGTGCACGCTGGTGCCGGGGTAAAGCAGCATGTCCCCGGCCGCGAGCTTCACCGGTTTGCTACCGAAGGTGTCCTCGATCACGAGCTCGCCGCCGTCATAACTTTCGGGCTCACTCAAAAACAAAGTGCAGGACAGGTCGGTGCGCACACGTTCACCGCTGCCGGGGACATAACGCACGGCGTTGTCGACGTGGTTGCCAAAGGCGTTGGTCAGTCCGGCATAGCGGTTGAAGAGCGGCGGGAACACTTTTTTTGGCAAAGCAGCCGAGAAAAAAAGGGTGTGCCGGTTCAGGGCCGCGAGCACGAGGGCTTGCAGCTGTTTCGCCGTGGCGCAGGTTTGGTCCAGTTGCTGGTTGTTCTTGGCCTGCTTGGATTGCACGCCCGCGGTCACCCGGCCATCGCCCCAGGCGGTTTGTGCCAACGCGGTTTGAACCTCGCGCAGTTCATCGCCACGCAGTACTTCGGGAATATGGAACAACATCGCAGCGACACTCCACGGTTAAAACTTGGCGGCCATCGTCAATTGCACCGTGCGCGGTTTGCCCGGCACATAGTGGCCACGGTAAAGCGTGTCGGCATAGTGTTTGTCTGTGATGTTGGTGATGTTGAACTTGAAGCTCACATCCTTGAGCAGGTACTCCACCAGCACATCGGCCGTCGCAAAACCCGGCGCTTTGAAAGCGGTGACACCTTGCGGTGCGTCGCTGCTGCGCAGGTTCAGGCCGCCGCCAACGCGCCACTGGGGCGTGACTTTGTAGGTGGTCCATACCGTACCGGTGTGCTTGGGCGTGAGACCAGGACGAGCGCCGACGGTTTCACCTGCAGGTGCAGCCGCCGAGGCTTTGTCCACTTCCGCCTCGGGAATGAAGGCATACGACAAGTAGACCTCCCAAGCGGGCGTGATGCGGCCGGAGACATCCAGCTCCAAACCCGCAGCATGGCGCTGGCCCGACAGCACGTAGTTGCAGGCGTTGACGGAATCGGCGTCGCGGTTGCGTTCGTTGTATTTGGTGGTGTGAAAGAGTGCGACGCGTGTGCTGAGGTTGCCGCTGGCGGCGTCCAGCTTGGCCCCCAGCTCCAGGTTACGGCTGGACTCCGGATCCGCCTTCACATTGCCCGCATCAAACTGGTAGGTGTCGCCCGAGGTGTTGAACGAGGTGCCGTAAGAGAAGTGGTAGGAGCTCAATTCGGTGGGTTGATAGAGCACGCCGAATCGTTTGCTCCACAACGAGTCGGTTCGCGACAACTGCATGGCCGGCGCGACTGAACAAGGGTTGGTGGTGTTCCGTGCCACCGCCACATTGGTGTACTGGCCTTCAAACCGATCCCAGCGCAGACCGGCCAAAACTTTCCACTGCGGTGCAATTTGCACCAGGTCTTGGAAGTAAACACCCAGGGCTTTGGCGTCGAAGGTGCGGTTCACGGAAGTGATGCGCTGGGCCTCGTCGACCACGGCCCCATCGTCGGGTGTGCCGACGCGGGTGACGGGTTTGGTCAGCACCACGCCCGGTGGCAAGGTGGCGGCGAAATTGCGGAATTCTTCATGCGCCAAATCAACGCCCGATTGCACCGAGTGTTTAACACCGCCCCACTGAAATTTGCCGCTGTAGTCGCTTTGCAAATAGCGGGTGTCCATGTCTTGAATCTTCAAGTTGGTTCCGCGGGTGAGAACACTGTTGGGACCGAAGGTGTCTGAGGTGACCGCCTGGCCCCCTGGTTGTTGGGCCGCGGGTGCAAACCGAATGGCGCTGGCACGCTGGTCGCGCTCATAGCTGCCTGCACGGAAGGTGGTTTTGAGTTCGCCCTGGTTGCCCGCAAAACGATGCAAATGGCTCAAGGTGCCATAGGTGGTGCCACCGGCGCTGTAGTCGCTTTTCAGGCCGTAGTAGTTTCTCGGGTCGGTGTTCCACAGGCGGTTGCCACCCGACGCGCCGGGCGTGATCCAGGGCAGGCCGTAGTGGATGCCGTTGTCGTTGTCGAGGACATAAAGGCTCGCGAGGAACTCGTCGCTCGTGCCGATGCCCAGCCGCAAACTCGGAGCGATGCCCTTTTTGCGGACCTTCACGCCATCGTTGTCGGCCTCGGTGCTCATGGCGTTGATCCGCAGCGCGGCGTTCTGCCCAACGCGCAGGTTGAAGTCACCCGTCAAGCGCCGGTAGTTGCCACTGCCACCCGTGAGGGCGACCTCATGGCCTTTGAATATCGTCGGCTCTTTGCTGACCTGGTTCACCGCGCCGCCGGTGGAACCCCGCCCAAACAACATGGAGGCCGAGCCGCGCAGCACCTCCACGCGGTCGTTGTTGAAGGTGTCACGCTCATAGAAAGCGGGGTCACGCAAGCCGTCGATGAAGATGTCGCCGGTGGCCTGCAACGAAAAACCGCGCAAGCGAATGTCTTCTTCCCCACCTTCTGCCGCCTGGAAAGAAATGCCCGCCGTGTTGCGCAGCACGTCTTTGAGGGTGTCGAGGTTGCGGTCATCGATCAATTTTTCGGTGGCAACGGTGACCGACTGCGGAATGTCGCGCAGCTCTTGTTGGCCTTTGCCGATGCGGGTCTCTGTGGCTTGGTAGGTGGACTTGCCTGAGCTGTCGGCTTGGGCCTTGACCTTCACTGGCGCGAGTGTGGCCTCGGCAGGCACCGGCGATTTGGGGTCGGTCGCAGTCTGTGCGCACAGCGGGGCAGTGAGCAATCCCAAGCCCATGCCCGCTGCTAAAGCCCCCAGGGGCAAGACCGAGGCTGTGGTGCGGCGGGGTTTGTGAACAGCAACAGCGGGTTCAAAAGAGGTCAGTTGTTTCATTTCAAAACTCAAGGGGTTTTTTCGCAGACAAAGGAGTGGCTCGGCTGAATGGCGATGGCTGTTCAGCCTGGCTGCGACAGGACACCAACGATTCAAGGTTCGCCGGGGAGGCTCACAAAGCCCACTTTGTTCAAACCCGCGTTCGAGGCGTCGGCCAAGGTTTGCGCAACCACGCGGTAGGCCACCGCTTGGTCGGCACGCAAATGCACTTCGGGTTGGGGCTGCTTCAAAGCAGCCGCGCTAAAGCGTTCTACCGACAGTGCACGGCTGAGTTTCTCGCCGTTCCAATAACGCTCACCTTGCGCATCGATGGCGAACTCAATTTTTTCTGCCGAGGCGATGTTCGATTGACTGCTGGCTTGGGGCAGCTCCAGCTTCACCGCATGGGTGAGCAAAGGCGCCGTGACGATGAAGATCACGAGCAGCACGAGCAGCACATCGATCAAGGGCACCATGTTGATGTCGGCAAGGGGCTGCGCGCGGCGCTGGCCGGCAAAACTGGCGAAACTCATGGCGGCGCCTCCTCAAACCTGGGCCGCACGCGGCGACAAACGCTGCACCTTGGCGGGAGAAGGCTGGCTGCTGGCATCAGTGACTGCACTGCGAGCGCTTGCACCTCCACCGCCCAAGGCTTGGCCCATGGCCACCAGGGTGTGCAACTCATAGGCGAAGGCGTCGAGCTGTGCAACCAACACGCGATTGGAGCGTGTGAAAGCGTTGTAGGCCATGACGGCGGGAATGGCCACGGCCAGCCCGAGCCCGGTCATGATGAGGGCTTCGCCCACTGGGCCCGCGACCTTGTCAAGCGTGCCAGCGCCACTCATGCCAATGTTCACCAAGGCTTGGTAAACACCCCAGACCGTGCCAAACAATCCCACAAAAGGCGCGGTCGCACCCACGGTGGCCAACACCGTCAACCCCGCTTCCATGCGCAAAACGATGCCGTCGAGCGTTTTTTTGATGGTGCGGGTGACAAAGTCGCTGGCCGATCCGGCCTCGGCCAAACGCGATGCACCGTGGACCGCGTGGTGGGCTTGCGCCTGCAAGGCCTCATGCGTGAGCAAAGAAAACGGGTCGCGGTGGCGAACGGTTTTCAGTTCAGTGGCGACATCGTCCATGGAGGGCGCATCCCAAAACCGCAGCAGAAATGCGGCGCCCCGCCTTTTTGCCAGCCAGCGGTCAGCAACGCGCAGCACGATGAGGGTCCACGACAACACCGACATCAGCAGCAACACAGCCAACAAGGTGCTGCCCAGCGCATCTGCATGCGACAAAAAGTGTCCCACCCCCAACGCAGAAGGTGAAGACGCCAAAGCGTGGTTCAAGGTTTCAGGGTTCATCGTGATCGCTCCAACTCAAAGGGGAAAGGAATGCGGGCCCAGCCGGCCGTGGCCTGGCCGTTCTCCATGTAGGGGACAAAACGGGTTTGCTGAACCGCAGCGACAGCGGCTTCGTCCAACCGAACATAGCCCGAGCTTTGCGCCACCTGCACCCAGCGCGGCAAGCCGGCTTCGTCGACATAGACCCGCACCACCACGGTGCCGGATTCACCCAAGCGACGCGATGCAGTGGGGTAGGTCAATGTGGGCGGTTCGATGTATCGAATCATGGAGGGCGGGATCAATTTCGGTGGCGTCACTGTCGGCGGCACCGGTGTGGTGACAGGCGACATATCCGGCGTTGTTGCAGCAGGAAGTTCTGGCACTGCGCTGGAGGACAGGCCTTCCTGCGGCGTTTGCAACGCGGTCGGCTGTTCCGTGGTGGCCGTCGTTCGTGCGTTGGTTCGCGTGGCCGCAGGGCGAGCCGGTTGGAGCGCTGGCAAAGCAGCGCGCTGCTGTGCAACGGCAGGTGTCGCCGCGGCCGAGGCCACGGTTGGAGTGGGCAAGTTGACCCAACTCACAGCCAAGGCGGGCTGCGCCGCCACAACCAACGGCTTGACCGAGATCTGCTGCAAGGCCCACGCCATACAAGCATGCAGCGCCAGCACCACAGCCCCCGCACCCCAAACGGCCCAGGAGAGGTCCATCAAATCATGCTTTGACCGTTTCGTTGCAACGGCCGCAGCTGGGGAAATGGCAATGGAAGGCAAAAAAAATCTCCGCTGGTCGTCGATGCCGCGCGCGCAAGTTGCGGCAAATGCTGGAGACGCAATTGTATATGAGAACGATTCGCATTTGCAATATTGATGGGCCGTATTCAGAACAACTGCCTGAAGAAGCCCAGCGCGTGCACCGGTGTACAGGATGGCCTGAAGGCGCAGTCGAGCCGCTGCGTGTGCAGATGAACAGTTCAAAACGAAATGGCCGCCAGCGAGCCGTTTGGGCTTGCTGGCGGCCAAGGGCCGAGTCGCGCTCGATCTTCAAAGGCCGCGCAGAAAACAGCGCGGCAGTTGACAGTTCAAACCGAGTTGGGATGTTCCGGCAACTTGGGCGAGGTCTTGACGCTCCACACCATGGTGATGGCCAAGATGCCGATCACCACACCCAGCGACAACAACACGGGAATTTTGATCACATCAATAAGCAACATCTTGGTCCCGATGAACACCAGAATGATGGCCAGGCCGTAACTCAGCAAGTGGAATTTCGCCGCCATCGCTGCCAGCAAAAAGAACATGGCGCGCAGCCCCAAAATGGCAAAGATGTTGGACGTCAGCACGATGAAGGGGTCGTTGGTGATGGCGAAGATGGCGGGTATGGAGTCCACCGCGAAAATCACATCGGTGATACCCACCAGAGCCACCACCATCAACAGCGGGGTCGCAATTCGCTTGCCGTTTTCCACGGTCCAGAATTTCTCGCCATCAAAGTTCTTGGAAACCGGCAAAATTTTGCGCAGCAACTTCAAGGCCGGGTTGTCTTCCAGATCGGGCTCTTTGCCTGCGGCCCACCACATCTTGATGCCGGTGATCAGCAAGAAGGCACCAAACAGGTAAAGCACCCAGTGGAATTGCGCGATGAGCCAGCTGCCCACCAAAATCATGATGGTGCGCAGCACGATGGCGCCGATGATGCCGATCATCAACACCCGCTTTTGAAACGCGGGCGGCACAGCAAAGAAAGTGAAGATCATCAGGAAGACAAATATGTTGTCGACCGCGAGTGATTTTTCGATCAAGTAACCCGTCAAAAATTCAGTGGCGCGTGTATTGGCTTGTGCGACCACCGCCGGGTCGGGGCTGCTGTGCAAGGACCACCAAAAAAGGGCGTTGAAGAGCAAACTCAAAACCACCCAAACGATGGACCACCGGACCGCTTCAGGCACGGTCACTTCATGCGCACCCTGCTTCTTAAGCACGACAAAGTCAACAAACAAAGCAACCAGCACTGAGGCAACAAAAAACGCCCAGAGCCAATTCGGCGCAATAGATTCCATGATGAGACCCTCACTCTTTAAGCTTGCCGCATGAGAAGGTGGCGGCAAGCATGGTTGCAAAACCCAATAGACACGGCGGTGCAGGAGCACCTTCGTGCCATCGGCTTTGCCAAAGAGTCTTGCGGGAAAGACAAAACGCATGCGCCATCGATTCGATGGCGCGGTGCGTACACAGACTGCGGGCCCGGTGGCGCATGCAAAGCGCATGACCACGTACTGACGGGCTGACGCTGCGGCATCTGAAATTGCATCAGGACGCCGCTCGCTACTCCCTCTTTAGCTGGGAGGATTATCGGCAGCCGTACCGCCGAACTGAAACATTGCCTTGTGGCGGCCGGGGACATAAGAACCTATCCGTCAATAAGACAGCCCTGCGTTGTGACGACAAAGCGATGGATGCAAGGCCGAACCCGGACACCAACAGTCCCTGCGGACTGTTGGTGCCTGGCGAGGGCCACGGCCTCTGGTCGTGGCGCAAGCCGCAGCCCAGGGTCTTCCCCTGGGCAAGGGTTGCAACGCCGCAGACGCTTTGTCGTCACAACCCTTCGGGCCGTGGCCCCACAGACCACAGGCGGGCGTCACAACCCGCTTGTGGTAATGCAACACCACGGCGCGGTTTGCTCCTACGCCTGCGGCCTGTGGAGCCACGGCGCAGGGCTGCCTTATTGACGGATAGGTTCTATGCTGAGCAGCTTGTCACGCCCAAGCGGTCGTGCTGCTTTATGCTTGGGGTATGAAACTCATAGCCCGATGGCTTTTGCTCGCAGCCGCGCTCTTGGCGGTGGCCCATGTGGTGCCCGGAGTCGTGGTCAGCAGTTTTTCTGCCGCGCTCTGGGCTGCCTTTGTACTGGGATTGCTCAACACCTTGCTCCGGCCCTTGCTGGTGCTCCTCACACTGCCGGTGACCGTGATCACCTTGGGCCTGTTTTTGTTCGTGATCAACGCAGCGATGTTCTACATGGCCGCGTCCATGTTGGACGGCTTGAGCGTGACGGGCTTCACTGCCGCACTGCTGGGCTCATTGGTTTACAGCCTGTGCGGCTTGGTGATAGACGCCGCGATGGAGCGGCTTTTCGCTGCCAAAAACTGACAGGCAGACCCGGCTCACAAGCCTTTTTGCTCCAGCAACAAGCGTTTTTGCACTGCCTCCAGGTCCCGCAGGCGGGCGTCAATCACAGAAGACTCAATGAAGTCTTGGGCCTGACCGGAACGAACCAGTGCTTGTCCACTGCGCAGGCGATCCATCGCACCGGTGAGGTCACCCTTGGCATGGTGGCTTTCAGCATCAGCACGAACCGAGCGCAAACGCTGTCCCTGCGCGGCCCATAACGCGGACAGCGCGCTCCAGGCGCGGGCATCGTTGGCATGGGTGGACAACCAACTTTGTAACGCGTCAATTTGAATTTGCCTCGCGTCTGGCGGCATGCCAGTGGCGGCAGCGACCTCGGCACGCTGCAGCAACAGGGGCCGGTCGAGGTGGCTCAGACTGCGGCCGAGCGAGGTGCGGTGGTCCTGAGCACGGTTCAGGACCAGGGCCGCCTGCGCAATGTCACCTCGTTCCACGAGCGATTGGGCTTGAAGCAAATCAAACCACTGTTGGGTCGCCGCGGCCTGCGGCGAGGTAGGCGAGAGCTTTTTGGCCGCCTGCGCCAAGGCGGCATCAAAGCGCCGCCAGTCACGCAGTGCTTTGGATGCCAGTGCGCTTTGCACGCAAGCAAGCCATGTTTCCTGGGCTGCTTCAGTACTTTTCGGTTGCGCGCTGGGCTCACATGTTTCATTCTGCTGCGATTGCCAGCGGCGTAACGCCTCCACCCGGCTGTCGCCCAATACGCGCGCGTAGGCTTGGGCGACGCTGTGCTCAGGGTTGTGGGGCACGGTGGACGCCACACCCGCCAAGCGCGAGCGGGCTTCGCCCAAACGCTCACTGGTCAGCGGGTGGCTGCGCAAATAGGGAAATGCACCGCTGTCATTCAATCGGGACGACTGCGACAACTTTTCAAACATGGCTGCCATTCCGCCAGGCGCAAAGCCCGCGCCGCCCAATACCGAATAGCCGATGCGGTCCGCCTCACGCTCCATGTCGCGCGAGAAATTGAGTTGACCTTGCACGGCCACAGCCTGTCCCCCCACGATGGCGGCATTGGCTGCAGAGCCTCCACTTCGACTGGCCGCCAGCACGCCAACAATCATGGAGGCCAGGGCAATCATGCTTTGTTTTTTGCTGTTGGCGATGCCACGCGCAATATGACGCTGGGTGATATGGGTCAGCTCGTGGGCCAATACGGCAGCCAGCTCATCCCTGCTGCTGGTCAATCCCACCAAGCCGGTGTGCACGCCCACATAACCACCCGGCAGCGCAAAGGCATTGACACTTCGGTCACGCACCAAAAACAGTTCGAAAGAAAACCGCTCATCGATCTCGGGGCCCAGTTCGCCTTGGGCACGTGCTTGCTGCACCAGCGGCATCCAAATCGCGTGCACATAGGCCAGCAGCAGAGGGTCATCCAGGTAGTCGGGGTCACGGCGAATCTCGCGCATGATCTGTTCGCCCAACTTGCGCTCCGGCGACACGCCAAAGTCGTCGGAGGCAGTGTCGCCCAAACTCGGTAGGTTGATCGCCGATGCAGGCGCCTGCACCTGCGCGTTTGCTGGCACCGCGACGAAGGCGTTGCACAGCGCGGCTGCCAGGCATGTGGCGCCCAAGCGTTGTCGTGTGAATGGGATCAAGATCAGACAGCTTCCCGTTACGAAGTAGTTATGGTGATTTCACCCCTGTGGCAAAACCCAAGTCAACGCTTTGGAGCACACTCAAGCGATAGAGTTCAGCTCCACACCCTCTTTGAGGCCCAGCCCCATGATGCCATCACCCATCTCAGACACCACGAACAAGTCGCCACAGCCCGTCACAACGGGTCAAGCGGTCAACCTCACCCACTTCGACGCCCAAGGACAGGCCCACATGGTGGATGTCTCTGGCAAATCCCACACCCACCGCGTGGCGCGTGCGAGTGGCGTGATCCGTATGCAGGCCGACACACTGGGTCACATCACCTCGGGCGCGGCAAAAAAGGGCGACGTGCTGGGTGTGGCCCGCATCGCGGCCATACAGGGCGCCAAACGCACCGCCGACCTGATTCCCTTGTGCCATCCCTTGGCCTTGACCCGGGTTGCGGTGGACCTTCAAGTGGACCCCGATTTGCCTGGCGTACGCTGCACAGTGCAGGTTGAAACCACTGGCCCCACCGGCGTCGAAATGGAAGCGCTGACCGCCGTACACATTGGGCTGCTCACCATTTACGACATGTGCAAAGCCGTGGACCGTGGCATGGTGATGGGGGGGATTTCGGTGCTGGAAAAACGCGGTGGTGCGTCGGGTGACTGGCATCGGCCCGCAAGTTAAGCGGGCGCTATTTGAAATCGCGCCAGTCCATCACCCGACTCGGTGAGGTGCACTGGAACGGCAGCGGCTGTGCAGGGGGTTTGCTGTCGCAGGGTTCAAAAAACGCAGCGGCGTTTTTGTTGCGGAATTCGCGCAGCCGCGCTGCGATGTGGCGGGCACGTTCGACATCACCGGTGGCGTTCAGTGCCTCGGCCCAAGCCACCATCAAACGGGTGTCTAAGAGATGGTGGTTGGCGACAGCAAAAGACTGCATTGCTTGCGCTGGTCGGGTGGCGGTGGTGGCAGCCGCGTACTGGGCATGGTGGGCAAACAACATGCTGCGCGAGCCATCTTGAATGCGCTGACCCAAAGGCAAAGCACCTGACGGCGGGGCGTAGATGACCACGACACGCCAATAGTCCACCACCGAAGCCACGCCCACCATCGCCATCAGCACAGCACCCACGCGCAGCACAAAAATCGACCTCAGCGCGCTTGCGCTGGCGACTTGCGGGGCGGCACCCAAACACAGTCCCCACATGAAGGCCGCAGGGAACAAAAAATAGGCGTACCACAAAGGGTACTCAAACTGAGAGTGCAGCGCCACCAGCAACAGCATGATCCAGCAACTGCGCAGCACCACAGCCTGAGCCCCCGACGCTCTCCAGGCGTTCTTCGTGGCGCGCCAGAACGCCCATGTCAAGAGCGCAGTCACCAACACAGCGCCGGGAAGACCCAGCTCCACCGCAAACTGCAGAAATAAATTGTGGCTGTGGTCAAAAAAGGCGGTGGGCCGATGGGGAAACGGAGTCAACGACCACGCAAAATTGAAACGTCCCCAGCCCACCCCGGTCCATGGGTTTTGTGCAATCAAGGCCAGGGTGTCACTCCAAATAGCAAAACGGGAGCTGGAGATGTCGCCGTCCACGCTGAAGCGGCCTTCACCACCAAAAGCATGTCCTGTGGTCCGCGCCCACACGGTCAAGCTCCACCAGATCACCGCGTAGAGCAGTGGCGTGGACAGCAGCAGTGCACGCGTGACAGAAGGCAGTTTCTTGTCCACCCACCCCCAAGCCGCCAAGACCAAAAGTGCCAAGGCCGCGGTGCGCGACGCGGTCAGCACCACACCCAACATCAAGATGGAAAGCAGCATGCTTTGCAAAAGCACGGATGACCGCGTCTGCCGAATGCGCAGCCCCCCCAGAGCCAGCAGCGCCACCATGGACCAGAGCAACAAACTGCCCAAGTGATTGGGCTGCCGAAAGTTGCCCGTGGCCCTGCCCTCAAACCCGCTCGCCGCCAACCAGTGGCCGTCTGCCAGCTGCGGCGCAAAAACCTGCAACATCCCGATCACAGACGCCCCGAGCCCTGCCGTCACCAGGGCGATGGCCAACAGCCGAAAAGCGCACGCACAACTCGGCTCTTGCCCCTGGGCGCCGAGGTCCTTGCCCGCGAGGACTGCGCCGGCCCAAGCCACAACACCAGTCGCAAGCACCATCAAAAAAGCAGAAAGCGCCAAACTCAGCGGCAAACTTTGCCAGGCCCAGGCGATCACGGCGGCCAGCGCCACAAGCAACAAGGCGCTCAGCAGCGCCGCCAAGCCAGGGGGGTTGGGCGGAGGCGGGCGAACACGGCCGGGAATTGCCCCTCCACCACCCAGCGCATTCAACATCACGAACAGCCAGCCACCCCATGCGGTGATGGCTGTCGCTTGGTTGAGGAAGGTGGCCGACGGTGAAACCGAATAGGCCAGCCAGGTCGGTCCGCAGACCGCGAGCAAAACCCACCAAAGACGGCCGTTGCCAGGAAGGAATGGACGGGGGGAGTGGTTCAAGACTGAATTAAAAAGGAATGAGAACGACGAGGGAACGGTGAATCAAACGGGGGCTGCCATCACGAACGCAGTGAAGCCGCCATCCCAGCGAACCCAGGGCTGCCGAAGAGGCGTGGCGGCATGCGGGAACCTCAACCAAACAACTGCTGCTGCGTTTTACACCGCCGGTAGCAAGCGCGAGAGTCCGGCCGATGCAATCTCACCAATGCGCATTAAAAACTCGGTGCCCATGTCAGTCGAGTACCGCGTCGGATCCGGGGAACCGAGCACCAACAGTCCGAATGCCGCTTCCGAGCGCTCGTGGCGCATGGGGATCAAAGCCAGGGATGCCACCGTACCCGCATCGTCCAGCCAGGCGACGGCTTCAAATCCGGTGTTCAGGCCGCAGTAAGGAAGGGTGAGAGACGAGGTGAGAATTTTGGTGTCCGCACTGACACTTTGCGTGAAAGGCTGGTCCGCATAACGTTCGTCCACGCCCCAAACACGGATAGCGGCCTGGGGAATCAGGAATTGGTGCGTGAGCTGCTGGACCAAGACCTGAGGCAAATATGTAGGCTGGCTGGTCAGCATGATGGCACGCGTCCAGCGGTGCAGTTTGTCGGCAATGGCCACGTTGTCTTGGCCATGGCGAATCATGTCGATGATTTTGTGTTCCAAGCCCTTGATCTTCTCGCGCAGCATTTCCATCTGCCGCTCTTGCAGGGATACCGCACGCTGACCATGCGGGCTGGTGAGCTGAATGCTGGACAACAACTCGGCTTGGCGTTCAAAAAAACCGGGCGTGTTGGCCAGGTAGTTAGCGATGTCGGCTTCGGTGATGCCGTGGATGTTGTTGGAGGGGCTCACGGAATTCCTTCAATACGTTAAGGGGATGGCGACCCGTCGGCCGTGTTCATTCGAAGATCGAGTTCGTACTCGACACTGGTCACACCTTCTGGGCGTTTGGCCACATCGGTCACGTCGCCAGTTTTCTTGAAACCGAATTTTGAGGCCAAGCGGCGGGTGGCTTGGTTGCTGCTCCAGGTATCGAACCGAATGGTGTCGGCTGCGAAACGTTCTCTGGCCAAAGCAATGGAGCGTTGAAGCAAAGCCGTGCCTACCCCTAAACGTTGGAAGTCGGGGTGGATGGCCAAGGTGGAGAAGGTGGCGACGCGGCTTTCGGCGTCAAACTTGATCAAGCGGCAACCGATGATGTGGCCCTCGGCCACCACCGTCAGCCATACACCCGTTTTCAGACCCAGGTGAACCCGCTTTTCAATGCTGATGTCTCGCTCCGACAAGGGCAAAACAAACTGTTGATCGATCACACTTCGACTCAAAAACTCGATGATGTCCTGCGGTGCGCTGGAATCAACAATTTGGTAGCGGAGTTTTTGTAGTGGCATGCGCAGGGTTCGGTTTGAGTGGAGCACGACGGCGAGCAACGCCATCCACAGGTTCTCACCTACAAATCAATCTCACCATCAAACACAGTTTCAGCGGGGCCGGTCATCAGCACATGCTGACTCCCGCCACCCCATTCAATGGTGAGCAGGCCGCCCCGCGTTTGCACATTCACCCGCGTGTCCAGCAGCCCCAGCTCAATACCTGCCACCACCGCTGCGCAAGCCCCCGTGCCGCAGGCCAGGGTTTCGCCCGCATCACGTTCGTACACACGCAAGCGCACGTTCTGGCGATCAACGACTTGCACGAAACCCGCATTCACTTTGCGTTCAAAGCGGGGATGAGACTCCACTTGCGGGCCAACGACTTCGACCGGCGCGTGGTCCACATCGGGCACCACCTGCACCGCGTGTGGGTTGCCCACGGAGAGTACCACCACCTCGGCACTGACACCGTCGCCCAAGGCGAGCTCATACAGGGCAGTTCGCCCCATGACGTGGCGCCGCGCACCTTGGGGATTGAACGGCACCCGAGCCAAATCGAAAATCGGCGCATTCATGTCGACGGTGACGCGGCCATCGTCTTGCAAATGCAGCTCCAGCAAGTTGTTCACCGTTTCAACACGGATGGTTTTTTTGTCGCTTAAACCATGTTCGTGCACGTAGCGAACAAAACAGCGTGCCCCATTGCCGCAGTGCTCCACCTCGTCGCCGCTGCTGCCATTGGCAATGCGGTAGCGGAAGTCCACTCCGGGCGTGGTGCTGCGCTCGACCATCAAGATTTGGTCGGCACCGACGCCGAAACGCCGATCGCCCAGCCGTTTGATTTGATCGACGCTCAAATTGAGCGGCGCACGGGTTCCGTCAAGCACCACGAAGTCGTTGCCGGCGCCGTGCATTTTGGTGAAGGGGATGCGCATGGGCGGATTATCCCGGGTTGCGGCGTAACACGCTGCAACCGTTGATTAATAAACCCCTGCCTGCCCTTGGGGCCTGGTCTTGAAGCGCTTGTGAACCCACAGGTACTGGGCCGGGTTCTCCAGCACCAGTTTTTCGACAAATCGGTTCATCCAGAGGGTGTCGTGCTCAGGGTTGTCAGACGGGAACTGCGTCAACGCAGGGAAAAACCGCACTCGGTAACCTTGACCACCGGGCAGCATGTCCACCACAACAGGCTGCACCAGCATGTTCAGCGACTTGGCCATGCGCGACGGCGCCATCAAGGTTGCGGCGGGAACGCCAAAGAAGGGCACGAAGGTGGCGTCGCGGGGGCCGAAGTCCATGTCGGGCATGTTGAAGAAGGCATAACCCTCTTTGATGTGTTTGATCACAGGCCGCACCGAGGCACCACGGGGGTAAGCCACAGCGCGCCCAAAGCGCAGGCGGCCTTTGGTGAGCACACGGTCCCAAAACGGATCGCTTTGGGTTTGGTAAATGTCCACGCCCATGCGGGTTTGGAAAAGCTGTACCGCCACGCCAGCCAGCTCCAAGCCCACGAAGTGCGGCACCAACCACATGACGGACTGGCTGCTGCGCTGCGCAAGGTCGATATCACCTTCGACGTGTATCAACCGTTTGAGGCGGTCAAAAGGCGCGTGCCACAACATGCCTCGCTCCAGAAGGCTGCGGCCCAGCCAGCCAAAGTGCTCGCGCAGCAAAGCCTCCCGTTCGGCTGGGGTTTTGGCGGGAAAACACAGCGCTAAGTTGGTTGCGCCTACATGCTGGCGTGAGCGGGCCGTTCGATACAGCAGCCATCCCAGCCCTTGGCCCATCCGTGCCAAAACCGACAGCGGCAGAAAATGCAGCAGCCAAAGCAAGGCGTAGACAAAACGAGAAAGCAAAGGGTCAGTCCTTTGAGAGTGGGACCGGTGACGGCGCGGCAGCACGTCCCGCTTTGTAGCGGTTGTAGCCCCATAAATACTGCTGTGGGCATTGCAAGATCAGTCTTTCCATGCAGCGGTTGATGAAGGCCGCTGATTCTGCCTGAGGGGCATCAGGGCCGGGCATGGACTCGGTCGGCGCAGACACATGAATCACATAACCCCGCCCCCAAGACAAACGTTCGCACCACAGTAGCAACAGCGCCGCACCCGGTTGATGCGCCAGACGGGCCGCCAGTGTCATGGTGTAAGCGGGGCGGCCGAAAAATGGGGCCCAAACGCCCATGCCCTCGGGCGGCACCTGGTCGGGCAGGAGTCCGGCAGTTTGACCATCACGCACCGCGCGCAACAACTGACGCACGCCCACCAAATTGGCGGGCGCGGCCAACAAGCCCGGGCGGGTGCGGGCGGTGCCCACCAAATCGCGCAGCCAGGGCTTGCGTGCGGGGCGGTAAAGCACTGTGATTTGCCGTTGTTGATTCAAAAATCGTTCGGCGATGGCTTGGGCTGCGATCTCAAAACAACCCATGTGCGGTGTGAGGATGACGACGCCTTGTTGATTTGCATGTGCGGCATCAAACAACTCCGTTCCCCGCCACTGCACTTTGTTCAAAATTGACGAGCCCGGTGGTCGCAGCCACAGATAGGGCAGCTCCATCAGCATGCGTCCCGCCTCTGAAATGGCCCCTCTGGTTTGCCGACGGCTGACCCCGGCCAATGTCGCATTGGCGACAAAACGCTTGCGGTAGCTGGGAGACGTGGCATAGGTCAACCAACCCAAGCATGCACCCAAGCCGTGCATCAACCACATCGGCCAGCGCGCCAGCACCTTGAACAAAAACAACATGGGATTCAATCTGCTTTCTATAATGCGCCCATCGCCGAGTTAAAGAACTACTTGCGGGGCGATGTCAACTAGCTGGGTTTCCCGGCCTTGACCGGGCAGCGTTCAAACGCTGTTCAACAAATTCTGCTAAAGCGTTCGCCGCTCTCATCCGAGAAGATTGCTGGCAACGCAAGTGTCAGTCAACCTTTTATTTGGAGAAGCAGCGTGTCGAACGATTTCCTCTTTACCTCTGAGTCCGTGTCTGAAGGCCATCCCGACAAAGTCGCGGATCAAATCTCAGACGCCATCCTAGACGCCATTTTCAAGCAAGACCCGCGTTCCCGCGTGGCCGCTGAAACCTTGTGCAATACCGGCCTCGTTGTGCTGGCCGGTGAAATCACCACCAATGCGCATGTCGACTACATCCAAGTCGCACGCGACACCATCAAACGCATTGGCTACGACAACACCGACTACGGCATTGATTACAAAGGTTGCGCCGTCATGGTCTGCTACGACAAGCAGAGCAACGACATCGCCCAAGGCGTGGACCATGCGTCTGACGACCACCTGAACATTGGTGCCGGCGACCAAGGCCTGATGTTCGGTTATGCCTGCGACGAAACCCCCGACCTGATGCCCGCGCCCATCTACTACGCGCACCGCCTGGTCGAGCGCCAAGCCCAGCTGCGCAAAGACGGTCGCCTGCCCTTCTTGCGCCCTGACGCCAAGAGCCAAGTGACCATGCGTTACGTGAATGGCAAACCCCACAGCATCGACACCGTGGTGCTGTCCACCCAGCACGACCCGGACCAAAGCGAGACGGCGTCCAAGCTCAAGGCCAGCTTCTATGAAGCGGTGATTGAAGAAATCATCAAACCCGTCTTGCCCAAAGAGTGGATCAAAGAGACGCGTTATTTGGTCAACCCCACCGGCCGTTTCGTCATTGGCGGCCCACAAGGTGACTGCGGCCTGACCGGCCGCAAAATCATCGTCGACACCTATGGCGGCGCTTGCCCCCACGGCGGCGGCGCCTTCAGCGGCAAAGACCCGAGCAAGGTCGACCGCTCAGCCGCTTATGCCGCCCGTTATGTGGCCAAAAACGTGGTCGCTGCCGGTTTGGCCAAGCAGTGCCAAATTCAAGTGGCTTATGCCATTGGTGTGGCCAAGCCGATGAACGTCACCGTCTACACCGAAGGCACGGGCGTCATCTCCGACGACAAAATCGCCGCCTTGGTGAACGAACACTTCGACCTGCGCCCCAAAGGCATCATTCAAATGCTGGATTTGCTGCGCCCCATCTATGAAAAGACGGCGGCTTATGGGCACTTTGGGCGTGATGAGCCGGAATTCAGTTGGGAGCGGACTGACAAGGCCCAAGCGCTGCGTGCAGCGGCGGGGCTGTAAGCCACGCGGACGCGTTAGCGTCCCTTGGGCCTTGCGGCGAAGGCTAACTTTGCTTGGGCAAAGTTAAGGGGCCATTGGCCCCGGCCAAAGCCACAAAGCTGCCGCGCTAGTGCGGTGCTGCTGAGGGAGTGCCCCCTGCAGGGGCGCCTGTTTCGCGCTGTGATCGGCGAAGCATCCCGTAAATAAAGAAGCCCAACACGCTCAATGCCAAGAATCCGAGAGTCGCACGTTGCCGCAGTGCATTGAGCGTATGACTGATGGACTGGTGGTTGTGCCGCACCTTTTGGATAGACAGCTTCAACTCTTTGGCTTCGTTGGCAGGCAACTCGGACATTTTTTCCAAGAACATGTCCATGCGTTCAAGCTCCCATTCAGTTGGAAACTTGATGATGGGAATGTGAAAGAAAGCGGCGACCGCCAGGCACAACGCCAGAATCCCGGTGAATAAAGCGACCACGCTCCCGAGTTGCAATCCGCGCCGAGCGGTCTTCCAATTTGTCGTTGGATCAATCACCACCATCGCCTTCCCCAAAAGAAAATCCACTCCCGCCATCGGCACCATGGCTGCCACTGCCACTGCGTCGGCTTCTCGCGAAAAGCCACAGCACCAGTGCCAACAGGCACATGAAAAAAACAAAGGGAAAGAACAAACGGGGAGCCCAATACGCAGCGCGAGCATCACAAAAGTAATACGAGGCCGCACCCAGGAAAAGAATGGTCAACAGTGAACGCATGCGGGACAAAAGGCGTCAGGTCGGGAGATGTTAAACGGGCTTGCAACGCTGCCTCGCCGCCACCCCCGCCCCCACGGCCAATACCGCCGCACTCACCAGAAATCCCCGCAACAAGCCCCCAGGCCCGTCGGCCACCCAGCCGACCACACTCGGCCCCATGATTTGGCCGATGGCAAAGACGATGGTGTAGGCGGCGATACCTGCCGTCCACTGCGATTCAACCAGGTTGTGCCGCACCAAGGCGGTGGTCGAAGCCACCACCGAAAGAAAAACACTGCCAAACAGCACGCCCGAGGCCAGCACCGCCAAGGGGTGAACGCTGAGCACGGGCAGCAAAGTAGCCAAAGCCAAGAGGCCGTTGAGCTGCATCATGGGGCGACCATTGCGGTGGCGTTGCAGCAGACCCGCCCACAACCAACTCGATGCCATCACGCCCAAGCCAAGCAGGGCAAAAAACACCGCGGCCAAGGGAGCGGACAGTTGTTGCTCGCGTAAGAGCGTGATCACAAACGTCATGTAGCCGATGTAACCCAGGCCAAAACAAAAATAACCCATGAGGCTGGGCCAGAAATCGGGCCAGGGAAAGTGACTGTTGTGGGTGGGCAGTGGGGTGTTTGCCGCTGAGCGGGACGCTGCAGGTGCGGCCACCAAGGCAGCGCGTTCACCGGCCATCAACCGGGCCGTGATCAAGAGTGCCAGCAGCGCGAGCACACCCAAACCGACCCACGCCCAGCGCCACGCATGGGGCGTGGCCCAGGCGCTCACCCACGGCACCAAGACGGTGGACAACACAATGCCCAGGCCAGTGCCACCGTAGTAGATGCCCAGAATCAAGCCCGATCGCGACGCAGTGCCTGCACCCGCTGCGCGCGTGGCGCTGCTCGCCAAACGCGCGGCGAGCACACCGCCGGCCACAAACATGGCCGCGCTGGCCACACCGCCTGCAAAACGCTCCACGGCCAACCAGGCGTTGTGTAAACCGCTGAGGGCTTGTGTGGCCGCAGCCGTCGCCACGGTCACGTCGGGAACCCACAGGCCGTGGGCCAGCAAAGTGAGAACGGCGCCTGCGCCGCCCACCAAGAGCACGGGCTGGGCGTCAAACCGCGCCAACCAGCGGCGGCTCATCAAGGCGCCCGCCAAATAGCCCAAGGCATTGGCGGTGTTCATGGCGCCCGATAGAAAGTAGGTCCAGCCCAGGTCAGCGCGCATGGGCGGCAGAATCAAAGCGTAGGAGAAACGGGCCAGGCCGAGGGAGACCGCCGAGGTCAGCGCCAGGGCGAAGGCCAGTTGCCAAATGAGGTGGTGTGGCGGTTCCGCACTTGACGGGGTTGACGTCATGCGCGCACCTGCAAGATGGCTTCCACGACTTCCGCAAACCCCGCGCCACGTTCACCCGACGTGATGTAACGCGGCCAAACTTCAAGCTGCTGCTCAAAGCGCCGCAGATTGGCCACGCCCACGCTCAACGGGAAGTGACCGAACAGCAATTGGTCGTTGGTGGAATCGCCCACGTAAACCCAAGCGGCCAATTCGGCGTCGACATCACGCCGGAGCCTGTGCTGCACGATCCAGCGTGCGCCGCTGAGTTTGTGGTGTTCACCCAGCCAGGCGTTGATGTGAATCGAGCTGACCGTGGCGGTCAAGCCTTCAGCGCGTGCGATGGCCACGACCTGCTGAATTTGCGCTTCAGACAGCGCAGCGAACTCGCTGTGGTCAATCGCGATGTCGGTCACGCGGCCCGCGCTGTCACGGGCCAGCGCGCAGCCAGGCACCTCGCGCAAGACGCGCTGCGCCGCTTGGGCAAGGCGTTGTGCGTTGGTTTGGCGAGTCACCTCGTCTTGAACATAGTCCACAGCCAAAGCGCCGTCTATTTTGTACAGCGCCACCGCACCGTTCTCCGCCACGATGGCATCCACAGGCCAGTCCCGCGCAAAAGGCTGGCTCCAGCCCATGGGGCGACCCGTGATGGCCATGACTGGCAAGCCCGCCTGTCGCAGTGCATGCAAGGCGGCCAGGGCGTCGGGCGTGATGGCGCCTGCTGTGGTCAAGGTGTCGTCAATGTCGGTGAGCACGCCCCGCACCCCGCGCAGCGCGGCCGGGGGGCATTGGGACCATGGAAGACAGATTGATGACATGGCTGTTTTGTCGGTGTCCGAGTGAAACTTGCGGGTGTTTTCCGTGCATTTTGGCCGCACAAGGCAATTCAGGAGCACTAGAATGGCGACACTTCCCGAGGAGCGTTGCAAGGCACGTCCAGTGTCCCAGGCTCGGGGAGCTTCATTGCAACCGCGCTCACCCGCACGACATGGCTCGTGGGTGAGTTGTACTTCCGACTTCCCTGAAGCAGTTTTCGTGCGGGTTCCTTCAAACCGAATTGGAGCCTTTGATGAACGCTGTATTGAAACCCACCAACGATTTCCACGTTGCCGACATGTCCCTGGCCGCCTGGGGCCGCAAAGAAATCAAGATCGCCGAGACCGAAATGCCCGGCCTCATGGCCATCCGCCAAGAGTTCGCGCCCAAGCAGTCGCTCAAAGGTGCGCGCATCACCGGCTCGCTGCACATGACGATTCAAACCGCTGTGCTGGTCGAAACACTGCAAGCCCTGGGCGCCCAAGTGCGCTGGGCTTCGTGCAATATTTTCAGCACCCAAGACCACGCCGCTGCCGCACTGGTGGAAGCCGGCACCCCGGTTTTTGCCTACAAAGGCGAAACCTTGGTCGACTACTGGGACTACACCCACCGCATTTTTGAATTCGGCGCCAAAGGGACAGAAGGCGAAGGCCCCAACATGATCCTGGACGACGGCGGCGACGCCACGCTCCTGATGCACCTGGGCAAACGCGCTGAAAAAGACGCCTCGCTCTTGGCCAACCCCGGCAGCGAAGAAGAAACTTGCCTCTTCAACTCGATCAAAGCCAAGCTGGCGGTGGACCCCACCTGGTACAGCCGCAAGAGCGCACAAATCATCGGCGTGACCGAAGAAACCACCACAGGCGTGCTGCGTTTGAACGAGATGAGTGCCAAAGGCACGCTCATGTTCCGCGCCATCAATGTGAACGACAGCGTGACCAAGAGCAAGTTCGACAACCTCTACGGCTGCCGCGAGTCCTTGGTCGACTCCATCAAACGCGCCACCGACGTGATGATTGCCGGCAAGGTGGCCTTGGTGGCCGGTTACGGCGACGTGGGCAAAGGTTCGGCCCAAGCCCTGCGCGCCTTGAGCGCCCAGGTGTGGGTGACCGAGATTGACCCGATCAACGCCTTGCAGGCCGCGATGGAAGGCTACAAAGTCGTCACCATGGAATACGCCGCCGACAAAGCCGACATTTTTGTCAGCGCCACCGGCAACAAAAACGTCATCCGCTACGAGCACATGGCCGCGATGAAAGACGAAGCCATCGTCTGCAACATTGGCCACTTCGACAACGAGATTGATGTCGCGTCGCTCGAAAAATGCGAGTGGGACGAGATCAAACCCCAGGTCGACCACATCAAATTCCCTGACGGCAAAAAAATCACCTTGCTCGCCAAGGGCCGCTTGGTGAACCTGGGCTGCGCCACCGGCCACCCGAGCTTCGTGATGTCGTCCAGCTTTGCCAACCAAACCATCGCCCAGATCGAACTCTTCACCAAGAGCGGCGAGTACGAAAGCGGCAAGGTCTATGTGTTGCCCAAACACCTGGACGAGAAAGTGGCGCGCCTGCACCTGAAAAAAGTGGGCGCCATGCTGTCCGAACTGACGGACGAACAAGCGGCTTACATCGGCGTGTCCAAACAAGGGCCTTACAAGGCCGATACCTACCGCTATTGAAGAGCGGCGGTGGATCACCACGACACCGTGACGATCCACGCCCTTTCGTCGTTCCCGCGCAGGCGGGAATCCAGGGACTGCACCGAACCGCAGCTGCGGGCTCATGGGCAACCCCGCTGGATTCCCGCTTGTGTACACAACCGCGCGGGCATGACGAATCCTTGCTGAACTCGACCTCTCACCACCTATGCGCGCAGACCAACTCCTCGTCCAACAAGGCCATGCCCCCACGCGGTCAGCCGCCCAGCGCCTGATCGACAGCGGCGGTGTGCGCTGGAAGTCGCCCAAAGGTTGGTTGGTGCCGAAAAAAGCCGGTGAAGACCTGCCCGAAGGCTGCGTGATTGAAGTCACCAACAGCGACGAGTTGCGTTTCGTCTCGCGTGGCGGCTTGAAGCTGGAAGGTGCACTCAAACACTGCAGCATCACGGCCCTGGACCTGAACTGCCTCGACGTGGGCCAAAGCACGGGGGGGTTCACCGACGCCTTGTTGCAGCAAGGCGCACGCCGTGTGGTGGGTATTGATGTGGGCCGAAGCCAGTTGAACGCGAGTTTGGCGGCAAACGACCGCGTGACGAGTTACGAGGGCCTCAACGCCCGCGATGTCAGTGGCTCTGCATTCGAGCAAGAAGAACCCACAGCCTCGTTTGATCTCATCGTCGCCGACCTCTCCTTCATTTCACTCACCCTGGTGCTGCCCACCATCGCCGCCTACTTGGCGCCGCAAGGCCAAGCGCTGTTGCTGGTGAAGCCGCAGTTTGAATTGCAGCCCGTGGACATCGGCAAAGGCGGCCTCGTTAAGAGCGACACCGCTTACCCGCGCGTGGAAGAGCGCATCCGCGAAGCCTGCGCGGCGCTGTCGCTGCAGGTAGTGGACTACTTCGCCAGCCCCATTGCCGGTGGCGACGGCAACCGCGAATTTTTTGTGCACGCCAAGCCTGGCTGAGCGTGCGCTGCGAGGACATTCATGACCCCTTCCAAACTTCCCCTCAGCCTCGAATTCTTCCCGCCCAAAACGCCAGAAGGCGCGAGCAAACTCGCCGCCGCGCGCCAGCAGCTTTATGCGCTCAAGCCGCAGTTCTGCTCGGTGACCTATGGCGCAGGCGGTAGCACACAAGACGGCACCTTTCAAACCGTGCAAGCCATCTTGAAAGAGGGCGTTGATGCGGCACCGCATTTCAGCTGCATCGGCGCCAGCAAAGAATCCATCCGCGCCCAACTGCAAACCTTCCAGGCCGCAGGCATACGCCGCATCGTCGCCTTGCGCGGTGATTTACCCAGCGGCTATGGCTCAGGCAGCTTGGGCGAGTTCCGCTACGCCAGCGACCTGGTGGCTTTCATCCGCGCCGAGACTGGCGACCACTTTCACATTGAAGTCGGTGCCTACCCGGAAATGCACCCCCAGGCCAGATCCCCGCAAGCCGATTTGCAGGCCTACGTCACCAAAGTGAAGGCGGGCGCCAGCTCGGCCATCACACAAATGTTTTTCAACACCGACGCCTACTTTCGTTTCGTCGATGAAGCCCATGCCATGGGCGCCGACATCCCTGTCATCCCCGGCATCATGCCCATTTCTAATGCCAGCGGCATCATCCGTTTCGCCGACAACTGCGGCACCGAAATCCCCCGCTGGATGCGCCTGCGCCTGCAAGGCTTCGGCGACGACACCGCGTCCATTCAAGCCTTCGGTTTAGACGTGATCACCGACCTGTGTGACCAACTGCGCACGGCCGGCGTGCCGGGGTTGCACTTTTATACGATGAACCAGAGCAAAGCAGTGTTAGAGATCACGGGACGGTTGGGGATTTGAGGCATCACACGCAGAACCTCCTGTTCACGGGCCTTCACCTTTTCAATCCTGCAACCCAAACCCCACCACCTCCGTATCCACCCCGTTGATCCGCAAACAAACGCCCTGCTCGCCAGGGTAGTGTGTGCGTGTTGTCACCTCGCGAAACCGGTGGTCGCGGCGGAAGGTGACGGTCTCACCCGGTTCAAGTGTCAGCAACGCACCCTTGAACACCTTGGGCCAACGTCGCCCGTTGGCTTTGAGGAAGTGCAGCACATAGTCGATGGTGAGTTGCTGTGGCACTTTGGCGGTGGAACGCAGCGTCATCTGCAATTCCAGCACCTCGCCCATTCGCACGGTTGGCGCTGACAGTTGCAAGCGCCCTTTTTTGAGTTGAGGCGGGTGGCGGTCGAACACCGCCAAGGTGGCAGCGTGGCCTTGTTTGATCAAACCGCGGCAGGCGTGGCGCAGCAGGGCTTCGCGTTCTTTGCTGGCACCACGTCGCCAAGCGGTCGCCAGGTCGGTGATCAGGCCAGGATGGTCTTTGGCGATGTCATTCAAGTGGTTGGCCACCGAGCGGCGAACATAAAGCGAGGCGTCGTCGCGCAATCGCTCCAGCAGCGGCAACATCGGTGACGGGTCACGCTTGAGTTCAGGCAATTGCATGGCCCAGGGCAGACGGGGGCGGCTGCCTTCTGACACCAAACGGCGCACATGGTGGTTGGGATCGTCAACCCAAGTGGTCAGGATGCTGATGGCACGGTATTGATCGGCCAGCAAAAAGTAGCGGATGGCGAACTCTGACGAAAACCGTTTGGTCATCTCGCGCAGCAGGTGCATGGAGCGTTCAAAGTCCGCCACGCCGTGTTGCCCCACCACCTGGGCCAGCGGCAAAATGCCCCAGCCACAAATGCCTTCGTCGCTGGCGGGCTGGTTGGCATGCTCCAGTTCGTCGGGGTGCAGCATGGCGAGCAAGATGCGCTCGCGTTTGGCGGGGTCAGCGGGCAAGGCCGCGTGAACATGGTCGGCGATCCATTGGGCGCGGGCCTTGAGTTCCAGCGCATCCAGCTGGCCGAGGATGCTGGCTTCAAACACCGCGTGGTCGAAACCTTTGAGTTGGCGCCGCAAATGCCGCGCGATGCAGCGCACAAGCTCAGGTGAGAACAAGTTTTTGAAGGGTTCCATCCACTGCTCCAGTACGACTGAACAACGCGGCGATCTCAAACCATCAACACCGGCGGAATCGCCGCCGCCAAATGGTCATATACCTGGCGCACCACCGGATTGCCGCGTATCTCACGGTGCACCACCAACCAACAGGGCAAAGGCGGGATGGCCAGTTGCGGCAACAAGGCATGCACACCGGGCCAGTGGGCCAAGTTGTAGCGCGCGACAAAACCAATGCCTGCACCGGCGGCCAACAAACGGCCGTAAGCCACTTGGTCGTCGGTGCGCATGGCGAAGTGTTCGCGGGTCAGCGGCAGCCCCATTTTGTTGAAACCTTGTTCGATGGTGGTGTCGAGGTCGTAACCGATCAGGCGGTGCTGGAGCAGGTCTTGCGGTTTGCGCGGTGTGCCTGCGAGGGCGAGGTAACGCTCGTGCGCGGCCGCCACGATGTGCACCTCACCCAGTTTGCGCGCGATCAAGGAGCTTTGTGCGGGCCGCAACATGCGCACCGCAATGTCGGCCTCACGGCGCAGCAAGTTGGTGATTTGGTTGGAGGCCACCAGCTCGATCTGAATGCCGGGCTCGGCCGCTTGCAGCTCAGCCAGGATGGGCGGCAACAAATAGGTCGCTGCCACTTGGCTGGTGCTGATGCGCACCGTGCCCGTGGTGCGGCGGCGGCTGCCCACCAATTGTTGCGTCAGGCCTTGTGCCCCGGCCTGCATTTGCCGGGCGGAGTCGGCAATCGCCAAGGCCAAGGCGGTGGGTGTGACGCCGCGCCCCGTGCGTTCAAAAAGGGGGGCGCCGAGTTGGGTTTCCAGCTCACCAATGTGGCGGCTCAGGGTGGGTTGCTGTTGCCCTGTTTTTCGGGCGGCACCCATCAAGCTGCCCGCGTCGAGCACGGCGAGAAAACTCTTGACGAGGGCCCAGTTGAACTGGCCTGAAGATGATTGACTCATGCATTAATGTATAGCTGACATCCTCACATCAGCAATTGTCGAATGTCGATTGGAGACAGACACTGGCGCCACTTCATCTGATTCAAAGAGGCCCATCATGAACAACTTCTCTCAACAAACTTGCGCCCCAGGCGTCAAAACCGTGCTCATTCTGGGTGCTGCAGGGCGTTTGGGATATGCCTTGACACAGGCGTTTTCAAAGGCAGGTTGGCGTGTGGTGGCCCAGGCGCGGCGGGCAGCTGAGGCGGGTTGGCCCGCTGGCGTTGAACACACCACAACGCCCTTGCAAGAGACCGATCAGCTCTGCGCGACGGCCGGGCCGACAACGCGGGCGGTGGTGTACGCGGTGAACCCCGTCTACACCCGCTGGGCACAAGACCTGTTGCCTTGGGCGCGCCTTGGCATGGACGTAGCCCAAGGCCTGGACGCCCTTTTCATGTTGCCGGGCAATGTGTATTCATTGGGCCAAGGCATGCCGCCTGAGATCACAGCGCAAACGCCGGTGTCTCCCACCACCACCAAGGGCCGCTTGCGCGCCGATTTGGAGACCGAGATGCAAGCCCGCGGCGCCCAAGGCCTGCACTCGACGGTGTTGCGGGCGGGTGATTTTTTTGGGAGTGGGCGTGGCAGTTGGTTTGATCTGGTCATCACCAAGTCAATACAACGGGGCCGTTTGGTCTACCCAGGCCCGCTCGGTGTGCAGCATCCATGGGCCTACCTTCCTGACTTGGCGCAGGCCTTTGTGCGCTTGGCCGAACAAAACGACCTGCCCGTTTTCAGTGAGTTTCAATTCGCTGGCCGTGCGATCACCGGCGAGGAATTTTTGACCGCCCTGGCATCTGCGGCGACAACGCTGGGTTTGACGCCCACCAAGGGCTTCAAAACCGGCCAAATGCCCTGGCGTTTGATACGTTGGGGCAGTGTGCTGGTGCCGCTGTGGCGCGAGTTGGTCGAGATGGAATACCTCTGGCGTGTGCCGCATGCACTCGATGGCCGCGACTTGCAGCAGCAAATTGGCGAGCTGCCTTGCACGCCGCTGGTTCAAGCCCTGACCCAAAGCCTGCTGGACTTGGGGCACACCCGCCCTGCGCGACAGGCCGCCACAGCGGTCGTTTGACGTCAAGTTTGGTTGGCTGCGCCGCTTGGGCAGCCAACCGTTCAGTTCGCCCACCATTCCTATGGAGAAACCCATGTCACTGGTTGATTCGGTCTCAAGCACCACGCCCCGTTCCACCCGACTGTCGCGCACAGCGGCTGCCTTGCTCATCGCCGACGGATTGCTGTCCCTGGCCCCAGTCGTGATCCTCGGCGCCGCCTTCGGTTGGCCCGATTCACTGCGTTTCCCAGCCGCCACGCAACTGCAAGCGATTGCCGCGAAACCCGACGCCTTGGCCTGGGGTTATGGCCTTTATTTGCTCTACTCGATCTTGATTGCGCCAACGATGATTGTGTTGACGGCGCGCCTCTTTGGTGGCCTGCAAAGTGCACTCGCCGGCACCGTCGCCGTGCTGGCGGGTTTGTCCGCCTTGGCCCGCTGCATCGGCATCTTGCGCTGGCTCACGGTGATGCCTGCGCTGGCCCTGGCCTACACCAGTGCCGGGCCCGGGCAACAACCCATGATTGAAACCGCATTCACTGCGCTGAACCAATGGGGTGGTGGCATTGGTGAATTGCTGGGCGTGAGTTTGTTCATGGCGCTGGCCCTGGGCATCCTCAGTGTGGGTGCATGGGCGCAGCGGCGTTTGCCAGTGCTGCTGTGCGTTGTGGGCTTGGTCACGGCCTTGTTGCTGGCGGGACTGTCGCTGCCAGCGCTGCGCATTCCCGTGGAGGTGTCCGTGGCCGTCGCAGTGACCTTGCTCAGTGTCTGGATGTGGGCGGTAGCGGCGTGGTTGTTGTGGGCTGCGCGCCGGGGCAATGCATAGCCCCAGTAAGGCTAAGAACCTATCCGTGAATAAGACAGCCCTGCGTTGTGACGACAAAGCGATGGATGCAAGGCGCAAGCCGCAGCCCAGGGTCTTTTCCTGGGCAAGGGTTGCAACGCCGCAGACGCGCTTTGTCGTCACAACCCTCCGGGCCCCGACGCAGGGCTGTCTTATTCACGGATAGGTTCTAAGGCCCAAGGTGGGCCGATTCCCGGCGTGCCCACATCGATCCACCGGCCCTGGTCTGCTTGGCCTGCGTGGTGCGTGAGGTTCCACTGTGGGTTGAACCCAGCGGCGCGAGCAGCACCAAGGTGATGCTCAACCACACGGCCACGCTGAAGTAGGCCGTCATCCAGACCACCTCGGAGCGCCAGTGCTCCCATTGGTGCGACACCACCCAGCGTGTTGAGGCATCCATCCAGCCCTGCTCGACGCTGAGGTAGCTGCGGCCCAGCGCCTCGTCGGCGATCCAGCGCGACCAATACATGGGCACGTCGACGCCAAACATATAGAACACGTACACCACCCCCGCGACGCACCAAAGCGCCAACAGCGGCCGGCGCGCCGGATCAACCCGTGGCCAAAGCTGCAGCAAACTGGCCACCAGCAGCACTGCACACAAGCCCCACAGCGTCTCCTCGACCACATGGCCGATGTTGGAGGTCGTCAACACGGCGTACCAGGAGAACAGTTCAGCGATGAAGATCAGCGGCAGCACCGCCTGCGACATGACCCAGCCCGCGCGACTGGCGGTGACACGTGACACCTCACGCAGCAGCAAAGCCCATTGCGCGGCAAAACACAACTCGGCAATGGTGGCGACCGTGCGGCCGATGATCACGCTGGACCAGAAGCTGTCGACCATCACCAGGCGCTGCACGTCGTAGACCGGCAGCCAACAGCGCCAGCCGCAACCCAGCACGTAGCCGGCGGCGAGCAGCAGTTGCCAACGCCGGTTCAGCCAAACGTCGGGCGGCCAGTGTTCACGTGCGCGCCACAACCACCAAGCTGCGGCGCCCCAGGCGAGCACATTGACCACCGACACGGCTCGAAGCAGTGTCCACCAGGGTTCTGTGTTGGCCAACATCTTGTGCTTTCAACCTAGAAACGGCAATCAATGGCCTTGTTTGGGTCGACCGACCTTGATCGGGGCCAGCCGGTCCAACGCTGCAGCCAAAGCCTGCGCATCCAGCGCCGCCAGCACATGCAAGCCGGCGCGCAACAACTGGCTCTTTTTGGTCTCGCGTTTGGCCGCGAGCAAACGCGCCTTGAGCGTTGCGATCAAGGCAAAGTCACCCGCTGGCATGGTGAAGCTGTCGCGCACCGGCTTCTGGCGCGGCTTGGGTGCTTTCGCCGGCTTCGCGGCTGGGGCGGTGGCCCGCACCGCTTTGACGGCGGATTTCACCGCGGGTGCCGTTTTGGCCGACGCGGTCTTTCGGCTGATGGCCTGGGCCACCGGGGCCTTGCTTGACTTGCTTTTGCCGTTCGCCACATGAATCTCCAAAAATAGTATAAACAGTTTATACCTTTATGGAAATGGTGTGGAAGTTTTTTCTATTCCAGGCGGTTCGCTGCGGCGCGTCAAAGGGCTCAGAAGCTGGCGTACATGGCGTGACTACAATGAATTTTACCCTGCAGTTCCCCGTCAACCGAATCAGCTTGATTGCTTGCACGCCCATGACCAACACCGCCCTCCCCACTGTGAAACCCGCCAACCCCAATTTCTCGTCTGGCCCCTGTGCCAAGCGGCCGGGGTATGACGTCAGCAAACTCACACTCGACACCTTGGGCCGCTCGCACCGCTCGGCACTGGGCAAGAAGGCTTTGGGTTTGGCCTGCTCCGAGACGGCGCGGCTGCTCGGTTTGCCCGAGGGTTACCGCGTGGCGGTGGTGCCGGGCTCGGACACCGGTGCCATCGAGATGGCCATGTGGTCGATGCTCGGACCACGTGGTGTGGATGTGCTGGAGTGGGAGTCGTTCAGCGCAGGTTGGACGACAGACATCGTCAAACAACTCAAGCTGCCCAATACCAATGTCATCAAGGCCGAATACGGTGACATCACCGACTTCGCCCGCGTGAACTTTGACAACGACGTGGTCTTCGTTTGGAACGGCACCACCTCGGGCGTCAAGGTGCCGAACGGCGACTGGATACCCGCCAACCGCGCGGGCCTGACTTTGTGCGACGCCACCTCGGCCGTCTTCGCCATGGACATGCCTTGGGACAAGCTGGACGTGGTGACCTACTCGTGGCAAAAAGTGCTGGGCGGTGAAGGTGCCCACGGCATGTTGATCCTGAGCCCGCGTGCGGCAGAGCGCATCGAGGCCTACAGCCCACCCTGGCCCATGCCCAAGGTGTTCCGCATGAAGTCGGGCGGCAAACTGACCGAGGGCCTCTTCAAAGGCGAAACCATCAACACCCCCAGCATGTTGTGCGTGGCCGACTACCTCGACGCACTGCAGTGGGTAGAAAGCATCGGCGGCGTGCCAGCGACGATTGCCCGCAGTGAAGCCAACTTGAACGTTCTGGAAGATTTTGTCGCGGCCAACGACTGGATTTCGTTCTTGGCCAAGGACAAAACAACACGCTCCAACACCAGCGTGTGTTTGACCCTGAAAGCGACCGAAGACCAAGTCAAACAAATGGTCAAACTCTTGGACGCACAAGGCGTGGCCTACGACATTGGCGCCTACAAAGACGCCCCTGCGGGTTTGCGCATTTGGTGCGGTGCCACGGTTGAAAAATCAGACTTGCAGGCGCTGATACCTTGGCTCTCCTGGGCTTATGCCCAAGTCGCAGCCTAATCACACAAAAAACGAGGGCCACGGTCATGCACAAAGTCAGAACCTACAACCAGATTTCCGTCAAAGGGCTGGACCGTTTCCCCCGCCAGTCGTTTGAGGTGGGCAGCGACATCGGCCACCCCGATGCGTTTTTGATTCGCAGCCAAAAGCTGCACGACGTGGCGGTGCCGCCCTCGCTGTTGGCCGTGGCCCGCGCCGGGGCCGGTGTGAACAATGTGCCCATTCCCGCTTACAGCCAACAAGGCATCGTGGTGTTCAACACGCCCGGCGCCAATGCCAATGCGGTGAAAGAGTTGGTGATGGCCGGCATGCTGCTGTCAGCGCGCGGCATTCTGCCGGGCATGGCTTATGTGAGCACCCTCAGCCACATGAACGACGCGGCCGAGATGTCGGCCTTGCTGGAAAAAGAAAAAGCGCGTTTTGCTGGCGGTGAGGTCAAAGGCAAAACCTTGGGCCTGGTGGGTTTGGGCGCCATTGGGTCCATGGTGGCCGACATGGCACTGGCCATGGGCATGAAGGTGGTGGGGTTCGATCCGGCACTGTCGATCGACGCCGCATGGCGGCTGTCCAACAACGTGGCCCGCATGGAAAACTTGCAGGCCCTGCTGGCGCGCTCGGACTACATCTCCCTGCACGTTCCGGCCATCGAGGCCACCCACCATTTGATCAACGAAGCCGCGCTCGCGCTGTGCAAACCAACTGCGGTGCTGCTGAACTTTGCGCGTGAAAGCATTGTTGATTCCGCTGCCGTGTTGCGCGCTTTGCAGGCACAAAAGTTAGGCCGTTATGTGTGCGACTTCCCCGAGCCCCAGCTGCTGGGCCAACCCTCGGTGATCACCATGCCCCACATTGGCGCCAGCACCGAAGAGTCGGAAGAAAACTGCGCCGTGATGGCGGCCAACCAATTGATCGACTACCTGGACAACGGCAACATCAGCAACTCGGTGAACTTCCCCGCGGTGGCCATGGACCGCGTGCCAGGCACGGTGCGCATCACCTTCTCCAACGACAACGTCTCCGGCGTCTTAGGCCAGGTGCTCTCGGTTTTGGCCGAACACAAGGTCAATGTGCTGGACATGATGAACAAAAGCCGGGGTGAACTGGCCTACAACATCATCGACGTGGCCAGCCCGCCCAGCGACAAAGTGGTGAACGCGATTCAAGCAGTGGCGCATGTGATTCGGGTGCGGGTGATTGGGGCTTAGAAACTCAACCCAATCGGCGCGCTTTCGGGTGATTGCCCTGACAGTCGTCATTCCCGCCAAGGCGGGAATCCAGGAATTGCGCCGTATCACCCGTGCTGTTTGTTCACTACCACCCACTGGATTCCCGCCTTCGCGGGAATGACGGTTGGTGTACTGGTCGGTGAGACATGACTTAAAACCGCACGCCCTCAGCGCTGCAACTCATTCACCGTATACCCACCCCCATCCTGCTGCCACATCACCCCATCCTCGGTGAGCATGGCATCCAAAATGAAGTCGTCGGGTTCGGCGCGCAGCAAGGGCAAGAAGCCGTGCGTGTAACTCACGCCCACGGCCACGGGGCGGGGGGTCATGGACATCAAGGTGCGTTCAAAAAAGCCTCCCCCGTAACCCAGCCGCACACCGCCCGGTCCAAAACCCAGGCAAGGCACGATGAGCAAGTCGGGCACGAATTCTTCGGTGCCTTTGGGCTTGGGAATGTCGTAGGCGTCGAGTTCGGTTTCGCAGCCCGGGTACCACACGTGAAAACGCAGTGACTCCGTTTTTTTGTCGGCCACGGGCAGGCCTATTCGCCGAGTCACGCCCTCTGCCGCACCTTCGGTCCAGCGGTACAGCGCAGGCAATGGATCGAACTCACCCTTGATGGGCCAATAAGCGCCGATGGACTTTTCTCTGCGGCCCACAAGCCAAATACGCAGCACGCTTTGTAATTGAACCGCACGCTCCAGCCGATCGGGCAGGGCTTGGCGGGCTTTGACGAGGCGTTGGCGTATCAGGCTGCGGTCGGTTTCCATCATGGCAAGGTACTCCGGTGCGGCTGGCCGCGACGGGGTGATTGTGCAAGACTGTCACCATGCCCACGTTCCCGAAACCCGTCATCACAACACCGGCGGATGAATTCGCCGCTTACTGCTTGGAGCTGTTCAGCCCCTTGGGCGTGGCCCGTGCCAAAAAAATGTTTGGCGGCAGGGGCATTTATGTGGACGACCTCTTCATCGCCTTGATTGCCGACGATCAGCTTTACCTCAAGGTGGACGACACCACGCGCGCGTCATTTGAAGCAGCGGGCTGCAAGCCCTTTGTTTTTGAAACCAAAGACAAACCCATACAGATGAGCTACTACATACCGCCCGAGGACGCCATGGAGTCACCCGGCTTCATGTTGCCCTGGGCCCGTTTGGCGATGGAGGCGGCTTTGCGTGCGCGTTTGAGCAAAAGCAGCAGCAAAGCCCCTCGATCGACAAAAGGCCGCACCAAAACCACCGCCGTTAAGCGGCCGAGCAAGGGTGCTGCGAAGTCACCGTCCGACGCCTGAGGTGCACGGCCAGGCGCCGCACCAGGCCCCACAGCAGAGCAGGTGCGCGCGGCGCCGCTTGCACCGACAGCTCGGCATGCGGCCAGCCATCGACCCAAAGGGTTTGTTGGGCGGCCAAGGGCAGGCTTTGCCCGGCTTGCAACCACAGGTCTTGCGGCGCTTGCGACGCGGTTCCCGGCAAAGTCACCCAGGCCATGCCCCGCTCCACTTTCAAGACGGTGGCGTGGCGACCGGTGCGCAAGGTGATGGGTTGAGCGGCAGACTCGTTGCCCAGGGCCAGGGATTTCAGGCATCCATGGCCGCGCTTTTGTTGCACAATGTTCATGACTGGGTGCTTCATGGTGGTTCCTTTGAATGTGAGGCCTGATGCTACGTAGAGAGGCCTCACCCGTCCAATGACATTGCAGCGCAGCATTCATTCTCATAACGCATTAATCAAAACATCCTCATGTCCGCCCAACGCCAACGCCCCCTGTCTGTGGGACCCATCCGCGCCTTTGAGGCCGTGGCCCGGCATTTGAGTTTTCGCGTCGCGGCCGAGGAGTTGAATCTCACCCAATCCGCCATCAGCCGACAAATCAGCAGCTTGGAAGAGGAGTTGGGAGCGCCGCTGTTTTCTCGCGGCACTCGCCATGTGGCGCTCACCAATGACGGTCAAACCTTGTTGCGCGCCGTGGCACCGGGGCTGGACCGCTTGGACACCACGGTTCGCCAAATTCGCCGAGCCCGTGGTCGCAAGCACATCAATGTCAATACCTTTGCATCGATGGCCTCGATGTGGCTGATCCCGCAAATGGAAGCGTTTCAGCGCACCCACCCCGACGTTGACATCCGTGTCGCCGCCACCGACAACTTGGTGGACCTCGACGATGGCGACAACGATTTGGTATTGCGCTACTGCAGCCCACAGAAAGTCCCCGCCGAGGCCCAACGTTTGTTTGGCGAGGTGCTCACCCCGGTCATCAGCCCATGGTTGGCCGCGCGCATCGCATCAGGAGAACTGCCGCCGTTGTTGAAGGCTACCGACTTGGCCGGGCATACCTTGGCTGAAGAAGACGACTGCCACAGCGACAGTGTGCTCCTCAGTTGGCGTGGTTGGCTGGAACAACAAGGCCTTGCAGGCTTGCAGCCACGCCGCTGGATGGTGCTCAATTTCACCCACCAACAGATACAAGCTGCCCTGACCGGCCAAGCCGTGGCATTGGCTCGCTTGGGGTTGGTGACCGAAGCGCTGGAGCGGGGTGAACTGATCGAGCCCTTTGGCCTGGCGGGCCGTATCCACAGCCCCTTGGCTTACTGGTTGCTGCTGCCCGTCGGCGGCTCCTTGCGCCCCGAAGTACAGCAGTTCAGCGACTGGATTTCGGAGCGCGCGGTGCAGACGCGCCGCGCCATGGGGGAGGTTCAATGACTGCGCTTGGCGGTCAGGGTTTGCAGCGAAGCTGTGAACCAGACCACGCCCAATTTGCCCGCCCCTCTCATCGAGCGGGCGTGGAGCTCTACCGGGCCCACATCGTGCATCAACGTTTCGACCCACACTCCCACCAAGCCTTTGGTTTGGGCGCGATTGAATCCGGGGTGGAGCGCTTTCGTTACCGTGGCAGCGACCATTTGGCGCCCGACGACTCTGTGGTGCTGATGAACCCCGACGAGCTGCACACAGGACAAGCGGAAACCGATGCTGGGTGGTGCTACCGCATGGTCTACATCGATGAGGCCGTGTTGTTCAACCTCAGCGGTGAAGCGCACTGGTGGTTTCCTGAGGCCGTGTCCGCCGATGCCCGACGTGCCCGCAGCGTGAGCCGTCTGTTGGCCGAGCTCTGGGACGCGACCACCGAGCCGCGAGATCCCTTGCGCTTTGACTGCGCACTGTTGCTGCTTGTTGAAGAACTGCGACCTTTGGCTCGCGTACCGCGCCCCATGCAAAAAACGGCGGCGGCTGATTTCAAAAACGTGATTGACTACATGCACAGCCACCTCGACCGAAGCTTGTGCCTGGAAGAGCTGGCACGCTGCGCCAACCTGAGCCCATTTCACTTTTTGCGCATGTTCAAGACCCGCCACCATGTGACGCCACAGCAAATGTTGATGGCTTTACGTTTGTTGGCCGCCAAAGAACGGCTGGCGCAGGGTGATGCGGTGGCCGACGTGGCCGCCTCAGTGGGTTTGACGGATCAGCCACACCTCACCCGTTGTTTTGCCAAGCGCTACGGCGTCACGCCCGCACGCTACCAACGGCAAGTCCGGGGCTGATTCACCGCAATTTGGTGCAAGACAATTTGCTGCCTGGCATCCACACTGCCTGAATGCAAACCACCACCGTCGCCCCCACCAGTGTTTTGGTCGGTACTTTGTTCGCCCTGTTGGCCGGTGCCGTTTGGGGTTTGGTCTTCGTCATCCCGCTGCTCTTGCCCGACTACCCGGCGGCGTTGTTGACGGTAGGGCGCTACCTCGCTTTTGGCCTGATTGCCCTGCCCATTGCGTGGTTCGATCGACATGCCTTGCTCCGCTTGAGCCGGGCCGATTGGTTGGAAGCGTTGAAGCTCTCAGCCGTGGGCAACTTGCTTTATTACGTGTTGCTCGCCGCCTCAATCCAGCGCGCCGGTGGCCCCTTGCCCACCATGATCATCGGCACCTTGCCCGTGGTCATCGCACTGTGTGCCAACGCCCGCAACCATGGGCGTGACGGGCGCTTGCCGTGGTCGCGTTTGGGGCCATCGCTGTTGTTGATCGCCCTGGGCATCGCCCTCGTCAATCACGCCGAGATGCAGCACCTGCAGGCTTTGACGTCAGGGTCCGTGGACTGGTCCCGTTATGGCCTGGGCGCATTGCTGGCGGTGGGGGCGCTCGCGTGCTGGACTTGGTACCCCCTGCGAAATGCCGACTGGCTGCGCCACCACGCGGACCGCAGCCCGCGCACCTGGGCCACCGCGCAAGGCCTGGCCACCTTGCCCTTGGCTTTGCTGGGTGGGTTTGGTTTTTGGATTTGGAGCAGCCTGACACAACAAAGTTTCCCCTTGCCTTGGGGGCCAACGCCGGAACGTTTCATCTGGCTGATGCTGGCCGCGGGTTTACTCGCTTCGTGGCTTGGCACCTTGTGCTGGAACGAAGCCAGCCAACGGTTGCCCACGAATTTGGCAGGCCAGCTCATCGTGTTTGAAACTTTGGCGGCCTTGACCTATGCCTTGCTCTTGCGCGGCGTCGCACCCAGCCCGCTGACTTTGCTCGGCATGGCCAGCCTGGTAGCGGGCGTGTGGTGGGCGCTGCGCGCCACGCCAGTCAACCCCACCATCCACTGAACACACAGTTGTCACCTGAACGCGGCGGCAAGGAGTTTGAATCCACCACGTGCCAAACTTCACATGACATGCGCAATGACAATCTCAGTATGAACCCACGATTCGAGAGATCACCCACCCGACGTACTTTTCTTTCGCAGAGCATGCTGGCAGCGGGGCTGCTCACGTTCACACCCTTGCTCGCACACAGCGCGGTCGATGTGTTGATTGCCAACGTGACCGGGCTCTACGCTGTCGCTGTAGCTCGCGAAGAAAAGCCACTCGACACACAAGAGACATCGACCTTGCTGCGGGGCTGGTCAGGCCAAGTCGCCGTGGGCGGAGGTCGCTACAGCATGGGTGGGCAAGTGGCGATCGAACATGGCTTGCATCTGGACATGCGGGCCATGAACAAGCTGGTGTGGGTGCGTCCTGCTGACAAACGCGTGCGTGTGCAAGCAGGCATGCGCTGGCGCGATTTACAAGACACGCTGGACCCCTTGGACCTCTCGGTCATGACCATGCAGAGCTACTCCAACTTCACCGTGGGAGGGTCGGTGTCGGTGAATGCCCACGGTCGTTATGTCTCGAACGGTCCTGTGGGCAACAGTGTGCAGGCGTTGCAGTTGGTACTGGCGGATGGATCGGTGGTCGAGGCCAGCCGAGACTTGCACACAGACTTGTTCCGCGCCGCCATTGGCGGTTATGGCGCGGTGGGCGTCATCGCGGAAGTGGAGTTGATGCTGCAGGACAACGTGCGCATGGAGCGTGTCGTCGTGGAAGTGCCTCTCAGCCAATATGTAGCGCATCTGCAGAACATCGTTCTCTCCGACCCCGGCAGCGTGATGCACAACGCCGACTTGATGCCCCCGCACTTCAACCGGCCGGTTAGCATCACTTGGCGAAAGACCAACAAGCCGCTGACAGAGCAGGCTCGTTTGGTGCCTCGTGGCCAAAGTTATGCGCTGGAGCGAAACGTGCTGTGGGCAATGACTGAACTCCCGGGGGGTGAGCGCCTGCGTCAGACCGTGATCCATCCACTCTTGAACAAAAAGCCTGCCGTGAAGTGGTTGAACCATGAAGCGAGCTTGGATGCCGCCGAGCTAGAGCCACGGACGCGCCAAGTGTCAACCTATGTTTTGCAAGAGTATTTTGTGCCGAAGCGAAACTTTCTGCGCTTTGCAGATGCCATCGCCAAGGTGCTCAAGGGTCGCTCCGTGGAGGCGGTCAACGTTTCCATTCGCCATTCGCCGAAAGACGCTGTGGCTTGCCTGCCCTGGGCCAAAGAGGAGGTGCTTTCTTTTGTTCTTTACTACAAACAACGAACCCATCAACGTGCGCAAAATCAAGTGGCAAGGTGGACGCGTGAGTTGATTGACGCCGCGCTTTCTTGTGAGGGACGTTACTACCTGCCCTATCAACTGCACGCAACCCGTTCTCAATTTGAACGGGCCTACCCAGAGGTCGCGGCGCTGAGGCAGCTCAAAAAACAGTGGGACCCGAAATCCAAATTCTCCAACAGCCTGTGGGCCAAATACCTTTGAACCACATTCGGGTCAGCCCCATGCTTTAAGTGCGCAACGCCTCATCGACCACCTCCACCCAGTGCTTGACCGGTGTGGTGGTTCCGGTTTGCAAATGCTGGATGCAGCCAATGTTGGCCGAGATGATGGCCTGGGGTTCTAGCGCTGCCAAATTGCCGAGTTTGCGGTCGCGCAACTCATAGGCAATTTTGGGTTGCAGAACCGAGTAGGTTCCGGCGGAGCCGCAGCACAGGTGGCTCTCGTTGGTGGCGATGCTGACTTGAAAGCCCAGGGCGTTGAGGTGCTTCTCTACACCGCCGCGCAGTTGCTGCCCATGTTGCAAGGTGCAGGGGGGATGGAAGGCCAGTTGGCGTTCTTTGAGGGGGCCGAGTTTGTCTTTCAGCAAGGGCACCAAGTCGGGCAAGAGTTCGCTCAGGTCGCGCGTCAAGCTGCTCACACGTTCGGCTTTGTCGGCATAGGCTGGATCGTGGGCCAAGGCGTGGGCGTACTCTTTGACGGCCAGGCCGCAGCCCGACGCATTCATCACAATCGCCTCGACCTGCCCACTCTCAACCAGGGGCCACCACGCGTCAATGTTGCGTCGCATGTCGGCCAAACCACCTTCTTGATCGCCCAGGTGGGAGCGAATCGCACCGCAGCAGCCCGCCTTGTCGGCCACCACGGTTTGAATGCCAGCCGCGTCGAGTACGCGCGCCGTGGCGCTGTTGATGTTGGGCATCATGGCCGGTTGAACACAGCCCGCGAGCATCAGCACTTTGCGTGCATGTTCACGGGTGGGCCACACGTGAGCGTGGCTGCTCGCCGGGGCAGGCACTTTGTTTTTGAGCGAGCCGGGCGACAAGGGCCGCACAAGTTGGCCCATCTTCATCGCAGGCGCAAAAAGCGGAGAGGTGAGGCCTTCTTTGAGCAACCAGCGCACGGCTTTTTCACCGGCGGGGCGCTGCACCCGCTCGTCGACGATCTTGCGGCCAATTTCCACCAAGGCGCCGTATTGCACCCCCGAGGGGCAGGTGCTTTCGCAGTTGCGACAGGTCAGACAGCGGTCCAGGTGCGCTTGGGTTTTGCGGGTGACGGGGGCGCCCTCTAACACCTGCTTCATCAAATAGATGCGGCCACGCGGCCCGTCCAACTCGTCGCCCAGCAGTTGGTAGGTGGGGCAGGTGGCGGTGCAAAAGCCGCAGTGCACACATTTGCGAAGAATGGCCTCGGCGGCTTCACCGTCGCGTGTGCCTTTGAACTCGGGGGACAAATTGGTTTGCATCAGGACAGCCGGTAAGAAAGGATCCAGTAGTGCGCGTAGTCCGTCCACTCGGCCGACAACGCTCGGGGCCCCAGCGCGGCGAAAGCCTGCTCGCGGGTGGGAAAGTTCTTCAGCACCTCGTGCACGCTGCCATCGTCGAGCACGCGGTTTTGGTAGGTGTTGCCTTCATCGTCGCGGCGGGTGATGGGCAAGTTGCTGGTTTGCACAAAACTGTTGTCCAGCATCACGACCCGAGCACCACTTTCCAATCGGGCGTGCAAGGTGTCCAGCCAACTGGACAAACGAGACAGCGGCACATGGCTCCACCAACAACCGGCGAAGGCCGCGTCGACGGTTTGTGTGCCGAGTTCGGCCAGGCTGTAGGCGTCGACGGTGGCAAAACGCACGCTGGCCGGCAACGTTTTGTTTTGTGCAACCGCCATGGTTTCGGGATTGATGTCGGTGGCCCACCACTCGTTGCACCGAGCCGCACCATGCGGTGTCCACCAGCCGGTGCCGCAGGCGACTTCCAAGACGCGCCGGCCCTCAAAGGGCCCAGGCAACCACGCCTCCATGGCCCGCAAATCGGCCTGGCGTTCAGGTTTGGCATACACACGTTCGTAGTACGACGCCCGACGCGCGTAGTAGTCCTGCATGTCTTGCGCCACGTCGGTTTGCATGGTCACAAATCCGGGTAGAGGCGCCCGGGATTGAACACCCGCGCCGGGTCAAATGACGATTTCACTTCGCGGTGTATGCGCGCCAGCGGCGCTGGCAGTGAAGAAAAAACACCGGCCGTTTTGTCGATGGCACGGAACAGCACCGCATGGCCACCGACTTTGGCAGCCGCTTCGCGCACTTGGGCCGGGGATGCACTGGCAAACGACCTCTCCACCAACAACCAGCGCTGGGCCCCGCCCCATTCCACGAGCGTGGCACCGGGCAAAACCAGAGCCGGTGCGGTCGCAGGCAAGGACAAACGCCACAGACAGGCGCCGTCGGCGACGGCGGCGTTGGCGCGTGTGAAGTAGTCGTGGCCGTGGTCGCGCAGGCCCTGCCAAAACGCATCGGCGGTGAGGTCGTCTACCGCCAAACCACCAAGGCGCGCGGTGAGGTCCTTTGCCGCAGATTGCACAGCTGCCGCGGCGCCACGCAAGCGCAGCCACAACTGGCCACGGACCCAACAGCTGGCGTTGATGGGCAAGGGCTCACGGCCCCAGGCGTTGATTTGGGCGAGCGCGGCCGCCTGGTCCAGCTCAAACCGCAAGGTGGTGGTGGCGGTGGCAACAGGCAAGACCTTGAGCGAGACTTCCAGAATCAGCCCCAGGGTGCCGAGCGAGCCCGCCATCAATCGCGACACGTCGTAACCTGCGACGTTCTTCATCACCTGGCCACCAAAACTCAGCACCTCGCCGCGGCCATTGAGCATCGTCAAGCCCAGTACATGGTCGCGCACACTGCCAACAGCCGCGCGCGACGGGCCAGCCAGTCCGGCGGCCACCATGCCGCCGACGGTGCCCGCAGCATCTGCGTGGCCAAAACGTGGTGGCTCAAACGGCAAACACTGGCCTTTTTCTGCGAGCGCTGCTTCGAGCTCGGCCAGCGGTGTGCCGGCACGCACGGTCACCACCAGTTCGGTGGGTTCGTAGCTGGAAATGCCACGCAGGTCCAAGGTGCTGAGGCGGTCGCCTCGCGGTGTTTCACCATAAAAGTCCTTGCTGCCATGGCCGCGTATGCACAACGGCAACTGGCGGGCCTGTGCGTCCAGCACGCGTTCAACAAGCGCTTGCAGCGCGGTATCGGTCACAGTGCCCATCAAAACCTCGGCAACTCAGGAAAGGGCAACAAGCCTTTGCGCACATGCATCTTGCCGTACTCGGCGCAGCGCACGAGGCTGGGGATGACCTTGCCGGGGTTGAGCAACTCGGTGGGGTCAAACGCCCGTTTCATCGCCAGCATTTGTTCGCGCTCAGCGGGTGAAAACTGCACGCACATGGACGAGAGTTTTTCCACGCCCACGCCGTGCTCGCCAGTCACGGTCCCGCCCATGGCGACGCTGGTTTCCAGGATGTCGGCGCCAAAGAGTTCGCAGCGATGCAGCTGGTCGGCGTCATTGGCATCAAACAAGATCAGTGGGTGCAAATTGCCATCGCCGGCGTGGAATACGTTGGCACAGCGCAGGCCATATTTTTTTTCCATCGCTTGAATGGCGAGCAAGATGTCGGCCAGGCGTTTGCGCGGAATGGTGGAGTCCATGCACATGTAGTCAGGGCTGATGCGGCCACTGGCCGGGAAGGCGTTTTTTCGGCCACTCCAAAACTTCAGGCGCTGGGCTTCGTTTTCGCTCACGGTGATGGCGGTGGCGCCGCTGCTTTTCAGCACCTGCACCATGCGGCCAATTTCTTCTTCCACTTCTTCGGGCGTGCCGTCGCTCTCGCACAGCAAGATGGCCTCGGCCGTGAGGTCATAACCCGCATGCACATAGTCTTCGACGGCGGCCGTCATGGGTTTGTCCATCATCTCCAGCCCGGCCGGGATGATGCCGGCCGCAATCACCTGGGCCACCGCGTCGCCCGCTTTGCGGATGTCGTCAAAACTGGCCATGATGCAGCGCGCCAGCATGGGTTTGGGCACGAGTTTGACGGTCACTTCCAGTATCACTGCCAGCATGCCTTCGCTGCCAACCAGCACCGAGAGCAAGTCCAGGCCCGCGGCATCCAAGGCCTCAGAACCAAACTCAATGGGTTCGCCCAGCACTGTGAAGCCGCGCACACGCAGCACGTTGTGCAGGGTGAGGCCGTATTTCAAACAATGCACACCGCCCGAGTTTTCGGCCACATTGCCGCCTATGGTGCAGGCAATTTGGCTGCTGGGGTCGGGCGCGTAATAAAGCCCGTGGGGTGCAGCTGCTTCGCTGATGGCCAGGTTGCGCACGCCGCACTGAACCACAGCTGTGCGTGACACAGGGTCCATCTTCAGAATTTTGTTGAACTTGGCCAGGCTCATGGTCACGCCCATGGGGTGGGGCATGGCACCACCACTCAAACCCGTGCCCGCACCACGCGCCACCACCGGCACGTTCAAGGCATGGCAGGCTTTGAGCGTGGCGGCCACTTGGGCTTCAGTTTCGGGCAAGGCCACCACCAAAGGCAAAGCGCGGTAGGCGGTGAGGCCATCGCACTCATATGGAATCGTGTCTTCCTTGTGCCAAAGCAATGCGTGAGAGGGCAACACGGCGGACAAAGCCACCACCACTTCCGCTTGGCGTGCGCTGCGCTGCGCGGCCACTGCAGGGTCTTGAGGGGGCGGGATTAATGGGGCGTTCATCACTTGTCTCCTGCAAACTGCACGCGCTAGACCTGGGGCGCGATCAAATCGATTTTTGGGTCACTTAGGGTACCGCAGCCTTGAGCCAATCCACGAAGGCAGAACACTCCCAGCGGTCTAAAGTGCCTGACTTCCAGCACAGGTAATGCTGGTGCGGTGACGCCACCGTGCGCGGGGAAACACGGATCAAACGCCCACTGTCTAGCCAAGGAACGGCCAGCTTTTCACGCGCCAGTGTCACGCCGTAGCCGGCCACCGCGGCGTCGAGTGACAGGCCCACGTCATTGAACTGCGCACCTTCCAGTGGCTCGGGCAAAGCCAAGCCACAAAAGTCGAACCAGGTGCGCCAAGGCTCCAGCGGGTTGCGGATGAGCTTGGCACGACCAATGGCATCCTCGGTATCAAAACCATCAAAGGGCCCAGCCTCGTGCAAATACTCCGGGCTGCATACCGGAAAGATGTCGTCGGCCATTAGCGACATTTTTTGCAGGCCCGCTTCTTCGCCACGACCAAAGCGGATGTCGATGTCAGCAGGTTCGACCGACACATTGATCAACGGAATCGACACCAAAAGCGTGATCTCAATCTCCGGGTAGGCATGCCGAAACAGCGGCAAACGCGGCAACAAAATTTGCCGCGAGAACGTGGGAGGCGCTGAAATTCTCAAACGCAGGGGCCCGCTGCGTTCCTTGGCCAAGGGCGCCGGTGGCTCCAGCGCCTTGATCGCGGGGCGCACTTTGGCGAGGTACTGGCTGCCCGCTTCGGTCAAACTGAAGTCGCCTCGCGCGAACAAACTTTGCCCGACGCGGGACTCCAACTGCCTGATGCGGTGGCTCACCGCACTGGGGGTGACATTCAACTCCTCCGCGGCGGCGGTCACGCTGCGCAGCCGCGCCAGCGCCTCAAAGCTGAGCAGGCACTGAATGGGGGGAATGCGGGGGGCGGCCATGGCAGTGTTGTCGGTCTTGACGGAGCGGTCCGGCGAATCCAGGCGACGTTTCAACGAACAAACCCACCTTTCGGTTTGAACACGCCGCATCCGATAAGGGTATCGGAAGTCAGCGGTTCTATATAGGAGGTTTTTTCCTCTACCGCTTTGGTCAAAGGGTGAACCACTTCGTAGTCGATCCAGCCGCCGCCTTGGTCGGCAGCTCGGAAACCGCGCTGCAATACCAAGTCTCCGTCCAAACCCGGAACTTGGTGCACCGTCCAGCCGACTCGTTCAGGGTTAGAGCCGAAGGCGCTGTACTTTCCTCGGCGATCGAACACGAAGATATAAAGGTCTCGGTCGCGAAATGGTGTTGTCCCGAGCGGCTTGTGAAATTCAGTCAACGCGACGGCCAAGCCTTTTTCTTCGATCGTGGCTTGAGCACGCCTGACCATCTCATAAGCTTCGTCGGCGCTGCCGCGTCGCAACTTAACCCCGGAGACGGCTTGCCGCAAACCCGATGCACGCTCTTTGAGCTGCTCCGCCGCGTTCAGGGTTTGTTCCACCATGGCGGCGTTGCGCTGGGTGATGTCGTCCAGCACCTTGATGGCCTGCGCAATTTCCTGCAGCGCAATGCTTTGTTCGCTGCCTGAGCGCGCCATGCCGCTCACGCCCTCGGCCAGCTCCCGAATACCCTGCACCACGGTGGCCAAACTGCCGCTGACCGCGGCAATGCGTTTCACTCCGAGGCCCACGTTCTCAGTGCTGTTCTGGATGAGCTGGCGAATCTCACGTGCGGACTCACTGCTTCCCTGGGCCAGGCTGCGAACTTCGGCCGCCACGACGCTAAAACCCCGTCCGGCTTCTCCGGCACGCGCTGCCTCCACTGCGGCGTTCAGCGCGAGGATGTTGGTTTGAAATGCAATGCCATCAATGACGCCGGTGATCTCATCCATGCGTTTGGACTGCTCGGCCATCTGGCGCATGGCTTGTTCGGCCACCGCCATGGCGTGCACACCGGCCTCAGCCTCGCTGCGAACGCGGTGGGCCAATTGGTCAATGCGCGATGCGATCGCCGCGTTGTGTCGCACCGAGCTGCTGAGCTCTTGAATGCTGGCCGACGACTCCTGCAAGCTGGCCGCCTGGGCTTCTGTACGCTGAGAAAGCTCGCGGCTGTTGTGGGCCAACATATTGCCCGCCAACCCCACGAGCACGGTTTGGCTCCTCACCTGGCCCACCACGCCCGAGAGCCCTTCGTTCATGCGTTCCAGCCCTTGGCCAACCCGGCACAAGGCATCGCGGCCAGGTGTTGGGGCACTGACGGTGAGGTCGCCGCGTGAGCCGGCTTGCACCACGTTCAATACGCCTTGCAAGGTTTCTATCCAGTGGCCATAGAAGGCAGCACTCGAATAAAGCGCCAGCAACAAAACTCCGGCAACGAGCGGCCATACATAAGCCGTTTCCGCCAACTGGTCGGCAAGCAGCGCGGCCACGCACAGCGCGCAGGCAGCCATCAATGACAAGGTCACCCAGGCCAACTGGGTCTGCAAACTGCAAGCGCTGAGCCATCGCTTGCCCGGCCCCAAGGCCGAGTCGAGAAAAGAAAACATGTGCACCTATTGAATGAGAATTTGCGGCGACCCAAATGGGCACAGCGCGGCCCATTTGCCAGTGGGCTGACCGCAGGCTCAAGCGAGCGCGCATTCTTAGATAAAGCCACGTTGTCGCGTGTGAAATTAATTCATCCGCTCGCTTGAAAAATTGATCTGTGCCCCGCTAACCCGCGTGAACGCTCGCTCCGCCAGCATCACCCCGTAGATACCCTGGAGTGAATGTGTCACATGAAGGCGGGCTAGCCCTGCAACACAAGCGGGCCTCCACTGCCTATCCTGCCGTTACTCAGAACCTATCTATCAATAGGACAGGTCGGTCCTATTCACGGATAGTTTTTATGCAAGGAGTTTTTATGTTGAAGCGAGTTCTGATCACGGTAGCGATGGTTTGGGGAGCGAGCATGTGGTCGCTTGAAGCACAGGCGCAACCACAAAAAGCGGCCATCTCCGCTCCACTGCAAACCTCCACCGACCCGATACGCATTGGGTTCATTTGCCCATTCAGCGGCAGCTCCCAAGACTTTGGCGGCAGCGCTCGTTTGGGGGCTGAGCTGGCGGTGAAAGAAATCAATGAGGTGGGTGGCTATTTGGGCCGCCCCATTGAGTTGCTGGCGCGCGATGACCAGGCCAACCCAGATATGGGCCGCCGCGTGGCTGAAGAGTTGGTGCTCAAAGACAAGGTGGATTTCACCGTCGGCTTTTGCAATACCGGCGTGGCACTGAAGTCACTCGACTTTTTCGAGGCGCAGAAACACCTGCTGCTCATTCCCGTGGCCACCGGGTCGGTGCTCACCGCCAAAACGCCGGCCAAAGACAGCTTTGTTTTCCGCCTATCGGCTCGGGACACACTGCAAGCTGCGATCCTGGTGGATGAGTTGGTGGAAAAACGCAAATTCACCAAGATTGCCGTTCTGGCCGACAGCACAGGCTACGGTGAGGGCGGCAAACAAGACGTGGAGAAGTTTCTGGCAGAAAAAGGCCTCAAGCCTGTTTACGTGGCCCGTTTCGATCTGAAAGTGGCGAGTCTGGTGGACGAGGTGCGGGCCGCCAAGGCTGCTGGTGCCGAAGCGTTGATTGGCTACACGGTGGGGCCGCAATTTGGTCTCTTGGCCAAGGCGCGTGTGGAAGCGGGTTTTGCGGGCCCGCTGCTCGGCGCATGGCCGCTGTCCTTTCGCAGTGCCATTGACAAAGCGGGCAGCGCCATCGAGGGCGCCGTGATGACCCAAACCATCGTGCAAGACATCTCCAACGAGCGGCGCTCGTCCTTCATCGCCCGGCTCAAGCGCCACGCCAACGGCCAGCCTGTGGGCTCGCTGATGTCGGCAGCGCAGTCCTATGACGCCGTGCATTTGATGCTGCGTGTGCTGTTTCAAACCAAAGGCGACATGTCGGGCCCGGCGCTGAAAGCGGCGCTGGAGAACTTGGAGCGCCCCTACCCAGGGGTCATCACCACCCACGACAAGCCTTTTTCCAGCAATGACCACGATGCCTTCACCCGCAACATGGTGTGGCTGGGGGTCTGGCGCAAAGGCGAGATCCAGTTCTACTACCCCGAAGACGCCAAACGCGCTTCCATCATCCGGCGCAAGCAGCCATGAAGCTTGAAAAGCTTTCAATGTGGTTGCATGTGAAGTTTCAAGCCGGGACGGGCGAGTTCAAAAACAATCGACGGCATGCCGCTGATTCGATGGAACACCCTGGCCTGGCCTTGGAAATTTGTAGACGAGACCCCTTCGCTGGTCGATACCGCTTTTGCGCAAAACCGGACTACGCCGCTCGACACCACACCTGACGCGCCACGGGCGTTTGGCCACGACGCGATCTGGCTGGCGGTGCGGTCGCCGTCGACGCAGGCGGTCGCGCAAGCATTGCAACTCGGCCAGACCGCGCCCGCCAATTGGCGCACTGGACTGCAAGCAGTACATCAGCCTTTGCCATGCACACCCGGTTTGGTGTTTGTCACGCCGCCCATCCAGGGCTGGGTGCTGGCAACCGGCGCCCTGCCCTACCCCGGTGGCACGTCAGACTCCGACTTGGCCTCCTCGCTGCTGCAGGTGCTGAGCCAGCAGTTTCCTCAGGTGCAGTACTTCGGCGCCCACAGCGGCATCGCCTGGCACGGCTATGCGCGTTACGACGAGGGTGAGCTGATGCGTGCTTTTGCTTGCGTGGACAGCGTTGACCACACCATTTGGAACGTGGGCTCGAACCTGGGCGAGCCCCTGCACACGGCGCAGCTCACTGAAGCGGCGGCTACTGTGCGCCCCCAGACCTGTCGCTTTGCGCCAGGCCCCCAGGGACCTGAAAGGGCCTCTTCGTGGCCCATGGGGACGAGAAAACTTGGGAGCGGCCCGGCGTTTTCTCATGAGTCCGCATTGGATGCCGTCGCATGGCATCAAGACCGCGTGTTCCAAATGGCCGAATGCTGGAGCGTCAACCCGGAGCAGCTGGCTGCCATGGCTTTGCCGCCCTCGTTGGGATTGGTCGGTTTTCTCGATACCCTTCGGATGAACGCCGATGCAGCGCGATGCGACAGAACACGCAGCGCTGGGATGGCCACGCCAACCGGCTAACGAGTGAACACCGTCAGCACCCCGGTGTAACCGTAAAGGTGGTGACGGCCGACCTCACCCGCAGCGAAAAAACCCACCAGCGGTACATCGCCCAAGGCCCGGCGCACCACGGCCAGCTCGGCATGGGCAGCACCGAAGTGGGGACCACCCCGGCCCGCGCAGCTGATGTAAATGGCGCCGGCCATACGCGGTGCAGCAGCCACCGCAGCGGCCAAGCCCTCGGCCCCTTGCTGAGCGTGAGCGGGGGTCAAGGGCAGGGTTTCGGGTTCCAACTCATCCCGAATTTCGGTGCAGATGCGCACCAGGTCTTGTTGTGCGGCTAGCGGGTTGCGACGGCAAAACGCCAGCTGCTGGCCTTCGGCGGCACGGTCAGCGATGGCCACACCCCGTCGCACCGGGTCAATGCCCACCAGGTGCCGCACCCGGGTGTCGGCGCCGAACTGACCGGATCGCAGAGGTACTTTGGGATCGCTGCTCACATCGCTCAAACCGGCGAGTGTTTGGCGGAAACGGGGCAAGGCGTCTTGGTCGGCCAATTCGCCGATGGATAAATCGCGCAGCAACACATCCAGGGCGGGCTCGTCGTCCAGCGTCAGCACCAAGTTGTGCTCTGCATGCGTGATGCGCCGCGTCGGCCCCACAGGCTGGCAGCCCTGTGTGACGCGCGAGACGAGCGCAACCTCGGGCCCAAAAGCCACGCCCGACAGGCCGCCAGTGAACACGCCATCGGCGATGTGGGCCGCTCGGCCGCGCGGGCTGTCGGCGCTGCCGCGCCCGCTGGACACGCCGCCGAAGAGGTAGTGGCTTTCGGTGCGTTGCGCCATCTCAGACAACAGCTCCGCGAGGTCGGTGGTTTGCGGATCAGCATGCACTTGGGCCGTGGTGGATTTGAAACCCGTCAACGGTTTGGCGCCAGAAAAAACACGGAACTGCTTGTTGGGCAGGTCGCACAACATCACACTCAAAGCGGGTTCGTTGAAGTACTCGCAGCCCGTGGCGCAGATGCCAACACCGACCCCGCCCACCCACGCCGTCCCTGGCCAGCGCAAACGCAGCTCGGCGAGCACCAACTCGGCGTCAAATGCATAGGCCTCGGTGAAATAGACCCAACCCAAGGTGGGAGCACGAGGTGCCTGCAACCCGGCTGTGTCGTGGCGCTGTGCGTCAATTTGAGCGGCCACCAAAGCCAAGGCCACCCGCCAATCAGGATGGGTGGCGTGGGCGTGGACGAACTGCGGCATGGGGATCAGCAATCAGCGTTTCGTTGCCCGTGCGGTCTTGGGTGATGCCTTGCGGGCCGCCTTGCTCGCAGCAGCGGCTCTGCTCGCACCTGCCGCTGCAGCGCCCGCCATCGTGGCTGCATGGCCTGCAGTTTTCGCGGCCGTGCGCGCCATTTGTGCGGGCACAGAAGCCGCTTTTTTGAGCGTTTCGCTCGCCGCCTCCACACTTTGTTTGAGCATGGCATTGCCCAGGTTTTTGGCCGCATCGGTGGCACTGTCTTTCATCGCGGTGGTGGCCAACTCGGTGAATTGTTTAGTGAGTGCGCCCCACCACTGCGTCGGGTCCACGCCAGGAAAACTGCCTGCGGGCGCTTGCGCCGTTTTCGAGCTGGATTTGCGCGCAGGGCTCACCTTTTTAACCGCTGAAGCGGCGGCGGCAGCACCGCCTGCCAGCGCCTGGCTGGCCAGGTCTGCACCAGGCACTCTGATTTTCAGAGTATCACGCAGGTCCTCCATCTGCACATTCATGGTTTTGAGTGTGGACAGGGTCATGCGCTGCACTTCCAGCGCTTGAATCGTGGCGCCCAGCATGCGGGCGTTCTGTTCCAACCAAAACTGCACGGTGCGCAATTCTTCAATGCGTTTTTCGAGTTCTTCAGGGTTGAGTGTGGGCGCCACCCACTGCCCCATGTTCGGCAAGGCGGCCCCGGCGTTTTTCACCAAGCCCTGCAAAAAATCGAAGCCGGGAACGAGTTTGGTGAAGTTGCTTGCGTCAGCCATGGCGTGTCTCCAAGGTAGTGGGGCAAAGGGGGTCGCGGAACGATTCGATTGTGCACGCACGGGCGGCACCGGCGTCTGAAAAGATCACCGCGAGGCGGCTGCATCTATACGCAACACACCCTCGCCCTGGGACCAGCGCAACTTGCCCAGCACATCCATACCCAGCAGCGGGTGGTCGGACAGGCCAGCCAGTGCCACCATGGACAGACGCTGCGCCAACACACCCCCTTGCAGCGACACGTCGGCACGCACCACCTCGCCCGTGACCACACCACCTGCTGTGCTGCTTTGCACGGTGCCCAGCACGTCCAGATTCAACGCCCTGGCCAGGTCCATGGGCAAGGCACTGCGCGTGGCGCCGGTGTCGATCAGAAAATCCACCGCCTTTCCATTGATGTTGCCCGGCCAGTGGTAGTGCCCGTCGGGTGCGCGGCGAATTTCAATCACGCCGTTGTCGGCCACAAACCGTGTTTGTTGTTGGTGACACTCCCAATACTGAAACCCGAGGAAGAAAACCAGGCCCAGCAACAGCCAGACCGTGACCACTTTGAACGTGCGAGGCAATTCGTTCACTGTCTAGCCCGCATATTTCACCAGGGACGCGCCCGAGTGGGCTGTGATGCGGTGCGCTGGCAAGGCGAGACGACGCTGCGGGCTCGTGCCCGCGAGGAGGAGCAACGTAGCCAGCGTGCCGCAGCACGGCTCAATCGGGTGTGTAGCGCTCGGTACAAATTGGATTTGGCACTCGAAGCCAAGATAGTGAGCATTCATGCAGTGTTGCGGGGCATAGGAGAGCGACCTGGTGAAATATGCGGGCTAACAACCTGTCGTACCGCTCAGGGCGGTGCCACCGTCTGGTCGATGGCACCAAAAACACTGTGTCCGTCCAGCCCGTTCATCTCAATGCGAATCGTGTCACCGTAGAGCATGAACTCGGTTTGGGGCTGGCCATTCTCGATAGTTTCGATGGCACGTTTTTCAGCGATGCAGGAATAACCGTGCGTCCAATCTTTGTTGCTCACAGTGCCGCTGCCGATGATGCTGCCCGCACGCACGCGGCGTGTTTTGCACAGGTGAGCGATCAGTTGCCCAAAGTGAAAGGTCATCTCGGGTCCGGCCTCGCACAAGCCCACTCGTTTGCCATTCCAGCTGCTTTGCAAACTCAGGTGCACACGGCCACCTGACCAAGCGCTTCCCAGTTCATCGGGTGTGACGGCCACGGGGCTGAAGCTGGTGGCGGGTTTGCTTTGCAGAAAACCAAACCCTTTGGCCAACTCGTTCGGAATCAAATGACGCAAGCTGACGTCGTTGGCCAACATCAAAAGCCGGATGCTGGACAGCGCCGCATCGGGCTCAACGCCCATGGCAACGTCGCCCGTGACCACGGCAACCTCGGCCTCGAAGTCGATGCCCATTTTTTCGCTGGGCACCACGATGTCGTCGCAGGGGCCTAAAAAATCGTCACTGCCGCCTTGGTACATCAGCGGGTCGGTGTAGAAACTCTCGGGCATGTCGGCCTTGCGGGCTTTGCGCACCAGCTCCACATGGTTGATGTAGGCAGAACCGTCGGCCCACTGGTGGGCCCGGGGCAGTGGGGCCATGCACAGCTTGGGATCAAACGCAAAAGCATGGCGTGTTTTGCCGTGGTTGAGCGAGGTGTAAAGATCCTCTAGTTGCGGCGACAAGAAGTTCCAATCGTCGAGCACCTGTTGCATGCGAGTGGCGATGCCGGTCGCATAATGGGCCGTGCACAGGTCACGCGAGACCACCACCAGTTGACCGTCGCGTGAACCATCTTTGTAGCTGGCAAGTTTCATCGATTTGAGAGGAAGTGAATGTCGTTGGGCTCGCAAATCGCAGCCTTCAGACCGAGGGCGGCTTGATGCAAGCAACGCCACTATTGTCGGTGCAGTCAGGCCCCGGGCTTGGCGCGGCCAAGCGGGTCTTGGTGGCAGCCTTGCTGTTGGTGCTGCTGTTGCATTGGGTTTTGCTCAGCGGCTGGTTACTGGGGGCCAGTGGCAAGCCTCCGCCCGATGCGCCACCGTCAAGGTTGATTCAGTTTCGCGAGGTCACCTTGCCCGCGGCTGCCCCGCCACCCGTCGCGCAAGCAGCGCCTGACGTTGCACCGGCGGCGGTACGAGCCACAACACCTCCTTCGCCTCGCCCTGTGGGCGCCTCGCCTCCCTCTGCGGTCGCATCCGCGCCAACGAGCGATCCCGCTCTGGCGCCGCCCATGACCATCCCCGACCCAATCCAGGAATCGGCGCCCACCCCCATGGCGCAAGCGGCGAATGAACCGGAACAGATGGCGCAGATCGAACCACCTTCCCCCACGGCAGCGGACCCCACCGGCGTACAAGCGTGGCCCGGTGTTGATTCTGACGCCCCGATCTACCGAGTCGCGTTGCCACCGGGTTTCAAACACAGTTATGTCCTTCGCCGTGGCCTGATCACGGGCACCGCCGAGCTCTCGTGGGCGCCGGCAGGTGGGCGCTATGAAGTGAGCTTGAGTGGTAGCGCCCTCGGTTTTTCATTGGTTCAGCACAGCAAAGGCCGCTTCGACGTTACTGGCCTGGAACCCGAGCGTTTCACCACAAAAGCCTCGGGTCGAGCTGAACTGGCGGCCAACTTTCAACGAGAGGAGGGGGTGATCAGTTTCTCAGGGCCCAGTCGTCGATATGCCTGGCGCTTGGGTGCCCAAGACCGAATCAGCGTCTATGTGCAGCTGGCGGCCATCCTGGCCGCAGAATCGTCACGTTTGACTGAAGGTCAACGGTTTGGCTTGCCTGTGGTGAGCGAACGCGGTGAAGCTGACGTCTGGACCTTCCGCATCGTGGGTTGGGAGGTGGTCAATACGGCATCTGGGGACGTTCGAGCCGTACGGCTTGTGCGCGAAATGCGAAAGCCCAACGATCAAGCTGCTGAGATTTGGATGGACGAGAAGCGCCACTATGTCCCAGTGCGCATTCGTTTGGGGAACGAAGACGACGCCAACCGATGGGAATTGCTTCGAGACTGAGCAGAACCCCCCGCTTTTACGGGGGTGTGCGTTCCGCGCAACCCCTGGTGGGCTTGAAACTTGAGATACTGGCTCCAACTCAGTGACGCAATGATTTGTTGTTAGACGAAGTTTTGTTTCACTCACCCGGAGCCTTGCCATGCAAATGCTTTACAACTCTGAGAGTTTTGTGGTGGTTGAGTTTGACGTGCCCACGTCCTTGTTCGGTACGGTGTCGGTCTACGACGAGAACATGACCATGCTCAAGGACAACACCGTGCTCAGTCGCGGCGGCTTTGAGATCGTGGACAAATTTGCACGCAAAGAAATTTTCATCGAAGGGGCGCTGGCCCACAGCTTCAAAGAAGGTGTGGACGCCCTCATCCTCACCCAGCCCAGCGACGAGGAAATCGACGATTACATCGCCCGCTTTTCCTCGTTGATGCACCACCCTGTGGTGGTGCACTGAAGGCCCATTGCCGAACTAGTGGGCCTTCACGCTGAAATTGGAAGTCGCTGTCCACGCAAGGCACAGCTCGCTACGGTGTTGCGAACGCGCACGAAACCTGCAGGTATCGCTGTGCTTCGCGTCTTGCATCGACCTGTGCCTTGCGCTTCCCTCGACTCCCATTTCAATGTGACGGCCCACCAGCATCGGGTGCAGTGGCTCTAGAGAGCAGTTTCTTTTCGCTCGCCCCATCTTCTTGTCAACCCCCAAGCCCTGGCTGCAGTTAAGGCCCCACGCCCACAAAGCGCAAGAGCAGGCACCACTTCGTTGCAACGCAGTGAGTGTGACGATTTACACGCATGCAGCGACAACGCTTGCTCATGCAAGGTGTCTTGCGGTATCGTGGTTTCAAACGTGGGTTATGCGCCCCCCCCCAGTGGGGCAAGTGGCGCGACAGGAGGTGATGGATGGCACGTACTGCTGTGCACCGTGAAGCGGGCACTGCGCGCTTGTGGTTGTCGCCGGGCTTGAACGAAGCGCCGGTGCTAGACCGCATGTGTTCGCAGTTCGTGCTGACCTTGACCATGCGTCACGCCGGCCGTTTCAACTTGCGACGTGACTGGAACAGCCTGCTCACCCTCACAGGCAAACACCTGGTGTGGCCGGAGTCCGTTTTGCTGCGGGTGCGCGAGTTTTTGGGTCAACGCTGCAAAACCAACGAGCAATGGCGTGGGCACGAAGCCTTGGGCCATGAAGCCTTCATGCAGCGTTATGGTGAATGGCGTGGCCCCTATGAAGAAAGCACTTTTTTCTTCTACCTTGATGAATACATCAAGGATGCGCCCAAGGATTTGCTCGCGGTGCTGGGCGCCACGGCCGAGTGGCTGGACCGCAGCCTGAAAAAAGAGTCCACCCTGGTGCAGAAAAACATCGACGCCTTGGGTGGTTTGCTGCAGCTCAACCCGGCCGAGCGCGCGCTTTTGCTTTACGGCACCTTGGCGCGTTACCAGCGGGAGCTGCGTGGCCTCTTGGTCGAGTTCAAAGTGTCCAATGCCCAAGAAGCCTATGCGGCCATTGCTGCGGTAGCCGGCGTGAATGAAACCGAAGTGGCCGAGGCGCTGCGTGCTGGCTCGCGCTTAGAACGCATCGGCATGGTGGAGAACCTGATCTCGGAGCACAACATCACCGACTTGGCTGACTTGATGAAAGTCAGCGATCAAATGCCGCCCGTGCTGATGCGCCACTACGAAGGTCCGTCTGACTTGATGGCTGTGTTCACGCGCCCGGCCAAACGCAGCGAACTGACGCCTACTGATTTTCAATATGTGGTGCAAGACCACCAGGTCCTCACCGCCATGCTGCGCAATGCCGTGGCACGCAAGGAGCCTGGCGTGAACGTGCTGCTTTACGGCCCCCCTGGCACTGGCAAAACCGAATTGGCCAAGGTGGCGGCGCAGGCCGCAGGGCTGGAACTTTACGAAGTGGAATACGCAGACCGCGATGGCAATTCGCTGTCTGGCCGCGACCGCTACCGCTCGCTGCAAATCAGCCAGGTGTTTCTCAAAAGCAGTGGCAACGTGGCGCTGCTCTTTGATGAGGTGGAGGACGTGTTTCCACCCATTTCGACCGACACCGCCCAACTCATGGCGCGCATGGACACCAGCGACGGCAACTTGAGTGGCAGCGTCAGCGGCAAAGCTTGGGTGAATCAAATTTTGGAGACGAATCCGGTGCCGGTGATTTGGGTGACCAACCGCATCGAACAAATCGACCCCGCGTTTCGCCGCCGTTTCCAATACCACTTGGAGCTCAAGAGCCCACCTCCTGGCGCACGCGAAGCCTTGGTCACCCGTGCCTTGATTGGCGTGCCTGTGAGCAGCAGCTTCGCCGCCAAACTGGCCGAGAGGCGTGGTTTGACGCCGGCCCAAGTTCGCACCGCGGTGAAATTTGCGCGCCTGTCCAGCGACAACGACGAAGCCATCGAATCCCTGATCGAGCGCCAACTCGGCAACGCCGACCGTGCCTTGGGTCAGAACCAGAAAGAACGCGGTGCGCGCTTGGTGGTGACGTCTTACGACCTCGACCTGCTCAACACCGAGTCCCGTTTCCCTGTGCCAAAAATTGTCGAGGCCTTGAAGAAAAAGGGTCACGGATGTTTGTGCTTTTACGGCCCACCAGGAACCGGTAAAACCGCCTTGGCCGAGCACATTGCCCAGGCCATGCAGCGGCCCCTGATGATTCGCCAAGCCTCCGACATCATGAGCAAGTTTGTGGGCGAAACCGAACAAAATATGGCCAAGATGTTTGCCGAAGCGGAAAGCGAAGAGGCCGTGCTCTTGTTAGACGAAGCCGACAGTTTTTTGCGCAGCCGCCACATGGCCGAGCGCAGCTACGAGGTCAGTGAAGTCAATGAAATGCTGCAAGGCATGGAACGTTTTGCCGGCACTTTCATTTGCACCACCAACCTCTTCGCTGAACTCGACGAGGCCGCACTGCGCCGCTTCACCTTCAAGATTCGTTTCCAGCCTTTGCTGGCCGAGCAGCGCACGCGCATGTTTGTGCGCGAAGCCTTGGGCGGCGACGCGGCTTTGTTGTCAGCCGAGCACCAATTGCGCCTGCGTGAATTGGAGTGCCTGGTACCGGGCGACTTCGCCGCCGTCAAACGTCAGATTGAAATTTTGGACGAAGAACTCACCGCTGACGAGTTCTTGAGCCAACTCGAAGGCGAACACCGCGTCAAACCCGAGGTTCGTAAGCAGCGGCGCATCGGATTTTCGTAGCCGGCCGTTGCCCACGATGGAGATACGCCTTACAAAGCGGTGGCAGTATCGATACGAACCACATCAAGCACCGTGAACGCGTTCAACATAAGGCCATGTTCAAAAACACGATTTGAAGTAGGCTCCGCCGTCGCCTTCATGCGAAGACCCACCTCAATCAAATACTCTCTGCCCTCTTCGTAAAGAAAACTAAGTTTGCTGAGCTGTTGGTTGTCGTTTAGCGAATAGATTTGCTGCGGGTTCTCTTTACCATATGAATCCAGGCGGTCCCGGGCAAATTCGACGATTCTTTCCGGTCGGTTCGGAACGGCAAGCCGCTGTGGCGGCGGGAGGTAGTCGGGCGCAGTTGGTGGACTGGCCAACGGGGGAACGGTGAACACGCGACAGTAAAGCGAAACACTCCAGTCCCCGTAAAACGCTGTCTCGACAGGCGAACGATCGGTTTTTATCTGGGGGCTCTTCTGGCCAGGTACGAACGAGTAGACGGACTTTTCCACCGACAGCGTTTGATTTTTCCCCAGGCGGATTGTGGCCATACCGAAAGCCTTATCTGCCGGGAAGGGCTCGAATCGGAAGAAAAAGGCCGAGTAGGACTCCAAGGCACGCTTCTCTTGCCCCGGCTTCGCAGTAAGTGGCAGAACGATTTGATTCCGCAAAAAGCCCACTCGTCGAGCGCTGCAGGGCGGCGGCGGCTCGTCATCGAGAAGATTGACGAGCTTCTCGTGCTGGTATTCGTAGCGACGAAAACCGGGCGTTATCGATTTTAGGAAACGGTGATCGACTGGGAAAAAGGTGTGGCTAAATTTTAGACCGTGCGGCGCTGGTCGCTTGTCCTCAAGCAACGGGGGGAGAAGCGGTGCGTCGAGTGTGCGCGACTCCAACAATTCAGTCGCAGATGTAAATCCGTGGTGAATCATCAGCAAATCATTCAGCGAGGCGGCCTCCATGGATGCGATGTCGGGCTTGGTTTCATCGGCGACGGCGTTGTCGTCGTCGCTATAGGGTTTGTTCATCACCTGCTCCGGGTTTGTTTTGGATGCGGTCAGTGTCCTGGCGCTACGGCAGCACTGTCAATTGCAGTTCTAGGGGGTTGGATCGTTGGCGCAGTGGATTCGAATTGCGCCATTGCCGCCACGCTGTGGGGGTTCTTGCCATTCGCTCGACCATCAATCTCAGGCTTTTCTACAATCGCAGCATGAAGCCCTTGACCTACACCCGCGCGCTAGCCCTGCCTGCCATCATGAAAGAGCGCATCGTTGTGCTCGACGGTGCCATGGGCACCATGATTCAGCGATACAAGTTGCTGGAGGCCGACTACCGAGGTGAGCGGTTCAAAGACCACCCGAGCGACCTCAAAGGCAACAACGAGTTGCTGCAGTTCACCCGGCCCGATGTGATCAGCGAAATTCACGAGCAGTACCTGGCCGCTGGCGCCGACATCATCGAGACCAATACCTTTGGTGCCACCACGGTGGCGCAAGAGGACTATGGCCTGGCTGCGGTGGCGCGTGAAATGAATGTGGTTGCGGCGCGCTTGGCCCGCGCAGCATGCGACAAGTTCAGCACGCCGGACAAACCGCGGTTTGCAGCGGGTGCCTTGGGCCCCACGCCCAAAACCGCCAGCATCAGCCCCGATGTGAACGACCCCGGTGCGCGCAATGTGAGCTTTGATGTGCTCAAAGTCGCCTATTACGAACAAGCCGCGGGCTTGCTCGAAGGCGGGGTGGACTTGTTCTTGGTCGAAACGATTTTCGACACCTTGAATGCCAAGGCCGCCATCTTCGCGCTGGACGAGTTGATGGACAACACCGGTGAGCGTTTGCCCGTCATCATCTCGGGCACGGTGACCGATGCCTCAGGCCGGATTTTGTCGGGTCAAACTGTGACCGCTTTTTGGCACAGCGTGCGCCATGCGCGGCCGCTGGCCATCGGTTTGAACTGCGCTTTGGGTGCGACGCTGATGCGCCCCTACATTGAAGAGCTCTCCAAGGTGGCCGGTGACACCTTCATCAGCTGCTACCCCAATGCCGGTTTGCCCAATCCCATGAGCGACACTGGCTTTGACGAAACGCCCGATGTCACCGGGCGTCTGGTCGAAGAGTTTGCGAAGGCGGGTTTTCTGAACATCGCGGGCGGCTGCTGTGGCACCACCCCGGACCACATTGCGCAAATTGCCAAGCGCGTGGGCAAGTACCAGCCACGCTGTTTGCATGACGGGGTGTTCAGCAAGTTGCTGGCGGCTTGATTGGCTGGTCCCGCAGGGTCAACTTATTGACCCTGTAGGACCAGGACCTCACACCAAGCGCGTCATGCGCTCAATGTTGATGAGCACCTTCACTTCGTGGGGTGCCACGCTGCCGGTTACTTTGAAGGGCGCGATGCGGCTGTCGCGCACGGCAGGTGCGCCCAGGGGCAGGCCCTCACGGCCTATGATGCTGACCACCTTGGGTTCGTTGGCGCGGCGTCCCCGGCGCAAGACCAAAGCCACTTCACCGTTGCTCAGGCGCACATAGGTGCCGGGGGGATAGAGGCCTACGGCTTTGATGATGGCAGCACCCGCGTCGTCGGCCTGCTCGTTCTCATCCAAATAGGCTGCTTGCGCTGCGGCGGTGGCAGAAAGCGCTTTTCGGCCCTCGCGTGGGCTGAGCCGCGCCGTGAAGATGTCGGCGCGTTGCAGCAAACGCGCCAACTGGGTGCCGGGGAGCATGGCGGTGAGGGGGCCACTGGAGGTGTCGTGGTGCAGTGCCACGGCGTCGAGCCAGAGTTTGTCCGACACGCCAGATTCCGTCAGCAGCGCCACGCCGCGTGCGGCATGGGTCTCAATTTGCTCGCGCTGTTTGGGGTTGGGCGCCACGTGCTGGGTGGACAGTTGATCTTGCAAGGCCGTCATGCCCACATTCATGCTGATGGCCGCGCAGCGCAGTGACAAGCGGCAGCCCTCGGGCCAATGGGTCAGGTGGCGTGCGGCCAATTCGCACACCACGGCCACCAACAGGGAATGTTTGGCACTGTAGTCGCGCGAGTCGGTGATGCTGTGCTGCACCAAGATCAAGAGGGAGATGTCGGCATGCCGCTCAATCTGTTCCAGGACATCGTCTTGCAGCTTGAGCAAACGGGCAGAAAAGTCAGCGCTTGGCGCATCACGCAGCAGGCTGCTGGCACGCAACACCAAATCGGGCCACACGGCTTCGGGGTTACGCGGCTTCTCCGGTGCGCCATAAAAAGCGGTGCTATCCGCCGTGGCATTGGCAATGTCGCCCAGAAGGGCGTTGCCCCGCACCATGCTGTCGAGTTTGCCCGCCAGCGCCCGGGTGAAGGGTTCAGACTCGGCTTCGTCCACATAGACGCCGCGGGCCATCAGATGTTGCCGAGCGCTTTCCGTCTCAACCACCGACCCACGGGCCAACAGCAGACGGCCCGACTCGTCTCTCAACGAGACCGGTATCGGCACGCCCAAGCGGATGGCGTTGGCGGGCAGAGCGATGACCTTCATGGGCGATTCATGGGCACTGACAATGACAGCAGTCTGGGCAAGGCGATTTTTTACAACAGGCCGCATTGTCTGATGAAACCGTGGCACTTTCATGCCAGGGTTGATGCAATTGGCGACTGTAGAGAGCAAATGATCTGTCCGGAGCTGTAGCAAGTAATCTGTCCGGTTTAGGGGAGGTGCGATGTTCGCACCACAACTGAGCCGGGCGCACTTGATGCAAGGAAGCCGGATCATGAGATTTGAAGAGGTTTACGA
>JANPCX010000086.1:0-30010 GCA_031431125.1 Burkholderiales bacterium
CAAAGACATGGCCGGCATCTGCCGCCCGCGTGCAGTGGCCGCATTGGTCAAAGCACTGAAAGAAGAAACCGGCCTGCCCGTGCACTTCCACACCCACGACACCAGCGGCGCAGCCAGCGCCTCGGTGTTGGCCGCTGTGCAAGCCGGTTGTGACGCAGTAGACGGCGCGCTCGATGCCATGAGTGGCCTCACCTCGCAGCCGAATTTATCGTCCATTGCAGCCGCGCTGCAAGGCACACCGCAAGACCCTGGCTTGTCGCAACACGCCTTGCACGCCACCTCCATGTACTGGGAAGGCGTGCGGCGTTTTTACTCGCCGTTTGAATCCGACATTCGCTCCGGCACCGCCGACGTCTACCGCCACGAAATGCCCGGTGGCCAGTACACCAATTTGCGTGAACAAGCACGCTCACTCGGCCTGGCCCACCGCTGGACCGAGGTGTCGCAAACCTATGCCGATGTGAACCAATTGTTTGGCGACATCGTGAAAGTCACGCCCACCTCCAAAGTGGTGGGCGACATGGCCCTGATGATGGTGGCCAGCGACCTCACGCCACAAGACGTGACCGACCCGGCGCGCGAGGTGGCCTTCCCCGAGTCTGTGGTGTCGCTCTTCAAAGGCGAGCTGGGTTTCCCGCCCGATGGGTTCCCTGCCGCGCTGTCACGCAAGGTGCTCAAACTCAGCGGCAGCGAACAACCACCCGAGGCCTACCGCCCCGGCGACCGCCTGCCGCCGGTGAACTTGATTGCCCTGCGCCAACAAGCCGAACGCGAATGCGAGCAGCCGCTGGACGAGCAACAGCTCGCGTCCTACCTGATGTACCCCAAGGTCACCCGCGACTTCTTCGCCCACCACCGCAGTTTTGGCGACACCTCCATATTGCCCACGCCAGTGTTCTTCTATGGCCCGCAACCACAGCAAGAAATGGCGCTGGAAATTGACCCCGGCAAAACACTGCTCGTGGCCCTGCAGTCCATTTCCGACGACGGTGAGGCTGCGAAAAAAGTTCAGTTCGAACTCAACGGCCAATCCCGAACCGTGCGCGTGCAGCGCACCGACGGTACCCAAGCAGCGACCCGCCCGGTGGCCGAGCCGAACAACCCGCTGCACATTGCTGCGCCCATGCCGGGCGGCATCGTCAGCGTGGCTGTCACCGTCGGCCAGCACGTCACGGCAGGCAGCACCTTGTTGGCCTTGGAGGCCATGAAGATGGAAACCCATGTGACGGCGGACCGCGACGGTGTGGTCGAGGCCGTGCTCGTGGTGCCGGGGGATCGGGTGCAGGCTAAGGATTTGTTGGTGGTGTTGAAGGCGGGGTGAGGGGTGATCTACTTTGAGGGCGCTAGCGTCAGACTTGACCGGCGCACACAAATCGTGTGCACGCAGCAAACCGAAGCACTTTTGCGTCCGTGCCGAAGAACCCGTTAGGCTGCATTTGGCGTCACCTTTTGGCCTTGCAGCGCTTCACTGAGGAAGGGGATCACGCGTTCCGCGTACGCCTCGCGAGCATCACGGTAGGCGAAGGTGTGACCGACTCCCGGCAGCACGAGCAGCTCAGTCTTTGCCGCCGCCCCAAATGCGCGCTGGAGTCGCTTGCCGTGATCGGGTGGGGTGTATTTGTCTGCATCACCATAGACCAGCAGCACGGAGGGCTGACCGACGGCCCTTGCGGCCTCGCGCTCCGGTCGCAAGCCCCCTTCGAGCGAAGGCCACACCAATTGCGACGCACGCAGAACGGCGTGCGCGACTGGATAGTGACGCCAAAACTCGGGCAAGGTCGGGAATGCGGCTTCAAGTACGGCGGCGCGGAACGGGCTGCCAGCACGGGACATCGAACACAGTCCCCACGCGGCACCAAATGAGGCTCCAACCAGGCCAACCGGAAGCGCTGGATGTCGATCTTGAGCCCATAGCCCTGCGGCCAGAATGTCGGCTGGATAATCGAACGAGACTGCCTCGCTCTCTCCGAAGCCGTTGGAATCAAATGCCAGGACATTGAAGCCCGACTTGCGAAAGAGGTCAGCGTGACCGTAGCGGAGCCAGAACCCCTTCGCCGCCTTCCCCATGGGATGCGCAAGGGCGAGCGTGCCAATAGCATCGCCCTGCGCCGCACCCCACAAACCAACCATACGAGCGCCGTTGCCGCTCCGGAACGTGACACGCTCCCACGCTTCTTCCAACGCCGTGGAAGGCCAAATCCAGGGGACTTCGAACCGACCAAAGAAAGGTTTGCGTAGGAGGCGATGGATGTAGGTCATTGGTATTCCTTGTGCCGCCTCAACGTTCACGCTCAGCCGGTGGACAGCGGCGCAGCTTTTTGCCGGCCGGCCGGAGCGCATTGTTAGCGGTCATTCGCCGGCGCTTGCGCTTTTTTCGAGAAATGGCGCAACAACCTCTCGGGTTCGACTGCTCTCGACAACGGGAACGATCTCAAAGCTGGCGCCTGTTCCGCGCCAATGCAGAACCCACTGCTGAAATAGAGTGAGGTCTTCACACTCCATGAGTTGGAAGCACCTTGCGAAGCTGGGCTCGATCCAGCTATTCACGTACTTCAGGCCTTCCGGTAGACCGCGACCCTTCTGTGCCACCCGTTCGTAGACGGGAAGCATGTCGTTGCTCTCGAACCGCTCAATGACCATGAAAAGCATTCCGAACTCCCGTGAGTTGTATTCTGCATTTTGCGCGCCAGACGAGAACGGCTGATCGCAAACGGAGTGCGCTCGGACCTGTGCCGGACGATCTTTTACTGACGTTCAACGTGTTTTAGCCGTCTTTGCGCTCATAGGTAGCCTTGTACTTTGCTGGCACCTCGACAGGTTGCAGCATACCCGCCAACGACAGCACGAGAAGAAGGGAAAGTACGCCACCGACCAGCATTGGCACCACGACCGCAAGGCCTTGGGCAGTACGAGATGCTGCTTGAAGCTGCCAGTATGCGGCGCAACCAAGGTGCGTGAACAGGGCGAGCACGGCGAAGAAGTAGTAGGGGGCGAAGAAGAATTGATTTGGCGGCACATGGAAACCTGCTGCCGCGAAGTAGAAGTTGGTGTCGAGATCAAGAACAGTTCGGCCGAACATGACAGCCCCAACATGTACAAGGAAGAAAAAAGCCAGATAGCCGCCGGAGATGGCCTGAAGCCAAGGTAGCAGACCGCGCCGTTGCTTCCAACCGCGAATGACAAACCAGATACCGCTGATGACCTGGAACGATACGCAGAAGAGAAGAATGCTCTCGACAACCCGCTGTCGATAAATGGAGCGTGCGGCCTCCATGAAGGCGATATGCGTCGAGACGCTGGACAACGATGCAAGGTGGTTTGCAATGTGGAGACACGCAAACGCAAAAACCACGATGGCTGACATGCGGTGGAGAGTGCGAAGGCTCATGTTGAGACGGCTAACCAAGCTGGAAAATAACCCCTATTTGCAAGCAGCAAAGAGGCCAAGAAGTTGATTTCAGCGAGCGAGCCAGTCGCTGCGGCGTTGAAGCGCGAGAGCATTGCATTGGCGCATTGTGCAGGCTCCTGAGGCGCTTTGCGCCTGTGGCTTGCCGCTACTTCATCCAAGCGCTCTTGGCCAGTTTCTCAATGTTGTGCACCAGGCAGTACAGATGCCACTGGGTGTTCACTTTGGCCTTGCCGCGCAGGTTGAATCTGTGCAGGCCTTTGTTATGCCGGATGTTGGCGAGCACCGGCTCGACCGTGCCGATGCGTTGGCTGTAGAGCTGCCGACCCCTGGGGCTGTCGATGGCGCGCTGCATGCGCTGCGTTGCGCTGTCGGGGTCGAGTTGGCGCGTATGCAGCGACACCAATCGCGCGGTGGTCTTGTGAGGTTGACGCAGACATTGCGGACGCTTGGGGCACCCCTTGCAGTCGGCGGCTTGCGCCTTGAAGTCTTGCCGCTCGTAACCCCTGATCTTGTAGATCACGCCGCTGCTGGTGAGCAGCTTGCCCGCCGGGCAAGTACAGGTGTTGTCCCCGTTGAAGCGGAAGTCTGCGGGAGTGAAGAACTTGAACGGCTTGCTCGGCGTGTCTGGGCCCGTGGGCTGTTTGTCATACGGCACATCGTGCTTGGGTTTGTACTTGCCCTGGTTCCTCAAGCGCTCATCGCGCTGGCGCATGCCGTTGTCGGCAATTAGCGCCGGCGTGCCTTGCACCTTGAGCGCCGTGACGTTGGCATCGCTGTGATAGCCCGCGTCGGCGGTGTACAGGGTTTGCTCATGGGCCAGGCGCTGGCTTTGTTCCACCATCGGCAGCAGCATGCTTTGCTCCGAGCCCGAACCGATCACGTCGGCGGCCACGATCACTTGGTTCTTTGAATCCACCGCCGCCTACGCCGCGTAGCCTTGGATCACGCCTTTGCTGGTGGCCATCTTGGCGCTGTCGGGGTCGGTGACGTTGGTCTTGAGCTCTTTGCCCTGGGCATTGGTGCGCTTGGGGGTTTGAGCCAAGAACTCTCGGGTGCGCTGGGCTTCGGCCCGCAGGGCATCAACGCGCTGCTGGCGCTTGTCATCCAGCGGCGGCTCGGCTGTTCGGTTGTCTTGCGCTTGATGCAGCGCCACGATCTTGGTGGCGGCCTGCTCCATGCGGCGCGCGCGGTGCGCCAACTCCGCATGGGTGCCGCTGCGCTCTTTGCTGGCGTTGCTGGGCAGCTTCACGCCGTCGATGGCGAACATCTCTCGCCCGATCAGCCCTTGGGCATCGCAGACCATCAGCACTTGGGTGAACAGGGCCTTGATCTGCTGGCCCAGGTGGTTGACGAATTTGGCAATGTGGGCGTGGCTGGGTTGGCTGTCACCGCTGATGGCAATGAATTGCACGTTGTGCACGCAAGCTCGCTCGATGGCTCGGCTTGAGATCAGCCCCTGGCTGTAGGCCAGCAGCACGATCTTGAGCATCACGCGCGGGTCATAGGCCGAAGCCCCGACTTCGTCGTTGCGGAATCGGGCATCCAGCTCGCTCAGAGCGAGTTCATGGTCGACCAGGTAGTTCAGTGCAAAGGCGAACGAGCCAGGAACGATCTGTTCAGACAGCACCACCGGCAACATCAAGGACTGAACGCTTTGCGGTTTGTAGCGCGGCATGGCCATTCACCGTTGTTGAGTGGGCCACTATTGTCTTCAACCACTTCCCTTGTTGGAAGCACTCGGCTTAGGTTTTTTTACAGCCTCAACCAGGCTGTAAAAAATCCCCTCTGACGCTGAAGCGCCACGGGTTTGAGCCATGAAGGAAGCAGGGAGTTTCATCGGCCGAATTGGTTGGGAACCTGGAATGCGTGTTACACATTTTGACCCCAAACAGCCCAGCACTTGCTCAGAGGCCTAGCCCTGCCCACCACTTCGGGCCGGCTTCCTAATGTCGTGCGCCAAGCAGTACAAATGCCACTGCTTGTTGACCTTGTCTTTGCCGCGCAAGTTGAGCCAGCTCAAAGCTTTGTTGCTTCCGACGTCCGCAAACGTAGACAACACGGAGCCAGTCCGCTGCTTGGCAGCGTATGGGTCGGGCCACCGGGTGTGCGGCGACTCCTTGGGCACCCAAGGCGCTACGGCTTCGCCGCCCAAGGGTGTGATGGTCATTCGACCGTCACACTCTTGGTCAAGTGAGGTTTGTGGTGCTCACAAGGCACTTCGTGCCTTGACATCGCTGCACGATGTGAGCAGGCCCCTAAACCAAGAACCTGGGTGCTTCGCACCAGTCGCTGCGCGACACCCAATCGGTCACTCGACAGTGACCGATTTGGCCAAGTTTCTGGGCTTGTCCACATCCGTCCCCCGCGCACACGCCGTGTGATACGCCAACAACTGCAGCGGCACCACGTGCAGGATGGCGGAGAGTGCGCCGTAGTGTTCGGGCATGCGGATGACGTGCAGGCCTTCGCTGCTGGTGATGTGGGAGTCGCCGTCGGCAAACACATAAAGCTGGCCGCCTCTTGCGCGCACTTCTTGCAAATTGCTTTTGAGTTTTTCTAAGAGGGCGTCGTTGGGGGCGATGGTGACCACCGGCATTTCGGCCGTCACCAAGGCCAAGGGGCCGTGTTTGAGTTCGCCGGCCGGGTAGGCCTCGGCGTGGATGTAGCTGATTTCTTTGAGTTTGAGTGCGCCTTCGAGCGCAATCGGGTAGTGCAGGCCGCGACCTAAGAAGAGGGCGTTTTCTTTGCCTGCGAATTCTTCGGCCCAGGCGATGATTTGCGGCTCCAGTGCGAGCACGGCTTGCACAGCGACCGGGAGGTGGCGCAGGGCTTTGAGGTGTTCGGCTTCCGCGGCTTCGCTCAAGTGGCCTCGTGTTTTGGCCAAGGTCAGGGTCAAGAGGAACAGGCCCACAAGTTGGGTGGTGAAGGCTTTGGTAGAGGCGACACCCACTTCCACGCCAGCGCGGGTGATGTAGGCCAGGCGGCATTCGCGCACCATGGCGGACGTGCTCACATTGCAAACGGTGAGGGTGTGTTGCATGCCCAGGCTGCGGGCGTGTTTCAGCGCTGCGAGCGTGTCGGCGGTTTCGCCGCTTTGGCTGATGGTGACGACCAGGGTGCGTGGGTTGGGCACGCTGTCGCGGTAGCGGTATTCGCTTGCAATTTCCACGCTGGTGGGAATTTTGGCGATGCTTTCCAGCCAGTACTTGGCGACGGAGCCGCTGTAGTAGCTCGTGCCGCAGGCCAGGATCAACACGGAGTCCACGTCTTTGAAGATGCTGTGTGCGCCGTCTCCGAATAGTTCGGGTGTGATAGACACCACCGCATCAAGCGTGTCGGCTATGGCCTTGGGCTGCTCGAAAATTTCTTTCTGCATGTAGTGGCGGTAGGGGCCGAGTTCGGCGGCGCCGGTGTGGGCATGTACGGTACGCACGGGGCGCTGCACAGCCTCGAAACGGTCAGTGCCGTTTTTGTCACCCGCGAGGTGGCTGATCCACATCTTGCCCAGCTGCAGGTCGACCACGTCGCCTTCTTCCAGGTAGACGATTTGGTCGGTGACGCCGGCCAAGGCCATCGCGTCGGAGGCCAAGAAGTGCTCGCCGTTTGCAACGTCGCCAATCCCCAACACCAGAGGGGAGCCCTCACGGGCACCGATGACACGGTGCGGCTCGTCGCGGCAGAACACGGCAATGGCGTAGGCGCCTTTGAGCTGGCGCACGGTGCGCTGCACGGCGTCGAGCAGATCGCCGTCGTACAGGTGGTCCACCAGGTGGGCGATGACTTCGGTGTCGGTTTGGCTGGTGAAGGTGTAGCCCTTGGCCACCAGCGAAGCGCGCAGCTCGTCGTGGTTTTCAATGATGCCGTTGTGAACCAGGGCGATGCGGCCACTGGCCGAGGCGCCCGCGTTGGGGCCGTGCGAAAAATGCGGGTGGGCGTTGTGCACCGCGGGCACACCGTGGGTGGCCCAGCGGGTGTGGGCGATGCCGGTACCGGAGGCGATGCCGTCTTCATCCACATGGATTTGCAGCTCGGCCACGCGGGCGGTGCTGCGCGCGCGTTTCAACTCACCGCTTTGATGCACCGCGACGCCACAAGAGTCATAACCCCGGTACTCCAGGCGTTTCAGGCCTTCGACCAAGATGGGAACGATGTTGCGGGTGCTGACGCTGCCTACGATGCCACACATGGTGAAGAGTCCTTTGCGGTTGGGCCGGGGCGAATCCAACGAAACACGCCGAGCGGGAGCCGCGATGGTAGGCAAGGCAGAGAGAAATATGCGTACTTATTTCATGCTTTCATGAAATTTTCGTTCACACGCGGTTGTTGATTGAATTTTATTTCATGAATAATTAGCTCATGGAACATTCAACCGCGCCCATCACCTGCGATGCCACCGATTGGCGCTTGCTCGACCTGCTGCAATCCGACGCCTCGCTCACCAACCAGGCGTTGGCACTGGCCACGCACATCTCGCCGGCCACCTGCTTGCGGCGCATCAAACGGCTGGAAGACGGCGGCGTGATTCTGCGCCGCGTGGCCCTGCTGTCGCCTGAGCGTTTGGGTGCGGGGCTGACGGTGTTCACTGAAGTGACGCTGGATCGTCAAGGCGCCGAACACCTGGCCGAGTTTGAAGAACGCGCCGCGCAAGACCCCGCAGTGCAGCAATGCCACCGCGTCTCACCCGGCCCCGACTTCATGCTGCTGCTGCAAGTGGCCCACATGGCGGCCTGGCACGAGGTGGTGCAGCGCCTCTTCACCCAAGACGCCAATGTGCGCAATGTGAAGAGTTTTTTCAGCGTGCACCGGGCGAAGATGGAAACGCGGATTGCCTTGCCGAGCGTTTCTTATTGATGCGGCCCCTTGAAGTCTGAACTGCCGGACTGGTTGAGTCTCTCGCAAGGGAGCCCCTGTGGACGGCAGCCTTGGCTTGAGGCACCGCGCCGGGTCTCGGCCCGGCAAGCCGAGTAACTTTCTTGCTGGTGCAAGAAAGTCACCAAAGAAGCACCTCAACACCAGCCTATTTGAGTGGTGACGGATCGAACCGGGATCGGGATGGACTCGCTGGTTCAGCTTGGCACCCCAAGCCCTCTGGCGACGTTTTCTCGGCGGTTTGTCGTACCAGCCGCTAACCGCATCTGCCGCCGCTCTTGGCCTGCCAGCCGCTCGTGGCGCTTTGCCGTGTATAGAAAAAACGCCGAGAAAACGTCGCCCGAGGGGTAGTGGCCACTGGCCGAATCCAGACTCCACGTCTGCGCTTCAGAACCAAACCACCTCTGCCCAAATAGGCTGGTGTTCAGGTGCTTCTTTGCTTACTTTCTTGCACCAGCAAGAAAGTGAGTCGCCATGCCGGGGCGAATTCCCGGCGCGGTCCTTCAAACAACGGCTGTCCTCCACCAGACGAGGGTCTCCCACAGACCGGTAGTTCAGACTTCAAGGGGCCGCATCAATAGCTTACGTGGAGGCGCCCGGCTGCTGCGCCAAGGCCATGGCAAAACGACCTTGGCCGACCGACCAGTCGGAATAGTCGTTCTCGTGCATGAAGATGAAGATGTCGTCGGGCGCGACATCAGCCGCTGTCAACTCGCGGGCAATTTGTGCATAGAGCGCTTTTTTCATCGCATCGCTGCGGCCACGGCGCAGGGTGATTTCCACCACCACGGCCTGGTCTGAACGACGCATGCCGTTGAAGCTGCGGCTGTAGAAGAAGTCTTGCGGGCTGTAGCTGCTCACGCGGTTGAACAGCTCGTCGGCGGGCATGCCGATGCTTTCAATCAAAGCCTGGTGTATGCCGGCAACCACCTTCTGGCGGCGCTCGAAGGGCATGCTGTCGGGGACGTCGGTTCGGATGAATGGCATGTGATATTTACTCCGCTTTTTGTCAATAGGAATGGGCGGCTGGCATATTCCCATTGGAGCACTGACGAAAGCAAACGAGTTTTCAACGCACACCTTGTGACATAAACTCACACTATGCCGCGTCGTCTGCCGTCCCTCAACGCTTTGCGCACTTTCGAAGCCACGGCACGGTTGGGCCGCATGACGGCGGCGGCGCAAGAGCTTTGCGTCACCCATGGCGCGGTCAGCCGCCAAGTGCGCGCTTTGCAAGAAGAACTGGGTGTGGCCCTGTTCGAAGGTCCCAAACATGCGTTGCAACTCACGCCCGCAGGGCAGGCGCTGCTCCCTGCTCTGACACAGGCGTTTGATCAGATCGCCGCCACCGTGGCGGTGTTGTCGCGCAGCAAGGAGCAGGTGCTAAATGTGTCTTGCCTGAGTACCTTCACCATGCGCTGGTTGATTCCGCGTTTGCATCGTTTTCATGAAACGCATCCAGGCATCGACGTTCGTTTGAGCACCACCTCGCACGCTGTACAGATTGAACGCGAACGTTACGACGTGGTAATCAATGTGGACGACCTCATCCCGGCCACGGCGCAAGCAGCGACGGAGCGCACCCACACCACACCACTGTTCGACGAGTTACTCGGTTTGGTGCTGTCGCCTGCCTTGATGGACAAGATGGCTCGGGGCACGGGGCCTCAGCGCCTTGAATTGCTGCGCCGTTGCCCTCGTTTGCAAACCCGCACCCGACCCAAGGCTTGGCAAGACTGGGCTGCGGCTTGCGGCGCCAAGTTGCCAACAGCACCCCAACAAGAGTTTGCGCATTACACCTACACACTCGAAGCCGCACTCGGTGGTTTAGGTTTGTGCATTGCCCCTTGGCATTTGGTTGCCACCGACGTTGGCAGCGGACGCTTGCTGGCGCCGCTTGGCTTTGTGGCCAGTGGGCTGAAGTACACCGCACGTCATCGGATTGACCATTCGCAAGCCGCGGTGTTTTGTCAGTGGTTGCAGCAAGAAGCCGCGCACATGGTGGCAGCACCACCTGGCCCATAGCCAGGCCTTGACGCTGGCGGCGCCAAAAAAATCCGCCGACCACATCAAACAGGGGGGTTCTATGCCCCCTAACAACGAAGCCAAAACCACGCCTCTAGGGATCGCCGAACAAGCGCGCAAGAGAGACATTGGCCCCGTGTTTCCAACACGCGGGTTGGCAGGCTTTCGGGCAGCGGCCACCGACACGCCTCCTTTGTTTGCTGCCTTTGTACTTTTACTCTTCTTAGATCGGAGATCCACCATGGCCACCATCACCGGCGCAAAACTTGAAATTGGCAGCAATGCCAGCACGGGCACGTCCAACTGCACAGTGACCTGTCGCGTCACCTTCACCAAGTACGAGCAAAACGAAATGAAAGAGGGCTTGAAGTTCGCCCTGCACTGCGCCCTCTGGGGTGAAGACAATGGTTTGGGTGCGCTCATCAACCCAGACGATTTCATCTTCAGCTATGCATCCAAACATTTCCCTGACGCCACGCCGAGCAGCCCCGAAGTGGCCACCTTCACCGCCACCTTGGGCACCAACTTGCTGAATGAAGACTTCGGCACCGACGAGGTCTATGGCCGCCTGCGCCTGAAAAACCTCTACACCGGCAATGTGGTGACTGCCAAGAGCAATGTGATCAAACGCAACTTCTGATCGAGGCTGAGTCGAAACCCGTCATTCCCGCTTCCGCGGGAATGACACGGGGGATAGAGCGGGATCAGCCCGCTGCCCTCTTGAACACCCGCATGGCTTCGGTCGAGCGAACGGTTTGATCACGCAGGCCTTCAGCGTTCAATGAGTCATCGCTGGGCAAGACAGGCCAGCCTAGAAAACTAGCCCTCCAACCGCTTCTGAAACACCAAGCCCGCATGCTCGCGCAGCGCGTGGAATTTGATCTTGGGCCAGTTGGCTTCGATGGCGCGTAGTTCAGGGGCGTATTCCACCAGCACCGTGGGCGCATCGACGGCGTCGTAGGCCACGCGGTGGGAATTGGCGTCGAGAAAACGCTTGAGTTCACGCTCGTCCGCGGCCGCACCTTCGCCGGTTTCGCAGGTGACCCAGCGCGCAACTTGGAAGCGACTCGGCATGATGCGGGCTTTGCAGGCGTATTCGTGTTCCAGGCGGTGGGCCACCACTTCAAACTGCAGTTGGCCGACGGCACCGAGCAGCAGCACGGTACCGGCCACGGGGCGGAACACTTGAATCGCGCCCTCTTCACCCAGCTGCGTGAGACCAGCTTTGAGCTGTTTGGTTTTGAGTGGGTCGGCCACTTCCACCGAGCGGAACATTTCAGGGGCGAAGAAGGGCAGGCCGGTGTCCTGCAGGGCTTCGCCTTCGGTCAACGTGTCGCCGAGTTGCAGCACGCCATGGTTGGGGATGCCGATGATGTCGCCGGCATAGGCTTCATCCAGCAGCTCGCGGCGCTGGCTTAGGAAACTCACCACGGTGTTGGGGCGCAGCTCTTTGCCCGAGCGCACCACCTTGAGCCTCATGCCGCGCTGAAAGTGCCCCGAGGCCACACGTAAAAAAGCAATGCGGTCGCGGTGGGCCGGGTCCATATTGGCCTGAATTTTAAAGACCACGCCGGTGAACTTGGCTTCGTCGGGCTGCACCACACGCTGGATGGCGGCCCGCTCGCCCGGGGGCGGGGCCAAGTCCACCAAGGCATCCAGCACTTCGCGCACGCCGAAGTTGTTGACGGCGGAGCCGAAGAACATGGGGGTTTGTTTGCCGCTCAAGAAAGCGTCTTTGTCGAAAGGCGGGGCGGCGTCGGTCAGCAGTTCAATCTCGCCCTGGGCTTGTTCGTATTGCATGCCAAAACGCTCTGCATAGGCGGGGTTGTCCAAGCCAAGCAGAATTTCGTCGTCGTTGTGGTTGCGGTCTTCACCCGGGCTGAACACGCGCATTTGTTCTTCGCGCAAATCCATCACGCCGTGAAAAGCCTTGCCCATGCCCACGGGCCAAGTGAAGGGCACCACCTCCATGCCAAGTTCGCGTTCAATCTCGTCCATCAGGGCCAGCGGGTCTTTCACCTCGCGGTCCATCTTGTTCACAAAGGTGAGGATGGGCGTGTTGCGGGCGCGGCAAACCTGCAGCAGGCGGCGGGTTTGCGGCTCGACGCCGTTGGCGGCGTCGATCACCATCAAGGCGGCGTCCACCGCGGTGAGCACGCGGTAGGTGTCTTCCGAGAAGTCTTGGTGGCCGGGGGTGTCGAGCAGGTTGATGACGCAGCCGCGGTACTCCATCTGCATCACACTCGATGCCACCGAGATACCGCGCTGCTTTTCAATCTCCATCCAGTCGGACGTGGCATGCCGGGTGGCTTTGCGGGCTTTCACCGAACCGGCAATTTGAATCGCGCCGGAGAACAGCAGTAGCTTTTCCGTGAGCGTGGTTTTGCCCGCATCAGGGTGGGAAATGATGGCGAAGGTGCGACGGCGCTTGACTTCTTTGGCCATCACCGGAAACAGGGATTCGAGGGACATGGGGGGCTTTTCTGCACGAGCACCCCAAGAGTGGAGCGCAAAGATCAACCGGTGATTATCGCGGCTGCGGTGTTTTGAACCGTCCTCAGGGGATCTCGCGAAGTCAAGCGGCCGTGATGAAAGGCCGCACGCGGGCCAGCAAACGTTCTACATAGGCGTCTTTCTCGCCTACCGGCGCCGCGTAAAGGAGGGCCTGGCGCGCAGCCTCCTCACCGGCACGTGACCACATCAGCCACGCCGCCAGGTACTGAGACGCCAAACAGCCGCCCGCCGTGGCGATGGGGCCACGCGCATGGAAAGGCTCGTCCAGCACACGCACACCCGCTTCGATCACCCAGGGCTTGGTGGTGAGGTCGGTGCACGCTGGTACGTCGGCGAGCAGGCCCAAGCGGGCCAACAACAAACCGCCCGAGCACTGCGCGCCTATCAACTGCCGCACCGGATCAAGCTGCAAGCGATCCAGCACCGCACCGCGGTTTCCCATGTCTTGCGCAATGGCGCGGGTGTAAATGCCACTCCCAAAAATCACCGCGTCGGCCTCGTTGGCAAACTCCAGGGGCTGCTGGGCCAGCACCGTCACGCCGTTCATGGAGGTGACTTGCGCAGAGGGGCTGGTGATCTCCGCTTTCCAGCCCAAGTTGCCCAAACGATTGAGCAAGCCCAGGACCACAAAAGAATCCAGCTCGTTGAAGCCGTCGAAGGTGAGGATGGCGATGCGCATGGTGGGAGGTTAACGGCAGTGCGCTGGTATTTCAAGTCAAGCTGCGAGCAAGCTGTCGCACTTGTTCAATCTCAATCGTTACAGCGCTTTGATCAAACCTCGAGCTTCGACCAAGAGCCACACGGCCACGACGAAGTAAACCGCGATCGAAAAATTGAAGCCGTGCTCCAGCACGGAAACCCTGGGATTTCGCCGCAGGTATCGAACTCTTACCGTGGTCCCCAGAGGGTACTTGTCGGTTGTACGCTCGGCCAACCCAAAAAAGCCGAATGTCAAAAGACCCCCTGCCCGTACTTCCGTTCCGGAGAAGTCGCGGTTGCCAACGCTGTAGTGATAACTGATTTTGGCGCTGTATGAGACGCCCTCGTCGTCCTCTTCTTTTTGAACAAACGATCCGGTTACCGTTCCCCTCGCGGTCGGCCAAGATCGGCTGGCAAGAGCACGTGACAGGCAAAACAAGGCGTAGAGCAGCAGGCCCAAACCGCCGAACAGCACCGCCGTGGCAGTCAACAACTCCGTGCGCATCGTAGTGTCACTGTTTTGAAGGTTTCCAGGCCTTCACTTCTTCGCGAACTTTGACCCTGACCGCTTCACCCAGCGGAAGCCCGAATTCAAAGCTGGCTTGTTTGGCGTCCGGGAAATCCTGTGCCGCGGCCAACAGGGCCCAGAAATAGGCCAACCTGTGGTCTCGCGCAACGCCCTCGCCCTCGTGGTACGCGACCGCCATGTTGAACTGTGCGTCGGCTTGGCCCCGGTCCGCAGCCTTGCGGTACCAGGTCAGGGACTGCTTGTTATCTTGAGCGACGCCTTCGCCTTCGTCATACATGGCACCAATGGCGAACATCGCATCGGCACTGCCTTGGGCTGCGGCTTTGTCAAACCAATACCGTGCTTGTTTGAAGTCTTTGGGGACACCTTCGCCGTAGCGGTATCTGTTTCCGAGGTTGTACTGAGCGACGGCTCGCCCCTGTTCTGCCGCTTTGCGATACCAAAACACGGCCTTGTGGAAATCCTGCGTGACACCTTCTCCAGCCGAATATCGGTAGCCCAATTGGGTTTGCGATTGGGCATCGCCTTTTTCGGCACGCGACTGTAGCGTTGCAATGTCCTGGGCGCGGGCAATTCCCGGCACAGCAGACAGCAAAACAAATGCGCTGAGCGCGCAAGCGCCCATCAGTTTGAAGCTTGATTTCATTGTTTCTCCCATGCGTTGAGGGAGAAGTTATACGCGACGGCAGTGGCCCGTCGAGGCCCCGTCTGCCATGCCCGCTCTGTGGAAGAATCCCCCGCCGCCCACCCACGACAGCGTGGGTCACTCTGGAGACACGTGTGCCGACCACCCAACAAGTCAATGACCTGATCGCCATGATCGACACCAAGACCGCCATCTTGGTGATTGAGACGCATGAAGAAAAGCGGGTGATGGCTCTTTTCGAGCGAGTGTCCAGCCTGAGCCAACGGGAGATTTGATCTTGGTCAGCCAACCGGGGTTTGCGCGTCAGCCATGGGCTCAAACTGTCGCTGCTCGATTTCAACAAGAACCCGACGGCCGACGCCAATGAAACCAAGGAGCTGCCCGACGCGCTGCGCCATGTGGACAACAGCGCGGGGCCAGCGCTTTTTGTCTTTCTGGACATTCACCCTTACCTGAGCAACCCCTTGGTAACGCGGGCCATCAAAGAAATTGCGCTGAAGAGTGAAAGTAAAAAACAGCAGTTGGTGTTTGTCGGGCACGACATCGACCTACCAGATGAACTCGTCCCGTTTGCCAGCCGCTTCGAATTGGAGCCGATGACGATGGAGCGGGTGAAGGCGGTGTTCAAGGAGGAGATGGGGCAACATCAGTCTCAAAAGGGCGAAGTAGGCGGCTCACGCACTACCCTGGAATCGTTGCTGCGCCACACGGTGGGCTTGCCGGAAAACGCGGTGCGTCACTTGGCGCGTTTGACACTGAGTGACGGACAAATTTGCACCGCCGACCTGGCGCGCGTGTTGGCCGCCAAACAAGAAACTTTGGGTGTGGCCGAGCTGCTGGTGTTTGAACAAAAACTGCCGGCACTCGATGAAGTCGCGGGCATGAAGGCGCTGAAACGCTGGCTGCTGCTGCGGCGCGAGCCCTTTTTGAAGCCTGACGAATCCGGCCTGCCCGCGCCGCGTGGTGTGTTGCTCTTGGGCGTGCAAGGGGCGGGCAAAAGTTTGTCGGCCAAAGCCATTGCGTCGTCTTGGCAGGTGCCGCTGTTTCGCATGGACTTTGGCGCGCTCTTCGACAAATACCAAGGCGAGAGTGAACGCAAATTGCGTGAGGCTTTGAAGGTGGCTGACGCGATGTCGCCATGCGTGCTGTGGATGGACGAAATTGAAAAAGGCCTGGCGGGCGGCCAAGGCGATGGCGACACCGGCGCCGGCAAACGCATGCTCGGCACCTTGCTCACTTGGATGGCCGAGCGCCGCTCCAGCGTCTTTTTGGTGGCCACCGCCAACGACATTGAAAGCCTGCCCCCCGAACTGATGCGCAAAGGGCGATTTGACGAAATTTTCTTTGTCGACCTGCCCACCCCCGAAGTGCGAGAAGGCATTTTTCGCATCCACTTGGCCAAACACAAGGTGCCCTGTGATGACGCGGGATTGAAGCCCCTGGTGGAGCGCAGCGACGGTTTTTCCGGCGCCGAAATCGAAGCCGCTGTGGTGGCCGCACGTTACGAAGCCCACGCCCGCCAGCAAACGCCGCAGCCCAATTTGGTGATGCTGGAGTTGCTGCGCACCAAACCGCTGTCGGTGACCCGGTCGGAGGCGGTCGCGGCTTTGCGGGAGTGGGCAAAGGACCGCACGGTCAGCGCGGACTAAGAACCTATCCTGCAAATAGACAGAGAACCGCTGCAGGTCTTCACACGATTTGCAGCAAGACTTGGAGCAAGTCTTGCGGTGCACTGACCATGGGATCGTGGCCGGTACGCAGTTCATGCACTGTCCAACCCGGCTCCGCCCGCACACGACGACGTGAGGCATCGATGGTGGGCAAAGCGGGCGAGGTGCAGTCGATGAAATGTCTTGGCCAACGCCGCACCCGCTCATGTTCAAACGCCAAGGCGGCGTCGTAACAACCGCCCGGCTGCGGCGTTTGGCGGCGCTGCACCCAGGTGTGGTCGTCGCCTTGCAAACCAAAAACATCGGGGTTGGGCGGGGCGAGTTGTCCCGACTCGGCAATCACTGCCCGCCGCGCCGCTTGCGTATCAAGAGCGTGGCCGCTGGACCAAGCCTCGCCCGGCTCTGGCACCACCGCATCCAGGTAAACCAAACGAGACAAACATGCGGTGTCCACTTGCTGTGCCACGCCGGTGATCACCATTCCGCCGTAACTGTGGCCCACCAGAACGGCGCCCTGCAGCTCTTCATGTTCGATCAGCCCACACACATCTTGCACATGGGTTTGAAGATTGATCGTCGGTGACATCAGATGAGCGCGTTCGCCCAGGCCGGTGAGAGTCAGTGCAAAACCGCGGTGCCCTGCGGCCTGCAGCCCGGGCAGCAACTTCTTCCAGCACCAACCGCCATGCCAGGCACCGTGAACGAGGACGAAATCAGCCATGGTTGCGCTTTACTCTTCCAACAAGCTGCGCAGCATCCACGCGGTTTGCTCATGCACGGTGAGGCGCTGGGTGAGCAAGTCGGCGGTGGGTTCGTCACCAGCTTTGTCCACCGTGGGGAAGAGGCTGCGGGCGGTGCGGGCCACGGCTTCGTGCCCTTGCACCAAGATACGCACCATCTCCAGGGCCTTGGGCGGCGTGGTGGGTGCGTCGGGCAAGGAGGCCAGCGCAGCGAACTGTTTGTAGGACCCCGGTGCGGGATGGCCGAGAGAGCGGATGCGCTCGGCAATCGGGTCCACCGCATTCCACAGCTCGGTGTACTGCAGCATGAACATTTGGTGCAAGGTGTTGAACATCGGGCCCGTCACATTCCAGTGGAAGTTGTGGGTGTTGAGGTAGAGGGTGTAGGTGTCGGCCAGCAAATGGCCCAGGCCTTTGACGATGGCGGCGCGGTCTTTGTCGCTGATGCCAATTTGGATGTTGGGCGCGGCGGTTTTGAGGGCGGATTTTTTGGCCATGGTGAAACACTCCTTCAGGGGAAACAGGCTGTCAGATTAGAGCGGCCCGTGGGTTGGGTCTACTAGGCTTTGACCATCTTGAGCATAGCGCGTGCAGGGCGTTGATTGACATCAGGTCGTCGGCGGAATCAAGTGGTCGGCGTCACGCCACTGTCACTGTGTCTGCGTAGCCTTGAACGCGGCCGCTGTTGAAGCCAACCACCCAGGAGCTTGTTCATGAACAAAAAACCCCTTGCCGCTGCGCTGTCTGTGCTGGGTCTTGCTGCTGGCATCGTCGCCTGCGGCAGTGATGGTGATTCCACTCCCACCGTGACGCCAGCGTCCACAACCCCATTTATCGCCAAGATCATTGGGTTCAACGATTTCCACGGCAACTTGGAATCACCCGGCACCTTCGGTGTGAACACCTCTGTAGCCGCAGCGGACCGTCCTGCTGTGGGCGGTGCTGAATTCATGGCCGCCCATGTGGCAGCCCTCAAAGCAAAAAATCCGCTCAACGTCGTGGTCGGCGCGGGTGACTTCATTGGCGCCACACCTTTGATCTCGTCGCTATTTTTTGACGAGCCATCGATCGAGACCTTGAACCGCATCGGCCTGGAGTTCAACGCCGTGGGCAACCACGAGTTTGACAAGGGTTCTGCAGAGTTGCTGCGCCTGCAAAACGGCGGCTGCAAACAAAACAATGGCGTCAACGACCCCAACAGCTGCAAAGGCGCGGCTGTGGGCACGCCGGTGCCGTTTGAAGGCGCCAAGTTCAAATGGTTGTCGGCCAACGTAGTCACTACCAGCACGGGCAAAACGCTGTTGCCCGCCTATGGCATCAAAACTTTCAACGACGTGAAGGTGGCTTTCATCGGCATGACACTCAAGGCCACCCCCAGCATCGTGACACCCACCGGCGTGGCGGGTTTGGAGTTCCGCGACGAAGCAGCCACGGTGAATGCCTTGATCCCTGAACTGCGCGCCCAGGGCATTGAGTCCATCGTCGTATTGGTGCACGAAGGCGGCTTTCAAACCGGTACGCTGGCCGACATCAATGGCTGCGAAGGCAATCTGGCGGGTGCAGCCATTGCCAACATCGTCAAACAGCTCGACGACGCGGTGGACCTGGTGGTCAGTGGCCATACGCACGCCGCCTACAACTGCAAGCTGCCCAATGCATCAGGACGCAACATTTCTGTGACCAGCTCCAGCGCCTTTGGCCGCGTGCTGACCGACATCGACATCACCATCGACCCGGTCACACGCAACATCACCCAAACCAACGCGACCAACCGTTTGGTGGTGCGCAACGACCCCGCCATCACCGCCAGTGCCGCGGTGCTGAACATCGTGACCGCCTACAAAGGCTTGGTGTCTCCCATCGCCAACACCGTCATCGGGTCCATCACCACCGACTTGAGCAATGGCCGCGTGGACGGCGCTTGCAACATGCCTGCGGGTGATTTGATCGCCGACTCTCAGTTGACTGCGACACAACCGTCAACGTTCGGTGGGGCCGCCATCGCGTTCATGAACGGCGGCGGCGTGCGCAGCCCGGGGTTTACCTTTGCCAGCAGCCCGGCCGGTGAAGGCGCAGGCAATGTGACCTATGGCGAAGCCTTCACGGTGCAACCCTTTGGCAACAGCCTGGTCACCATGACCTTGACCACCCAAAACCTGAAGGACGTGCTGGAAGAACAGTTCGCCGCGTGTTTGGGTCAATCCGCCACCGCCACCCGTTTCATGTTGCCCTCCGGGGGGTTCAAGTACACCTGGGACGGTGCAAAAGCTTGCGGCTCACGCATCAGCAATGTGCTGCTCCGCACAGCATCCAGCACCGAAACCTTGGTCGATGCAGCCGGTGTGGTGCAGAACCCCAGCAAAACCTACCGCGTCACGGTCAACAACTTCATGGCCGATGGCGGTGATGGTTACTCCACCTTTCTCAAAGGCAGCAACCGCTTGGGTGGTGCGCAGGACATTGACGCGCTCACCGCCTACATGTCCAACTTCAAAGCACCCAAGGCGGCCTACGCGCCCAACAGCAACCCCTTGGATGCAGGCACCCCCCGCATCAACCGTGTGGGCAGCAGCACCACCTGCCCGAGCGGTGCCAACGTCAACCCTTGATGCAGCGACACAGGGTTGCGTGCGCGCTTGCAATGGCTTGTGCTGCTTGGGCCTGGGCGGGGTTGGCATCGGCACAGCCCCCTGCTCCTGGCCTTGCGGTTGAATCTTTCAGCGGCGAGCGCGGCAAGGGACTGAGCGAAACGATTCAACAGCTCAGCAACAGCCAGGCAGGCAGCGCCGCGCTGCGTGATGCCACATCGCTTTCAACCGAGCGCTTAAAAGAACGCACTCGGCTGCTGAAAGAGGGCGAAGCGGCCTTGGCTCGCTTGGACCCACAAACTGCACAGCACGCTTTTGAGCGGGCCGCCGCCATCTTGCATGCCGCGGACACCGAAATGGCCATCGTCCGCGCCCACATGCAAGCCGGCGAGTACCGCCGCGCCTTGGCCTTTGGTGCGCACACCGCAGGTGCGCATCTCGACGTGGTCGGCGGCGCAGCGCTGTATGCCTGGCTGCTGCACGCGGGTGGCCAAGTGCCTGTGGCAGAACGTTTGCTTCAAGAGGCCGACCTGCGCGCGCCGGCGCAACCCTTGATCGCCGAGGTGCAGGCTCAATTCAAAAGCGGCCAACCCCGTGCCAACACCGCCTTGCGCGCCCTGCCCGTGCGATTGGCACCCTATGGCGACGAGCGCGGTTTGCCCAGGGGCGCGCAAGTGCTGGGAAGCGCGGCGTTGCTGCACGGTGGGACGCACGCTTTGGTGCCGCTGGCCCGGCTTCCGCGTGCAGGGTCTGTTTGGTTGCGCAATGGCCTTGGGCAAATGGCAGTGGCCAGTGTTGTGGAGCGTTATCCGACCATGGGTTTGGCCTTGCTCCAACTTCGCCAACCTTTGCCCCCACCCAGGGCCCTGGTGCCCGCCCCCCGCGACGCTTTTCCTGGCAGCGTGGCCCATGCCGTCGAGTACGCCACCACCCCGGATGCTTCGCCCGCCTGGCCGCTGCTGCGCACAGGTTTTTTGGGCGGGCCCATACCAAGCGGCACGCCTTGGCCCGAGGCCAGCACAGCGCTGGGCGTTGACATAAAACCTGGCCCCCGCGGCGGCCCCGTGTTCAACGCCCACGGGCAATGGGTGGGTATCGCCGTGCAAGGACCCAAGGGCTCAGCCGATCGCTTGGTGCCGGTCTCCGCGCTGAAATCCCGCTTGGCTCAGCGTGCGACTGCACTCTTGGGCTCAGGTTCGCACAACGCCGACGCAGGCCCGCTGGCGACGGATCAAATCTACGAGATCAACCTCAAAACGACGTTGCAGGTGATTGCTGTGCGCTGACTTCTTGCAAGTCACGTCACAACCAGCGCGCCACCTCTGGCAGCCCACAGGCATACACCGTGTTGCATGGTGCCGGGATCGCGGTGCGACGCGGAAAGGGCCTCTTGTTGCGCCAGGATCATTCGACAGGTGGAGCGTTGCCGACGAGAGGCTGTTCGGTCAAAACCCAACCTTTACTTCCACCATAACAAGTGAGCGACGACCACGCGCAGAGCATTCTCGGGAACGACCAATGCGTATACCGTGCTGCGTCAAGGTTTTGCCGAGGTGGCGCCGATCTGGCAAGGAGGTGTGCCATAGGCATCCGCTTTTGCAGGGACTGACATCAGCCAGCCCCGCAAAGTTTTGAGAACAATCCGGTCACAACGTTCTTCGATCACCGACGCTCGCTCCACTTTGGTGCGGCCTCCCTCGGGGAATCGAATTGTCTTTTGAGGAGGGGGCGCAGTTTCTGGTCCGAGCGCCAACTGCCCCAGAATCACGTCCAAAGACTCGGCCCACAAGCTGGCCGTTTCTCCTTGGAGCGGGGCCCCAGCATCTGCGGTCCACAGCTGTACCAACGGGGACTGTTCATCTCCAGCTGGTTTGGGATGGGACACCACGCGGACGACGCCCTTGTAGACAACAGCAGGTGGCACATCCGCCGAGTACACGATAACCGCGTTGTCAAGAACGAGGGCTTGTTCATCCTGCGTCAAGGTGAAAACAGGCGTCGACTCGATCAACCAGGCGCCGCCGGTTGCTTTGTCGGTGGGGGAGATGACGCGCTTGATTCCTCCTCGCCCCATCTTTTCACGCGCGAGATCCAGCGTTTTGGTTGTAGTTAGTTGGCTCAGGGTTGAGACGTAGGGCTCCAAAACCTTGTCGGCCTCTGTGCGTTCTGCTTTTTGTTGGCTGGACAGAACGGAGTTTGCAATCACCGCGTGCGTAATCAGCGCTGCAAAGAACCCTGCTGCCCCTGCTCCTCCAGATGGGTACAGCACTGTTGCGCCGGCCTCAGCACCCGCACCCTTGCCGCCCAGCATGCCTCGAAAAACGAGCCCCTCTTGCCCGGGCAGACGCATCAGCCAGTCGGTTTTTTGTGGAACGGCGCGCAGGATTTTCCCCTCAGCCAAGTCCTCGGACGCGGCGAGGACTGCTGGGGTCACAAAACATAACAACGCTGCCGCCGCGGCAAGACGTCGCCACGGGTAAGAAGAGGCTCGCATCGCTTCAGTTGGTGAAAGGTTTCAGGAACTCATCCTTACTCGATTCCAGCACTTGAAAATAGGCATTGGTCAGCCCGGGGAACTTGGGCGCTTCGTCCCAATTCCCATCTGCAGCGCGTAACTGCCGAATCGGGTTAAACCATTCGTAGGTGTTGTTGTTGAGGTTAACGAGAAACCCTGTGCCCACGAGGTACGCACGCGGTGGGCTGGTTGGAAAGTAGGAGGCGTAGGTGCGCTCCATCCCAAGGGCGGCGATATCAACAACCAGCAACTTGTCCACGCCGTACTTCGCCTTCAAGCTTGTGAAGTCCTTGGTGGCAATGTTGGCTCCTTTGTTCGCAAAATCCGTAAGCGATTTCAGGTCCAGCGGCTCAATGATCACGGTGGCGGTCTTGCCCTTTTTGATGAGGGCTTGGGCCAGTTGATCCTTCAGCTTGGGCAGGTCCTCATAGGGAAGAGCTTGCGTATGGGTATTGAGCGAGGAGTTCATTGCGGAAGCGGCGGCGTAACACAACAGGCACGAAGCGCCTGGCAGGACCAAGTCAACTTTTGGCAGGGGTGTCATGACCACACCGATTCGCCCCTCAGCGTTCAGGGTACTTGCGCTGAGTTGAATGGGTGTTTGCGGGGCGACCACGCACCCGGTAAGAACGATTGTTGTGGCGGCAACAGCCAATAGACGCAATACGGATTTCATTGATCCTCCAAATTGATGTTTTTGATGGCGAAAACGAGTCGGCCATTTTGCACAAACTATCGCGACGAACGGCGCGAATCCCGTCGCGTGTGGCGTGGAAACGCCATCAACCCCCCTCATTTGAGAGGTCGGCCGGTGGCTGTGGGACCAACCGCTTGCCGTACCGATTTGCGCCCGCGACCAGGAGGTGGCGGCAAGGCCTGTCGGTGTTCGGGCGAAGCACCGTTCGAGTTCTGATGCAGCTCTTTCACCCTCACCACAAGATTTGGATACCCCGCTGAAGCATCAAACGAGATCCGCAACCTCATGACAACCGTGCCACCCCCGGCAGTGCACAGGCATACACCGCATTGCGCAGCGCCGCGATGGCTTCGTAGCGGGTGAAGGTGCGGCGCCAGGCCAGCACCACGCGGCGGGTGGGGGCGGTGCCGCTGAAGGGGATGTAGCGAACGTGGGGCGAGGTGGCCATGTCCAGCGGCACGCTGAGTTGGGGTACCACGGTAACGCCCATGCCCGAGGCGACCATGTATTTGATGGTTTCCAAGGACGAGCCTTCGAAGGTTTTTCGGATGCCATCAGCGTCGCTTGAGAAACGAGCGTACTCGGGGCAGACCTCCAGCACATGGTCGCGGAAACAATGGCCTGTGCCCAGCAGCAACATGGTCTCTAACTTGAGGGACTCCGCGCTAACCGACTTCAGTTGAGCCATGGCATGGGTGGTGGGCACGGCCACCATGAAGGGCTCGTCATAGAGCTGTGCCACGGCCAAGCCGGTGTCGGGAAAGGGCTCGGCCATGATGGCGCAGTCGAGTTCGCCGGTGCGCAGCATCTCAAGCAAACGTGCTGTGAAGTTCTCTTGCAAGATGAGGGGCATCTGCGGCACGCGCGCGATGGCATTCTTCACCAGATCAGGCAACAGATAAGGGCCGATAGTGTAGATCACGCCCACACGCAGCGGCCCGGCCACCGGGTCTTTGCCACGCTTGGCAATTTCTTTGATGGCCGCCGCTTGTTCGATGACTTGTTGGGCTTGGCGCACGATCTCTTCGCCCAAGGGCGTCACACTCACCTCGTTGGCACCGCGTTCAAACAGTTTGACGTCGAGTTCCTCTTCCAACTTTTTGATCGCCACGCTCAAGGTCGGTTGCGAGACAAAACACGCCTCCGCTGCACGCCCAAAATGCCGTTCGCGGGCGACTGCCACGATGTAACGCAACTCGGTCAGGGTCATGGCTTGTTGACTGCGGCTGGAACTGCGGGCCAGGATCAGGGTTTGCTGGGCATGCCGGCACTGGCAGCACCGGCCAGGCCCGACGCAGCCATCACCTCCATCAACTCACGCATGGCTTTGGCGGTGGCTTCTTTGTCGCCCGAGGCTTGTGCAGCCTGCAGACGTTTGCCGATTTCCTCCATGCGGTTTTGTGCTTCTTTCATCTTGGGGGCGTCCAATTTCACGGTGCCACGGGGTGTGTTGATGCTGATCTCACCACCGGGCAAACCTCCCATGTGCATGGCAGGGTTCGGCATGAACAGTGCAGATACCGCGCCCACAATGACGGCGGCGACGATGCCACAGACCACCACCACGGCGGTGTAACCCAGTGACTTGTCCTGGGGGCATTTCATCAACACCGGCAAGCCGGTGTACAGCAGGTAAATGGAATAGAGCGAGGCCAGCACACCCAGTATCGCCAACGACGGCAGCAGCGAAAAAATGCCGCCTAGAAATGCGGCCGTGAAGCTGTAGGCCACCACCTTCAAAGCGTTGACCTGGTTCTTGCTGCCGCCAAAACTGGGGGCGAGTGCGTCCACGATCAAGGCCAGCACAAACACCATCACCAGGGATAGCACGTAACTCACCACCATGTTCACCAGGCCCATGCCTACGGGCAAACGAATGCTCATGCCCATGGCGTTCATGCCCACCAGCGAGAAACCAATGAATCCCGCAATCGCTGGAATGGCGGCAAGAAACACCAGATAGCGGCTGTAAATGGAGGCAACGTCCCCCGGCTCTTGCGCAATCGCAGGCCAGGTGTCTTTGGGTTTGAGCAAGATGTCGGTGATACGTTGGACCAGGTTCATGAGGGCCTCCCAGTGTTGTTCAACGGTTGATTGAACCTTGATTGTCAAATTGAATGAACCCTGCGATGCTAGCGCCTTGTTGCTGGCGGGTCGAAGTCATTGACGGTGCGGGTGACACATCCGGCAGCGATCTGTGCGCAAGAGGATGAGTCATGCGCTTTGCAACCATGCTGATGGGCTTTGTTTTCTGCCTGGCGTCACTTGAGGTCTGGAGCGAACCGGGAGCAAAGAAAGCACAGCGTGACGAGCGAGCGCAGCGCATTCCCGTGCTGGCCCTGACCGACGAAATTCACGTTTCCAGCAGCCGCTTCAGTGGCCCTTGCATCGAGATTCACCACTCCGGTCAGTTGGTTTTTGTTCCATTTCCGTCCGCCAGAGTCAAGCACCCAGAGGGTTCGCAATTCAGCGCACCTGGTGTGCTTAATTTTGCGCATTGGCATGCCATGTTGGCGAGCAGGCCTTGTTGGAAGAAAGGAGTCACGAGGACAGACACGTTTTCTTCTTTCAACGCGGCGGTGCCACCGCCGTGTTCATTCCCGCCAAAGAGGTTGCCTTCTTGGATTCCCTGTTTAGCCCGTTTCTCAAGCCTTCAAAAACTCCGCCCTGACGCGTCAAGGGGCCAGGTGTTTTTGGGTTGTGCAGGTGTCATCAATCAAGATCCGGACACCGTCCTCAGGCTACGCAGGAGGCGCCGCAACGTAGGGGCTGGAGGCTCACATTTCCTCCACATTCCTTGTGCACCATGCTGCCATCCAAACTACGAGGATGCACCATGGAACCAACTCGTCTGGGCACACAGCCCACTTCATCGCTTTCCCGCTTGTCACTCGTGGCGGCCAGTGCTGCTGTGGTGATGCTTACCGCACTGGCGGCTTGTGGTGGTAGTGACGACAGCACCACCACAGCCAGCACCACCACGGACACTACCACTCCTACCACGCCGACAACTCCGACGACCCCAACAACCCCCACCCCGTCCGCCAGTTGCACTCAGGCTGCTCACTTCCCCGATGTGAGCCAGATGAGCAACTACATCGACTGGAACGATGACAACGTCACCCCCCCGACCATGCCAAGCACGGCGGTGAGCTGCGCCAATGGTGTGGTCAGCATCGTGAGCAATGGCGTACCCAATTTCGACGCACTGCAAAATGGCCGCGGCGCTGCTGACGTGGCCTGGTTTATCAACCAAAAAACCTGGGTCTTCCCGACCAACCCTAGCAAGGCTGCCACCCCCACGATGGTGCTCGATGTATTGGGTCCGATCGGTGTGCTTGTGAATGGTGTGCAGTTCTACAGCCCCATTGATGCGGAACGAACCGACGCGGGCCTGACCGCCAGCAATTACTGCGGGGGCCATACGGAGCGATTCCACTCGCATGCCTACCCCGCCTGCTTCTTCAACAAGATCACCGAGGGCGGCACCAAAACCTTCCTGCCCGACAGGACGCCAGGCACCGTGGTGGGCTATGCGTTTGACGGCTATCCGGTGTTGTCGCCCTACGTAGCTTGCACCGATACCGCCAGTGACTGCATCAACGGCGTGCGCGAGATCAACAGCGCCTATGAATACAGGGGCACGAACCTCCAGACCGACATAGCCTCCACTGTCAACGTTTACGTCGCGGGTTATCGAGGCAGCCCACTGGACGCCTGCAATGGCATGACCAAGGATGGCAAATACGCCTATTACGCCACCAAGAGCTACCCTTACTTCCTGGGTTGCTACACGGGCACGGCCACTTCCAATCGCTGAACCATGCAATGGATGCCCCACCTCCTGCGCGCAAGCTTTGTGCGTGCCTGCGTCGTGGTGGCTTTGGCTTACTCCGCAACTGGAGCGCTGGCGGAAAAGAAGGACCATGTGCATCTGACGATGAACTTGGCAGTGGCCGCCCGCCCACCGCTACCGGCTGGCGATGTGCTGGGCCTGTACGCCGTGGAGGTACTGGCTTGCCCCGCACCCAAGGCGGCATCGAGTAGCAGCGAACACTGGTTGGCCTGGTTGGACCGCGCAACTAGCAGTCTGATGAGCAGCGCGTGGGCAAGCCACCGCGACTCATTTGACGGCCCTGGAGCGCGCACCGTGAACACTCGTGTGCGCCTCGACCGTGACGGCAGCTATCCGCTGGGGACCTTGGTCATACCCAGTGGTCGCTATTGTCATGTCCGCCTCACCCTGACTCGCCTGCCCGCCACAAGCGGCCCTTCTGCCTTGCCCGCACTAGAGACCAGCATGCGCTTGAGCCGGCCTGGAAACTTACCCCCGGTCGCCCCGTCCTACATCGTTGCCCTCGAACTGCCCTTTGCCAAGCCCTGGCAAGCCGGCCACGGCAACGCGCAGCTGGCCGTGACCTTGGATCCGTCCTCTGCCGCGCCAGTGCTGGCCGACGCCAGCCTCAGCGAAGGTTCGCTGAGGCGCCTGGTGGTAGCGCGTTGGGTGGCCAGCAGCCAGCTGACCTGGCGCGAGCAGCCGTGAGCGTGAGCGCCAACCGGCGTTGCAGGCAAGGTGGCTCGCAAGCCATTGAAAAGTCGTATTCGCTGCGATGACCCGTCAAGCACTCACCACCAACACCCCTCAGTGTTGTCTGCGTCTTCGGGAATTTTGTTGGCCGACTGTTGGTAAGTTAGGCGCTGGTTTGCTGGTTGCTCAGTCGGTTTGAGATCTCCGAGGAGGAACTGGGCAATTCAACCTAGATCCGGCAGTTGGCCGCTTTCTTCCGCTTGCAACCGTTGCTGAACTTTGAATTTTCTTCACACGAAGCCATTCTCCGCTGGGGTGAAAGCGCTACGCACCCGATTGAGCCGTGCTGCGAGGTGCTGGCGGCGTTGCTCCTCCTTGCGGGCACGAGCCCGCCGTGTCGTCGCGCCTTGCCAACACCCCGAATCACAGCCCACTCGGGCGCGTCCGACTGCCGAATCTAGGTTCAAGCCTTCAGATACTCAGCCTTCACGCCCCGCCAGCGGGCCAGGTGTTTCAAAGCAGCAGCTGGATGGCGATCGAGCAATTGTTCAGCGGCCTGCCTGGCCTGTTTCACCAAACTCAAGTCCTCGCTCAAATCTGCGAACCGCAGCAGCGGCACACCGCTCTGCCGTGCACCTAAAAATTCACCCGGGCCGCGAATCTCCAAGTCCCGCCGCGCAATCTCAAACCCGTCTGTGGTTTGTGCCATGGCTTTGAGGCGGTCTTTGCCTGTGGGGCTCAAAGGGCCGGTGTAAAGCAACACACAAACACTCGCATTCGCGCCACGGCCCACCCGGCCACGCAGTTGATGCAGTTGCGACAACCCAAACCGCTCCGCATGTTCAATCACCATCAGGCTGGCATTGGGCACATCCACGCCTACTTCAATCACCGTCGTACTCACCAGCACCGCCATTTGGCCCGATGTGAAGAGGGCCATCACAGCGGCTTTCTCAGCGGCGGGCATGCGCCCATGCAGCAAGCCCACCATCGTGTCGGGGAAGGCCAGGCAGAGTTGTTGATGTGCTTCGGTAGCGTTTTGCAGATCCAGTTTTTCTGATTCTTCAATCAAGGGGCACACCCAGTACACCTGCCGCCCTTGCGCGACTTCGTGGCTGATTTTTTGCACCACGTCGCCGCGTTTGTTGTCCGCAAACACCTTGGTGACGATGGGCGTGCGGCCAGGGGGCAACTCGTCGATGGTGCTGATGTCCAAGTCTGCAAACACCGTCATCGCCAAGGTGCGGGGGATGGGCGTGGCGCTCATCATCAGCAGGTGGGGTTCCAGGTTTTGCTCGTCGAGTTTATTGCGCAAGGCCAAGCGCTGGGCGACACCGAAACGGTGTTGTTCGTCGATGATGGCCAGGCCCAATTTTGCGAACTGCACTTCCGCTTGAATCACCGCATGGGTGCCCACCACCAACAAGGCTTCGCCACTGGCCACAAGCGCCAGCATCTCCTTGCGGCCTTTGCCTTTACGGCTGCCGGTGAGCCAGGCCATGCCTATGCCCAGTGGTTCCAACCAGGTGATGAGTTTTCGGAAATGTTGTTCGGCCAGTATTTCGGTGGGAGCCATCAACGCACATTGCCAGCCCTGGGCAATGGCGATGGCTGCACTCAAAGCCGCGACCACGGTTTTGCCTGAGCCGACGTCACCTTGCAACAGGCGGTGCATGGGAATCTCGCGCTGCAGGTCGAGGGCGATCTCCTCGACCACACGGCGCTGCGCGCCCGTCAGTGCAAAGGGCAGTGCGGCCAGCAGTAGTTCATGCAGGCCGCCGGCCACGAGCTTGAAAGCGGGCGCACGTTGCAAAGCACGCTCGCGCCGCGCTTGCAGTTGCGAGAGTTGTTGCGCAAGCAACTCATCAAACTTGAGGCGCTGCCATGCGGGGTGGCTGCGTGCCTCCAACTGCGCCAGTGGCACATCAGCCGAGGGTTGGTGCAGGAGTTGCAGGCTGCTGCGCAGCGAAGGCATACCAGGCGGCACGAGTTCAGCCGGAATCACCTCGGACAAATCCGCACGCTGCACACCGGAGGCCACGGCCTTGCGCAAGTACGCTTGAGGCAATGCCGCGCTGGTGGGGTAAACCGGCGTGAAGGCTGTGGCCAACGCGGCGCCGTTGCTCACCGCTTTGAACTGCGGGTGCACCATCTCCAGCCCCAAGAACCCGCCGCGCACTTCACCGCGCACCCGCACGCGCTGGCCCACGGCCAATGTTTTTTGGTGGCTGGCGTAGAAATTCAAAAACCGCAACACCAAGGTCTCGCCTGCCTCGTCTTGCAACTGCACCACGAGTTGTTTGCGGTTGCGGCTTTGAATTTGGTTGTCTGTCACCACGCCTTCGACTTGGGCCAACTCGCCATCACGCAGCGCGGCCACGGCGGTCAGTTGGGTTTCATCTTCATACCGCAGCGGCAAGTGCAGGGCCAGGTCGACGTCACGCAGCAGGCCCAGTTTTTCCATGGCCTTTTGCGGCCCGGACTTCTCCTTGCGCGGCTCGGGGCTGGGCGGAAATTCCAACGGAGGATTCACGACGACGTTCACCCCAGCACCGTCATTCCCGCGCAGGCGGGAATCCAG
>JANPCX010000087.1:0-80463 GCA_031431125.1 Burkholderiales bacterium
TCGTAAACCTCTTCAAATCTCATGATCCGGCTTCCTTGCATCAAGTGCGCCCGGCTCAGTTGTGGTGCGAACATCGCACCTCCCCTAAACCGGACAGATTACTTGCTACAGCTCCGGACAGATCATTTGCTCTCTACACCATCTGTTTCTCGAGGTCTTGCTTGCCTTCAAAAACGAGAAAATGCTGGGGGATATTTCTCCTGAGCACCTTCGGCAAAAAACCCTCAAGGAAGTCTTGCGCGGAAGGTTCTTCTAAGAAGAATACCAAATGCTCGGTCAAGGGTTTGCTCCTGGGAACAGACCTTGTTTCCAAAGAAAGCCCATTTGGTCGCCCTCAGCCATATAGGCTCGCAGCTGATCATCGTCTGCCGCACGATGTACTTCTGTATATCCCTGTTCTTTGACCAGCCAAAAAATTTCTTCGAGCTGCACCGCGTTGAGAAAATCTGGCGAGTGCGTGGTCACAAAAACCTGCCCACCGCGGTCTGCATACGCGCGAAACTCTTCGGCCAAGTCCCACAGAAGAGACGGATACAGCTGGTTTTCCGGCTCTTCGACACAAAGCAGTGGATGCGGGCTTGGGTCATATAGAAGAACCAAGTAGGCCAACATTTTGATCGTGCCGTCAGAGACATGCCTAGCCAAGAACGGGTCTTCGAAGGACCCGTCCTGAAACTTGAGCAGAACCCTACCTTCTTCCGTGGGTTTGGCTTGGACATCTGTGACGCCAGGGACCCGTCTTTGCAGCTTATTCAGGATGTCTTGAAAAATAAGAGGGTGCTGGTGGTACAGATACTGCACCACCAAAGATAAGTTTTCGCCCTCTCGCGACAAGTGTTCAGCGTACGCCGCCTCGGCTTCGGGTCGAGCTCTGCTGATATGAAGATCCGAAAGATGCCAGTTTTCTATCAAGTTTCCGAGCGCAACGACGGCTGGGAAACGCTCGAATTGCGCCAATCCTTTGATCGCAAGAATGTCCGGACTCTTCAGAGTTTGTTGTTCACGCTTGAGTTGTTTGACGTCGGTGATTGACTCCAACTCGTTGGTTACCGCTTCTCCGGTGCCGCAAGAAAAATCCAAAAAACGCCATGGCTGACCTCTACTTCCCCGTCTGTATTGAAGTACTTCGCGCACTACAGCCGGACGGCCATTGATTTCATCGATGTGCAGTTCATAGGTAATCAGGCGCGACAGGCCTTCAGACAATGCGGTTCTGATCTTGAGCTCAATTTCAATCGGACCAGAGGTGTTGCGACTACGCACTTCACTCAGTCCTCGGCTACCGCCAAGTTTTGCCAGCGCCGAGGTCACATTGCTGGTCATTGCATCGCGTAAAAACGCGAATACGGAAAACAAAGTGCTCTTGCCAGTGCCATTGGCGCCAACCAAAACACAAAAGCGAGGAATGTCTTTAAGAGTGACGTTCCTGAAAGCCCGAAAATTTCGGAGGCGAATCGATTCAATTTGCATGGTGTTCTCGGATTACACCAACTTCTTCAACAACTCCGCCTTCTTCGCATCAAACTCCTCGGCCGTGAGGATGCCCTTGGCCTTGAGGTCGGCCAGCTTTTCCAAGGTGGCCATGACTTCATCTGGCCGCACACCCACGGGCGCTGCTGCGGCAGCGGCACCTGGCTGTGCGCCTTGCAGGCCGTGCGAGAGTTGCTGCGCCATCACCTGGCCCAAAGCCACGCCGGCACCGAGGCCCATGGCGTCGCCCACCACGCCACCACCACCACCGCCTGCACCTTCGGCAAATTTGGGCATGGACTGGGCGGTTTGGTACTGCATGAATTTGCCCATGTCGTTGCCGACCATGCCCATGCCGATTTTTTGGTCGAGGATTTTTTGCAGCTCTTCGGGCAGGGACAGGTTTTGCACCGTCACGCCTTCGAGTCCCAAGCCGATCTTTTCAAACGACGGCGCGGTGGCGGTTTTGAGTTGTGCTGCAAACTCCACCTGATTGGCGGCGAGGTCGAGGAAGGCCAGACCGCTGCCGGCCACGGCATCGGAAATGTGTTGCAGCATCAGGGCGCGCAACTGGCCGTCCAGGTCTTCCACGGTGTAACGCTCGCGAGTGCCGGAAATTTCCGAGAAGAATTTTTTCGGGTCGGCGACGCGGTAGCTGAAATTGCCAAAGGCGCGCACGCGCACGGCACCGAAGTCTTTGTCGCGGATGGTCACCGGCTGGGTGGTGCCCCAGCGCTGGTCAATTTGCTGGCGGGTGCTGAAGAACACCACATCGCTCTTGAACGGGCTTTGGAAGAGTTTGTCCCAGTTCTGCAAATAGGTGAGGACCGGCAGCGTGCTGGTGGAGAGGGTGTAGCGGCCGGGGCCAAACACATCGGCGACCTTGCCTTCGTTGATGAAGACGGCCATTTGGCTCTCGCGCACGGTGAGCGAACCGCCGTATTGGATTTCATTGCCCGCCATCGGAAAACGCCAGGCCAGGGTGCCGTCGCTGTCCTCTTGCCATTCCAGAATGTCGATGAACTGTTTCTTGATGAAATCCATCAGTGCCATGGCGGTGATCTCCTGTAGCCCGCAGGGTGAATAGAAGGGCCAACAATTGCGGGTCAGCGAATAATAGGACAAGCACGCAGGTTCGCAGGAGAAACGCATGAACACCACCGCTTTAAAACTGGCCGTCGTCGGCGCGGGCCCCGTGGGGCTGACCTTGGCCTTGGCTGCTGCCCGCCACCTGCCCCAGGCCGAGGTGACGGTGTTCGATGCCCGTCCCGAAGACAAAGACGTGTCGCAAGACCCGCGCACCCTGGCCCTGTCCTGGGGCAGCGTGCAACTGCTGCAGCGCTTGAATGCGTGGTTGCCTGGCGCGGCCCAGTCCATCACCGCTGTGCATGTGTCGCAGCAACAACCGGCGATGGATGGGTTGCTCGGCCGCTGGTTTGGCGAACCCGAAGTGCGACTGAGTGCCACGGACGAAGGTGTGCCCATGTTGGGTGCGGTGCTCAGTTATGGCGCCATCACTGCGCCCTTGCAAAAGGCCTGGGAGGCCTTGTGTGCCGCTGAACCAGCGCGTCTGCGCAGCCGTTTCGCCACGCCCGTGAAAGCGCTGAAGAATGTCGGCACCTCATCAACCCAGCGCGTCGAGTTGGATGCGGGCATCGCCGAGACGTTTGATTTGGCCGTGGTGGCCGAAGGCGGCGTGTTCTCCGACCAAGTCAGAAAAGGCCTGACCCACGACTATGCGCAAACCGCCTGGGTTGGCACCGTGCGCCTGAGACAGCCCCATGGCGGCGTCGCTTATGAACGTTTCACCCGGCAAGGCCCTGTTGCCTTGCTACCGCTGTTGCCTCTGCCCAGTGATCCCAGCGATTCCGAAAACTCGCAGACCCGCGCTGCTTTGGTGTGGTGTGTGCCCAGCCAAGACGACCCAGTGGCCGCACTGAACGAGGCCCAGCGCCTGACCGTGCTCAATACCGTGTTCCATCCGCAAGTGGGCGAGATCACCACGTTGTCACCCCTCAAATCCTTCGCGCTGGGCTTGAACGCCGAACGCACCCTGACCGATGGCCGCACCGTGCGCATCGGCAATGCCGCACAAACCATGCACCCCGTGGCGGGCCAAGGATTGAACCTCGGGCTGCGCGATGCTTTTGAACTGGTGCAGGCCTTGTCACGCAGCAGCGATGTGCCCGCCGTGCTGCGCCGCCTGGAGTGGCAACGCGGCCCCGACCGCTGGGCCTTGATCGCCGCGACCGATTTTCTGGCCCGTAGTTTCACCTGGACGCTGCCCGGCGCCAGCACCGCACGCGGTTTGGGCATGGTGGCTTTGCAATCGCTCAAGCCGGTGAAGTCGGCCTTGGCGCGGCAGATGATGTTTGGGTCGCGGAACTGATTGGCCTGGGGCGTTTTTTTAAAAAGTTTTATCCCCTTGCGCCCGTCATTCCCGCGAAAGCGGGAATCCAGTGTGGCGTGCAAGACTGCACCACCGGCTTACCGATGTATCACCGATGGACTCCCGCTTTCGCGGGAATGACGGTCTTGGGTTGATCGGTGCTGAGGTTGAACCACGTCAACAGCTGCGCCGTCACCGCAGGGCTGCTCAGCAGGGCCATGTGGTTGGTGCGGTAGGCGATGAAGGTGGAGGTTTTGGCGAAGTGCAAACTTCGCGCTGGGTCATAGTGTTGGCCAAGTGCGCTGTGCAATGGCACCAGCCCATCCCCCAGCAAACGCTCCGCGAGCAAACCACGTTTTCCGGCCACCGTGCCCGCTACCGCATAACAGGCCACACCTTCCGGCAGGGGCAGGGCGGTGCGGTGGTCGGGGGCGCGGCGAAAGCGGTCGCGACCGCGCCAGTCTTCGTCCAGCAGCAGGCCGTAACGCAAGTCGGTGATGCCGCTGCTGCGCAATTGGGCCAAGCGGCTGAAGGGGGCGGTGTAGGGCGTGCTGGCCAGAATCACATCCACCCGGTTGCCCGCGCGCTCTAGCGGTGCGCCGTGGTGGGGCGTGCCCAGAAAAACGATGGTTTTGAGCCGCTTGGGCCAGCGTTGTTTGGATTTAAAGGCCGCGTGCACGCAACTGCGCATCACGAGCCCCCCCATGCTGTGGGCCAGCACATGGATTTCTTGGAGTGGCACCGGCCAATCGGCCAGCAATTTTTCTAACTGCAAGGCCAGTTCTTGGCCGTTGCTGGAAATGTGCAGACCGGTGTTGTAGCGCAGGGTGATCAGGCTGCAACCCATGGCCTGGGCCAAAGTTTTCCCGTGGTTGACGGCTTGGCCTTCATGCTCGGTGTTCCACTGCAAGTCGTTCCTGCACAGGCCATGTATCAGCAGCAGCACTTTCTTTTGGGGCCGCGTTGCTGCTGTTGCTGTTTCGTGCGTCAGGCTTCCGTCTGGCCCCCAGATCGGCTGGCCGTCCCACCGCAGCGTCATCGCAGTCGCCAAAGGACTTTGAGATTGAAGCAGGTGGTCGCCCATGACGCCATTGAGGGCCGCGAGCACGGCTTCGCGTTCGGGCGATCCTGGATTGCTGCCTTCTAAACGCTCCAAGGTGGGTTGCAGCCGGGCCAGGGCGGTGTCCACACCGCGCCCGACGGCGTAGGTCAGGCCGTGGATGGCTTTGTATACCCAGGCGGTCAGTCCCTGGGTGCGCTGTGGTTGCGCCCTGTTGCGCACGCCGAGCTGCGCCCACACCGATTGATGCACACCCTCGGTGACCCGGGTGATGCTGTGCACGGCGTCGGTGGCCAGCTTGGCCACTGCCCGAACGTCTGACGCCTTGAGGTGTTTGGTTTTGGGGTGCGATGGGCGTTGGGTCATGGGCTGGCCTCAATGTGGATCTTGTTTGCCCGATGACGTCATGAACAAGACGCTTGACTCACGGTCGCAGCAGGTACAAGGTTTCAGCCAAAGGAAAGCTGTGGAACAAATAGGCCAACACACCCGCACACAGCAGCATGCTGGCTGCGGCGGCCACACCATGCCACAGGGCTTGTCGCTGTGCGCTGGGGCCTTGCAGCAGCGGTGTGGCGCGCAGCACAGGGTAACCAGGTGGCGGGTAGCAGTCCGCCTTTCGAATGCGCCAGGCCATGGCGGCGAGCCAAGTGGCGGTGATGAGAACAATCAACACCAAGGCAGTCACCACACCCACCACCAACCAGGCGGTGCGCACGGCGCGCTCGTCGGCGCTGGCTGCACTGTCGGTCAACCAGGTGGCGACCCAAGGTTGACCCCATAAAACGCCCGCCAACACCAGCACCACACAAAACAAAGCCAGGGCCAGCGCGCCCTGCTGATGTGAGCGCTGCGGTTGAACCAAGGTGCTTGGTGCGGTGGGCGTGTCCATGTCAGTTGGTTCTGAGGGTTTGGCTGCGCGTGCGCCAAACGGGAGAGATATCAAGTTCCAATCGCCGCATCAGCGTCACCTCTTCTTGCACATGGTCACCCAAACGCAGCCTACCCCGTACCTCGAAGTGGTGGCTGTTGATGTTGGCTTGGGCAGCGTCTATGGTGACGGTGGGCGGCAGGGCGGCCTGTGCTTCGGCAATGCTCTTGAAGGGGTTGTTGGCACGGCGCTGTACCAGGCGATCGGCGCTGCCCAAATCGATGTTCAGCACCGCGGCAATGACTTCTCGCCGCGCGGTGTTGAGGTTGATGTGGGTTGGCGTGCCGCTGTTCCGGGGCAGGATGGTGGCATAGGGCACCATTTTGTTGATGGAGGCCTCGTCCACGCCCAACCATTTCAGTTGCGCCATGGTTTGCGGGGCAATGGGGGTGCCGTTGTTGGGTGAGGTGGCCGTGGTGTCCCACGCACGCAGCAGATTTCCTGCCATGCCGTCGGCCAGCTCAGCGGGCAAACCAATGTGACCGAACAAGCGGCGCAGGGCCTCAAGTTCGGCTGGTATCAGCACCGCGAAGATCCTGTTGTCTTTGACCTGCTCACCGACGAGCCGCCGCAAGTCGTAGCGTGATTGCGCATCTTCGATGCTGCCCGATAAAAACGCCTCCACCTCACTGTCGTCGGTGTTGTTTTTGTCGGCTGCCAAAAACGTGGTGAGTTTGGCTTCGGCCAAGGGCGTGGCCCAGGGTTCGCCCAGGTGATCGGGGCCACGGTTGCGCCCATCTTCGCGCAGGATGATGCGGGACCAATCCAAGGCGCCGTTCAGTATCCAGGTGGACTGTGCCCTGGCACGTTCCGCGGTTTCAATCGCGATGGCGGTCCATTGTTGCCACACCATGCCTGCCGCCAAGGTGGCCACCAAGGTCAAGATGACCATGGCCATCAGCAGTGCCGCACCACGCTGCCTGCGCCTGCTCTGAACGGCCCTGCGGTATGCATGCTGGCGTGTCATGGCTGCGGCCCCAGCACCAGATCACGTGTGAGGTTGCCCGCGCGGCCACTGCCGGGAGCGAAGCTCAGCACCAAACGCACGCCGGTCGGTAGGCGCTCGCGTTGACGCGCTCCGCTGGCCGCGACGTCCACGGGCGAAACATCGCCACTGGACTGTGCGTTTGTCCAAGCGTTGACGCGGTAGTAATAAAGCTGCCACTGACTCACGCCGGTCAGCATTTCCAACTGCCCGGCCTCGCCACCTTGAAACTGTTGGCTGCGCAGCCAATGGTCTTGCAGCTCGCCGCTGCGTTGCGCGACCGGGCTGGCCCAGCGCAACCAGCGCGTCGCGCCGGCGGCATCGGGTTTCAATGACCACACCACCAACTGCATCCCGGCCTCAGTCCGTCGTGTCAGGCGCAGGCTGGCGCCGTCAAAACCCAGGGGCGGAACGACGCCGCTGTCTTGCACGGCGGCCAGGTCCACATCCCATTGCGCCAGCACCGTTCCGAGCTGCAGGTTGTTGCCCAAACGCTGCTGCGTGGCGTCGCGGGCACGCACCATGCCGTCCACGCCTTGCCAGGCCATGGTGGCCACAATGGCCATGACCATCAAGGCCACCAGCACCTCGACCAAGGTAAAGCCCCGGTGTTTTCGCTTTGCCATCAGAACCTCGGTACCACGGTGCTCAGTGTGAGCACCGGGCGACCGCTTTCGTCGGATAACTGCGCATCCACCCGCCGAAAATTGGGGTTGGGTGTGGCGCGCACCAGACGCTTGCCGCTCAGCGTGACGCCCAACTGCTCGCAGCTGAAATCGTAGTCGCCCACGCTTGGGAACTCCTTGGCCAAACGCAGGCCCACCAGTTGGTTTTCCGCGCACCACTGCGCCACGCTCACCAAGCCTGCACGTTCCGTGTTTTGGGTCAGCGCACCTGCGGCTTTGATGCCCGCACCCAGCGTGACCGCGACGATGGCCAAGGCCACCAGCACTTCAATCAAGGTGAAGCCTCGTTGCTGCTCGGCGCGGCGTTGTGTTTGTATGTGCATCAGCGGGGCCGACCGGTGTTGCTGTCCAGATCCGCGACGGTGAAGGGCGCCAGCCCATCGGTGGCCAGCATGAGTTGCTGTGGCCCCAAGCTCAGCACAATGCGCTGCGGTCCGATGACGGGCTCTGGTCCCAGGGTGATGCTGCGCGCCCCGACCACATTGGCGGTGGTGCTGGCATCCAACCAGCGTGTCGGGAAGGTGATGGCCGTTGGCAGCCCGACAAAAACAAAATCTCTTGTGACAGCCGCATTGCCGGGCGTTTGCGCCCCAGCACCTGGCACCCACTGCACCGCCAAACCCGTGCTGCGTGCCGCAGCGCGTGCCGACTCCAAGAGCGACACCAACCGTGCAGCCTCACGCTCGAGTTGCGCGGCCTGCGGATCACGCAGCGCCAGCGAAGCCAGGCCCGATGCGATCGCAATCACTGCGACGACGACCAACAATTCAATGAGCGTGAAGCCACGCGACGAGGGCGCCATGTGCGGGCCTCGCAAGCGATGAATCAGCCGTTCACTGCCAGGACCCAATCTCTGCATTGTTGCCCTCGCCGCCCACCACACCATCGGCCCCCAGGCTGTAGACATCAATCTCGCCTTTCACGCCCGGGTTGGCGTATTGGTAAGGGCGGCCCCAGGGGTCATTGGGCAGCTTGTCCAGGTAGGGACGCCAGTTGGGCGACGCGCCCGCGGCGGGCTTAACCACCAGCGCTTGTAAGCCCGCCTCGGCCATAGGAAAACGTTGGTTGTCCAGCTTGTAAAGCTTGAGCGCCTGCATCAGGTTGTTCACATCGGTGCGTGCGGCAGTCACCCGTGCATCGTCTGCACGGTTCAGCACGTTGGGAACGATCAGCGCAGCGAGCACACCAATGATCACCAGCACCACCATCAGCTCAATCAAGGTGAAGCCGCGTTGGGTGCGGCCGGAGGCTGAACGCAGGAGTCGGGCTGGGCTGACAAGCATGGGTTGTTCTGCAAAAAGTGAAGGTGTATCAACGACGGAACAATGTGACACGTACGACCTGCCACGTGCAACAAGGTTCCCTGGGCCTTGAATCATAATCGCCCCATGCTTTCACGTGTTGCTGCGTTCTTGATTTGGGCTTTGGTGGCCGCCACTGCCGTGTTTTGGTTGCTGCGCCTCACCGCCCAGGGGCCGTCGATCCGCCACGCCACCTTGGCCAGCCCCCAAGCCTTGCCCTCCCGCGCAGAGTTGTCGCGTGTGCTTGGCAGCACCCCGGTCACGGCGACAGCAGCCGCTGCATCACCAGAACTGAGCAGTCGTTTTATCCTGACGGGGGTGATGGCGCCCAAGAAGTCACCAGCAGGTAGTGCAAAGCCACAGGGCCCGGGCCCGGGATTGGCCTTGATTGCGGTCGACGGGCAACCCGCCAAGCCCTACGCGCTGGGCGCGAAACTTGATGACAATTTGACCCTTTTGGCGGTGACACTGCGTTCTGCCTCGATAGGCCCGGAGGGTGGTTCGCCCGTGTTGACCTTGGAGTTGCCCGCTTTGCCCCCGCCCGCCACGGGCGTGTTGCCGACGCTGTCGGTGGGCCGGACGGCGCCCTTGTTCGCACCGGCACCGCCCTTGCCACCGCCTCAGGGTGACGGCAATGTGGCTCCGAACAATCCACCGCAGGTGATGCAGCGAGTGCAGTGAGTTAGGCCGCCTCAGCTCCCAACCCAATCCAAAAGCCTGGCATCTGGCGGTGTTGCCGTGGTTACTCCAGCCTGAATCCAGATTTCAGCGCAGGTTCCCAACCGGCCTTGGCTTTGTTTGGCGCGGGGGGCAGGGCGTCCAAACCCGCAGGCAGTGTGGGACCCGCGTCTTCACCCTCAGCGACTTCAGTGAGCAGCGCGGCCGCGCACCGAACCAAGGGCCAAGCCAAGGTTGCACCCGTGCCGTCGATGCTTCCAATGCCCAGTTCCAGCAAGGCCGAGGCTTGGAACAGGCTCAGCGCCCTGTCCAAGCCAGGGTGGCTGTGGCTGCGGCAAAAAACGCAGTAGTCGGTGATGGCCGGTGAGATGCGCGAGGCGACCATCAAGGCCGCTAAGGCCGGAATCCCGTCCACCAAGATCAAATGCCTGCGGCTGGCCGCGACCAGCAAGGTGCCCACCATCACCGCCATCTCAAATCCGCCCAGGGCCGCCAGCAATTCGACCGGGTCTTCCAGCTCACGGTGTCGATGTTGCGCCGCCTGCAACACCGACAGTTGGTGGGCCAAAAAATCGGGTGAAGCTGCTGGGTTGTTTTGTAGCAGTTCAGACACCGGAGTGCCCGAAAGGCTGGATATCAGCGCTGCGGCGACCTCGGGGGATCCTTCCCCAATGGCGGCGCAGGCCACCACGTTGCCGGGCAGTGAGTCACCAATCTCCATGCCCGCCCGAATAGCGGCATGCACTTGTTCAATCGACATGCCTGGTGCCACGCGTGAGTTTCTGGTGCCGTGAGCGATTTTTCGGGCCAATAGACGCGCATGGCTGCTCGTCGGTTCGGCCATGCCGCAGTCCACGACAGAAAGCTCCAGCCCATGAATGCCGGCAAACACTGACAGCGGAAGCTGCGAGGTCAACAAACGCATCACCAGCTGCATGGTGGTGGGTCGCCCAGGCTCCACGACGCTGTCGACCACCAGGCCATGGTCACCCGCAAAAACAACCAACTGCGGTGCGCGAAAACGCGGTTTGAGGCTGTTCTGGATCAATCCCAAACGCACGGCCAATGGCACGAGCTCTCCAAGCGATCCCGCCGCATGCGCCCGGCGCCGCAGCTTGTCTCGCAGCGCGGCGTCCAGCTTTGGATTCGCGGTGGGGTTGATGAGGGAGCGGTTCGTGGACGACATGAAGGGACAATTGTGCGGCTGAAGCACTACGCGTCAAGATGGCTGGCGCAGAAACAAACGATAGACCGGGTTGTCGGTCTCGTCTTCGTAGGCATAGTCCAGGCCGTCCAAGAACGTACGCAAGGCCTTTTTGTCTTTCTTGGGCACCTGAATTCCCACCAAGATGCGGCCGTAGTCCGCGCCCTGGTTGCGGTAATGGAACAAGCTGATGTTCCAATCTGGATGCATGCTGGACAAAAACTTCATCAAAGCGCCGGGCCGCTCGGGGAAAACGAAGCGATAGAGGCGCTCGTCCCGGGCCGCCTCGCTGGCACCGCCCACCATGTGCCTAAGGTGGGCCTTGGCGAGCTCGTCGTCGGTCAGGTTCAGCGTGGCAAAGCCGTGCTTTTCGAAATTCAAGGCAATTTTTTTGGATTCGCCTCGGTTCGTGGTGGACAGACCCACGAAAACATGGGCTTGCGGGCCTTGGCCCATGCGGTAGTTGAATTCGGTGACCGAACGCGGCCCGATCAGTTCGCACAAACGTTTGAAGCTGCCTCGCGCCTCGGGGATCGTCACCGCAAACAAGGCTTCGCGTTCTTCCCCGACCTCGGCCCGCTCCGCAACAAAACGAAGTCGATCAAAATTCATGTTGGCGCCGCAGGTGATGGCCACCAAGGTCTGGTCCTTGAGTTTGTGTGTCTGCGCATATTGCTTGATCGCTGCCACACCCAGCGCGCCTGCAGGCTCCAAGATGCTGCGGGTGTCTTGGAACACATCTTTGATGGCGGCGCAGACCGCATCGGTGTCCACCAGCACAAAGTCGTCCACGAGTGCACGCGTCAAGCGAAAGGTTTCTTCTCCCACCATCTTCACCGCGGTGCCGTCTGAAAACAGACCCACGTCTTGCATCTGCACGCGTTTGCCCGCCTTCACGGAACGTTGCATGGCGTCAGAGTCTGTCGTTTGCACACCGATCACCTTGATCTCTGGCCGGACCGCTTTGATGTAAGCCGCGACACCTGAAATCAAACCGCCACCGCCAATGGCAACAAAGACGGCGTGTATCGGCCCTTGGTGTTGGCGCAAAATTTCCATCGCTATCGTGCCTTGCCCGGCAATCACGTCGGGGTCGTCAAACGGATGCACAAAGGTCAAGCCATTGCGTTTTTCAAGTTGCAGCGCGTGCTGGTAGGCGTCCGAATAACTCTCACCCTGCAAGACGACCTGGCCACCCAATGCCCGCACCGCGTCAATCTTCAGTTGCGGCGTTGTCACCGGCATCACGATCATGGCCGTGCAGCCGAGGTGTTTGGCGCTGAGCGCCACGCCCTGCGCGTGGTTGCCCGCTGAGGCGCAAATCACACCTTTTTTCAGCTGGGCCGCACTCAGGTGTGCCATCTTGTTGTAGGCGCCGCGCAGCTTGAAGCTGAACACCGCTTGCGTGTCCTCACGTTTGAGAAAAACGCGGTTCGACAGGCGTTTGGAGAGGTTGGGCGCCAGTTCCAGCGCCGTCTCGACGGCCACATCGTAGACCCGCGCAGTGAGGATTTTTTTTAAGTAGCGCGACAAGTCGGCCGGCAAATCGAGGGGCTTGGTTTTCACGGTGACATCAGACTGTGGAAGCCGCCGGATGATACGGGAGGGCTGCCAGAAGCAGCGCGAGCAGCGGCCGTCCAGAAAAAAGCCCAGAGCATTGCTGCCCTGGGCTGAATCCACCAAGAGGAGGTGGAGGAGACAACCGGCGGAGTCATGTCAAACCCCATGCATAGCAGTGTAGTGGCATAAATGCTGCGCCGCAATATAAATACCTCGTTGCGTTTGCATGCAGTCATGCATGCCCGGTATTCCGTCGCGATTCGATGAGAATCCGCGAGGGGCGGCACAATTCAACCCAGCTGACACGCGCAGGGCGTACGGCGCGTTTTTTGGACTTAAAGCATGGAATGCACCATCAACTGGCAGCCACAATCGGGCATGACCTTTGTCGCTGAAACTGGCAGCGGCCACCTGATCGCTATGGACGGCGCACCCGACGGAGGCGGACGAAACTTGGCGCCACGTCCAATGGAAACTGTGCTCGCAGGCACAGGGGGCTGTACCGCCTACGACGTGGTTCTGATACTCAAGCGCGGTCGCCATGATGTGCGCAATTGCCAGGTCAAGATCACCGCCCAACGTGCCGAGGTAGACCCCAAGGTGTTTACCCACATTCACATGCATTTCACCGTGACCGGGCACAACCTGTCCGAGGCTGCGGTGGCGCGAGCGATTGAAATGTCGCACGAGAAGTACTGCTCGGCCAGCATCATGCTGGCCAAAACGGCCGAGATCACCACCAACTTTGAGATTGTTGCTGCTGATCTGAAATGAAAACGCCCCGGTCGTGGCAGAGCGTTTTCAGATCTTTTCAGCGAACTATGGCATCAGAAATTGTGCCGCACGCCCAGGGCCACTGAGCGGAAATCACCACCATACACCGCTGCTTTGCCATCATCCACTTTGGTGACGAACGCATACGCCTTGGTGCGCTTGCTCAGGTTGTAGTTGTAGCCAATGGTTGCCTGGGTGGCTTTGCTGTCGGCGACGTCTTTGCGTTTGCCGATTTGACCCACGTTGACGTGAAACTCTGAAGCACCGATCGTGTAGCTCGCAGACAAACGCACTTGCGTCGCTTTCTTGGCGTAAGACAAGTCTTCATCGCTGGCCACATAGCCAGCAATACCGAAGCCACCGATGGAGTAGTTGGCGCGAACAGAAACAAGATTGCCATCGCCCTTCTTCACATAACCGGCGCCCAAGCCGAAGTTCCCGGCCGCGTAGTCGGCTGCGATGTCGATGATGTCCTTGGCACCAGCGGCCTTGCTCTCTTTCAGTTGGACGTTACCGTAGAAAGTGACTCCACCGAATGTCGGCGAAATATATCCAACGGCGTTGTTGAGGCGTCCAAAACCACCCCAGAAGGCGTTCGAGGATGAGCCTGTACCGTGGTTGTGGTTGTCGGTGTAGTCGTCGGTGTAGTCGAACGCGGTTTCGTTGTAGGTGCCCATGCGAACCGTACCGAAGCCGCCGCTGAGGTTGACCTCAGCGCGGCGACCGAAAATTTTCCCAGTTTGGGAGATGACACCGGTGTCAGACGCGAAGCCATTCTCAAGGGCAAAACCAGCTTTCAGGCCGCCACCCAGGTCCTCAGAGCCTTTCAAGCCCCAGCGTGAGCTGTTGTTTGCCACCACAGTAACGGCACTGGCGGTGCCAATTTTCTGATTCTCTACGGTGGTGTTGATGCGGCCATAGAGGGTCACATTGCTCTGGGCCAAGGCCGATGTGGAGCCGATAGCGGCCAATGCGATGAATGCGAGTGATCGTTTCATTGAAGTTCCTTTGAGGGATGTTGGACTAATGGGCGCGCTGCGCAACGAATCGTCTGGAGGAAACGTCAAATCGCAGCCCGTGTGCCGATGTTAAATACGCCAAAGGTTGTGTGGAATGGGAACTTTCATAAATCCTGCATCTCAACAAATTTATGGAACAAAAACGAGACAAAGATCTAAAAGATAGCAATTTAGTGAAAAATCCAGTGGGCTAGTAGGTATTGTCGCGATCAACTGTTTTTTTTATGTCGCTAAAGTTTTAGTGCAGAGGTAGTCATTAGTTTGGCCGCGAGGCGCATGGCGACGCGAACGGCTGGCGGCAATGGTTGAGCCCCGGCCAGGTTGGCTTCTCGGGCGTGTATTGCTTCATCGGCACACATTTGGGTCAGGATCGCCCTAGATGTTGCGTCACCCATTGGGAGTTTGTTCAGATGCTCATGAAGGTGCTGTTCCACCTGGTTTTCGGTCTCGGAGACGAAACCCAAGCTGATCGATTCGCTTGCGCGACCGGCGACGAGCCCTATCGCAAAAGCGCCGGCGTACCAAAGTGGGTTCAAAAGACTGGGTCGTGTGCCCAGCTCGTTCAGTCGTTGGGACGTCCAAGCGAGGTGGTCCATTTCGTCTCTGCCGGCATGCGCGAATTGCTCCTTCAGTGCAGGATTTCGGGTCACCAAGCCTTGGGCGCTGTACATCGCCTGGGCGCAGACTTCCCCAACATGGTTGACGCGCATCAGTTCTCCAGACAGTTTCTTTTCGGTCGCGCTGAGCTGGTCTTCGGTTTGGGGCCGAGGGCGGGGGCGGCTGCCGCGTGGTGTTGTGTTCAGGGTTCGCAGAGCCGTGTCTGCGATGGTGGCTAAATTGTCCAAAAAATCCATGGTGTGTACGCCTATTTTGATGTTGACGGCTCATGCCCGATGTGGCGCGGGTTTACCCGCGTATTTTGACCGCCAATGGCGCGGTGAACGGCGAAGCATGGGGCGGGAAAACATGTAACAGGAGACCTCAATCTGCCGCAGATCATCCTCTCAAGGGACGTGTAAGCAACACCTTGTGTCGCTTCGTTGTTCGTGGACAACATGCGACGGGTTTTTATGACCCCAAGGCTTCTCAAGGAGGGCCCCGTCTGGTGGAATACGTGCAACTTCCGAAACGGGGGTTCGGCCCGGTGAGCATTTTTGCGTCTTCACCGGGACCTCTTGTCTAACCTAGGAGATCGTTGCAATGAAAAAATCTCTTCTCGCCCTGGCAGTGCTGGGTGCTTTCGCTGGTTCCACTGTGGCCCAGTCTTCCGTCACCTTGTACGGTGTGGCTGATGCCAACTTCACAAGCCAAAAGGGTGGTGCCAACACCCTTAACTCTATTGGCTCTGGTGGCCTGCAAGGTAGCCGTTGGGGTATGCGTGGTACTGAAGACCTCGGCGGTGGCTTGAAGGCTAACTTCGCTTTGGAGTCTGGTTTCAACATTGATGGCGGCACCAGCGCTCAAGGCGGCCGTTTGTTTGGCCGTGCTGCTTGGGTCGGTGTGGGTGGTGGTTTCGGAGAATTCCGTATTGGTCGTCACTTGACGCCTATCGGTATCGCTACCGACGAAACCGGCCCAATGTCGACCAAGAGCGCCGACATCATGGCTGTTGCGAAAACCCTCGGTGCTGATGGCGCGTATCGCACTGACAATTCGATCAACTACCTGACCCCGAAACTCGGTGGTTTGACTGCGCACCTGCAGTACTCCACCCAAGTGAACGGGGCCGAAGTTGCTGGTCTCAACAAGAATGTTGGTCAGCACATGGGCCTGAGCGTCATTTACACGGGCGGCCCTGTTGTGGCTGGCCTGGCCTACTTGGAAATCAAAGACACGGTTGCTCAAACATTGCCTTCACTGGCTGGCGCGGGCAACCAAAAAGCTAAGGGCTTGTTCGTGTTTGGTGGTTTCGACTTCAAGGTCGCCGCAATTAAGGTGGCTTACAACAAGGACGACTTGGGTCTGGCCAAAGATCCTACGACCATTGGTGTGTCGGTTGAGGCGCCTCTGGGGCCAATCAGTCTGTCGGCTGCTTTTGGTCAAGCCAAGGACACCAAGGGCATCTCAGGTGGAGCGTCTGATGACGCTAACATTTACACCGTCCAGGCTGTTTACAACCTGTCTAAGCGTACCGCACTGTACGCTTTCTACACTGGTGTGGATAACGACGCTAATGCCAACCTGGGCTTTAACAGCCCAGCGGTTGACAAGCGTTCGACCCAGCTCCAGCTGGGTCTGCGTCACCGCTTCTGATCAATCCTTTCTCAGGACTCAAAAGGCGCCCACCGGGCGCCTTTTTTTTGCGAATTGCTGCGCCGCAGTTAAGGGAAACTGAGCGTGAAAATCCCGCAACATTCGTGCCCATGACTGGGCTGAAGCGATCAAAATAGAACGATCGTTCACTTGGAGAACTCGATGAAAAAAATGCTAACCCTGAGTGCGGCCGCATGGGCTGTTTCGAGTGCCGCGTTGGCGCAAAGCGCGGCTCCAACCGTGGAGTTGTACGGTATTGCCGATGCGGGCGTTATGCGTGTGAGCGGCCTCAAGGGAGGCTCTACGAACTTCCTGGCCAGCGGCATCATGGAGGGCACGCGTTGGGGATTGCGTGGCAATGAAGATCTGGGCGGTGGTTACCGTGCCTTGTTCACTCTGGAAAGCCGGGTAGAAATTGACACTGGGGCCATGGGCAACAGGCCGCTGTCTGGAACTCAACTCCCAGACCGCGCCAGTGTTGCTACCTTGATGGGTTTGCCTGCCAGCTTCCAGCCCTTTGTCACTGCAGTTGGTGCCAATATTGGTACCCAGTCGGCTGGTGTGAACTTAGGCAATAACTTGTTTGACCGCCAAGCGTATCTCGGTTTGGTCACTCCGGTCGGCGGCCTTTTGGCAGGACGCATGTACACGCCAGCTTATGAACTGAATGCCAACTTTGACATCATGAAAACCGAGTCGAGTTTGGCCGCTGGTCAAGTTGGCTCCTTCCCGCAGACAATTGACATTCGCCTGTCCAACTCATTGGCCTACCGAATTCAGAAAGATGGTTTTACTGGGTCGTTCATGTACAGCCTCGGTGAGATCCCCGGCTCAAACTCCAAGGGCCGTTTCTGGGGTGCCATGGGCATGTACAAAGGCTCAGGATACTCGGCTGGTTTGGCGTACAACACGCGAAACAACGAGCTGGGGTCCAAGTCCTTGACCACGGCCATCGGCGGCGTTTCGGTCAACATCGGCGCTGGCGCACTTAACTTCATGGCGGCAGACATCAAAGACGACAACCCAGCCAACTTGTCCACCATTGCGGCTGGCTTGCCCGGCGGTGTGGCAGGTTCGGTTGGCTTGCCAGTGCAAAACGCTTTCATCAACGCTTTGAAACTTGATGGCCTTTTGTTGCATGTGGGCTATCGACACGTGATGGGCGCTAACACCATTTCCGTCGCTTACACCCAGTACAACGACAAACGCCCGAACAACGCGGACACGGCATCCTATGGTGTGGCCTACACCTATGCCCTTTCCAAGCGAACCGACATCAACGCCATCATGACGCGGTTCAATAATTCTGGCTTGGGGCAGGCGGCTCCCGGTCAGGCCGGTTTCTTGGGTGGGGTGACCGAAACTGCGGGCCGCGACTCGACAAGCGTTGCTTTGGGCTTGCGACATCGTTTCTAAAGCACTTGCTGCTGAACCAAACCCTGCCTCGGCAGGGTTTGTTTTTTGCTGACCTACAGTCAGGCCTTGGTCGGCCGAAAACAAGATAACAAGCTTTTGAATTGAACAGCGACCTGAGGTCGGGCAGGGTGTGTCGGTATGTTTGCGCAGTTTTTCATCGGTCACAGTGGTTCTCCCCGCAGATGGCGTTTGCTGGTCGTGACGGCCATGCTCTCTGGGTGTGCGGCGACCGTGCCACCGGATTCCAGCAGCCAAGAATCGGCGGTGACGCCACTTGGTTTTGAAGGCTGGACCCACAAAACACTTCCAGGCAAGCGGCCAACCCGCTACCAAGTGACGGAGTCAGAGGGGCGTCCGATAGTGCGGGCCGATGCGGATGCAGCCGTCAGCCTGTTTCGCCGTGGGTTGAGAATTGAAGCGAATCAACTCGGATCTATCGAGTTTGCTTGGCGAGTTCAAGCTTTGCTGGACAGGGCCGACCTGACGCAGCGTGGGGTGGAAGACGCGCCGGTGCGGTTGTTGCTCGCTTTTGAAGGTGACCGCAGCACATTTTCGGCAAGAAACCGCATGCTGTCCGACCTGTCTCAAACCCTGACTGGCGAGCCCTTGCCCTATGCCACGCTGATGTATGTGTGGGACAACCAAGCCCAAGTGGGGACTGTCATTCCCGCCGGCAGCGGCACCGACCGGATACGCAAGTTGGTGCTGGATTCAGGCCCGGCGTTGACAAAAACTTGGCGCACCCATGTGCGTGACATTGCGGCCGACTACCGCCTGGTTTTTGGCGAAGAACCAGGCGCCTTGGTGGCCGTGGCTCTCATGACCGACAGTGACAACACCCGCACCCGTGCTCAAGCGTGGTACGGGCCGGTTCGCATCGTGGACAGCGCAGGACAGCCACGGTAGCGAATCAAAAATCGAAACCGAAGGCGACTTGCTACTGAAACGCGACCTCGGCGAAGCTGCGCAACTTGCGGCTGTGCAATTGGCCACCGCCCGCATCACGCAGCAGTTCAATGGCGCGTATGCCAATGCGCAGGTGTTGATCGACGCGCTCGCGGTAAAAGTGGTTGGCCATGCCGGGCAGTTTGATTTCGCCGTGCAAGGGTTTGTCACTCACGCACAACAATGTGCCGTAGGGCACACGGAAACGGAATCCGTTGGCGGCGATGGTGGCGCTTTCCATGTCGAGTGCAATGGCACGGCTTTGACTGAAGCGGCGTTCCGGGGTGCTCTGCGCATTGCGAAAAGGCAGCAGCTCCCAGTTGCGGTTGTCGGTGCTGGCGACAGTGCCGGTGCGCATGATGCGTTTGAGCTCGTAGCCTTGCAGTTGCGTCACTTCGGCCACGGCCGCCTCTAAGGCCACTTGCACCTCGGCCAGTGGTGGGATGGGCACCCACAGTGGCAAGTCTTCGTCCAGAACATGGTCTTCGCGCACATAGCCATGGGCCAGCACATAGTCCCCGAGGGCTTGTGAATTGCGCAAGCCGGCGCAGTGGCCGAGCATGATCCAGGCGTGGGGCCGCAGTACCGCGATGTGGTCGGTGATGGTTTTGGCATTGGCCGGCCCCACGCCAATGTTGACCATGGTGATGCCCGAGCCGTCTTCACGCACCAAGTGGTAGGCGGGCATTTGCGGCAAACGGGGTGGTGGTGCGCCCGTGTTGTCGCCTGTTTGCGGTGCCAGGCCGGCGCGACGTGTGACGACATTGCCTGGTTCGACGAAGGCTTGGTACTCGCTGTCGGCTTGGGCCATGCGTTCGTGGCCGAGGCGCACGAACTCATCGATGTAAAACTGGTAGTTGGTGAAGAGCACGAAATTCTGAAAATGCTCAGGCGCGGTGCCGGTGTAGTGGCGCAGGCGGTGCAGCGAGTAGTCCACGCGCGCCGCAGTGAACAGGGCCAGGGGCTGGGCCTCGCCGGGGCGGGGCTCATAGGTGCCGTTGGCAATGCCATCGTCCATGGCGCCGAGGTCGGGCAGGTCGAACTGGTCGCGCATCAAGAGGCGGCGCGAGGCGTCGAGCGAGCCCTCCAGGTGGTCATGTTCGCCCAACGAAAAATGCACGGGAATGGGCTGGCCACTGGTGCCAATTTCCAGTTCCACTTGGTGGTTGCGCAGCAGCAGTTTGAATTGCTCAAGGTAGTAGTTGGCGAAAAGGTCGGGCCGGGTGAGGGTGGTTTCAAACGTGCCGGGTCCCGCGACAAAACCATAGCTCAGGCGTGAATCGGCACGCACCACGGTGTCGGTGTGCACGCGCACAAAGGGGTAACAGGCCCGCACGTGTTGATCAAGCACTTCGCCCGACACAAAACGCTGCAAGGCGCCGCGTAAGTGGTCCACGCTGGATTGATAAATGGCTTGCACCTGGGCCAGGGCCAGGGCGGGATCACTGAAGCGTGCGGGGGCAATGAAAGGTGGCGCGGTGGACATGGGGCTCCTTGGTCAGTTCGGCGTATTCTGATCGTGCTGGGGTGTGCCGTCACTGCAAGCCGAGGATACTGCCGCAGAATCCATCGAAGTTGAGCGCGGCCTTTCTTGGGCTAACGCGCTATTGATGCGGCCCCTTGAAGTCTGAGCTGCCGGTCTGGGGGAGACCATCGTTTGGTGCAGGACAGCCGTTGTTTGATGCACCGCGCCGGGAATTCGCCCCGGCATGGCGACTTACTTTCTTGCTGGTGCAAGAAAGTAAGCAAAGAAGCACCTCAACACCAGCCTATTTGGGCAGTGGTGGTTTGACGCGTCAGTGCCGACGTGGAGTCTGGATTCGGCTAGTAGCCACTGGCCCTCGGGCGACGTTTTCTCGGCGTCTTGTCCAAACACTGCGAAACGCTACGAGCCCCTGGCATGCCAAGAGCTGCGGCAGATGCGTTCAACGGTTGGTGCGACAAGCCGCCGAGAAAACGTCGCCCGAGGGCTTGTGGTGCCAAGCTGAACCAGCGCATCCACCCCGATCCCGTTTCGAATTGTCACGCCTCAAATAGGCTGGTGTTGAGGTGCTTCTTTGGTGACTTTCTTGCACCAGCAAGAAAGTTACTCGGCATGCCGGGCCGAGACCCGGCGCGGTGCATCAAACAACGGCTGTCCTGCACCAAACGATGGTCTCCCCCAGACCGGCAGCTCAGACTTCAAGGGGCCGCATCAATAACCTCGTAACCACTGGTCTCCTGTCGACAAACCGGCAGGTACTAGCAGCCAGCGGGCCGCATTTGCATCCAGGCGGAGGTGGGCACTCCACCAAGCGGTGCTGATGCTGGAAATCAAGCCATGCTGGCTTGCTTCGTTCGAAGTAGCCGCTGGCTCGCGCGACAAGCGCCTGAACGCCGCGCTGGTGGCCGGGTTGCCGGCGAATGTGAAATGGTCGGCGTCTTGCAGCAGCAGTTCGGCTTTGGCACCTGCTGGAAGGCCCTGATAAACCGAACGCCGCTTGGCAACGGCCGCTTGCACATCCGTTTCGCGCGCCAGCGGGTCGCCGTCCAACGTGCCTGTCATGCACAACACCGGTCGTGTGATGTGACCGAAAGCCTCTTTGGGCCGCATGCGGTCGTTGCCCAAGTTGGGGCTGAGCCATAGAAATGATTTGAGCCTCGCCTCTGCCAACCGCGGCCGCCCCATGCCGTAGTGCTGACCCGCCAGTGCCTGCGCGGTTTGGGCGCCGAAGCTGTGGCCAGCCAAGCCGATGGCGTCGCGTTGACACGCCGCCCAGGGGCTGGCGTTTTGTTTGGATTGGCGTTCGATTTCATCCAAGGCGAATTGCACGTCTTGCACCCGAGCCACCAGCTCTTGCGCCGACGCTGCCGCGCGCAAGGCCCGCGGCCCTTGGCTTTTCAAGAGTGTGGTGTCGCTGCCCACATGCTGCAAATTCAAAACCATGAAACCGGCCGCTTGCCAGGCATCGCTCCAGACGGCGCTGCCGTCTTTGCTTCCGCCCAAGCCGTGTGAGAACAACACCAGCGGCCAGGGCCCCGGGGACGTTGGCAGCCGCAGTCGCCAGGGAATCAAACGGCCGCGGGCCGGGTCTGTCCACTCGCCATCGGTCCAGTTGGCGGTGGCCGCGGCCTGGCCCCACAAGGGCCATCCGGTGGCCGCCAAACAAGTCAGAAGTTGTCGTCGGGTTACTGTGTCCATGAGTGCAGTGTGACGCTGCTTCCTGCCCTCCTCATGTGCCAGCCGCAAAGTTTTGCAAAGACGGATCAGCCTTTGCCCGTCAAGGCGCCACCGGCCAGAGCCCAAGCCTCGATGCCGCCTTCCAGGAATCGTGCCCTGATGCCCAGGGCTTGCAAGCTGCTGGCGCAATTGCGACCCACTTCGTGGCCGTGCACACAGTAGACCACCACCTGGTCCGAGCCGGGCAAGGTGGCGCCCCAGGTGTCGACCGTGGCGGGATCCTGCCAGTGCGCGCCCACCATGCGTGAGGTGGCTTGATCAAAGACAGCCGCTCGTCGCACATCAATCAAGCGGGGTGGATGGGCGGACTGCAGCGCCTGCTGTAACTCGCCGACGGTGATGCTGGATGATGAATTCATAAGAGTTCTTTCGAAAACTGCCACAACAAACCCAAGAGGCCAGACCCCAAGATCACGCTGATCACGCCCCGCTTGAAAACAAAGAGTGCGATCGCCGCCAGCGCACCGATGACCACGGCTGGCCACTCGAACGGCCCGGAGAACCCCACTGGCCAGAGCACGTGGTACGCGAAGAACAAAGCCAAGTTGACGATGACACCCACCACGGCTGCGGTGATGCCGGTGAGCGGCGCCGTGAACTGCAACTTGCCGTGGGTGGACTCGATGAAAGGGCCGCCCAAAAAGATGAACAAGAAGGAGGGCAAGAAGGTGAAGAAGGTCACCACGCTGGCCGCGGCCGCACCGGCGAGAAAAAGTGAGTCGCTGCCAAAAATGGCTTTGGTCCAGCCGCCCACAAAACCGACGAAGGACACCACCATGATCAGCGGGCCGGGTGTGGTCTCTCCCAGGGCCAGGCCGTCCATCATTTGCGCTGTTGTGAGCCATTGGTGGTGTTCCACCGCCCCTTGAAACACATAGGGCAGCACCGCATAAGCACCACCAAAGGTCAGCAGCGCCGCTTTGGTGAAAAACCAGGCCATTTGGGTGAGCACGGCGTCCCAGCCGTAGGTCAGCAACAACGCCCCCATCGCGGTCAACCACAAACCCAGGCAGACGGTCAGCACCCGGGCGAAACGTCCCCAACGAAACAGCGCATGTGTCGGTGTTGGGGTGTGATCGTCGATCAACGAAGGTTGTTTTGACTCCATCGCATCGCCTTTTTTCTTCGATGCGCCATGTCCACCACCGAGAGCGAACTTGGCCGGCGCGAGACGCCCGCCGACACAACCTGCGATTCCCGCCAGCAGCACGATCAAGGGGAAGGGCCAATCGAGCGCAAAGATGGCCACAAACGCGGCGATGGCGATGCTCCAAGTCCAGCTGTTTTTCAAGGTGCGCGAGCCGATGCGGTAAGCCGCCGACACCACGATGGCGGTGACGGCCGGTTTGATGCCATACAGCACACCGGCCACCGCGGGCAGTTGCCCATAGGCCATGTAAACCCAGGCCAGGCCGATCAAGATGAAAAGCGAGGGCAGCACAAACAGCACCCCGGCCACAAGACCGCCCCAGGTGCGGTGCATGAGCCAGCCGATGTAGGTGGCGAGTTGCTGCGCCTCCGGGCCGGGCAACACCATGCAGTAGTTCAGCGCGTGCAGAAAGCGCTGCTCGGAAATCCAGCGCCGGCGCTCCACGAGCTCGGTGTGCATCAAGGCAATTTGACCGGCGGGCCCGCCGAAACTGATGAAGCCAAGTTTCAGCCAATAAAACAATGCCTGGCGAAATGACACCGTGGGGGCGGAAGTAGCGGGTGCTGTCATGGAGCGACTTTCAATGCGGCATAAAGGCTGTCAAAAACGGGCAGGGCGGCGGCGAGCAGGGCATCGTCATCGGTGTGCAGGGCTTGCAGGCCACGCACCATGGTTTCCACGCCGGCGGCTTCGTCCATGGGCAGGCCGCCCACGTCAATGAAGTGCACCAATGCACCCAGTCGCAACACGGCGGGGTCGCTGTCCAGCCCAAAGGCCTGGGCCACCACCTCGAAAGTGACGTGCTTGCCCACGTGGCTGAAACGTGCGCCATCGAAATCAAAACCCAGGGCATTTTTGGGGCAGCGACTGGCTTGTTTCAGCCAGATGAAACGGGGCTCGGCATCGATGAAACGCACCACCAACCAGGCGGTGGCCAGCCTGTCTACCCAAGGGCGCTGGCGTGTGGCCCAGGTTTGGCCTTGGAAGTCGGCCACGTTCAACGATTCAACGCGGGCGACAGCGGCGCTGGGTTCCCCGGGCGACAGGCGGGCCTGGATGTCGTTTTGAAGGGTCAGCCAGTGGCTGCGCGCTTTGTCGCTGGTGCTGTCGGGAAAGAAGTCGGTGGTTTGCAGGGATTCGAAAGTCGCACCCAAGGTGCGCAAACGCTGACGCAGCAGGGTGTCGCTTGCGCTGCGCAACTGCTGGCGCGTTTCCTTGAGCGACTGGATGAAGGCCTGGTAGGCGCTGCTGCGGTCAAACAAGGCTTGGAACTGCGCCTCTTGGTCTTCATCGCGCGCGGTCAGCGTCAGCATGTGGGCGACGGCACCCGCGGCTCGGATGTCCGCTTCGAGGGTCCACAAATCGCCGGCGGTGGATGCAGTTGCGGGCAAGAGGTAGACGCCGTCCCTCAGCGTGGCGCAAGCGGTGGCCTTGAGCGCACGCCAAACGCGCACCCGCAAGCCGCTTGGCGAGGTGGGCAAGGTGGCGGTGAGAATCAACCAAGGGGTCATGTAGCAAGTATCTCATATTGAGATACTTGCTACAAATTGCCTCGGCGATCATCACCTTCGACCTGGTGGTGAGTCAGCCTTTGAAGGCTTCATGCTGGGAAGACGCCGACCACCAAATCCAATTCCACCGCCGCGCCCTTGGGCAACTGCGCCACACCGACCGAGGTGCGTGTGTGTTTGCCCGCGCTGCCCAGCACCTCGTGCAGCACCTGGGAGGCAGCATCCGCGACCTCGCTTTGTTGCGTGAAGCTGGGGCTGCTGCGGGTGTAGACCGTCAAGCGCAAGGCTTGCTCAATGTGCGACAAGCTCCCCAAGCTGCTTTTGAGCAAAGCCAGTGCCCGCATGGCGCAAATCTGGGCGCCGACCTGGGCTTGTTCTAAGGACACATCGCGGCCGACTTCGCCGATCACCATGACCGTGCTGCCCACACGCGGCACCTGGCCGCTGACAAACACCTGGTCCCCGTGGCGCATGGTGGAGGTGTAGCTCCCGCCGATCACCAATTCGCCATCGAAGCGGTGGCCGAGTTTGTCGGCCCATGCGTCGAAGCGGGCATCGGGGTTGGTTTGGGACTGTGTCATGTCGTGGCCTTCTGGGCTGGTGTCGATGGAGCGGGGGACGGGGATGACGGGGCCAGCAAAGCGCAGTAGTGGCTCAAGTCCACATTGCCCCCGGTGAGGATGACACCCACCCGTTGCCCCTTCAATTGGCTGGCCGCTTGCAACGCACCGGCCCAGGCCAAACAGCCTGTGGGCTCGACGACCAACTTCAGTTCATCGGCCAGAAAACGCATTGCATGGATCAAGTCGGCGTCGCTCACGGTGAAGATGTCGCGCACCTGCTGTTGAATGATGGGGAAAGCCCGTTCCGCGAGCTGTACCGCTTGGGCTCCATCGGCCAAGGTGCGTGGGGTGTTGATGCGCACGCGGTGGCCCGCCCGAAGCGACTGCTGGCCATCGTTGCCTGCTTCGGGCTCCACGCCGAAGAGCTGGCAGGCGGGTGCCTGCTGCGCCAACACCAGGGCACAGCCCGCCAACAAACCGCCACCGCCCAAACAAACGAAGAGTGCATCCAAGGGGCCGGTCACCGCCAACAACTCCTGCGCCGTGGTGCCCTGGCCAGCGATCACGTCCACATGGTCGGCGGGCGGCACCAAGACGAAACCATGCTGTTGTATTTGTTCGGCCACCACGGCATCACGGTCTTGCGCATAACGGTCGAAAGAAATCACGGTGGCACCGTGCCGCCTGATGGCATCTAACTTGCTGCGTGGCGCGTCGTGTGGAATCACCACCGTGGCCGCCACACCATGCAGCCGTGCCGCCAAAGCCAAGGCCTGGCCATGGTTGCCCGACGAGTAGGTGACGACACCCCGGCGTGCTTGCTCGGGTGTCAACAGCGCCACTGCGTTGTAGGCCCCCCGGAATTTGAAGGAGCCGGTGCGCTGCAGGTTTTCGCACTTGAAATACACCTCGGCGCCGAGCAAGGTGTCGGCCGCCTCGCAGCTCAAGATCGGTGTGCGCTCGGCGTGGCCTTCAAGACGAGCTGCGGCGGCCACGACATCGGCATAGGAAGGCAAGGTCAGTGAATCTGGCATGTTCAAGCTCCTCCCGTGTTGATGCTCGCCAGCGCGGTGGGCGTGATGGCCTGCAAATTCATCGTCAGCAGTGCGCCCGCCTTGGGTAAATCGGCCACGCCAATGACGGTGCGTGCGGGGCGGTGCGGGCCGATGGCGTTCGCGTAAGCTAGGTTCATCGCGGAAAAATCGCCCACATCTTTCATGAAGATGTGGATGTGCATCACCTGCGAAAAGTCAGCGCCTTGGCTGGCGAGCAGGGTGCGGAAGTTCTCCAAAATTTGCCGGGTTTGGCTGACCACATCAGGACCCGCCATCTGCCCAGTTCGAGGATCCACGCCAGGCGTGCCCGAGATGGTGATGAAGGGCCCGGCCACGGTCATGTGGCTGTAGGGGCCTATGGGTGGGAAGAAGTTGTCGGGGGTGATGGATTGAACTTGGGTCGGCATCAAAAGCTCCCTGGGAAGGTGGTGGGGTTGATTGGTCAAGAAACAAGTTCAGCGCGCGGGCAGGTTTGCCGCGATGCGGCCCAAGGTGGCCACGGCCCGTGCCACCTCGGGCGTGAAGGCAGCGCCACAACTCAAGCGTAAAAAATGGTCGTAACGGCTGCTGTTGGAGAACAGCGTGCCGGGTGTGATGCGCACGCCCTGTTGCAGCGCGGCCTCAAACAAGGCCCAACTGCTGCGCTGCTCAGGCAGTTCTATCCACAACATCATCGCGCCTAGGGGCGGGCTCAAACGGGTGCCGGGCGGAAAGTGCTGGGCCACCGCTTCGGCCATTTGTTCGCGCTGCTGGTGCAGGCGGCGGCGCAGTTTGGCCAAGTGGCGGTCGTAGGCGCTGCCGGCCATGTAGCTCGCCACCGCGGCCTGGGCCAAGACATCGTTGGGGCGGCTTTGGGCGTGTTTGAGCATCTTGATGCGCTCAAACCAGCGGCCACCGAGCATCCAGCCCAGGCGCATGCCCGGGGCCAAAATTTTGGTGAGCGAAGCGCAGTAAATCACCTGGCCCATGGCGGCCTTGGGATGGTCCCAGGCTTTGGCCGCTTTCAAGGGCGTGTCGTCGAGGGTCAGCGCGCCATAGGTGTCGTCTTCGATCAAGGGAATGTCCCGGGCGGTGCACAGGGCCACGAGGCGTTCTTTCTCTGAATCGGGCATCACGCTGCCCAGGGGGTTCTGAAAGTTGGGCACGACCACCACCGCCTTGACCGACGGGTTGTTTTGCAGCGCCAGCGCCAAGGCATCCACCGACAAGCCCGTGTGTGGGCTGGTGGCGACTTCCAGCGCGCGCAGCCGAAGGCTCTCCAAAATTTGCAGCAAACCAAAGTAAGCCGGTGATTCGACCGCCACGGTGTCGCCCGGCTGCGTCACCGCACGCAGCGCCAGGTTCAGCGCCTCGATGCAGCCGTGGGTGACGATGATGTCGTTGCTGCTTGGCACCAAGCCCAGGGACAAAGCACGGCGGGCCAGCACGGTGCGAAACGCGGCGTCGCCCAATGGCGGCACCGGCTCTACCAGGCAGTTGGGTTGCTGCCGCAGTGCCCGCCCGGCGGCGGCGCGTAAGGCGGCACCGGGGTAACAGTCCGGGGTGCCAAAAGCCGCGGCCAGATTCAGCGCCTGTGGGTGGCGCTCGCACAACGCTGTGAAGGCAGAGATGCGGTCGTGGATGCCCACGTACTGCGCCGGGTCAGGCGGCGTGAGCAGGGAAGGTTCGGCCACGCGGGCCAGGTGGTTGCGGCGTGGCTGGCGCACAAAATAACCGGAACGTGGTCGCGCCTCCAGCCAACCCTCACTCTCCAGTTGCCGACAGACCAGCAAGGTGGTGCTCAGGCTCACCTGGTGCAAACGTGTCAGCGCCCGTACCGAGGGCATGCGGTCACCGGGATTGAGCACCCCCGCTTCCATGGCTCGCCGGTAATGCTGGGCCAGGCGCTGGTAGATGGGGTGCGACGCCACCGCCGGGCTGGCGGTGGCGTCAAGCGACAAAGGGGGCAAGGACAGGGGCGGCTTCATCAGGGCTTCATCTTGACTGGAGCGCCCATCGATGTACAGAGACAGTTTGTGTGAAAGTCGACCATAACAGCGCAGGGATGGCATCCCTGCACCGAAGCCGCTCAAGTTCTGCAGCGAGTTGCCGAAAAAGCAGACACCAAGGGCTCTTTGCGCTGCGCAAGCGGCACCACCGCCATGAATTCCACCTCCTCCATTGCGATGTCGGGTTTGAACGCCGCGAGCACACGCTTGAACGTGTCGGCGCACAACATTGCCAATTCCCAAACCCCGGATTTCAAGCCTCAACGGGTGCAGCAGACGGCTTTGGCCGAAGGGGGCGTGAACGTGACGGTGGACAGCGCAGACACCGCCCAAGCTGCGCCACTGGCCAATCTGGCCAAAGACTTGGTCACGCAAATGGTGGCCGCTTACGAGTTCAAGGCCAATCTCAAGGTCATCCAAACCCAGCAGGACTTGTTGGGGCAGTGGTTGGACACGCGCGCCTGACGGGCTAGGAACTCACCCTGACGGCCGCTATCAGCGCGCTTGTCTGGTCGGTGCGGCGTTGTAGCTCCGTGCTCTGACCGCGCCAGGGGCTATGCCTTAGCATTGCGCCCTGGCCCACAGGTCGATGCAACCTTTTGCGTTTGGCTGGCTCGAATCCCCCGATGAATTCAACCACCGCTGTCTCCCACGAGGTTTTGGCCTCACCGATTCCTACACTGGGCGACCTGCTCGTTCGTGCCGGCAAACTCAGCAGCCGCGACCTGGACAGGGCGCTGGCGGCACAAACAGAAATGGGCGGCGCGCTCAGCCGCGTGTTGGTTCAACTGGGTTTGGTGTCCGAGCTGGATGTGGCCCGCACCCAGGCAGAGAGTTTGGGGCTGCCCTTTGTTGCGGCTGATGATTTTCCCGACATGCCGCCCGAGGTCGACGGTTTGCTGCCCGAGTTTTTGCAAACCCATGGGGTCTACCCTCTGAGGAAAGAAGGTGGCGTGCTCGATGTGGCGGTCACCCACCCCGACGACGCGTTTGTGCTCAAAGCATTGCGCCTGTCCACCGGCTTGCAAGTGCGGCCCCATGTGGCGCTGGACACCGACATTCAAAAAGCGTTGCAGCAAATGCTCAACCCGTCCCAGGCCGAAGCGCAGGACGACGAGTTCAGCGGCGAGCTCGATGCCGGCGATTTTGTCGAGCACCTCAAAGACTTGGCCAGCGAAGCGCCGGTGATTCGTTTGGTGACATCCATCATCGCCCGTGCCATTGACCTTCGTGCGTCCGACATCCATTTGGAACCCTTCGACGACGGCTTGCATGTGCGTTATCGCGTCGATGGTGTCATTCACACCGCCGAGGTGGTGCCACCCAAACACAGTGCGGCAGTGAACTCTCGCGTGAAGTTATTGGCCCACCTTGACATTGCCGAGCGCCGCTTGCCGCAAGACGGCCGCATCAAAACCCGTGTCAAGGGCCGCGAGCTGGATTTGCGCGTGTCGACTGTGCCCACCGTGCACGGCGAAAGTGTGGTCATGCGGGTGTTGGACCGCGCCAGTGTTCGTTTCAGTCTGGAACAAATGGGGTTTGCGCACGACAACTTGGAGCGTTTCAACCAGTTGCTCGCCCGTCCCCATGGCATCTTGTTGGTGACCGGTCCGACGGGCTCAGGCAAAACCACCACGCTTTATGCAGCGCTTTCCAAGCTCGACAACACCTCGCAAAAAATCATCACCGTGGAAGACCCGGTGGAGTACCAGCTGGAAGGCATCAACCAAATTCAGGTGCACACCCAAATCAACCTGAGTTTTGCCAACGCACTGCGCTCCATCCTGCGCCAAGACCCCGACATCATCATGATTGGCGAAATGCGCGATGGCGAAACCGCACAAATCGCGGTGCAATCGGCACTCACCGGCCACCTGGTGCTCTCTACCCTGCACACCAACACCGCAGCTGGGGCCATCATCCGCATGCAAGACATGGGTGTGGAGCGTTACCTCATCACCTCGGCGGTGAACGGTGTGTTGTCGCAGCGTTTGGTGCGCGCCCTGTGCACCCATTGCAAAACACCCGTACAGCCCTCGTCCACGTTGTTGCAAAGCTCGGGTTTGCACCGCCATGTCAAAGAAGGCGCGGCCATTTACCAGTCGGTGGGTTGCAGCCATTGCAGCGGCACCGGCTACCAAGGCCGCACCAGCATCCACGAGTTGTTGGTACTGGATGAAACCTTACGCGCCGCCGTGCTGCAAGGGCGTGACGCCAGCACCCTGCACAACCTGTCCATCCAAAACGGCATGCTCACCTTGTATGAGGATGGCCTGCGAAAAGTGGCCGCTGGGGTCACTAGCCTCGAAGAATTGCTGCGTGTGACGCAGGACCAAGCCGATGCCTGAGTTCGACTGGCGCGCCGCCGACGCCAGCGGGCAAGTGACCCAAGGTCGGCAAGACGCAGCGAGCAGCCTTTTGCTGATGAAGCAATTGCGCGAGCGCGGCCTCACCCCGCTCAGCATCGATGCGACGGGCGCCGCCGGTTCCGCAGCGGCGGCAGCGCCTCGGGCCAGCAAAGCGCCACGTGCTGGCAAAGGACCTGTGAATCAAGCCGACGTGCTGGCCATGACCTCGCAACTGGCCATCATGGTCCGTGCCGGATTGGCGCTGGACAACGCCCTGCGTGTGCTGATTGGCATGAACAACAAACCGTCGATGGCGGTGCTCACCCAGCGCATCTTGGACGACGTCAAGGGCGGCGCTGCCTTGAGCAAATCCTTGTCCAAAGACCGCGCTCTCTTTGGCGACTTCTACATCAACATGATCCGTTCCGGCGAGGCCAGTGGCCAATTGTCGAACGTGCTCACCCGTTTGGTCGAACACATGGAACGTCTGCGTGCGCTGCGCGACAGCGTTATCTCTGCCACCATTTACCCGGCGATTTTGCTCGGCGTGTCCATCCTGTCTTTGATCGTGATGCTGGGTTTCGTGGTGCCCCAGTTCAAGCAGCTCTTCAAGGGCATGGGCGATGCCTTGCCCATTCCAACCCGCATCGTCATGCAAATGGGTGACGTGTTTACTCAATACGGTTTGTTCATTTTGGTGGGTGTCGTCTTACTCGGGTCGGTGCTGATGCGTTGGCTCAAATCCCCCGCTGGCAGCACTTGGTTTCAGGACCGTTTGTTGCGTCTGCCGCTGTTGGGCACCTTGATGCACAAATACGAAATGACCTTGTTTTCCCGTTCGCTCGGCACCTTGCTTGGCAATGGTGTGCCTTTGCTCACCGCCTTGCAAATTGCCACCGAGACCGTCGGTAACCAAAGTTTGCGATTGCCCTTGCAGGCCATGTCACCCAAGGTGAAAGAAGGGGTGAAAGTGGTGGAAGCGGCCAGCGCCACGGAACTCTTTGAGCCCTTGGCAATCAACCTCATCCGGGTGGGCGAGGAAACCGGTCGGCTCGGGCCCATGATGCTGGAGTTGGCCAATGTGCTCAACCGCGAGGTGGAAACCGGCATCAAACGCGCCCTCACCATGCTGGAGCCACTGCTGATTTTGGTGTTGGGGGTGATGATCGCCGCCATCATTGTTTCCATCTTGTTGGGCATTCTGTCGGTCAATGACCTGGCGGCTTGACCGTCTTTTTTTCGAGGGACTCTCATGATTTGTACTTGTTCTCTGTCGTTGGCACGACCACAAACCAAGCGCCGCAGCCGTGGCTTCACGCTGATTGAATTGCTGGTGGTTTTGGCCATCTTGACCTTGCTCGCGGGCATCGTGGGTCCCAAGGTGCTGGGCCAGTTGGGCGGTGCCAAGTCCAAGACCGCGGGGGTGCAGATCGCGGACATTGAAAAGTCGCTCGACCTCTTCAAACTCGATGTTGGCCGCTACCCCACGAACGACGAAGGACTACAAGCCTTGGTGACCAAACCGGGTTCCGCCGGCCAGTGGGCCGGTCCCTACCTCAAAGGCGAGTTGCCCAAAGACCCCTGGGGTGAAGCCTACAAATACGCCAACCCCGGCCCCAAAGGCGGCGTTGAAATTCTGAGCTTGGGGGCCGACAAAGCGCCTGGTGGTGACGGTGAGAACGCTGACGTTCGCAACCAGCAGTGATTCCGCTGGGCGCTTGCATTCCCATGCAGGCTTTACCCTGCTGGAGTTGCTGGTGGTGCTGGCCATTGCATCGCTGTTGATTGCCTTGGTGCCCATCGCCTTTGATCGCCTGCAAGAAGGAACGCAGTACCGGGATGCTTTGCGCACCATGCAAAGTGAGATGCGCCAGGCGCGGCAGCAGGCAGTAACCCAAGGCCGCACCGTGCGTTTTCAAGTGGACTTGGCTTCCCGCACCTATGGCCTGGTGGGCAAGGTCGAGCACCCCATTCCAGAAAAACTGCAAGTGCGTGCCACGGTCGCCAGCGTAGAGATGCAAGCCAACCAAGTCGCCGCGATTCAGTTTTTGCCCAGTGGGGGCGCCACCGGCGGCAGCATTGATTTGATGCGCCCCTCAGGTGCCGGTACGCGATTGAAGGTGGATTGGTTGTCGGGCCGTGTGATGCAGGAATCACTCGCACCATGAGGCGATTGACTTCGGCCAAGCCCTTTTGTGGCCAACGAGGCTTTTCATTGCTCGAACTCTTGGTGGCGTTTGCCATCATGGCCATGTCGCTGGGGATGATTTACCGGGCTGCGGGTGGCAGCGTGCGCAGCGTGGGCGACGCTGAACGTCATGAGTACGCAGTCGTCTTGGCAGAATCTCTCATGGCCTCCTACGACGTTGTTCCCGCAGAGGGAGCCAACAGCAGTGGTGAGTCTGCGGGGTTGCGTTGGGAGGTTCGTACCCAACCGTATGGCTCGAACGTCACTGACCCGAACGCGCCAGCACTGCATCAACTCAGCGTGCAGGTGAGTTGGGGTGATGCGTCGAAACCCCGTCAAGTTCAACTGGTGACTTTGCTGCCGCAGCAGATCCCATTGCCCGGTGCGGTGGTTCGGTGACATCACTGAACCCCCATCGCGCATGGGCTCGCGGCTTCACGCTGATTGAGCTGCTGGTGGTCATGACCATGGTCTCGTTGATCGCCCTGGCCACGGCAGGCGCTATGCGCACCATGGCGCAAACCGAGGCACGGGTCGATGAGCGATTGCTGCGCGCCGACGATTTCCGCGTGGCTTCTAATTTCATCCGCAGCACCTTGGGGCGGGTGTCCATGCAGCGAGTTGAGCCTCCGCCTCCATTGGGAGCGAACCTGTTTGTATTTGCACCGCAGGCCAACGCATTGAGTTGGGTCGGCGTCATGCCTGCCCGCCACGGTGCCGGTGGACGTTCGGCCTTTCGCTTGGCGCTGGAAGGCTCGCCGGGTGGGCAAGACTTGGTCATCCGATTTGCACCGCTGGAAGACGCAGGTTCTTTTCCTGATTGGGCGACTGCGCAGGCGCGGGTCTTGGCGAGCAATGTGACCGAGTTTTCGGTGGCCTACCAAGATCCGCGCCAATCCCCAGCGCAGTGGTTGCCACAGTGGACTGTGGTTGACCGCCTACCCAGTCGCGTCAAACTCACGGTACAAACCCAAACAGGCGGCTGGCCCGACTTGGTGGTTGCGCTGAGAACGCTGCCACTGACCACCCGTGGTGGTGGCCCGACCTTTGGTGGTGGCGGAGACGACTTGTGATTGCGCCGAACTCCTCCGTGCACAAAAAATCAGGCATGGTGCTGGTGGCGGTGCTGTGGATTGTTGCGGCACTGAGTGTCATCGTCACCGGAATGATCCATTCGGTTCGCGCAGAGGTGAAGCAGGTTGCAGCGGCCAGTCAAATCGCACAAGGCAGTGCATGGGGCGGGGCGGCGATCACGGCAGTTTTGCAAAGCTTGTCTGTGCCGTCGACCGCGCCAAGCAGTCTGACCGTGACCGAGGTTCAGTTCCAAGGCCTGTCGATTCCAGTGCGCGCCATGTCACTCAACGGCTTGATCGACCTGAATAACGCTTCGCCGGTGCTGCTCGAAAAGCTGTTTCTCATCGCTGGAGAGTTGCCGGCGGCTCAAGCCATCGCGATGGCAGAAATGGTGAGCGTAGCGAGAACTCGACCGGATCCACAGGGGCGCGCGCAGCGATTGGTGTCCGCCGAAGATCTCTTGCTTATTACCGCCATGGACTACGACACCTATGCCAAGGTGGCTGATTTGATCACCACCGACGCGCGCGGCAGCGGGCGTGTCAACATTGCCGCTGCGCCGCTGGGAGTACTTCGGGTCTTGGCCGGTGGCAATTTAGAGGTTGCAAAACGCCTTTTTCAGGGCGCGCAAGCCGGTGCGGTTGGGCAAGACACTTCCGCCTTGGATCCGGCGCTTGTGGATAATGCGCCCTCCCGCCGATATCTGGTGCAGGCCCGTGTGCCCCTGTCAGATGGCGCGCGACTGCTGGTTTCTCGCTGGGTAGATATGAACAGCGGTAAGGCCGACGGTTTGCCTTGGCGTGTTTTCCACGCCGAGAACCGGTTGGAACCGGCTGCTGATTTATAGATCCCACTGGCTCACCGCTTTCCTCAATTACCCCATGGCGTCCATCGAAAACGATATGCGACTGTTCGGTCTTGATCTTCGCCATTTGGGGCGAGACCTCGGCGCGACTGGGTCCGCCTTACAACACTCGTGGCTGCTTTCGTGGTTGACGCCATCACCTGTCGTTCGTTTGTCTCAAGTTGACGGGACCACCCGGCTGTGGCGCATGGGGGACAAACCCGCCCCAATGCCTGGGGCACTGTCCAACGCACGATTTGACGCCATTGAATTGCCAGAGGAGTTTTTCCTCCATCGAGAACTCGCCCTGCCTGTGGGCTTGGACGCGGCACAAATCCGAGCTGCTGTGGAACTCGACCTGCAAAGCGCCAGCCCCTTTTCGGCCCACGACTTGTTGTGGGGGCATGTTGTGCAAAAGGGTGTTGACGGAAAACTGAAGGTGTTGGCCGCGATTGCATCCCGCAAACAGGTGGACGCTTATTTGCATAGCCTCGATGCCAAGGTGACGGCACCCTTGACATCAACCAATAGCACTGCAACCCCGCGCGCGAGGATTGAAGTGTGGGGTTTATCGCCCGCAACCCGGCAACCGATTGTGCTGCGTGGCTTCGGTGAAAAGCTGCGCGAGCGTTACGTGCGCACGCACCGCATCTTGGGATACGGGCTTTTGATTCTTGCCGCTTGTTTGGCGGGCGCCATTGCGGTGACGCCAACCGCGCAGCTGCGACTGCGTGCATTGGACGCAGTGCACCAGCACGACGAACTCGTTCAGCGTACCAGCCCAGTGGTGCAAAAAAGGGAAACGCTGTTGCAATCGGCGGAAAAGCTCAAAGCGCTGTCCGACGAATTCTCAGCCCGAATTGATCCCCTGCGTGTCATTGAAATGCTCGCCACTGTTTTGCCTGACGACACGTTTTTGCACGTATTCAAGCTGCAGGGCAACAAAGTGACTTTGGTGGGTCAAACTGCCAACGCATCAGCCCTGTTGCAGTTACTGGGGTCGCAACCTGGACTTCGCGATGTGAAGGCGCCGTCGGCGGCAAACCGTGCGCCCGGCTCATCCAAAGACTCCTATGTGATTGAGTTTTTGGTGGACCCCACTTCTTTCGCGGTCGCGACGGTCAAGCCGGCACCTCCACCCCCGCCGTTGCCAGCGGAGGCTGGAGGGGCTGCTGCTGCGCCAGCGGCCTCGGCTGGCTTGGCGTCCGTCACGCCTGTCGCTACACCCAGCCCCCAACCGTCGTTTGGCGGCGGCGGCCCGAGTTTTGGCGGTGCACCAACGCATGCGGCGCAGCCTCCCGGTCCACGATCCACAGGCGGGGGGAAACCATGAGTCTTCGTAACCCGCGTGTGATCGCTTTGTTGTCGTTGCTGCTGCTCATTATCTTCATGGCATGTGGCTACGCGGCTTACTTGGTTTGGCAAAAAAACCGCTGGGCACAAACAGTTTTGTCCGAGACCGCGCCGCGTCATGCCCGATTGATGGGCCTGGACGCAGCGCGCACCGAACTGGACGGCGCATTGACAAATGCCCAGGCGCTTCGCTCGCAGTTGGTTTACCCTGCCTCGCAGGATACGAACCAGACCGGAAATGCGGCGCAGCAACGCGTTCGTGACATCTTGTCGGCCTCCGGTCTGCAAGTCCTCAGCAGCCAGGTGTTGCCAGCGACCAGCGGCAAAGACACCAAGTGGGATCGAATCACGCTCGCGGTTCGAACCGAGGGGGATGCCCTGGCCCTCTACAACGCGTTGGCCATCCTTGCAGGACAAGTGCCGGTGATTGTCATCAACGAGCTGGATGTGCAGGTTCAGGCGCAGCCCCCGAATGCACCGCCGCGTTTGTCCATGCAATTCAGTCTTGTGGTGCTGAGGGAGCCCACCTGATGCGCCGCTTTGCAATTCCACTGCTGGTATTTGTGTCCATGATGCTGGCCCTGGCGTTGGCCTGGACGTGGCTGACGCCACAGGGGCACAAACGCCAATTCAATTGGCAAGCGCCGACGCCCAAGGAGGTTGACTTTAAATCGGTGCTGCCTGTCCATGCGCAAGTTGCGGCGGTTGAGAACAGCCGTTTGATCGCGATGCAGGAGCGGCCCGTTTTTTCAGTGACCCGTCGCCCCCCTCCACCACCACCACCACCACCCGTTCCGCCTCCGGTGGATGTTCTCAGCAGTGCCAAGGTGACCGGCATCTACTCTGGCACCGGAGGAACCGGTGTCTTGCTCAATCTTGGTGGGAAAAGTCGCCGTGTGAGGGTGAATGAGAATGTGGATGGTTGGGTTCTAACGGGCATTGAAGGCCGAAGTGCCACCTTTGTGTCGGGTGGTCAAACACGTTCGCTGCCGCTTGGCCGTGCGACGCTGACATCAGCACCGGCTGGGGTTCCTTTGTCTGCAACCGTCAGTACGCCGACGGTCGAACCTGCGGCGCCCAGCGAACAACGCCCAACTCGCCCGCGGCCAGTTGGCGCGGTCTTTGGCGGTTCATGATTACTTTCTCAACATACTCAAAGCATTGGCGACCATGAAACCCTATCAGTACGCTCTCACGGCATTGGCCGCGGTGACCTGCCACTGGGCTTCGGCGCAGACACCTGTTGTGGCGTCTACACCTGCATCTGCTTCGGCGGCATCGACCGCCTCAGAAGAGCCTCGAATCATTCGTGGCAACGACCGGATGACGGCACCGAGCCCAGCGGTTGCGCCCATCGTTGGCGCCCCCAGCGCGTTTAACTTTGAAGAGACGCCCATTGCCGATGTGGTGCGTGTGGTGTTGGGCGACATCCTCAAGGTCAACTATGTGCTCTACCCGCCCTTGACGGGGACGGTGACGCTTTCAACCCGCGAAGCGGTGACCCCCGATCAAGCCGCCTACTTGCTGGAAAGCGCTCTTCAGGCCAACGGCCTCATCATGGCGCGCGATGCCCGTGGAACGTACCACGTGGGTCGTCCTGATGCGGTCAAGGGCGCAGGATCGGCGTCCAGGCAAGTTATTTCCGGCACGGTTTTGCAACCCGGTTACGGCTCCATCATCGTGCCCCTGCAGTTCATAGGCGCCACCGAAATGGCCACCATCTTGCGGCCGATGTTGCCACCAGAAGCGCTCGCTCGGGTGGATACGGTGCGCAATTTGTTGGTGTTGGTGGGGACCCGATCGCAGGCAGAGGGCTGGCTCGATATGGTCAACACCTTCGACGTTGACTTGCTCAAAGGCATGTCTGTCGGTGTTTTCCCCCTTAAACACGCCAGCACCCGTGAAGTCGAGGCGGCGCTGCGGCTCATGGGTGTAGGCGGCGCCGCTGAAGCCAGCCCCGGGGCGGGTTCCTCAACGCGTCCTGCCTCTACGCCCACGCCAGGATCTGCTGCTGCGCAGGCGCCGGTCACCAGCAATCCTTTGTTGGGTGCATTGCGCGTCATGCCCATCGAACGCATCAACAGTGTATTGGTGGTCGCCTCCCGCGCGGCTCAACTGGACGAAGCACGCAGGTGGATTGAAAAGCTGGACAAACCCAGCGACAACTCAGCCGAGCCCCAGTTATTCGTCTACCCCGTACAGAACGGATCTGCTCAACACCTGGCCAGTGTGTTGAACGGAATTTTCGGTTCAGGGGGAGGCGTCACGCCGTCATCTGGCACAGGCGTTGCGCCACGTTTGCCTACTACATCAGCGGCTGGGGGAGGGGTGAATCTGACATCGACCGCCAATACCCTTGGATCCAATCAGCAAAATGCGGCACGAGGCAATGCACCAACCCCTAACGCGGTTGTCGTGACTCAGAGTGGTGTTCGGGTCATGGCCGATGACCGCAACAATGCCGTGCTCATCTACGGCAGTCGATCAGACTACAACCGCATCGAAGCGGCACTCAAACGTTTGGACCTGCCTCCGACCCAGGTGCTGATTGAAGCCAGCATCGTCGAAGTCACCCTGGGGGACGACCTCAGTTACGGTGTGCAGTGGATGTTCAACGACAACACAAGGGGTGGATTGCAAGGAACCGGCGTGCTCAGCGGTTCTACCGGCGGTGTGCCACAGGGGGTGTCTTCGGGGTTTTCCTACACACTGCGCAACTCACTGGGCAATGTACGTGCCGTGTTGAACGCGCTGGCTGGAAAGTCTTTGCTCAACGTGATTTCAAGTCCATCGCTGATGGTCCTGGACAACCACACCGCGACAATTTCCGCCGGCACCCAACAACCCGTTAGAACCGGTGACATCTTCAACGCCAACGGTTTGATTTCGTCGACCATCCAGTACCGCGATACCGGTGTCAGTCTATCCGTGACGCCGTCGGTGAATGCGGGTGACATGATCACCATGGATATCAACCAATCTGTCACCGACGTCGGTGCCCCAGATGCAGGCAGTACTGGACAGGTGACATTCAATCAGCGTCAGATTTCCAGCAAAGTGGCCGTCAGGTCGGGCGAGACCTTGGTACTTGGCGGGCTGATTCGAGACAGCAGTAAGGCGGGTGGCTCCGGTGTGCCTGGGCTTCAAGACATACCCTTGATTGGAGCGCTTTTCGGAACCAAAACCAAAAAAATCGAACGTACTGAACTGCTTGTCGTGATCACACCGCGTGTGGTGCGATCAGACCAAGGCATTCGTGAGCTCAGCCAAGAGTTGCGGGAGCGAATGAGAAGCGGATTGACTGGGCGCGAGCCAAGTGGTTCGACATCCGGTACAGCTTCTAAACGATCTGAAGACTAGTCCAGTAAATCAACAGGAAATATTTCTTAATATGAAAATCAATGTCGCTAATCTATCCATCGCAGTTGCCTTCGCCCTTTCGGGTTGTGCCTCTTTTGCGCCACAACCACCCGAGAAAGTTGTTGAAACGCGTGCCATGCAGTACTGGCAAGCGCGTCTCGCGGGCAAGCTGGACAAGGCCTATACCTACGCAAACCCAGCGTTTCGGGCGGCCAGAACTGTTGAGCAGTACAAAACCCGTTTCGGCTCCGGGGCCATGGTCAAGGAGGTGGAGGTGTACAAAGTCACTTGCGAACCGCTAAAATGTACCGCGAGGATGCAGCTGACCGCCCAGCTGAATCTACCCATGCTCAACATTGGCAGTATGCAAACCTATGTCGACGAAGTCTGGGTGCTGGAGGACGGCAGTTGGTGGCGTTTCGAGGAGCTTTGATTGGCTCGTTGTTTTTTCTACTAACCCAACAACAGGAGGATGAGTGCTCTTCGGCCATCAGTAGTGTTGCTCTTTATCAACAAACCGGGGGGTGTTGACATGTTGTCTGGCACAAGTCCCCGAAGCGCTGTGCTACCATCCCAGAGCGTAATCAATCGTGGTAGTTGCGCTTACCAACTTTTTTAACAGGAGTTCTTCGATGAGAAAAAATGTTCTTGCCCTGAGCATTGCTACCATGATTGGTGGCTTGGGTTTCGCTGGCTTTGCGTCGGCTTCCGTGATTGTCGGCACCCGCCCGTCTGCCTCGGTGACACCCGTTAACAACTTGCTCCGTACGGCAAATGCAACCCAGTTCACGCTGTCTGCAGGTGGCATCGGTCACCAGCTGATCACCCCTTATTTCAATGCCCAGAACGGTAACGGTACCGTTTTGCACGTTGTTAACACCGACACGGTGAACGGCAAGGCGCTCAAAGTGCGTTTCCGCGGCGCTTCCAACTCTGACGATATCTTGGACTTTTACGTCTTGCTGTCGCCAACCGACGTTTGGACCGGCATCATCACGCAAGGTTCTTCCGGTTTCGCAACCCTGACCACCGCTGACAAGAGCTGCACCTACCCAGCACTGTCACCCGCTGGTCAGTCATTTGTGCCTAACCGCCTGAACCCATCTTGGACCGCAGCCCAGCAGCAGAACAACACCCGTGAAGGTTACGTGGAAATGTTCGTTGCGGCTGATATTCCAAGCAACTTGGTCTACACCGCTCCGGCAAATGCGCAGTCGCCCCTGTACACCGCCATCAAACACGTTGCTGGCGTTGCACCTTGCACGCTGGCGGCTCTGAATGGTGCGCTGTTGACCGACCACCTCACCGAAGCTGCTGCAGCCGCAGTCGGTTTCGATACCCCGACGGGCCAAGTGGCTGGTTCCTGGTACATCATCAATGTGCCTCAGTCGACTACCTTCTCTGGTGACATGACCGCTTTGCGCGCAACGGCTGCTGGCGGCAACGCACGTGGTAACTACGTTGTGTTCCCGCAGACAGCTGATCCAGTGACCACAACCGGTTTGCCAGAGACGTTCACGGCTGACCCATTGTTGTCTGGTGGCAGCAACGCATTCCGCACCAAATCTTCTACGGGCGCTACCACGACCGTTCAGGCTACCCCTCTGATCGCTGCAGCGATGTATGACTTCCCTGACCTGTCAACCCCGTACTTGGGCGGACTTTTCGGTGGTGCATCTGTCGCGAACGCACGTGCCTCGGCCAACAGCTTGACGGCTCAGTTGGCTGCGCTGTCAGTGTCGAATCAGTACGCAACTGATGCGTCAATCAGTGCCAAGACCGACTGGACGTTCTCGTTCCCAACACGTCGTTACAGCGTCGCCTATGACTACTCTGCTGCGGCTGCCGTGTTGAAGACGGTGTACTCACTGGTTCCTGCTGCAGGCAACCAGTACTTCCACGACACTAACATCATTGCCGATACGACTGCTGCGCAGTTGTGTATCAACCTGGGCTCCGGTGCTCTGTCCTTCTATGACCGTGAAGAAACTGGTAACAGCACGGGTGCAGTGTTCTCTCCAGGTGCCATCGCCACGACCCGCTTCTGCGGTGAAACTTCGGTTCTGGCATTTGCTGATGCTGGTAACTCAGCACTGTCCGCATCTGTTGCTCGTTCGACTGTGACGACTGGCCTGTTCACCAATGGTTGGGCTTTCTTGAACACCACCGGTGCTAACGGTCTGGGTCTGCCTTTGATCGGTTCCTCGTTCCAGAAGTTGACCAACCCATCGGCTACCGCTGGTGTGTCGGGTAACTACGGCATCACCTGGACGCACATCAACCGCTAATTTGCGGCACTTTATCGCAGCAATGCGATCCAAAAAAGGCGGGGGATTTCCCCCGCCTTTTTTTTCGACAGCAAACATCTAACCTATGAAGATCTTCGATCTGCAACGTGCATTAGTTCTGTTTATCGCAAGCTTCTTGCCCTTTGGTGTCGTTTGGGCCAATGAAGCCACGCTTGTGAGTGGGAAAGCAACCAATATCACAACGGCCGACTTGCGGGCCGATGTCGACAGCCGCATGACTGCGGAGTTGAAAGAAAGATTCTTGTCACGGCCAGATTCCGTGAGCCGATTGGCCTTGACGCTCTATGTTCGCCGAGTGATGGCGGATCAAGCAAAGGCTGCTGAACTCGAAAAATTACCAGATGTCGCCACTGCGCTGCAAACAGTGACGGAACAAGCGAAGGCGGCGGGATTCGAGAAATCACCAGACTTCGCCAACCTGCTGCGAGTTGCAAGCGACAAAGTTCTGTTTGACGCCTGGTTGAGAAAGCTCGATGCTGACAACATGCCGACAGACGCCCTCGTGGCGCAAGTGGCTCGAACCACCTACATCGCAAAGTCTGAGCAGTTCAAAGTGCCGGAGAAAGTTACTGTTCGCCACATTCTGATCATGAATACCGAACCGGACGCAATGGCTAAAGTAGAGCGCCTGATGGCAGAAGTCAAAGCCGGTGCTGATTTCGGTTCACTGGCCAAACAACATTCCGGTGATCCTGGCAGCGCATCTCAAGGGGGCGTGATCGGCCCATTCGCAAGAGGCGAGATGTTCAAAGAATTCCAAGATGCTTCCTTTGCCATGACAAAGAAAGGCGAACTCAGCGGCATAGTCAAATCACGGGCTGGTTTTCACATCATTCAATTTGAAGGTCGCACATCGGAGTTCACAAAGCCCTACGAGGAAGTAAAAGAGCAGCTCCAGGCACAGGCCAAGGCAGACCTGCTACAGGTGGCCAGAGTTCAAGCTGCACAGCAAATTGAACAAGAGGCTCAAGTCAATGCGCAAGGAGTTGCGGACTTCGCTGCCGCACAGAAGAAGTAAACCACTTGCCGATCGATGACACCGGCCCTGCAAGAAGCATTGATGGTTAGTACCAACCGGACAGACTAGACAAACTCAATGCAAACGCTACTGAGAGAAGTGCGGGCGTTGTGGTCCGCAAGGGCGCTGGTGTGGGTAATGACCCAAAGAGAGGTGAAATCGCGCCATGCGGGGACTGCGCTTGGTTTGGTTTGGCCTTATCTTCAGCCACTTCTCACGATTGCTACTTTCTACTTGGTATTCGACGTTGTCTTCGCCATGCGGACTGGTGAGGCGGTAACGGACAGGGGGCTCGGTGTATTTCTGATTGTGGGTATGTTGCCCTGGATGGCTTTCTGCGACGCGATTTCGCGTGGAATGAACAGTCTGATTGAGGCTGGCAGCGTGTTGCAAAAGAACCCCTTGCCGCCGGTACTTTTTGTAACGCGTTCTGTGTTGGCCAGTGGCGTCATATACGGCCCACTATTTGTCGTAGTGGCGGTCATCTATACCTTTTGGCACCCAGGTGGTACAGCAACCATGGCTTTGCCAATGTTGGTGCTGTTGCAGTTGATTTTGTGTCTCTTAATGGCTTACCTGCTCGCCATATTCGCGGCGGCGCTAAGAGACGTGGCTCAGCTGGTGGGTTTTATGCTTTCAGTTGGCATCTATCTTTCGCCAATATTGTTTCCAATGCGCTTGTTCCCAGAAGCCTGGCGTTGGGTACTGTGGTTGAACCCGATGTCTGGATTGGTGACCGCATATCAAGCTGTACTGCTGGAGGGGCGCTGGCCACAAACCAGCAGTTGGTGGATCACTGCTGCGTGGTTGGTGCTTTTGGCATTGGTACTGAATCGCGTTTGCGCAAGAAGCCGCGATCAACTCGTGGATTGGCTGTAATGACGGCGAAGGGCGAAGAGAAAGTCTTGGTCGTCAAGGAAGTGGGCAAAGAGTACCGGCTCTATGCCTCACCGCGCGAACGACTGAAATCACTGTTGACCGGAAAGGCCAACTACCGCAGCCACTGGGCCGTACGTGAAGTCTCTTTTCACTTGAAACGCGGGCAATGTTTAGGCGTGATCGGCGACAACGGAGCAGGTAAGAGCTCCTTGCTTAAGCTCATCGCAGGAACCATACAGCCCTCCGTTGGAAGCATTGAGAGAGTTGGGCGCCTGACGGCCATTTTAGAGCTGGGTGCCGGGTTTCACCCCGACTTTACCGGCCGAGACAATCTTTACTTCGCGGGCAACCTGATCGGGCTGAGTCGAGAAGAGTTGACCAGCTTAGAGACGAGCATTCTTGACTTCTGCGAACTGAACGAAGCCATTGATCGACCTGTCAAAACATACTCGTCGGGCATGACAGTGCGTCTGGCGTTCGCACTCGTGACTGCGGTGCAACCGGACGTGTTGATCATTGATGAAGCCTTGGCCGTTGGCGATCAGCATTTCCAAAAAAAGTGCGTCGAGCGCATCATGGCATTTCGCAACAACGGTTGCACCATCCTGTTTTGTTCACACAGCCCGTATCACATCCGCCATCTCTGCGACACGGCGATGTGGATCGATGGTGGGCGGATTAGAGAGTTTGGCGAAACCGAAGCCGTTCTGGGTGCCTACGACGTCCACACCCGATTGCTCAACGGACCCATTGACGATCCGTCTGCTCAGATTGACCCCGAAGCCCCCGGCGCATCAAACCAGGACGACATCACCAAAACCCCAGAGGTCGTGCGAAAGCCAGACGGGAAATCGATCCCGGTAGTGGACGATGGAACCGCACGCATACTTGCGGTCGAGCTTGCCAATTTAGGCGAGGGTGATCCCCAGTTGCTCATGGGTCGCGATCTGATCGCTACGATCACCGTCCGTGGACGAGGGCAGGAGCGTCCCAATGTTGGGTTCATGATTGAACAGTCCAAAGGTGTGGGCATCACTTCCTTGGCCACGCACGAGGAAGGCGCAGTTCCAACTGCCCTGGCCGACGGAAAGTGGCAATCTGTTCTGACCTTTCCGAACCTACCATTGCACAGCGGCGAGTATGTGGTGAGCGCTTTTTTGTTTGATGAAAGTGGCTTGGTGGTCTACGACCAATGGTTCCAGTTCTTGCACTTCAAAGTGGTGTCTCCAACATTGATGCCGGGCCTGGTTCGTTTGCCACATCATTGGTCTTAGGGCATGTTCACAGGGCGGACGCTTGCACTACTTCGTCCATTAGATTTACTTGGTCTCCACGAATGAATCCTCCCAACACTGCTGCGCTATCAGCCCCAGAACGTTTGTACCAAGCGCAACAACACCTGGCCCGAGGTGAGCGTGACATGGCCACGCCGCTGCTGCAATCCCTTCTCTTGGATTCGCACACGAGGCTGGAAGCGCATCACTTGATAGAAACCCATGATTTGCCCGGTTCGTTCACCAATATGATGGGATTGAACTGCCACATTTCCCCTGAAGATGACATCTTCAGATTCTTTTGCTCCCACCCTTCAAGCCAGAATCCTTTGCGCGACTACTTCGCCGACGGCTGGCGCACCTTGTCCGAGTTGATGGTCTTGCTCGAGTCAATCGACAAACCGCTGCTCAAGACGAGTAGTTTCTTGGAGTTTGCCAGTGGTCACGGACGTTTCACACGGCATCTTGTGAAGGCGATCGGCGCAGAGCGTGTCACGGTCTCGGACGTTGTGCGCGACGCGGTCTCGTTTTCTAGGCGAACCTTTGCCGTCCGTGGTTTTGAGTCATTGCTTGTCCCTGAGCAGGTGGTCTTCCCGCAAAAGTATGAGGTGGTGTTCGTGCTGTCGCTGTTCAGCCACTTGCCGAAAAGCACCTGGAGCCGGTGGCTGAAGTGTTTGTATGACGGCGTCGCACCGGGCGGGGTGTTGGTGTTCTCGACGCACGGCATGAAAGCAGCAAAACATGACAACGTCACGCTGGATGAAGACGGGTTTTTCTTCGCCCCGTCGAGCGAATCTTCCGCCATCGATGTGGAGCAATACGGCACCACTTTCACCTCAGAAGACTTCGTCATGTCTCAGATTGAACAGACGCTGGGAACCAACCTGCTTCAACACAAGGCCTTGCTGCAGTTTTGGAATCACCAAGATGCCTACGTCCTGCGCCGCCCTTGAAGGCGGTGCACCAAACCCGCCTTGAGGGATAAGTACATGACATTCCTGGACCGACTTTCGGATCGTCTGTATGGCCCACCGAATTGGAACGCCGACCTCATTTCCGATGAATGGTTTCGCGCTCACTTCCACTACGCCACCGATTTGGTGAACCAGTGGTTGGGCAGCGTTCTCGATTTGCGCACTGCCAAGTTGCTGAGTTTTGGCTGCGGAGATGGCATCACCGATTTGGGTTTGGTGCTGCGGTACGGTGCGACCGATATCTACGGTATCGATATTCGTCGAGAGTATGCCAAGCTCAAACGCATCTCCAAAGAGCAGTTGGGTTTGCGTCGTGTGCCCAGCAGCTTGCGCTTTGACACCATCAAACCTGGCACTCCATTGAGTGGTCGCATGCAGGTCAACGGTATTTTCAGCTGGTCCACGTTCGAGCATATTCAGAAAGACCAGCTGGAGCCGATTGCCCGCGACCTCTTCAGCACCTTGTTGCCCGGGGGTTTTTTCTTTCTACAAATTGAACCCTTGTTCTATTCGCCCTATGGCTCGCATTTGCGCCGCTATGACGATGTGCCCTGGCACCATTTGTTGGCGACTGATGAAGAACTGTGGCGCGTGGTGCAGGCCCACCAAGGTGAGATCGATGGCGCGGAACGCGACTTTGGTTTCGACGACTTCGGTGTGGAAGGCTACAAACATTTTGTGTTCAACGAGTACCGGACCCTCAACCGCCTTACCGCCGATCACCTCGTGGACCTGATGACGAGCGTGGGTTTTACAGTGGCAAAACAAGAACGCCGCCGTGTAGAGATGACCGTTCCAGAGGCGCTGCAAGATCGTTACTCCAATGACGATTTGCTCACCAACGAGATCATCTTGCTGCTCGCCAAACCTTGAAGTTGGTACACAACCTGCAAGTACCGCGGGAATGAAAAAAGGGCCGCTTTCGCGGCCCTTCGTCTTTGCAAGCGGGAGGTCCCGACTTACATGTCCATGCCCATGCCGCCCATGCCACCCATGCCGCCGCCGCCAGTTGAGGGGGCTTCGTCTTTCGGTGCTTCGGCAATCATGCACTCGGTCGTCAACATCAGTGACGAGACCGACGCTGCATTTTGCAATGCGGTGCGGGTCACTTTCGTTGGGTCCAAGATGCCCATTTCGATCATGTCGCCATAGGTGTCGTTGGCTGCATTGAAGCCGTAGTTGCCTTTGCCAGCCAACACCGCATTGACCACTACGCTGGGCTCGCCGCCTGCGTTGTAGACGATTTCGCGCAGCGGGGCTTCAACGGCCTTGAGCACCAGCTTGATGCCAGCGTCTTGGTCGGGGTTGTCGCCCTTGATGACACCAGCGGCTTGGCGAGCACGCAAGAGCGCCACGCCACCACCGGCCACGATGCCTTCTTCCACCGCAGCGCGGGTGGCGTGCAGTGCGTCTTCCACGCGGGCTTTTTTCTCTTTCATTTCGACTTCGGTCGCAGCGCCGACTTTGATCAGTGCAACACCGCCAGCCAACTTGGCCACGCGCTCTTGCAGCTTTTCACGGTCGTAGTCGCTGGAGGCTTCTTCGATTTGAATGCGCACTTGTTTGACGCGGGCTTCGATGTCGGCAGCAGCACCAGCGCCATCAATGATGGTGGTGTTTTCTTTGCCCACTTCGACGCGTTTGGCTTGGCCGAGGTCGGCCAGGGTGACCTTCTCCAGCGTCAGGCCAACTTCTTCTGCAATGACCTTGCCGCCGGTCAGGATGGCGATGTCTTCCAGCATGGCCTTGCGGCGGTCGCCGAAACCAGGGGCCTTCACAGCCACCACCTTCAAGATGCCGCGCAGGGTGTTGACCACCAAAGTGGCCAGCGCTTCGCCTTCAACTTCTTCGGCGATGATCAGCAAAGGACGGCCCGCCTTGGCGACTTGCTCCAGTGTGGGCAGCAGGTCGCGGATGTTGCTGATTTTTTTGTCGAACAACAGCACGAAGGGGTTGTCCAGGAGGGCGGACTGCTTCTCTTGGTTGTTGATGAAGTAAGGTGACAGATAGCCGCGGTCAAACTGCATGCCTTCAACGACGTCGAGCTCGTTTTCAAGGCTCTTGCCGTCTTCCACGGTGATGACGCCTTCTTTGCCCACTTTGTCCATCGCGTTGGCGATGATGGTGCCGATGGATTCATCGCTGTTCGCCGAGATGGAGCCGACTTGGGCGATTTCTTTGCTGGTGGTGGTCGCTTTGGAGGCCTTCTTCAGCTCGGCGACCAAGGCGATCACGGCCTTGTCGATGCCGCGCTTGAGGTCCATCGGGTTCATGCCCGCGGCCACGTACTTCATGCCTTCGTGCACGATGGCTTGGGCCAGCACGGTGGCGGTGGTGGTGCCGTCGCCAGCGTTGTCGCTGGTTTTGGAAGCCACTTCCTTGACCATCTGCGCGCCCATGTTCTGCAGCTTGTCTTTGAGCTCAATTTCCTTGGCCACGGACACACCGTCCTTGGTCACCGTGGGGGCACCGAACGAGCGCTCCAGCACCACGTTGCGGCCTTTAGGGCCCAGGGTCACTTTAACTGCGTTGGCCAGGATGTTCACACCCTCGACCATGCGTGCGCGGGCTTCGCCGCCGAAAATAACGTCTTTTGCTGCCATGTTTAATTCTCCGGATTCAGTGGAATTTCGGTGGGTGTAGGTACGACCGACTTCTGTCTTCGGCCGGGCCTTTGGCCCTTAACTTGGCTTTGCCAAGTTAGCCTGCGACGAAAGCAAATCGCTTTGCGATTTACTTTTCAACAACAGCGAAGAGGTCTTCTTCGCGCATGACCAGCAACTCGTCGCCATCAACCTTGACGGTCTGGCCGCTGTACTTGCCGAACAAAACGCGGTCACCCACCTTGATGTTCAAGGCAATAAAGTCGCCCTTGTCGCTGCGCTTGCCTGGGCCGACGGCCAAGACTTCACCTTGATCGGGCTTCTCGGCGGCGTTGTCAGGAATGACGATGCCCGAGGCGGTTTTGGTTTCTTGTTCCAAGCGCTTGACAATGACGCGGTCGTGCAGAGGACGAAGTTTCATAGCATCTCCTTGATGACTGATAAAGAATCTTAAGGCTCGGACGCAAAGTGTGCGCCCATTCACTTCAACTGGCCGCCACCCGTTTTGGTGGGTAAGCCGTTGTTAGCACTCGAACAAGCCGAGTGCTAGTAAATTCATTATAGGGACGGATGGCGGGGATTCAAGGGGACAAGCTCCGCCCGACGAACGTTCAGTGTGCGCTTGCGCCGCTCAGCCGCCCTGACAATCGTGGTTGCGGGTAGTACGGAAGTTTTCTGAAATAGAAAGCACAACAATGACTGAGATTTTTGTGAGTACCGATGTCGAGACCGATGGCCCGATCCCGGGGCCTCACTCGATGCTCAGCATCGGTTCTGCCGCCTACACCGCTGACAAAACGCTGATTTCTACGTTCTCAGCCAACCTGGAACTCCTGGAGGGTGCACGCGCGCACCCGAAAACTGCAGATTGGTGGGCAACCCAACCAGAAGCCTGGGCGGCTTGCCGATCGAATCTGGAACATCCCGACGCGGTGATGCGCCGGTATGTCGACTGGATCAAGACCTTGCCCGGGAAACCCGTGTTCGTTGCTTACCCGGCGGGTTTCGACTTTTTGTTTGTGTACTGGTACCTGATTCGCTTCACCGGGGAGAGTCCGTTCAGTCACTCCGCACTGGACATGAAGACATACGCCATGGCCGTGCTGAAAACAGGTTACCGCGACAGTACCAAGCGCAACATGCCAGCCCAATGGTTCGATAAGCACCCCCACAGCCACATCGCCCTCGAAGATGCCATTGAGCAAGGGGCACTCTTTTGCAACATGCTGCGTGACAACCTTGGGCGCACCGCCTGACACGTCAGAAAGTTTGACCTCATCATGTTGTCCACAACTGAACAAGCCCGCAAGTTCGCCGTCGCAGCACACGGCGAACAGAAATATGGCGAGCATCCCTATGCCCATCATTTGGATGCGGTTGCTGCGATCGCTGAGCCATACGGTGAAGAAGCCACAGTCGTGGCCTACCTTCACGACACGGTGGAAGACACAGGCGCGACCCTGACAGAAATAGAAAGTCGGTTCGGGCAAAGCGTCGCAACTTGCGTCGCCCTGCTCACAGACGAGCCTGGGATAAATCGCAAGGAGCGCAAGGCGAAGACTTACGCCAAGTTGGCTCAGGTGACTGGTCAAAGTCAGCTCGCGCTGGTGGTGAAAGCTGCCGACAGACTCGCCAACGTTCGCGCTTGCGTCCAGAATCAAAAGGCCAACCTTTGGGAGCTCTACCGCAGCGAACATGCGACGTTCAAACACGCAGCGTGTCGACCGGCTCTGTGCGACCCATTGTGGGTCGAGCTCGACGCCTTACTGGAAAATTTCCCCGGCAAAGAAGCGACTGTTGGGTCGGCTGATCAGTAAAGAGATCGAAAGGTCACGCGCCCCTTCGTTGGGCTGACGCCGCGCTACCAGCGCGATACGCTGCGCGCCCAGGCCACGTGTTTTGAGCTGTCGTCCATAGACTGATCGCGCAGCGCGTGGTGTTTGGTGGTTCGGCCTGCAACGCGTTCGCGCCAGATTTGGAATGAGGAGCGTTTCAGTTCGCGCGGCATCAAATTCAACACGGCAGTTTGATTCAGTTCGAACTGAGTTTGAATCGCTTCAAAGCTGGTTCGATCCTCCCGGGCCATTTCAATGACACGCGACATGTCGGCGACGCTGAGGGCAGGTGGCCCAATATTTTTTAAAATGGTTTGATTCGGGGAGCAGGTTTTAGACCACAACGCGACCCGATACTAGGCCGAGCGTCGGCAGGCCGAATCAGTCGATCCGCTCACCCAACCCGGCGGCGCGACCAGCCTAGTGTTGCGACTCAGAAATAACGGAACAAATTAAAGTAGTGGAGTCGGCCCAGTGGCAAGGCGCAAACCACAGCGATACCGAGGTATCGCGCGGATTTGCAACGCCGCCAGTGGGTCGAGTACACGCTTTCATGTTTCGTTATTTCTGAGCCGCGACACTAGGGCCAACAAACCGAGGCCCATGATGGCCAAGATGCCGGGTTCAGAGACGACACGAACATTGTCCAGCGAGCCGCCCAGCGAGTCTTGCGTTCCGACCGAGCGGAAGCTCAGCACGTCGCTGCCGGTGCCGTAAACGCCGAAGGTGTAGCCGGACCATACATGGTTGCTCTGGCCAATGCCGCTGGCGGTGATGGGGGTGAGGTTGACCAGCACGTTGTTCCAGAGCACTTCAATGCCATTGGATGCTGCAGCCACACCGGCGCGGCCGGAGTAGTCAAATGACAGGGCGTAGTAGCTGCCTGCGGCGGTGAGCAAGGTCTGCGCCATGGTGGAGTTGCCGGTGGAGTCGAGTTCCACATAGTTGAATCCGTTGGAAGCCGTGCCGGCGATGTTGTTGCGTACCTCAATGCCAGGGCCAGCGGTGGTGGTCCAGCCATCAATCGCGCTGTAAATCGACCAGGTGCCGTTGGCCTGTGTTTGCACACCAGGCGCGGGGCTCACATCTTCAAAGCTGCCGTTGAGCACCAAGTTGGCGCTGGCAGTGGTGTGCAGACCCAAAGCGGCCAAAAGAAGGGCTGCAGTGGTGATTGTTTTTTTCATGACGGGAACTCGCTCGTTAAAAGGATGAACGAGATTGTTCCGCAGCCCACTCAGTTGGTGGTTGCTCGCAATGGCCGTCTTCTGGCCTGGCGCGTGATTTCCTGACCAGTTCAGTCCGGAATAAAACGATCCACCGCATCGGTGATGAGCCCAACCAAGCCCAGCGTTTTCAGTCGTTTGGCGGCGTCGGCGTCATTCACCGTGTAGGCCAGGGCGCGCAGATTGGTGGCTGCCAGTTCGCTCATCATGGCGTCGTCAAACAAGCTGTGGCGTGCCACCACCGCCACACATTGCAGGTCGAGTGCGGTTTGCAACCAACCGGGCTCCAGCTTGTCCAGCAACAACGCGCGGGGCAGCTCGGGGGCATGTGCTTGGGCAGCGGCCAGTGCGGGCACCTGAAAAGAGCTGAGCAAGGGTGCACTTTGGCCTGACCAGAGCCGGGCAGCGGCCAAGGCCACTTCTTTGCCGGTGTGGGTTTCATCACCGGGCGTGGGTTTGATTTCAATGTTCAACTGGTAACCACCGCTGATACAAAAGCGCGCGATGGTCTCCAGGCTAGGCAGAGGCTCGCCCGCGTAGCTCGGGCTGTGCCAGCTTCCGGCATCTAGCGCACAGAGTTCATCCCAAGTGCGTTCGCTGGCGATGCCGTGTTGGCCAGTGGTGCGCTGCAAATCAGCGTCGTGCAGTAAGAAGGGCACACCGTCGCGGCTGAGTTTCACATCACATTCAAAAGCGCGGTAGCCGTAGGACGCGCCCAGTTTGAAGGCCGCCAAGGTGTTTTCCGGGGCGAGTTTGCCGGCACCGCGGTGGGCGATCCAAAAGGGGTAAGGCCAGGGGTTCATGTTCATTTCAAACTCAGACGCGCAATTGGGTGCTGGGATCAAACCAGTGCAGTTGCTCGGCGGGCGCGACCACATGGCGCAGGTCACCCGCTTTCGGCGGCACGGCGGTGCCGTCGATGCGCAGGGTGAAGGTTTGGCCTTGCAGGCGACCGTGCACCAGGCGCTCGGCGCCGAGCATTTCGACGTCGTCCACCTGCAACGCCCAGCCCGTGGTGTCGCCTGGCGGCTGCAGCAGCGCATGCTCGGGGCGCAGGCCCAAGATCAGTTCACCACTGCGTGGTGCGGCTGTTGGCAAGGTGATGCTCGCGTCACCCAAACGCAGCTGGTGGCCGTCGGCCTGGCCGCGCAGCAAGTTCATCGGGGGAGAACCAATGAAACCGGCCACAAAGGTGGAGGCCGGGCGCTGGTAAACCTCGTCGGGTGTGCCAATTTGTTCCATGCGGCCGCTGTTCATCACGATCATGCGCTGGGCCAAGGTCATGGCCTCGACTTGGTCGTGGGTGACAAAAAGCGAGGTCACGCCGAGTTCGGCATGCAGCTTGCGAATTTCCAGCCGGGTCTGGGCGCGCAGTTTGGCGTCCAGGTTGGAGAGCGGTTCGTCAAACAAAAACACCTGGGGCTGGCGCACGATGGCGCGGCCCATGGCCACACGTTGGCGCTGGCCGCCGGAGAGCTCACGCGGCTTGCGGGCGAGGTATGGGGCCAGCTCCAAGATCTTGGCGGCTTTGTCCACGCGCTGTTTGATCTCGGCCAGCGGCACCTTGGCAATCTTCAGGCCATAGGCCATGTTGTCGAACACCGTCATGTGGGGGTAGAGGGCGTAGTTCTGGAACACCATGGCGATGTCGCGGTCGCTGGGTTCGATGTCGTTGACCACACGCGGCCCGATGGCAATTTCACCGCCCGAGATTTCTTCGAGCCCGGCCACCATGCGCAAGAGGGTGGATTTGCCGCAGCCGCTGGGGCCGACGATGACGATGAATTCACCGTTGGCAATTTCTGCGCTCACACCATGAATCACGGCATTGGCCTTGGGGCCCACGCCATAGCGTTTCACCACGTTTCGAAGAGAGATGCTGGCCATGCGTTCTGCCTTGTTCCTGCCCTATTTTTCGGTGTCCACCAAACCTTTGACAAACCACTTTTGCATCAGCATCACCACGATGGCCGGCGGCAGCATGGCCAGGATGGCGGTGGCCATGACGAGGTTCCACTCGTTTTGCGAGTCGCCCCCGGCAATCATGCGTTTGATGCCGATCACCACCGGGTACATGTCTTCATTGGTGGTGACCAGTAGCGGCCACAGGTACTGGTTCCAGCCGTAAATGAATTGAATGACGAAGAGGGCGGCAATGCTGGTGGCCGACAGCGGCACCAAGATGTCGATGAAAAAACGCATCGGTCCGGCGCCATCAATGCGGGCGGCTTCCACCAGTTCTTCCGGCACAGTGAGGAAAAACTGGCGGAACAAAAATGTGGCCGTGGCCGAGGCAATCAGCGGCACGGTCAGGCCTGCAAATGAATTCAACATGCCTAAATCGGCCACCACTTTGTAGGTGGGGCCGATGCGCACTTCCACCGGCAGCATCAAGGTGATGAAAATCGCCCAGAAGAAAAACATCCGGAAGCGAAAGCGGAAATACACGATCGCAAACGCCGACAGCAGTGAGATGGCGATCTTGCCGAAGGTGATGACCAGGGCGGTGACCAAACTCACGAACATCATGCGGCCCACTGAAGCGGTCGAACCCGCGCCCGCACCACCGCCTTGCAGGGCTTGGCTGTAGTTGTCGATCAAATGCGTACCGGGCAGCATGGGCATGGGGCGCTGCACCACCGCGTCGGCGGTGTGGGTGGACGCCACAAAAGCGATGTAAACCGGCAGCGCCACCACCAGCACACCGATGATGAGGATGAAGTGGGCCAACAGGCCGAGGGTGGGGCGGCGTTCAACCATGCGGTGCACCCATTCAGTAGTTCACCTTTTTCTCGACAAACCGAAACTGCACCACCGTGAGTGCCACCACGATCACCATCAACACCACCGACTGTGCGGCTGAGCCGCCAAGGTCCAGGGCTTTGAAGCCGTCGTAATAGACGCGGTAAACCAAGATGGCCGTGTCTTGGCCCGGGCCGCCTTGTGTGGCGGCGTCGATGATGGCGAAGGTGTCGAAGAAGGCATAAACGATGTTGATCACCAGCAAGAAAAAGGTGGTGGGCGAGAGCAGCGGAAACTGGATGGACCAAAAGCGCCGCCAGGGCCGAGCGCCGTCGATCGCAGCGGCTTCAATCAGCGACTTCGGGATGCTGGCCAAACCCGCCAGGAAGAAGAGAAAGTTGTAGGAGATTTGTTTCCAGATGGCGGCCAGTACCACCAAGGTCATGGCCTGGTTGCCATTGAGCAGATGGTTCCATTCAATGCCGAGCGACTGCAAGGCATAAGCCACCACGCCGATGCTGGGCGAAAACATGAACAGCCACAACACACCCGCCACCGCTGGCGCCACCGCATAGGGCCAAATCAGCAGGGTTTTGTAGAAGGATGCGCCGCGCACCACACGGTCGGCGAAGATGGCCAGCACCAGCGAAATGCTGATGCCGAGCACGGCCACCAACACCGAAAAAACCGCCGTGGTTTTGAACGAGGCGAGGTAGGTGTCGTCATTCCACAGGTTGACGAAGTTTTCCAAGCCCACCCACTGCACCGACGTACCGAAGGCATCGGACTGCTGCAGCGATTGCAGCAGCGCCTGGCCCGCAGGCCAAAAGAAAAACACCGCAATGATCACCACTTGGGGCGCGAGCAAGGCCCACGGCAGCCAGGTGGATCGGAAAACGACGCGTTTGTCAAAGGCCATGGGTGAAGAGGTGATTGCCTAAGAACCCCGTCATCCCCGCGCAGGCGGGGATCCAGGGACGGCACAAACCATCGACCAGAGGCTGCGGATCGAGACATCCTGGATTCCCGCCTGCGCGGGAATGACGGCTGTGAAGCATGCGACGCTCAACGTTTGTTGGCCTTCTCAAACCGTGCCAACAGCTCGTCGCCCCGTTTCACGATGGAATCGAGCGCTTCTTTAGCGGACTTTTTGCCGCCCCAAACTTGCTCCAACTCTTCATCCATGATGGCTCGCAACTGCACATGGTTGCCCAGGCGGATGCCACGTGATTTGTCGGTTGTTTTGCGAATCATCTGCGTCACGGCCACATCGGTGCCGGGTTTTTCTTTGTAGAAGCCCGACTTTTCGGTGAGTTGGTAGGCGGCTGTGGTGATGGGCAAATAACCGGTGCGTTTGTGGCTGGCGGATTGCACCTCGGGGCTGGAGAGGTAGTTGAAGAAAGTGGCCACGCCTTTGTATTCCGCAGGTTTTTTGCCTGCCAGCACCCACAGGCTGGCGCCGCCGATCACGGTGTTTTGCGGTGCCCCGGCCACATCGGGGTAGTGGGGCAGGGTGGCGAGCCCAAAGCCGAACTTGGCGTTTTTGGCGACGTTGCCGTAGAAGCCCGATGACGTGCTGATCATGGCGCACTCACCCGAAATGAAACTCGCCTCCGGCACATTGCCTCGGCCTTTGTAGATGAAGAGGCCTTGTTTGCTCATGTTCGCCAGGTTTTCGATGTGGCGCTGGTGCAGGGGTGAGTTCACTTGCAAGCGTGCATCCATGCCAGCCAAACCATTGCGTTTGCTGGCAAATTCCACGTTGTGCCAGGCCGAGAAACTCTCCAGCTGCGTCCAACCCTGCCACGCAGTGGTGAAAGGGCATTTGTGGCCGCTGGCTTTGAGTTTGGCGGCGGCCAGCACCACTTCGGGCCAGGTGGCGGGTGGTTTGTCGGTGGACAGGCCTGCGGCTTTGAAGGCGTCTTTGTTGATGTAGAACACCGTGGTGGAGCTGTTGAAGGGGAAGCTCAACATTTGCCCATTCGGTGCGGTGTAATAACCCGCCACGGCGGGCACATAAGCGGTCGGGTCGAATTTCACTCCCGCGTCTTTCATCACTTGGCCCACCGGAATGATGGCTTGTTTGCTGGCCATCATGGTGGCCGTGCCCACCTCAAACACCTGCAGGATGTGGGGCGCATTGCCAGCGCGGAAAGCCGCGATGGCACCCGTCATCGATTCGTCGTAGCTGCCCTTGAAGGTGGGCACGATTTTGTAAGCGGTTTGGCTGGCGTTGAAATCCTTGGCCAGGTCGTTCACCCATTCGCCGTTCACGGCGGTCATGGAGTGCCACCACTGAATTTCCACCGGCGCTTGGGCGCAGGCGGCGTTCAAACCAAAAAGGGCCAGCAGGCCCGCAGCAAGCGTTGATTTTTTCAGTGCCATGACAACTCCGTGAAGTAAAAAAATACCGCTTCCAGGCGGTGGGCCTGAGTCTGAAGGGCCTTTGTGACAAAGCGACCCACTCTATTGGCCTCCCAGGTGGCAGGCCGTTCAATCGGGATAACCCCGCAAACCCGGTGGTTGGGCCAAGCGGGCGTCAAAAGGGGGCTGCGTTACGATGTCGCCTTAAGTGCAGTCCGAGGTGCCTCGCCACCTCCTTTTTTCATGAACGCACCCGCTACCCTGACCCAATTGACAGCCGCTCACGCGGCTGACCAAAGCGCACCTCGTTTGCGCGAAATTCCCTACAACTACACCTCGTTTTCCGACCGGGAAATCGTGATCCGCTTGCTCGGTGCCCGCGCCTGGGAGGTGTTGGATCGCCTGCGGTCTGAGCGCCAAACTGGGCGCTCCGCCCGCATGCTGTATGAGGTGCTGGGTGACATTTGGGTGGTGCAGCGCAACCCCTATTTGCAAGACGATTTGCTGGACAACCCGAAACGCCGCCAACTCTTGGTGGATGCTTTGAACCATCGCTTGGGCGAAGTGCAGCGCCGCCGCACACCGGGCAGTGATGTTGAACGCGACCGCCATGTGGGCGAGCTGTTGCAAGCCGCCACCCAAGCGGTGACCACATTCGCCGCGTTTTTTGAGCAGGTCGCCAAGCTGCGAAAGCAGGCGCAAAAGGTGCTGGGCCGCGTCACGGCCAAAGACAACATCAAGTTCGACGGCCTGTCACGTGTGTCCCATGTGACCGATGCCACCGACTGGCGGGTTGAGTACCCCTTCGTCGTGCTCACCCCCGACACCGAGGTGGAAATGGCCAGCATGGTGGCGGCCTGTGTCGAGTTGGGCTTGACCATCATTCCACGCGGCGGCGGCACCGGCTACACCGGTGGCGCGGTGCCCTTGACCTGGAACAGCGCCGTCATCAACACGGAAAAGTTAGAAGCCATGACCGAGGTGGAGTTCGTCACCTTGCCCGGCGTGGATAAACCCGTCGCCACGGTGTGGACCGAAGCCGGTGTGGTCACCCAGCGTGTGGCCGAAGCCGCGGAGCGCAGCGGCCAGGTGTTTGCGGTGGACCCCACTTCAGCCGAGGCCTCTTGCATTGGCGGCAACATTGCCATGAATGCGGGTGGCAAAAAAGCCGTGCTCTGGGGCACGGCGCTGGACAACCTCGCCTCTTGGCGCATGGTCACGCCCGAAGCCAAATGGCTGGAGGTGGTGCGGCTCAACCACAACCTCGGCAAGATCCACGACGTGGCAGTGGCCAGCTTCGAGCTGAAATACTTTGATGCGACCGGTAAGAAGCTCGAGCGCACCGAGAGGCTGGACATCCCGGGCCGCACCTTCCGCAAAGAGGGCTTGGGCAAAGACGTCACCGACAAATTCCTCGCCGGCCTGCCCGGCATTCAGAAAGAGGGCTGCGACGGCCTCATCACGAGCGCCCGCTGGATCGTTCACAAAATGCCGGCCCACACCCGCACCGTGTGCCTGGAGTTTTTTGGCAATGCCAAAGACGCCGTGCCCAGCATTGTGGACATCAAGGACTATATGTTTGCGCTGGTCAAGGCGGGCGGTGTCGATACCGACAAAGGCAAGTCCACCGTGGTGCTCGCGGGCCTGGAACACCTGGACGACCGCTACCTCAAAGCCGTGGGTTATGCCACCAAGAGCAAACGTGGCGGCCTGCCCAAGATGGTGCTGGTGGGCGACATTTGCGGCGACGACCCCGACGCCGTGGCCCGCGTCACCAGCGAAGTGGTGCGCCTGGCCAATGGCCGCTCCGGCGAAGGTTTTGTGGCCGTCAGCCCCGATGCGCGCAAGAAGTTCTGGTTAGATCGCAAACGCACAGCAGCCATCAGCAAACACACCAACGCCTTCAAAGTGAACGAAGACGTGGTGATTCCGCTGCCGCGCATGGGCGAGTACACCGAAGGCATTGAGCGCATCAACATTGAGCTTAGCCTGCAAAACAAGCTGGCCTTGGTCGACGCCCTGGAAGCGTTTTTCCTCACCGGCAACTTGCCCCTGGGCAAGAGCGACGATGCGGGTGAGATCGCCTCCGCCGAGCTGCTCGAAGACCGCGTGCAACAAGCCTTGACGCTGCTGCGCGAGGTGCGCAGCTTGTGGCAAGGCTGGTTGATCAATTTGGATGCACCTGCGGCGGATGGAGGCAACACGCTCTTCTTCCAACTGCAAGACCACAGCCTGCGCGCCTCGTGGAAAACCCAAATCCGCACCCCGCTGCAAAACATCTTTGCCGGTTCGGCCTTGAAGCCCATCGTCGACGAATGCCAAAAGATCCACGGCCAGGTGCTCAAAGGCCGCGTCTGGGTGGCGCTGCACATGCATGCCGGTGACGGCAATGTGCACACCAACATTCCCGTGAACTCCGACAACTACGACATGCTGCAAACCGCCCACCGCGCGGTCGCCCGCATCATGAAGCTGGCGCGCAGCCTGGACGGTGTGATCTCGGGTGAGCACGGCATCGGCATCACCAAACTCGAATTCCTGACCGACGCCGAGATCGCCGACTTCACCGCCTACAAGTTGAAGGTCGACCCACAAGGCCGCTTCAACAAAGGCAAGCTCCTGCGCAATTCATCGTTCGATGGCGTGACCGTCAAGGCCGACTTGACCAATGCCTACACACCCAGCTTCGGTTTGATGGGGCATGAGTCCCTCATCATGCAGCAAAGCGACATTGGTGCCATCGCCGATTCGGTGAAGGACTGCCTGCGCTGCGGCAAATGCAAACCCGTGTGCGCCACCCACGTTCCGCGCGCCAATTTGCTCTACAGCCCGCGCAACAAAATTTTGGCCACCTCGCTGTTGGTGGAGGCCTTCCTCTACGAAGAACAAACCAGGCGCGGCATCAGCATCAAACACTGGCAAGAGTTTGAAGACGTGGCCGACCACTGCACCGTCTGCCACAAATGCCTCACGCCTTGCCCGGTGGACATCGACTTCGGTGACGTGTCCATGAACATGCGCAACCTGCTGCGCAAAATGGGCCAGAAGAGTTTCCGCCCAGGCAATGCAGCGGCCATGTTGATGCTCAATGCCACCAACCCGGAAACCATCAAACTGGTCCGTTCCGCGATGGTGGGTGTGGGCTTCAAAGCGCAACGATTGGCGCACGACTTCTTCAAGGTGCTGGCCAAGAAACAAACCGCCGCGCCCCGCGCCACGGTTGGCACGGCCCCGATCAAAGAACAGGTGATTCACTTCATCAACAAAAAACTGCCCGGTGGTTTGCCCAAGAAAACGGCACGCGCGTTATTGGACATTGAGGACAAAGACTACGTCCCCATCATCCGCAACCCGCAGGCCACGACGAGCGACACCGAAGCCGTTTTTTATTTCCCTGGCTGCGGCTCCGAGCGCTTGTTCTCGCAAGTGGGCTTGGCCACCCAAGCCATGCTCTGGCACGCGGGTGTGCAAACCGTGTTGCCTCCGGGTTATTTGTGCTGTGGTTACCCGCAGCGCGGCTCAGGCCAGTTCGACAAAGCCGACAAAATCATCACCGACAACCGCGTGCTCTTCCACCGCGTGGCCAATACGCTGAACTACCTCGACATCAAGACCGTGGTGGTCAGCTGCGGCACCTGCTACGACCAATTGCAGGGCTACCAGTTCGACAAAATTTTCCCTGGCTGCCGCATTATTGATATTCACGAGTACCTGCTGGAGAAGGGCATCACCCTGAACGCCAGCCAAGGTGCGGGCTACCTTTATCACGACCCTTGCCACAGCCCGATGAAGTTGCAAGAGCCCATGAAAACGGTCAAGGCCTTGGTCGGCGACAACGTGGTTGAAAGCAAACGCTGCTGCGGTGAGAGCGGCACGCTGGGCGTGACCCGTCCCGACATCTCCACGCAGGTGCGCTTCCGCAAAGAAGAACAGTTGCGCATCGACGAAGGCACACTGCGTGCCAAGGTCACCGCCGCAGGCGTTGCGCCCGCACCTCAAGCGCCCACCAAAATTCTCACCAGCTGCCCCAGCTGCTTGCAGGGCCTCAGCCGTTTTGGCAACGACTTGAACAACGGCCTTTTAGAGGCTGACTACATCGTGGTCGAAATGGCCAATCAACTCCTCGGAGAAAACTGGATGCCCGACTACGTGGCTAAGGCGAATGCGGGGGGGATTGAGAGGGTGTTGGTGTGAAGCGCATGGATTCAGCTTGGGGCGGTGTATGAAGGGACGTGAAAGCGGGATGCCCGACGAGGACTACTGGCTGACTTTTTTCGATGTTGATTGTTTGCTGACTGAGCTGAACTTCCTCAAAACCAAGACCGAATCAGTCGTTGAGTTTGGCAGCGGCTATGGCACGTTCACGTTGTCCACGGCGGCCAGAACGTCTGGCCAGGTGTTTGGACTGGACATCGAGCCTGAGTTGGTGTCGCTGGTACGCGACCGCGCCGCCGAGCAAAAGCTGATGAATGTTGACGTCAGATTGCAAGACTTCGTAGCCAGCGGCACAGGGCTTGATGACGAGTCGGTCGATCACGCCATGCTCTTCAACATTCTGCATATCGAATCACCAGTTCAATTGTTGCGTGAGGCTTTGCGCGTACTTCGACCCAGTGGTTCGGTATCCGTCATTCACTGGAATCACGATCCCAGCACACCCAGAGGCCCGTCGATGGAGGTTCGCCCTCGTCCTGAGCAATGCAGGGCTTGGGCAGAAGAGGCTGGTTTCTCGTTCTTGCGCTATGTTGATTTAGCCAAATGCAGCCCCTACCACTACGGAATGTTGCTTGAGAAACCTGCGCACGATTTTGCCGATGAAGCCGCCCGTCGAGACGCGGAAATCGAAACTGGTGCCTCTGAGCCTGTGGATGGCAAAGAGGTTTTAGCGAAACTCAGAGCACAAATTCAGTGAGTGGTGGTCTGCGCCGCGTGTCGACATCACCGACACCACCCGAAATTCATTCGCATCGACCACCGTCGCTCCACGCCCCTGACCTCATCAAACCCGCCAAAAATCACAACCACAACGGTTGCGTGAACATTTAGTTACTTTTGCGTCTGAGTTCCCCTTAATTCGGCTTTTCGTTTGGATCTGTGGCCATAGACTGCGAGCCCATACCCACTTCGCAGTCCTTGTATGCAAAAAAAAACCGAGTTTCACCGCGCATAAGCGAACAGCTTGGGTGGCATTGCTCGTAGCGGGTTGTTGGCTTGCTGCTGAACCCGCAGTTGCTGCCCCAGATGCCGGTAGCCAAATCCGGCGTTACCAAGACGAAACCCGCGCTCGGCTGGCACCTCCAGCCGCAGATCGCCGTGACAAAACTGCTGTTCCCCCCGGCCCCGCCAAAGCGGCGGCTGCGGCCAGTGGGGCGGACATGCATGTGGCCAACTTCGTGGTGCATGGCGTCACGCGCTTCACACAGCAAGCGGTAGAGGCGGTGTTGACGCCTTTTGCCAGCCGCCGTTTGGACACGGCGGGTTTGCATGCGGCGGCGGATGCGCTGAATAAACTTTATCGCCAGCAGGGCTACTTTGTGGCCAAGGTGTTTGTCATGCCGCAAACCGTGGTGGGCGGTGTGGTGCACCTGGAGGTGTTCGAAGGTTTCTTGGAGTCTGGTGGCCTCGAGGTGGTGAACCCTGGCAACCGCATCGACAGCCGGGTGGTGCAGGCCATTTTGGAGCGCCACCTCGCCAAGGGTGAACCCATTCACCGTGAGGCGTTTGAACGCGCTTTGTTGTTGATTGAGGATTTGCCGGGGGTGCACACCTCGTCGGTGCTTTACCCCGGAGAACAAGTCGGCACAGCCAGGCTGCGTTTGACGGTGCAAGACACTCCGGCTTTTGCAGGCAATGTGGACGTTGACAATTTCGGCAACGAGGCCACAGGACGTGAACGTTTGGGCGCGACGCTGTACCTGAACAGCCCCCTTCGCCAGGGCGAACAATGGGTGGCGAGGTTGGTCACCTCGGGCGAGCGGTCCAACTATGCCTACCTGAACTATTTACGTCCCGTGTCTTCCAGCGGAACACGCCTGGGTTTGAGTGTGGGCAGCTTTGTTTACCGCAGTGACGACATCGTGGGCCTGGGTTGGGCCAAAGGCCAAGCGACTGACGCCCACCTCTATCTCACCCACCCTTTCATCCGTTCGCGCCACGGCAATTTGTGGGGTCGTGCCGACTTGTCCACCCTGGTTTCGCATGACCGCAACCAGTTGAATGTGAACGCCAAACGCCGCGTGCACGTGGCGGCTTTCTCCCTGGCAGGGGACGATGACCATGAGCTGCTCGGTTCGGGCTTGACGGAGTTTGAAGCAACGCTGTCGGCTGGCCAGGTGGATGTGGTGGGCAACGACCTCTACCGCAACCTGGATGCCAGCACGGCCAGGATCGACCGCAGCTTCACCCGCTTCCATGCCCACGCCTCCAGGCTGCAACACCTGGGAAGTGCGTGGTCGTTCTACGGCAAACTCAGTGGGCAAGCTGCCAGTGCCAACCTGGACAGCTCACAAAAAATCTACCTGGGTGGGGCCACGTCGAACGCCGGTTATCCCTTGGGTGAGGTCAGCGGCGACCAAGGCGTGGAGGCGCATTTGGCGCTGCGCAAAGAGTTTCTCGCCCCCTGGGGCGGTTCAGCCCAAGCCAGTTTTTTCTATGAGCAAGGCTGGGTGCAAATCCACAAAAACCCATGGACAGGATGGCAGGGCAGCAATACCCAACTCTCTAACCATGTGACGTTGAAATCGGTGGGCTTGGGCCTGTCGCAAACCTGGCCAAGTGCTTGGGTGTTGCGTGCACGGGTGGGTTACCAGTTGGGTGACAACCCACTGCGTGACCCGACCACGGGCAAAGCCAGTGATGGTCGCGGCAGCAAAACCCGCGCTTGGATTCAAGTGGTTCGTTATTTTTAGGGAACGGGAGCACGCGATGAAAACTTCCATCAGAACATGGGGCAATGCGCTCGTTGTGCTGTTCGCGGTGCATGTATTGCCCGCTGCACACGCTGGGGCCAACTGCGCACAATCGAGCAGTTGGCAGTGCCAACAACAACACGGCACCACCGGGACGAGCAGCGCGCGGCAGCCGGTGCCTAGCGTCCCTGTTCAACCTCGACCGCCCGGAACCAACCCCCCGCTGGGATCCATCCCCACTGACCACCACAACGTGGTGTTGGTACCGCCACCTATGCAGGTGCCGCCGTCCATGCAGCAGCCGGTGCCCACACCCCGACCCGTGGTTGCACCACCCTTGATCACCAATGCGGTGCCAACCCCCATGCAGGTGCCGCCGTCCATGCAACAACCGGTGCCCACACCCCGACCCGTGGTTGCGCCACCCCTGATCACCAATGCGGTACCGACCCCCATGCAGGTGCCACCGTCCATGCAGCAACCGGTGCCCACACCCCGACCCGTGGTTGCGCCACCCTTGATCACCAATGCGGTACCGACCCCCATGCAGGTGCCACCGTCCATGCAGCAGCCGGTGCCCACACCCCGACTCGTGGTTGCACCACCCTTGATCACCAATGCGGTACCGACCGCCCCCATGCAGGTGCCGCCGTCCATGCAGCAACCGGTGCCCACACCCCGACCCGTGGTTGCGCCACCGTTGATCACCAATTCGGTACCGACCCCTCCCGTGCAGGTGCCGCCGTCCATGCAGCAGCCGGTGCCCACACCTACGCCTATGGCGGTACCGCCTGTGGTCGTCGGATCAACCCCAGGGTCTGTGCCAACGACAGGCTCGGTCGCAGCGCCTGTGACTCAGCCGACCTTGCAGGGAACACCTGCAGGGCAGGCTCTGCCCCCCGATGGGACGGGTGACTATCAACTGGTAGTGCATGCACCGCCTGAACAGCGTCCAGTGACGTCGGGTCCCTTGCAGGCTACCGGTGCTTATGCCTGGGAGTTCATTGAGCCCGGCATACAAAACCACAGGGTGGAGGTGTACCGCAGCAAAGACGTCAAACAACAAATCTACAAAGACGTGATTCCACTGGACGGCTCCGGCTTTCACCTCACGGTGATAGGCATCAGGCGTCCGCACTACAGCCATTGACTGGCGTCGGTCGACGCGACGCTCAGCCCATGGGCATCACGCGCCAAGGGTTGGGTGTGCCCAGCATCCGCCCGAGCACCGCTCATGTCCCGCCAGATCCTGGCGACTCGACACCTCGGTAAATCCCCTCGCACGCAGCAGTTCGCGCACCTCAGCCGCCTGGTCATGGCCGTGCTCCAGCAGCAGCCAGGCATTCGGGTGCAAATGCGCAGGTGCCTCGTTGATGATCTGGCGCAAGGCATTCAAACCGGTGCTGCCTGAGGTCAAGGCCATCAGGGGCTCGTGGCGCAGGGCGGGTACATGCGGGTCGGCTTCTGCGATGTAGGGCGGGTTGCTCACGGCCAGGTGGAAACGTTGGCCTCGAACGGCAGACCACCAATCGCTGGGCAACCACGACACCTCCAAGTTCAAACGGTTGCCGTTGTTCTGCGCGACCGCAAGGGCAGCGGGGCTGGCGTCCACCGCAGTCACCTGTGCAATACCGAAGCGATGTTTGATCGCCAAGGCAATGGCACCGCTGCCGCAGCCCAGGTCGATGACGTTCGGAGCTGTTGTTGCGCCAGTCACTGGTGGTGAGTGAGCAGAGTCCCTCACCCCAACCCTCTCCCAGAGGGAGAGGGGGAGTTGACTCCCTCTCCCTCTGGGAGAGGGTTGGGGTGAGGGCGATTTGTCGATCAACACATCACTTTGAATCGCTCGCCCAGTCATTGCCTGCAGCCGCTCCAGGGCCCAGTCCACCAAGGTTTCGGTGTCGGCACGGGGGATGAGTACATCGGGCGTGACTTGAAGCGTCAAACCGTGGAATTCCTTTTCGCCGAAGATGTAGGCCAAGGGCTCACCATCGATGGCACGTGTTAACAGTTCCGCCCAGCTTGCTGCGTGGGTCGTGCTGAGCGGGTGCTCTGCATGCGCGGTCAACCAGGTGCGATCGCAGTTCAGCACATGGGCGAGCAGCAGTTGCGCATCCAGGCGTGACAGGCCCTTGGTCTGCGCGTTCTGTAGCGCCTGGGCAACCGTGAGGGCAACAGCGGACGAGCTGTTCACCCGCCACTCTCCAGCGCCGCCAATTGTTCCGCCGCACGCGCCGCTTGCAGTGCTTGGGTGACCTCGCTCAAATCGCCATCCAGGATGAACTGCAACTTGTAGAGCGTGAGGTTGATGCGGTGGTCGGTGAGGCGGCCTTGGGGAAAGTTGTAGGTGCGGATGCGGTCGCTGCGGTCGCCGCTGCCGATCAGGCCTTTGCGGGTGGCGGCTTCCTTGGCTTCACGCTCGCTGCGTTCTTTGTCTTGCAAACGGGCGGTGAGCACGGCCAGCGCTTTGGCTTTGTTGCGGTGTTGTGAGCGGTCGTCTTGGCACTCGGCCACCAAACCGGTGGGCAGGTGCGTAACGCGGATCGCACTGTCGGTTTTGTTCACGTGCTGGCCGCCCGCACCGCTGGCACGGAAGGTGTCGATGCGCAGGTCGGCGGGGTTGAGTTGAACGGCCTGGGTTTCGTCAGGCTCGGGCAACACGGCCACGGTACAGGCGCTGGTATGGATACGGCCTTGGGTTTCGGTGGTGGGTATGCGCTGCACGCGGTGGCCGCCGGATTCAAACTTCAAGCGGCCATAGACGCTGTCGCCTTCAATGCGGAACACAACTTCTTTGTAGCCACCGAGGTCGGACATGTTTTCCGACATCACCTCGGTGCGCCAGCCTTGGCGTTCGCAGTAACGCAGGTACATGCGGGCCAGGTCAGCAGCGAAAAGGGCGGATTCATCGCCGCCCGTGCCCGCGCGAATTTCGAGGAAGGCGTTGCGCACGTCGTCGGGGTCTTTGGGCAGCAGCTCGGCTTGCAGCTCGGCCTCCAGCAGGGCCATCTCTGCAGTGGATTCGTTGATTTCTTGTTGCGCCATCTCGGCCATGTCGACATCTTGCAGCAGGCCTTGGGCTTGCGCCGCATCCTGCTCGCGTTGCACGTAGCGACGGTAGCGTTCCACCACGCGCGTGACTTCCGCATGTTCGCGGCTGAGTTCACGAAAACGTTTCATGTCGCTTGCCACCTGCGGGTCACCGAGGTTGGCATCGAGTTCACTCAGGCGATGGGCCAGGCGTTCAAACTGCTGGCGTTGGGAGTTGTTCATAGGGGCAGACGAAAAACATCCGTCTTGATGGCATGAGGTGCTTGGAGGAGAGCCATTGCCAAGCAATAGCGCTGACCGCGATGCCGCTGGCACTGCGGCTGAGGCCCTTAAGGCCGCTAACGCTCAGGATCGTTGGAGGCGTCGTCGGGCAAAGCACGTGGCAAGGTCACGGTTGGATCCAGTGCTTCGCCACGCAAGAACAAACGCGAGACCGTTTGCAAGAGCTGTTCGCGCTGCTCGCCGTGGCTGGTTTGTAATTCGGCCAAGGTGCCGTGCAGCATTTTCTGGGTGAGCCCGCGTGTCAATGCATCGAACACGGCGTCGATGTCCTCGCCCTTGGCGAGCAATTTGCGCGCGCGCTGAATTTCCACGCGCCGCCAATCGTCAGTTTGGCTTTGCAGGGCTTGAATCAAGGGCACGCTGTGGCGCTGCCCCAGCCAGTGCACAAACCCTTGCACGCCAGTTTCAATGATGGCTTCGGCCTGTTGCACCGCTGCTTGGCGTTTCTCGCCTGCGGCTTGCACCAGGGTGGAGAGGTCGTCTACGGTGTAGAGGTAAACGTCGGCCAGCTCGGCCACCTCAGGTTCAATGTCGCGTGGTACCGCTAAATCCACCATGAAAATCGGACGGCGTTTTCTGGCCTTGAGAGCCTGCTGCACCGCACCCAACCCGACGATGGGCAATGAACTGGCGGTGCAAGAAATGACCACATCAAACTCTGCGAGTTGTTTGGGCAAGTCAGCCAAACGCATGGCCTGAGCACCAAAGCGGCCGGCCAGTTTTTCGCCGCGCTCCAGCGTGCGGTTGGCCACGGTGATGGACTTGGGATTTTTCGCCGCAAAGTGGGTGCAAACGAGTTCGATCATTTCGCCTGCGCCGATGAAAAGCACCTTGAGGTCTTGCAGCTCACCAAACAGTTGGGAGGCCAAACGCACGCTGGCGGCCGCCATGCTGATGGAGTGGGCGCCGATGTCGGTGGAGGTGCGCACTTCTTTGGCCACGGCAAAAGAGCGCTGGAACATTTGGTGCAAGGTGGCGCCCAAGGTGCCTGCGGTGTCGGCTTGCCGAACCGCCTGCTTCATTTGTCCCAAAATTTGCGGCTCGCCCAGCACCATGGAATCCAAACCACTGGCCACACGGAAGGCGTGGCGTGCGGCGGCGCCACCTTCGAGCAAATAGGTGTGTTCGCGCAATTGCTGTTGGGGCAAGCGTCCTACTTCAGCCAGCCAGGCCAGGGCAGAAGGCACGAGTTCCTGGCTGCTGTGGCTGCCCACGTACAGTTCGGTGCGGTTGCAGGTGGAAACGATGGCCAGCTCGGGTGCATGCTGCTGGTGTGGTTTCAGACGCTGCTTCAGGCTTTGTAAGGTGTTCGTCAAACTCTCGGGCGCGAACGCAAACCGACCGCGTAAGTCCAGCGGTGCGGTGGTGTGGTTCAGGCCGAGGGCGACGACACTCATGGTCGAATTATAAAATTTGCGGCGTGCGCTGTGGGGTGGTCAAACCATGGGCAGCTTGATTCAGATCAAGATGTGGCCTGAATGCTTGAAAGGTGGGCGATGTGGATGTGATGGACCTGGTGTGGCATGCGCTGAACTTCTTCGCGCCAGCCTGTGCGGTGGGAATGCTCACGGCCAGTTTGGTCAAGCTGTTGTGGTGGCGCGCACTTCGCGGCGTGGGCTGGCTGGGTTTGTCGATGGCTGCCAGCGCGGCTTGCGCTGTGGGTTTGGTCGCAGGCCTCTTGATTTTCGGCCGCGACGGCAAGATGGCCACCTACGGATTGATGCTGTTGCTGTGCACCCTGAGTGTGGGTTGGTTTGGTTTGCGCAAAGCGACACGCTGAAAATCAAGCCGAGGCCAATACCTCCGCGTCTTCGTTGACCAACACCTCCCCACGCAGGGAGTTGGTGTAGACGGCGGTGATGCGCACATCCAGCATCTGGCCCTTGAGGCGGTCCCTGTGTGGGCCACCTGGGAAGTTCACGATGCGGTTGCACTCGGTGCGGCCCGTGAGTTCGGGCTCGTTCGTGGTGGAGCGGCGCGACGGCCCTTCCACCAAGATGCGCTGCACCGTGCCCACGCGTGACAGGCTGATTTTTTTGGCGTTGGCTTCAATGGCCGCTTGCAACTGCTGCAGACGCTTGAGTTTCACCTCGTGCGGCGTGTCATCTTGCAGCGCAGACGCCGGTGTGCCGGGACGCTGGCTGTAGATGAAGCTGTAGCTGATGTCGAAACCCACGTCATCCACCAGCTTCATCAAACGCGCAAAGTCGTTATCGGTTTCGCCGGGGAAACCGACGATGAAGTCGCTGGAAATGCACAGTTCAGGCCGAATCGCGCGCAGCTTGCGAATGGTGCTTTTGTATTCCATCGCGGTGTAGCCGCGTTTCATGGCCATCAAGATGCGGTCGCTGCCGTGCTGCACAGGCAGGTGCAAATGGTTCACCAACTGCGGAATGGTGGCGTAAGCGTCAATCAACCGCTGGGTGAATTCATTGGGGTGGCTGGTGGTGTAACGCAAACGCTCCAGCCCGGGAATGGCGGCCACATATTCCAGCAACAAAGCAAAGTCGGCGATCTCGCGGGTAGCGCCCATCACCCCGCGGTAAGCGTTGACGTTTTGGCCCAGCAGGTTGATTTCCTTGACGCCTTGGTCGACCAAACCCGCCACTTCGGCTAGTACATCATCAAATGGACGCGACACTTCTTCGCCGCGTGTGTAGGGCACCACGCAGTAGCTGCAGTATTTGGAGCAGCCTTCCATGATGGATACAAATGCACTTCCCCCGTCCACCTTGGCGGCGGGCAGGTGGTCGAATTTTTCAATCTCGGGAAAACTGATGTCGACCTGCGGGCGCTGCTGGCTTTGACGCCGATTCAGCAAATCAGGCAATCGGTGCAAGGTTTGCGGACCAAAAACCACGTCTACATAGGGCGCACGGGCAATGATGGCGGCGCCTTCTTGGCTGGCGACACAACCGCCCACACCAATCATCACCCCCTTGGCTTTGAGGTGTTTGACGCGGCCTAAGTCGCTGAAGACTTTTTCTTGTGCTTTTTCTCGCACCGAGCAGGTGTTGAACAAAATGAGGTCGGCTTCATCGACGTTCTGAGTGGGCTCGTACCCCTGTGCTGCGCGCAGCACATCGCTCATTTTGGCGGAGTCGTACTCGTTCATTTGGCAGCCAAAGGTTTTGATGAACACCTTCTTGCTGCTCTTGACCAACCCGTTGCCGCCCTCGCCACTCATGGCTTGGTCCAGATTTGCGTCGTGGCGTTGAAGCTCCAGGTTTTGGCTTGTTCCGGCGTGGTGGGCCAAGGTGTGCGCGACATTTCTTCGGGGCGCAGGATCCAAATGTCTTTGGGCTGACCGAGCAAGTCGCGGGTGTACAACACCACAAAAGTTTGTCCACGCAGACCGTCAGACATGACCATCATGTTGTTCTGGCCACGAATGCGCGCACCTGGCGCAAGTCGGGTAGGGTTGTCGTTGAGCCTGCCTTCGGGTGGGACGTTGCCAAAGGTCAACTCGCCGCGCAGTGCTTCTTGAGGGAAGTTACGCTGGAATTGAATTTGGGCTTGGGCTGCAGTTGTGTGGAGCACCGAAAAAACGGCGCAGCAGGAAAGCAAGGCAGCAAAGAAACAGCGGAGCATGGTGTGTATCCAGTGGCTGTTTAAACCTAGACCCGGCAGCTGAATGCACCCGATTGAGCCGCGCTTCGGGGCGCTGGCGGCGTTGCTCCTTGTTGCGGGCATGAGCCCCGCCGCCTCGTCACGCCTTGCCATCACCCCGAATCACAGCCTACTCGAGCGCGTCCAATTACCGGATCTAGGTTAAAAAATTTGGTGGCGCTTCAGGGATTCGAACCCCGGACCTGCGGATTATGATTCCGTCGCTCTAACCGACTGAGCTAAAGCGCCTGAGCCCAAAATTATAACTGTGATCCGGCTCCTGGCTGATCTCGGTGTTTGTTCTTCAGAGTCTTCCGATTGATTTCAACAAGCACTCTCGCTGGGTGCCTAACCCGCATGTTCAGTTTCTTCAAGAAAAAACCGGTTGTCGATCCGACGGCCGCAAGTCCGCATCTCCCTTCCACAGAAGTGGCAGCGACCGAGGCGGTGCCCGATTCAGCGCCGCGACAAAGCTGGTTGGGGAAACTGCGCAATGGGCTGCGCAAAACCGGCTCGGCCTTGGCGCAGGTGTTCACTGGCACACAAATCGACGATGCGCTGTACGAGGATTTGGAGGCCGCACTCTTGATGGCCGATGCCGGAGTGGCTGCGACCGAGTATCTGCTGTCCGACTTAAAACGCCGCGTGAAAGACAGCAAAGCCACCGATCCTACCCAGGTCAAGGGTTTGTTGGCACAGGCCTTAACGGAGTTGCTGACGCCGATGGAATCCTCTTTGGCGGTGGGGCAACACAAGCCGACGGTGATGATGGTGGTGGGCGTCAATGGCGCAGGCAAAACCACCAGCATCGGCAAGCTCACCCTGCATTTATCGAATGCCGGACAACGTGTATTGCTGGCGGCTGCCGATACATTTCGGGCCGCGGCGAAAGAGCAATTGGCAGTATGGGCAGATCGCGCCGATGTGGCGGGTTCCAGCAGTGCGCGTGCACCTGTTGAATTTGTGAGCCAAGAAGGCGGCGATCCTGCAGCCGTGAGTTTTGATGCCGTGGTGGCGGGTAGAGCGCGTGGTTGTGATGTGGTGATTGCCGATACCGCAGGCCGACTGCCGACGCAACTGCATTTGATGGAAGAGCTGCGCAAGATTCAGCGTGTGATTGGGAAAGCACAAGAGGGCGCGCCGCATGAAGTACTGTTGGTCGTCGACGGCAACACCGGGCAAAACGCGCTGGCGCAGGTCAAAGCGTTTGACCAGGCCTTGGGGCTGACCGGCGTCATCATCACCAAACTCGATGGCACAGCAAAAGGGGGCACATTGGCCGCGATGGCCCTGTGGGCGCGTGAACGTCCCCAAGATGCCGACAAAGACTCAGCCGCGCGTCGGCCCTTGTCCATTTATTTCATCGGTATTGGTGAACAGCTGGAAGACCTGCAAACATTCAACGCCAAAGAATTTGCGCAGGCGCTGCTCGGCTGAGCGCGGCGCTGGCTTCAGCGCTGCACTGAAGACGAGTTTTTCGTTGCGAGTGGTGCCAACGGCATGGGCGACGAGTCCAGGTCGTCGAACCAGGTGGACGGTGGTGCATCGTTGAATTCGGTGCCGTCGTCCACCACCACCGCATCATCATCGTGGCGCGCTGCTGTTGCGGCCGGCGCCCCTTTGGTCGGGAGCTGCACCACGTTGGCTGATGAAGCGGCAGGAGCCAAGCCCGTCAACTCGGTGGTTGCGTCAGAAGAACTCCACAACAAAGCGCGTACTTTGGCAGCCGATGGCAGGCCTTGTTCCGACCAAATGTGCAGCGCCACGCCTGCAGCCTTGAGCGTGCGGGCTTTGCGCGCATTACGCTTGGCGGCCCGTGGGTGGCTGTCCGATGTTTTGCTGCGAATTTCAATCACGGCCAACACCTTGCTGCTGCCATTGCAAACCACCAAGTCAGCGCATTGGTTTCCGACCCGGCGCAGCCACTCGGCGTAAGAGTAGCGGGTGCCTACCTTGATGAAGCGCGACAGGGGGACTTGAGACAGCACCATGTATTCAGGCAGGGCCTCGCGCAGGGTGTCGTAAGCCTGTTGTTCTGCTGCAGTCATCAGCCTGGTGGCACGGGGTTGCCAGCCAATGACGGTGTCGACATGTTCTGGTGCGTTGGCGTTCCCTGTTTGTCCGGGGCGGATACGGAAATACCAATAGAGCGCCGCCGCGAGCGCTATCAAAACGATCAATAAGGTGGTCACGTCAGCTGCCGCACTGTTGAGTCATGCGGTGACCATAACGGCCCCACTTTGGTGGGTCAAGGTGGCTAGCCCTGCATGGTTGCACGCAGCCCGCACCCATTGACAACTGGTTACGAAATCGAACCCATGGCGGGTGCGCACGGTGTATCTGACTTCAGCGAAAACCGCCTGGGCCTTTCATGCCGCCCATCCCGCCCATGCGTTTCATCATCTTCATCAGGCCGCCGCCTTTCATCTTCTTCATCATGTCGCGCATTTGCTCAAACTGGTTGAGCATGCGGTTGACGTCTTGCACCTGCACGCCAGCACCGGTGGCTACGCGCCGTTTTCGAGTGGCTTTGAGGAGTTCGGGTTTGCGGCGCTCTTGGGGCGTCATGGAACAAATGATGCCTTCCATGCGACGAACATCACGCTCTGCACGGTCCATGTCGGCTTGGCCGAGTTGACCGGCCTTGGCCGTCAATTGCGAAGGCAACTTGTCCATGAGGTTGGACAGTCCACCCATTTTTTTCATTTGCGAAATCTGCGATAAAAAATCGTTCAGATCAAAACTCTCACCAGATTTAACTTTATCGGCCAGTTTTTGCGCGGCAGCCATGTCGGCGCCTTGGCTGATTTGTTCGACCAAGGCGACGATGTCGCCCATGCCCAGCACACGTTGCGCGTGGCGGTCGGCGTCAAACACCTCCAGCCCGTCGATTTTTTCGCTGACACCCGCAAATTTGATCGGCGCACCCGTGATTTGGCGCACCGACAGGGCCGCCCCACCACGCGAGTCGCCGTCCATTTTGGTCAGCACAATGCCGGTCAGCGGCAAGGCTTCTTTGAACGCCTTGGCGGTGTTGACGGCATCTTGGCCTTGCATGGCGTCAACCACAAACAGCGTTTCAATGGGTTGCAGCTCAGCGTGCAGCGCTGAGATCTCGCGCATCAAGGCCTCGTCGATGGCCAAACGTCCCGCGGTGTCGACCAGCAAGACGTCGAAATAGTGCTTGCGGGCGTAGTCCAAGGCCGCGCGCGCAATCAACAAAGGCTGGTCGTTGGAGGTGGAGGGAAACCACTCTGCCCCCGCTTGTTTGGTGACCATCTTCAGCTGTTCGATCGCGGCGGGGCGGTAAACGTCGGCCGACACCGTCAGCACTTTCTTCTTGCGCTTTTCGATCAGGTGTTTGGCCAGCTTGGCGGTGGTGGTGGTTTTGCCCGCACCTTGCAGCCCGGCCATCAAAATGACAGCGGGAGGTTGTGTTGCCAAATTGATGTCGGCCACACCATCACCCATGGTGGCGGCCAGCTCGCGGTTGACGATGCCCACCAAGGCTTGTCCCGGCGACAGCGACCCCACCACCTCCGCGCCCAGAGCCTTTTCCTTGACGCGCGCGATGAAATCACGCACCACAGGCAGTGCAACGTCGGCCTCTAGCAAGGCCATGCGCACTTCGCGCAGCATGTCCTGCACGTTGTCTTCGGTGATGCGCGCTTGTCCGCGCATCGTTTTCACGAGGCGGCTCAGCCTGTCGGAGAGGGTCGATGCCATGTTGGAGTTTGGTGTACCAGAGGTTGGGGTTCAGCGGACGTTTTATCCCCCTGCCGTCCCGAGTGCAGCGAAAGTACACTGCGCAGATGATTCTATCGCCCGACTTTTTTTCGCAAACCTTGGGCCCGGGCTGGCTGGTGGGAACCACACTGTTCAGTGGCTTGGCCGCAGTGCTCTACGGTTTGGCGGCTTTGATCGCAGATTCAAAGAAGCGGCCGTTGCAAGCGGTTTTGCTGTGCGCGTGGCTTGCACATGCGGTGGCGATATTCTTTGAAACGACGATCGGGGGCAATGGTGCGGCCGACGCCCCCTACGTGCAAGGTGCCCGGTTTGGTTTTGCGCCCGCCCTGTCGGTGACGGTTTGGCTGGTGCTGACGGTTTACATGCTGGAAAGCCGTTTCCTGCCCATCAGTGCGATGCGGCGTGGCCTCGCCTGGATGGGTGTGCTCGCGGTGGTGCTGGCTTGGTTTTTCCCGGGCGCGGTGACCCACTCTACGCTGTCACCTTGGCAGCCTTTGCACTGGGTGTTGGGCATGGCCTCTTACGGACTCTTTGGTGCTGCGGTGCTGCATGGTGCGTGGCTCAGCCGCGCGGACCGCCAAATGCGTTTGCACGCGAAAATGTCCACACCCTTGGGTTTACCTTTGCTGAAGCTGGAGCAATTGACATTTCGTTTCGTGGCCTGGGGGTTTGTAGTGCTGACCGCCGCGCTCTTGATTGGTTGGTGGTTCTCCGCACCATGGCGCTGGGACCACAAAACCGTGCTGTCGCTCTTGGCGTGGCTCGTATTTGCCGCCTTGCTGCTGGGGCGACAAACCTTGGGCTGGCGGGGTCCCGTCGCCACACGATGGTTGTTTGTTGGTGCAGCCTTGTTGTTACTGGCTTATGTGGGCTCGCGTTTCGTGCTGCAGGTTGTTTTGCAACGGCCCTTGGTTTAAAGCGCGGGGCAAGAGAACAGTGCTGGATGTGGTTTCCTGCTTGGAAGCCCGGTCGGCATGCAACGGCGCGCTGAACATTTTTTAAGAAGACTGAACCCGATGAAGACCTTGTTGATGCTGCTGGTGGCCTTGGGCGCGTGGTGGTTGTTGCGCGGCCTTTTTCGTGGGCGTGTTTCTGGAGATTCGCCTCGACAAGACAAGGTTCGCGCGCCGTCCGACCAAGAAACCATAGTGGCCTGCACATATTGCCAGCTGCATTTGCCGCGCAGTGAAGCAGTGTGGTCCGGTGAAAAGGCGTTTTGCGGTCAAGCCCATTTGCAAGCCTACGAAGTGGACAAGTCAGACCACTGAGTCATCGACCTCGACGAAATACAAGCCCCATGAACGACCCTTCTGGAACACCCGAACGCCGCCAAGGTGACCGAAGACGATTTGCCCGTGAGCCCTTGCCTGAGTTGGAGGAGTCATGGTTCGGTGCGGTTGGTGTAGGGGCAGACTCAGAACAGGGCGAGACCTACCCCTTCGACGAGGGAGACTCAAGGCAAGCACGGGACTGGCGTGGCGCGCAGGAGGCGCAAGCGGACTCGCGGTTTTTGTCGCGGCAAGCGCGTCGTTTGATCACAGCGGGCGCAAACGCCTTTGAGCGAATTTACCGAGCATTCTTGGGCGCGCGCGCTGCCTTGGGGCTGGCCTTGGTGCTGGCGTTGGCGGCCGCAGGTTATTTTGGTGGTAAGCCTTCTTTCCAGATCGCTGTCATCAGCGTGGTCTATGGGGCGGCGGCGGTGCTGGCTTGGTTGTGGCCGGTGTCAAGACGAGCTCGGCGACCCTCGTTGAATCCAGAACAAGTCGCTGCCGGTGATGGCACCACCGGACCAGGAAAATCCGCCTCTCACGTGCACAAACTCAGCCAGCGACAGTGGGTGGCCACCATCGGTGTGGACATCGCCTGTTTCTCGGGTTTGCACCTGTTGTCCTCCAGTGGCACGTTCAATTACGTCGCTATGCTGGTGTTGCCGGTGTTGATGGCGGGCGTACTTACACCGCGTTTGACCGCTCTGGCAACGGCCGCGTGCGTGACCTTCACCTTGCTGGCGGCGGCTTGGTTGTCTGCCGCATCCGGCGATGGTGCGGCCACGAGCCTGATGGCTCAGGCCGGGCTCACCGGCATTGGTCTCTTTGTGATCGCCGTCTTGGCCGGCGAGCTTGCAGGCCGCCTGGCAAGGGAAGAGTTGACCGCCAAAGGCAGCCTGGAGTTGGCGCGGCAACAAGCCCAGCTCAATCGTTTGATGATTGAAGAAATGCAAGACGGTGTGTTGGTGGTGGACAAAAAAGGGCGTGTGCGCGCGGCCAACCCGGCGGCAAGGCGGTTGCTGGCGCCGCAAGGCATGTGCCACGGGGCACCATTTCGCATGCGTGGTGTTCCCGAGTGGGACAGGTTGGTTAGCACCGTGGATCAGGCGTTGTTGGACGGCTACTCGCCCGAGGAGGGCAGTGATGTGCCGCTCACCTTTGACGGCGGTGTTCACCGCACGGTGCGGGTACGCATTCGTTTCACTCGACGCAAAGGCGGTGCTTCGAACGAAGAACTTTGCGTCTTGTTGCTCGAGGACGTTCGCAGCATGCAGGCCCGGTCGCGGCAAGAGAAACTCGCAGCGATGGGCAGGGTGTCCGCGGGCATCGCACATGAGATTCGCAATCCCTTGGCGGCAATCTCGCAAGCCAACGCCTTGTTGTCCGAGGACGCGACCACCGCCTCGCAGCGCCAGCTCACCCAGATGGTGAACGAGAACGTTGACCGCCTCAAACGTATTGTTGACGACGTCATGGAGGTGGCGGCGGGTGGACGTGCCCAGGCCACCGTGATCGATGTGGCGGCTGTCCTGTCGGCGGTGTGCCAAGAGTGGGCGCATGCCAAGGGTTTGACTTGGTGTTTTGTCGCCGACGGCGCGGCGCCTGCGCCTCAGAACGCAAGCGGGCCAGAGTCCTTGCTCTACCTGCTGCTACCGCAAACCAGCCTCCATGCAGCCTTTGACACCGAGCACCTGCGACGTGTTTTGGTGAATTTGCTGGACAACGCCAAGCGCCATGCCAGGGGTGGCCCTGGCTGTGTGCAGGTGAGTTTGACTGAACATGGTTTGTCCGGCCTGCAGTTGTTGGTTTGCAGCGATGGTGAGGTCATCCCTCAAGACGTCGAACAGCATTTGTTCGAGCCTTTTTTCTCCACGCGCAGCCGAGGCACCGGGCTCGGGCTCTATATTTGCCGTGAGCTGTGCGAGCGTTACGGCGCCAGCATTGACTACCGACGCCGCGCCACGGAGGCAGGCACGTTCAACGAGTTTTTTGTGCGCATGCCCAAACAAAGTCTCGCAACCTCACCGTCTTTGCAAATGCCTCAAGCGATTGCACCGGACAGGGCATAGACTTGTGAACCATGACACTTTCCTTGCCTGCCACCCAGAGTTTGTTGGTCGTCGATGACGAACCCGATTTGCGCACCTTGTATGAGTTAACCCTGCTTCGCGAGGGCTACAACATTGAAACTGCCGCGACAGTGGAGGAAGCCCTTGATCGGCTGGGCGAGCGCCAATACAGCGCCGTCATCACCGACATGCGTTTGCCTGACGGCACGGGTTTGGACGTCTTGCGTTACCTAGAAGAAACCGGTCGACGCGAAAAGACCATCGTCATCACGGCATATGGCTCTGCAGAGAATGCGGTTGAAGCGCTTAAAGCGGGCGCCTACGACTACCTCACCAAGCCGGTGGACCTGAAACAGTTTCGTGCCGTCGTGGCTTCCGCCTTGGGGCGTGGCCCGGACACAGGCGCACCGCTTCAGTCGTCGACTTTTCCGTCAACTGCGGCGCTTGCCGAGCCCTCCAATTCGTTGTCGCAGCCGCGGTCGGCGGGAAAACTCACGGCACCGGCTGCCGCATCCGGTGCCGCCGCTTCAGCCAGTGCGGCTCTCCAGCGCATGGCCGGGCGCTCGGCGGCTTTGCAGCAGGTTCGCGGTTTGATTGACAAGGTAGGCCAAAGCATGGCGCCTGTGCTGATTCAAGGTGAATCTGGAACGGGCAAGGAATTGGTCGCCAGGGCCATCCATGAGGTCAGTCCACGTGGCAAACAGGCCTTCGTCGCGGTCAACTGCAGCGCCATTCCTGAGCAACTGCTTGAAGCCGAGTTTTTTGGCTACCGCAAAGGCGCATTTACTGGGGCCAACGAAGACCGTGAGGGGTTCTTTCAGGCAGCTCATGGGGGCACTCTTTTTCTTGATGAGATTGGGGATTTACCCTTGGCCATGCAGAGTAAATTGCTGCGCGCGGTTCAAGAGCGCTCTGTCAGGCCCGTAGGCGCCGTTGCTGAACAAGTCGTGAACGTTCGCTTGCTCAGTGCCACCCACAAAGATCTGGGGGCCGAGGTTCACGCCGCGCGGTTTCGACAAGACCTCTACTACCGACTGAATGTCATTCAAATTCGTGTGCCACCGCTGCGCGAGCGGCTGGAAGATTTGGCCGATATCAGTCAAGCCGTTCTCGACAGAATCGCCCGTGATGCTGGCGTGCAGCCAACCCCCCAACTCTCACGCGATGCCTTGGTTCACTTGGCTCGCTACCCTTTTCCCGGCAATGTGCGTGAGCTGGAGAACTTGCTGCACCGCGCTTTGGCGCTGTCTGGCAGCAGCACCATTGATGTTTTCGAGTTGGGTTTGCCTGAGACGGTGTTCACCGACAGCGCCGCTCAGGAGCTGGACCTCATCACCCGTCATACGCGAGAAACCCCGGACGCCTTGCGCTCGGCTCCTGTTTCAAACGATCCCCCGCAGCTGCCGAGCAACCTCGAAGTTCACCTTGACCAAATAGAGCGTGACATCCTGATGCGTGCGCTGGAGCAGCATCGCTACAACCGCACGGCTGCGGGAGCCAGCTTGGGTTTGTCCCTCAGGCAGATGCGCTACCGGATGGCGCGTCTCAAGGTTCTGGTGGGCGGTGAATGTGATGCCGTGGATCACAACGACGCGGAGCGAGCCGCGGACGGTCGCGGCGGTTCTCAAACTTGAAACCAAGGGCATGAAACGCGCGACCTGGGCCCATGGTTGGTGGGCACATGCCCGGCACCGACCATCGCCCAACTTCGGACCTCGGCCCGCGGCAGTTTCGGTTGACTTGGTGGTTCTGCACTCCATCAGCTTGCCACCAGGGGTTTACGGCGGTGATGCGATAGGGCAACTCTTCACCAACCAGCTCGATGGGTCCGCACACACCTATTTCGAGCAGATTCGCGGCTTGTTGGTTTCTGCGCATTTCGTGATCGATCGGCGGGGTCGCATCACACAGTTTGTCTCTTGCGACGAGCGTGCCTGGCACGCCGGAACCTCACACTGGCAGGGGCGAGACAACTGCAACGACTTCTCCATTGGAATCGAGTTGGAGGGTCTGGAAGGGGATACCTTCGAGCCTGCGCAATACCGCAGCCTGGTTCCCTTGCTGCGCAGCTTGCGGCGCAAGCATGGGGTGCATGCCGTGGTGGGTCATGAGCATGTCGCGCCAGGTCGTAAGGCGGATCCAGGTCCTGGTTTTGAGTGGGGTTATTTGCGACAGTGTTTGGGTTGGAATGCTCGGTGTTTTCCCGCAAACCCCAACGGTCCCAGTTCGGCTTGATCGCGAAGCCGTTTTTTTTCCGAACGAAAGCGCGCTGGTTGCCGAAACACGCCAAGCCAAATTCCATGCGGCTTGGCGCGTGATTTGACCCGCTAAGGCCCAGGTTTTAACGCGATGCTTCAAACCCACCAATGGCCGCGCAGTGTTTGCGATGGTGGGCTGTCGCGGCATGCTCTTCGCTCTCCATGATGCGGAATTTTGCTGCGCCGCCAAAGAACACCACATGGTGTAAACACGCTAGCGGTAGTGCTTGAGCTGTCGTTGACCCCCAGATATAGTGTGTCGCTATGCTAAGCTTCGTGCTCTCAACCGACTGCTTTCAAGCGCCCACAGTGCTTGTGTTGGTCACCGAATCTTCCGAGCAAACCACGCCTTTTGTGCAGCGACATCCTTGCTGCGAGAGCCATCAACCGTTGGTGAAGCACTTCGCCCGGTTCCGCCTTCAGCACCAAAGTTTGTCGTCAACGTCAGTCTAAATAATCCACAACATCTCATCGAGACAGAAGGGGAACTCATGCAATCCGCTACCGCCACGCCAGCCACCGCATCATCTGCGCCCATGGTCGCACGCACAGACAAGTCTGTTGCGTCCGCCGCATCTGCTTATGCGGGCTACCAAATCATCCGCCGCAACGGCGCGGTGGTGGCCTTTGAGCCGGGCAAGATTGCGGTGGCCTTGATGAAGGCGTTCTTGGCGGTGCACGGCACCCAAGGCGCGGCCTCGGCCAGCGTGCGCGAGACCGTGGAT
>JANPCX010000088.1:0-42834 GCA_031431125.1 Burkholderiales bacterium
TCGTAAACCTCTTCAAATCTCATGATCCGGCTTCCTTGCATCAAGTGCGCCCGGCTCAGTTGTGGTGCGAACATCGCACCTCCCCTAAACCGGACAGATTACTTGCTACAGCTCCGGACAGATCATTTGCTCTCTACACCAGTTTCAATGGCGGCGTCGATGAACTCGTCTTGGCTCACCATGACACCGAGGTTGACGATCTTGAAGCCTTGTTCGGTCAACACGTGGTCAATGATTTTGTTGCCAACCGCATGGCAGTCAGCACCGATCACGCCCAGGATGAGGGTGGGTTTGTACATGGTGAGTCTCCGTCAGGGTTTGAAAGACAGTGTGGGCTGCGGCCCATCGATGGATGTCAGTGTAGATCAGTAATAATGATGTATTAATGTAAATAGATAAGAGTTAATGAAGTTAATTGGGTTCGTCAAAGTTGTCACTGCCGTTTGGGCTCCGGTTTCTATCGTCGGCCACGGGTGAGTTCTGGCCCTTGGTCAACGGCGGCACCCAGGCAGCCTCCTAGAATCTGCGGATGACCCCCAGCCCCTCTGATTCACACGCCGTCCCGCCCTGGGACGCCGACCTGCCCCTTTTTGAAGAAGACCAGCGTGAGGATGCGTCGCCTGTACAGATAGAAGGTGGTTTGAATTCGATCGAGGCCGCCCGGCCCTCGGGGCTGCTGCAAGGCCTCAACCCCGAACAACTGGCGGCGGTGACATTGCCCGCGCAGTCGGCCCTGATCCTGGCCGGCGCCGGGTCCGGCAAAACCCGCGTGCTCACGACGCGCATTGCCTGGTTGATTCAAACCGGCCAGCTCTCGCCGGGTGGCGTGCTGGCGGTGACCTTCACCAACAAAGCAGCCAAAGAAATGCTCACACGGCTGTCGGCCATGCTGCCCCTGCCCGTGCGCGGCATGTGGATAGGCACCTTCCATGGCCTGTGCAACCGCTTTTTGCGCGCGCATTGGAAGCTGGCGGCGCTGCCACAGGGTTTTCAGATTCTGGATTCGAGTGACCAGCTGTCTTCGGTCAAACGCCTCATCAAGGCGATGAACCTGGACGAAGAACGGTATGTGCCCAAACAGGTGACCTGGTTCATCGCGGGCAACAAGGAAGACGGCCTGCGTCCCAAAGACGTGGAAGTGCGCGATGAAAACAGCCGCGTGCTGGTGCAGGTTTACCAAGCCTATGAAGAGCAATGCCAACGCGAAGGCGTGGTTGATTTTGCCGAGCTGATGCTGCGCACCTACGAGTTGATGCGCGACAACCAGTCCTTGCGTGAACACTACCAACACCGTTTCCAGCATGTGCTGGTGGACGAGTTTCAAGACACCAACAAGTTGCAATACGCCTGGCTCAAAATGTTTGCCGGCAAACAAGCGGCGGTGATGGCCGTGGGCGACGACGACCAAAGCATCTACGCGTTTCGGGGTGCACAGGTCGGCAACATGATGGACTTTGAGCGCGAGTTCCGCGTGCAGCAAGTCATCAAACTCGAGCGCAACTACCGCAGCTTTGGCAACATCCTCGATGCTGCGAACGAGCTGATCGCCCACAACACCAAACGCCTGGGTAAAAACCTCAGTACCGAAGCCGGGCCGGGTGAGCCGGTGCGGGTGGTGGAATCCACCAGCGACTTTGGCGAGGCCCAGTGGTTGGTGGAGGAAGTGCAGCAACTGCACCGCGAGGGCCTGGCCCGCCATGAAGTCGCTTTGCTCTACCGCAGCAACGCGCAAAGCCGGGTGCTGGAGAGCGCGCTTTTTAACGCCAGCATTCCTTACAAGGTGTATGGCGGCTTGCGCTTCTTCGAACGCGCGGAAGTCAAACACGCGCTGAGTTACTTGCGCCTGGTTGAAAACGGCAACGACGACACCAGTTTTTTGCGCGTGGTCAATTTCCCCACCCGCGGCATTGGTGCGCGCAGCATTGAACTGTTGCAAGACGCTGCCCGCAGCAGTGGCCGCAGCCTCTTTCAAAGCGTGGGTGCGGTGCCGGGCAAAGCCGGTGTGAATCTGCAAGCTTTCGTGGCGCTGATTGAACGCATGCGGGCCGCCACCCTTGGGCTCAACCTGCGCGAAATCATCGAGCACATGCTGCATGAATCGGGTTTGGTGGCCTTCTACAAAACCGACAAAGAAGGCCAAGACCGACTGGAAAATTTGGACGAACTCGTCAACGCCGCCGAAGCTTTTGTGACGCAAGAAGGTTTTGGCAAAGACGCGGTGGCGCTGCCGGTGGATGAACAGGGCGGCGTTCCCGGTGAAGCCACCGACAACCCGCTTACGGGTGCCCAAGCCCCCGACCTGGAGACGGGCGAAATCATGTCGCCCTTGGCCGCCTTTCTGACCCATGCCTCATTGGAGGCAGGCGACAACCAAGCCCAAGCCGGTCAAGACGCGATTCAGCTGATGACGGTGCATGCGGCCAAGGGCCTGGAGTTTGATGCGGTCTTCATCACTGGCTTGGAAGAGGGTCTCTTTCCGCACGAAAACAGCGTGGCCGAGTTGGCCGGTTTGGAAGAAGAACGCCGCCTCATGTACGTGGCCATCACGCGTGCGCGCAAGCGGCTGTACCTCAGTTTCAGCCAAACCCGCATGCTGCACGGCCAAACCCGCTACAGCGTGAAGAGCCGCTTTTTTGATGAGTTGCCCGAAGGGGCCTTGAAGTGGATCACACCGCGCCACCAAGGTTTTGGATCGGGTTATGCACGCGAGTACCAAAACGCCTGGTCCAAGGGTCAGGGTTTGGGTTCCATGGTGGGCACCGGCCGCGAGCCGCTGGGCGCACCGAGGCAAGCCGTTCCGTTTCAACCCGCAGCACCGTCACACGGCCTGCGCGTCGGGCAAAACGTCTTCCACACCAAGTTTGGCGAGGGTGTGGTGCTGACCTTGGAAGGCAGCGGCCAAGACGCCCGCGCCCAAGTCAACTTCGGCCGCCACGGCTCCAAGTGGTTGGCGCTGAGCGTGGCCAAGTTGACACCGGTGGATTGAAGGCCGGTCAACCAAGCATCTCAAACGCTCAGGCGAATGACGGCTACCGCTTGAAGGGCAGCATCAGCACGCGGCCAATGGCGTCGCTGGCGGGGTATTGATCGGGGTCTTGCACTCCGAGCGCCGAAGGCAATTGGTTGGGACGGTAAACAAAGGTTCCGAATACCAAGTCCCAAAACGGTGTCAACACACCAAAGTTTTTGGCCTCCTGAAGTTGGACGCTGTGGTGGTAGCGGTGCAGCTCTGTGCCAACCAACAGGTAGTTCAGCGGGCCGGCTTTGATGTCGACATTGAAATGCGACACCAAGCCCTGCAAACCCAGCAGTGCATTGAATAGAAAAATTGTTTCAGGTCTGGCGCCCAACAATACCAAAGGCAACTGCACGATCGTCAGCGACACCAAAAAATTCAGCGGGTGTCCGACAGGGTGCATCAGCAGATAGACCTTGATTGGCAGGTGGTGCGCGACGTGCACTTTCCACAACCACGCACCCAAGCGGCCCCGTCCCTCATGGCTAAGGCGATGAAACCAATATTGAAAAAACTCGAACACCAGGAGCAGCCCCACGAACTCCACCGCCACCGATGAATGGGCAATCAGACCAGTGTTCAATCGACTCCAGTCCAACGCCAACCAACCCAGTCCCAGTTTCACCAGGCCGGCGATGCCGCCATTGACGACCATGTATTTCAGATCACGCCGAAAACTGGCCCAGGTCATTTTCCACTCGGCCTTGGCGGGGTGCAGGTATTCAACAAGCAACAGAACAAGCATGCGGGCGATTGCCCACCAAACAAAAACAGATGCCAGATTCCATTGCTGGTTCAAGGCGATGAAAAAAAGTGAAATCGTGCTGATCAAAAGCAGCGGGTAAAAACAATACGACACCAGGGTGTCCATGTGGCGCTTGTCGCCGAAGGTGGATGCAATTGTTTTGGTGGTCATGAAGTTCACTTCACGGCGATGTCGATGGACGACGTGCTCGCATTGACATCAAATGCGAGCTTGTGGGAGTCGGGCAAGCCCGAGAACAGCGTTAACTGGAAGCCATTGGAGTAACCGAGAGGCTCTGCAGGCAGGCGCAGAAAATTGTGGTCGATGTCGTTGTTGCTGTTGAGGTCATGAAAAACCATCACCGCGTACCGGCCTGCTTTGAGCGCCGAGAAAGTGAGTGAGGCCTGTTTTTCAACAATGGCCTTTATTTGTCGGTCACGCGTTGGACCAAAGACGTCGTCACCTTCCAAAAAGAGTTTGGCGACCACTTGGCCCTGGTTGCTTTTCAGTCCCAACACATTGATTCGCAGCGTCAAATGATCCGTTGATTGGGTTTGTGCCAGAGTAACCGGAGCGCAGCACAGGATCATCACACTGAGCATGACGACCCGGAACACGGCGTTGATGTGGTGAAGTCCTGCAGTGCAATGTGGCTTGGACGCTGGCATGGATTTTTATCTCGTGGTGTTGGACACGATGTCCAATAAACTACATCATGACCGCCATCTTGCGGCCACAATCCAGACGCGCAAAGCACCTCGCTCGGGTGTTTGTTCAATAGCAGACAGAACCCGTGAGGTTGTTCAGGAGAGTTTTATGAAAATCCGGTTACCCGTTTCGACGGAGCCTGTAGACCGCCGCGTCCAACGCACCCGCGACTCGCTTCGAGAAGCCTTGATGGAACTGATGGTGGAACGCGGATGGGATGCGATTGATGTGCAGGCCCTGTGTGAGTGCGCCAACGTGGGCCGATCCACGTTCTACATGCACTATGGCAGCAAAGAAGACCTGCTCAAGTCCAACTTTGCCGGCTTGCGCGACGCACTTCTCGGACAGGCCAATGCAGCCGCGTTGCAACCCGGCCCACTGAATTTTTTGCCCGGGCTGCTGGCCCATGTCTATGAAGCGCGGGCCGTTTTCCGTGCCTTGTTGGGGCGCAGATCGGGTCACTATGTGCAAGACCGCTTTCGTGAGTTGCTGGTTGAGTTGGTGACACGAGGGTTGGCGTCCAAGCCAGAACGAGGCTGGCAGGGTTCCGTTCAAGCCCACTACCTGGCTGGCGCTTTGTTTGAAGTCATGGTCTGGTGGTTGGGTAGCAACCGGCCACACAAGCCCAAAGAGATCGAAGCCCTTTTTCTCCAGTGGAGTCGTTCCGCGCTCGTCGTATTGCCAAAGTAGAGGTGTCTGCGCAATGCGGTCATGTCACCGCGTTTTATTGAAGTTTTGGGGCTTCGGAGCTGAGTGGTGGTCACTGAGCGTGACCAGGTGCATGCAGGTGCATTGATGGTGGAGCGCATCAGAGACATCAGCGTTTGACTTAAAACTGTCACCTTGCCGTCATGTTGTTGACACCTGATTCCTCGACCATGCGTGCACTGAAACCAGATGTTGCAGTGCCCCCATTTGACGAGGAATTCCATGAACAAACCATTCGACCTGCCCGCTACCATCGTCCACGACGACGAGCTTGACCTTAACACCTCTGGCAACGCCAGCTTCAACCAAGTGCTCGATGCACGCTTGTCGCGTCGCTCCATGCTGCGCAGTGGCATGGGCACGGCCGGTGCGGCTGTGCTGGGCACCTGGGGCCTCACCGCCTGCGGTGGTGGTGGTGACGACGCCCCAGCGGTGGTGACACCAGCTGCAACCAACACCATCAGCAAACTCAATTTCGCCGCCGTGCCGAAGAACGTGCTCGATGTGGTGACGGTGCCCACTGGCTACAGCACCAGTGTCTTGATTGCTTTGGGTGATCCACTGGCTGCCAGCACCCCGGCCTACAAAAACGACGGTACCGACACCGACTTTGAAAACCGCAGTGGCGACCACCATGACGGCATGGAGTACTTCGGTTTGTCGGCCGACGGCACAAAACGAGAAGCCACCAGCAGCGAGCGCGGTTTGCTCGTGATGAACCACGAAGCCCTGACCGACCAGTTCTTGCATGCCGCAGGCGTGACGCCCAACCCGCGCCCAGCGTCGGAGTCGGACAAAGAAATCCCAGCCCACGGTGTCAGCATTGTCGAAGTGCGCAAAACCGCAGGCAAGTTCGCCTACGTGCAGTCCTCCACCTACAACCGCCGCGTTACCCCGTTCACCCCGGTTCAACTGTCGGGCCCGGCACGTGGCAATGCCTTGATGAAAACCAAGTACTCGGCAGATGGCACCGCCACACGCGGCACCATCAACAACTGCGGCACGGGTTACACGCCTTGGGGCACCTACCTCACCGGCGAAGAAAATTGGGCGGGTTACTTCACCCGCAGCGCCACTGACAACGCCGCACGTGTGGGCATTGATGCCAAAGGTGTGGCCTCGCTCAACCGTTATGGCCGTACCCAAGGTTCAGCCAGCCGCCATGGCTGGGAAACCTCAGGCTCGGACGACAAATACGCTCGTTTCAACCTGAGCAAAACCGGCGCGTCGCTCGACGGAATCGATGACTACCGCCACGAGCTCAACGGCATGGGTTACATCGTTGAGATCGATCCCTACGACAAAAACGTCGCCATCAAAAAACGCACAGGCCTCGGTCGTTTCGCCCACGAAAGCGCTGCCTTCGGCAAACTCACCGCTGGCAAACCCGTGGCGGTGTACCAAGGCGATGATTCGCGCGGCGAGTACATCTACAAATTCGTCTCCAACGCCAACTGGGACAACGCCGACTTCAGCCCCGCCAACCGCATCACCACCGGCGACAAATACCTCGACAGCGGCAAGCTCTATGTCGCCAAGTTCAATGCCGACGGCACAGGCAACTGGATTGAGCTTTCCATCAGCAATCCGCTCATCTCGGGTTACACCACCTACACCTTTGCCGACCAAGGCGATGTGCTGATCAACGCACGTTTGGCCGCCGATGCCCTGGGCGCCACCAAGATGGACCGCCCCGAATGGTGTGCAGTGCACCCCACCACCGGTGAAATCTATTACACCCTCACCAACAACAGCAACCGCAAAGTGCAACCGGCCGCAGGCCAGTTCGCACTCGATGCCGCCAACCCACGTTCCTACAGCGACTCCTTTGCGGGCGGCGCAGCAGGCTCACCGGGCAACGTCAACGGCCACATCATCCGCGTGCGCGAAGTGGCGGACAACACGGCGGCGGTGACTTTCACTTGGGACGTTTACCTCTTTGGTAGCGAGTCAGGTGCCAGCGCCAGCAGCATCAACCTGTCTGCGCTCACCGCCGACCAGGACATGTCCAGCCCCGACGGTCTGTGGTTCAGCCAAGCCACCAAGCTGTGCTGGATTCAAACCGATGACGGCTCCTACACCGACGTGTCCAACTGCATGATGCTGGCCGGTGTGCCTGGCACCGTGGGCGATGGTGCCAAAACCACGCTCAGCTACACCCGCACCGACGGCACCACGCTGACGGTGGACACCTATGTCGGCAAAAAGCCCACCAGCGACGTGCTCAAACGTTTCTTGGTCGGCCCGGTCGACTGCGAAATCACCGGTGCGGCTGAAACGCCCGATGGCAAAACCATGTTCATCAACATTCAGCATCCCGGTGAAGCCATCACCAAAGCCACTGTGACCGACCCGACCAAGTACTTGAGCCGCTGGCCTGGTAACACCGGCTACGGCGCGGGCGGTGTCAACGCACGCCCACGTTCGGCGACCATCGTGATCACCAAAAACGACGGCGGTTTGATCGGTAGCTGATCGTCTTCTTCTTTCTCTCAAGGGAACTCGGCCGCCAGTTTTTTTGGCGGCCTTTTTTTTGTTGTGTCAGCAGCGTGTGATTCGATGTGATGTGCGAGCGGGCCGGTCAGCATGCCGTCATTCCCGAGTAGGCGGGAATCCAGGCGGTGCCTGAATGCCCTCGAATGCAGCATCAGCGAAGACCAACTGGATTCCCGCCTGCGCGGGAATGACGCGTCAACTGAAAGTGGCTGCGACACACATCACTTTGAATGGCACCCCACGTACAAAAGGAGTTGCGAGTCTATGTTGAACAAGATTCTTGCCTGCTTCGCAGCGCTCGTGTTCGTCACCGCAGCGCAGGCGCAAGATGCACGCCGCGGTGCCGAGCTTTACATGCAATTGCCCGGCGGTGTGGCCAGCTGCGTGTCCTGCCATGGGCCGGAACCACAAGGCAACCGCAACAGCTTACTCAAAGCCGCCAACAACCCCCAAGCCTTGACCAAAGCCCTGGCCACGGTGGGCGTGATGTCTTACATCCGTGCGTCACTCGACGACGTTGGCATCAACGACTTGGCTGCATTTTTGGGCGCAGTGAATGTGGCGTCTTCCACCGACACTGCTTTGTTGATGTTTCCCCTGACGGCAGACTTCGGTACCTTGGGCTTGGGTGCCGCCGGTGGCACGCAGCGTTTTGTGCTGTCCAACCGTGGAGCGGTGCCCATCAACCTCTCTAACCTCAGCGTGAGCGCTGGTGGCAACAGCAACGGCTACAGCTTGACCCACCAATGCCCCAGCAGTTTGGCCCCTGGCGCGTCGTGTACGGCCAGCATCACCTTCGCGGCAGCCGCGACGGGGCAGTTTGCCGGTTCGCTGCAAGTCAGCAGTTCCGCCACCACCACACCCCTGGTCGCCGCATTGGCGGCCAAGGTCAACCCGACCACAGGGGGTGAGTTGGGTTGGTCGCCTGACTCGCAGACGCTTGAATTCGGCAGTGGCAGTTCAGCCAGCGCGCCCAGCACACGCCAGCTGACCTTGGTCAACGGCGGCCTCACGCCGGTGACCTTGGGCGCAGCACCTTTGGTGTTCGGCAGTGTGACCATCACGGGCCAAAACACCACACCGTTTTCAGTCAGCGGTTGCGCAGCAGGTGTGGTTTTGCAACCGTCCAGCAACTGTCAATTCACCGTGCGTTACGCGGCGGGCGGCCCGGCACCCAGTCTAGGCTTGCTGCAAATCCGCTCCAATGGCAAAAACCCACCGTCCTTGCAGTTGAGCGCTGCAGGGGAACTCGCCGCCGTCACGCCGCCAACATCACCATCCACGTTAGACGCGGGCAGCGGCGGCGGTGCCATGACGGTTTATCCGAGCAGCTTGTTGTGGTTGTGTGGGGTTGCGGCAGCGGCGCTTGCGCTGCGGCGAAGCTCGCGGGGGCGGGTGGGGTGAGGGTGTGTGATGGGGGTTGATATTTGAGACTTGACCCCGTCCTTGTGTGACCCCGTCCTTGGGCGTGCGTATTCAGGCGAATGCCCCAGAAGAGCAACCCTTGATCAATTCTCGCAAGACCACTGGAGGTCAACGTTTAGTTCGCCGAAAACGCAGTCCAAGAGCGATAAAAGGAAAACTGATACCTGTGAGCGCTATCGGAGTCGACCAAATCTCACCTGGCAGACGAGCGTCCAAAGATGCCTCATCTGCAATTGGGTCATATGCAACAGCGACTGAGTCGCCAACCTGCGGGCTCGGACTGTGGGTAGCGGTTTTCCCTTTGAATGAACGCGCTGTGCCTACGTGATCACGGAACTCGATAACCGGATATCTAGTTCGTCGCTTACTTGCTATGTGTTGAATCACAGTGCCTGTGGTTAGAACGGCCCGCTTTTCAGAATAGTGTGCCTCAACTGCAAACAATGAACCCAAGCCGAGCATCGAAATGCCAAGAGCGAAGATTCCGAAATAGAACATGCGAACCGTAAAACTCGCGGTTGTCGGAATTCCCATGAAGCGACTCGACTGAACAAATTCGGGCCATTCAGGCTAACGAGTCCGTCAAACCCCAATCTCATCCAAATCCCGATAAACATCCCGTATCCACATCTTCACCCGCTGGCGGTCCATCAGGCCCAGGCCTTGGTCGTCGGAGGCGGTTTTGGCTTTCCAGAAGCTGCTGCTGGCAGCGTCTACTTTTTGGATGACGCTTTCGTGCAGTTTTTTCAGCGACATCACTTTGGCGCCCATTTCCATGGCGCGGGCTTGTTCGCCGGACTGCTCGAGCACGCTGAAATCGCTGCCGCGGATGTGGTTGCGCACCAAGGTGTACTGCAGGCTGGTGCCAAAGTGGTCCAGCAGTTTGCGCAGCAAATCGACCGAGTCTTTGCCTGCGTCCATCACATGCCAGTAGTGAATTTTGACGTTCATTTCGTCGGCCAGGTTGAGCACGCCGGAATCGTCCATCCAGCGCACCAAGGGGTCGTGGGTCTGCGCGGCGAGGTCGACGAGGATGCGGCGCTGGGGTTTTTCGACCGCGGCTTCCATGATGGCGTCCAGGGCTTCGTAGCGGTCCACCAGCACGGGCGAGGCATAGCCGGAATAAAAACGCATCAAGGCGCCGTGGGAGCGGTCGGTGTCAAAACCGAGAAAGGGCAGGTCGTGGTCGATGAAGTACTGGGCCAGCACGCGGGCCACGAGCGACTTGCCTACGCCGCCTTTTTCGCCGCCGATGAAGTGGATTTGTGACATGGTGATGGGATCCTTGCAGTGTTGCTGTGGAAGGTGAATTCGAGGGGCCGCGCTGGTGTTCAGCCCCGGCCAATATAGGGCATGTTGGAGGCCATCAGGGTCATGAACTGCACATTGGCCGACAAGGGCAGTGCGGCCATGTTCAAGACCGCGTCGGCGACATGGCGCACGTCCATGAGCGGTTCGACCATGGTTTGCCCGTTGGCTTGCAAAATGCCAGCGGCCATGGGGCCTGTCATCTCGGTTTGGGCGTTGCCAATGTCAATTTGGCCGCAAGCAATGTTGAAGGCCCGGCCATCGAGTGAGGTGGCCTTGGTCAGGCCGGTGATGGCATGTTTGGCGGCGGTGTAAGGCGCGCTGTTCGGGCGGGGGGCGTGGGCAGCAATAGAGCCGTTGTTGATGATGCGGCCACCGCCGGGGTTTTGTTTTTTCATCAAACGCACCGCGTATTGTGTGCACAAAAACGCGCCGGTCAGGTTCACGTCGAGCACCGATTTCCATTGGGCAAGGGTGAGCGCTTCGGTGGGCAGCGAGGGGGCAAAAACACCGGCGTTGTTGAACAACACATCAAGCCGACCAAAACGGGATTCCACCTGGGCGAACAAGCTGCTCACCGAGTTCTCGTCGGTCACGTCGGTCGCCACGGGCAACGCGTTGTCGCGGTGGGCCGGGGCTTGTTCAATCGTGTCCATCAGCGCTTGCAGGCGCCTCCCGGCCAACACCACTTTGCACTGGGCCGCCAAAAACGCCAAGGCGCAGGCGCGGCCAATGCCGCTTCCCGCACCAGTGACGAGCACGACCCGGTTTTCAAGCATGGGGAGGCTCCGGCTCTGGGGAGGCCGCGGTTGAACCGTCGGAGAAACAGTCGGTGTAGGTGAAATAGAGCGAAGCGTAAAAAACGGTGGAGAACATCATCACGGCCGGCAATGAAATCAACACCACCCAGCGCGGTTGCCCCAGGGCCATCAGTACCAAGCTGCTGAGCACCGCGAAAAGAATGACCACGGCCGTCCAAGTTAAACCGTAGACCAGGAAAGCGCCCTTGTTGCGCCAGCAGGCCATCCAGCTGGAAAAGAGCGCTTTTCCCCAAGACTGCTCGGCCCAGTGTGTGAGTGCGGGGGCATGCCAAAACGGCACCGACAACAAGCCGGCCAAACCAAAACGAATTGCCATGCCCCAAGTCAGGCGCGGGTCATCCAACAACGCGCGCAGGTCTTCGGGTTTGGCCTTGTCGTCCAACATCATGGTTTGAAGTTTGGCGAAGGTGCCGCCATCGACCCAAGCGGCCAAGGCCATGATGAGCAAGCTGCACACGGCGAAGATCAAACCCAATTGCAGCAAGGCGCGCCGATTTTTGGCAGCGGCTTGCAGCGGTTGTACAAACACCATGGGGGTGCTGTTGGTTTGTTTTTCGGCCGCTTCGCGCGACGCGATCATGAATCCAACCGTGGCCAAGGGCAGGGCGGCCAAGGACAGCAGCGGCCCCACCCAAGGCAGGGTGGCCAGGAACAAAACGCCGAACAAAAACGAGGCCAGCAAGGCTGTGAAGGCCAGAGGGTGTTTGAAGAAGATCAAAAAACCTTGTCGCACCCAAAGGGCACCTTGCCGGGCGGGAACGTGTTGGAGTTTCATGGAGGTGGTTAGGTTTTTCAGGCCCTGGCGTAATGCCAGGGGTTGTCGATGCGGCAACGCAGAACGCGTTCGAAGTGGGCGGGGTCGTGGGGCTTGAGCACGCTGGCCTGGCGCGGCAGGTGAAAGTCCCATAGACGAGAAATCCAAAAACGCAGGGCACCCGCACGCATCAAAGCGGGCAGCAGGCGGATTTCAGTGCTGCTCAACGCACGTTCTGCGTGGTAGGCGGCCACGAAGGCAGTGGCGCGGTCTTCTTCTAACTTGCCGGTGTTCAGATCAATGCACCAGTCGTTGAGGCAGACGGCAATGTCAAAGAGGTCGGTGTCTACACCGGCAAAGTAGAAGTCGAAAAAACCAGTCAAACGATCGCCGTCAAACATCACGTTGTCGCGAAAGAGGTCGGCATGGATGGGACCGCGAGGCAGTTCCGCGTAGCTGGCGGATGTGGCCAGTTGCTGCTGGAAGAGCAACTCGTGCTGAATCAGGGTACTTTGGTCAGTGGTCAAAAAGGGCAGCACCACCGGCACAGTTTCCGTCCACCAAGCCAAGCCGCGCAAATTGGGTTGGTGGCGCGGGTAGTCGCGGCCCGCCAGGTGCATGCGGGCCATGGCAGCGCCGACTTGCGCGCAGTGGTGGGCGGTGGGCGCGAGGTGGTGGCCGCCCGCCAAGCGGTTGACCACGGCGGCGGGTTTGCCGTGCAGACGATGAAGGATGTCACCCGATGCGTCGGCCTGCGGGTCGGGAACCGCAATGCCTTTGCCTGCCAGGTGCTTCATCAAGTGCAGGTAAAACGGCAGTTGCTCAAAACTCAGCCGCTCGAACACGGTGAGCACATACCGGCCTTTTGTAGTGTCGGCAAAGTAGTTGGTGTTCTCAATGCCAGCGGGGATGCCTTTGAAGGCTTGCAGCGGCCCCAAATTCAAACGCTCGAGCAACTCGGAGGCTTGGTCGAGCGACACTTCGGTGAAAACAGCCATGGCAGAAGAAAAGGGTCAAGGGTTCAATCAAGCGGTCAGACCATACAGGGTCAAAACGACAGCACCTGCCACACACGTTTTCCAGCGCTTCCATTGGCTGCGCTGTGGCTGTCGCTCAAGCTGCGCGCACCATCGCTGGTGATGATTTGATAGGCCTTGGTGGTGCCCACCTTGGGCTGCACCGTGATGCGCTGGGTTTGGCCCCTCACCTTGAGCTCGTCAATGCGTGAGCCGTCGTCCTCAATCACCGTGCGTTGCACCGCTGGTTCGCCTGCGGGCGTGGCAGTTTGAGTCGGGGTGGGTGGTGCTGTTTGAGCCCAGGCGCAGGTACTGGCCAAGCCGAGCATGCAGGCAAAAAGGTGTTTCATGCACGTCATTCTAGGTGCAGGCTCTTTCGCTGAAACCACATCGTCCACAATGGGCGGCATGGCAGAACACACCCTCTTGCTGGTCGACGGTTCCAGCTACCTTTACCGCGCTTTTCATGCCTTGCCCGACCTGCGCGGACCGGGCCAGGTTCCCACTGGGGCCATCCATGGTTTTGTGGCCATGATGCGGCGCATTCGCGAGCAAATTGGTGCTGAACATGCGGCTTGTGTGTTCGATGCCAAAGGCCCTACGTTTCGTGACGAGTGGTACCCCGACTACAAAGCCCAGCGTTCGCCCATGCCCGAGGACCTCGTGCGGCAAATAGAACCCATCCACGAGGTGGTGAAACTTTTGGGCTGGCCGGTGCTGATGGTGCAGGGCGTGGAAGCCGACGATGTGATTGGTACCTTGGCCCGCGTGGGTGCAGAGCAAGGCCACCAGGTGGTGATTTCCACGGGCGACAAAGACCTGGCCCAGTTGGTCAACGACCAGGTGTCTCTGATCAACACCATGAGCAATGAACGGCTGGATGAAGCCGGGGTGCTGGCCAAATTTGGCGTCGCCCCGAACCGCATCATCGACTACCTCACCTTGATGGGTGATGCCGTGGACAACGTGCCCGGGGTGGAAAAAGTAGGCCCCAAAACAGCGGCGAAGTGGATTGCCGAACACGGCTCCTTGCAAGGCGTGATGGACGCAGCCCCCAGCATCAAAGGCGTGGCCGGTGAAAATCTGCGCAAGGCCTTGGATTGGCTGCCAACGGCTCGCAAACTCGTCACAGTGGTGACGGACTGTGATCTGAACGACCACGTGCCGGGCTGGCCCGACTTGGACGCCTTGGCCTTGCACCCAGAAAAGCGCGACGAGTTGCTGGTTTTCTACGAGCGTTTCGGTTTCAAAACCTGGAGGCGGGAGTTGGAGACGGCATTGGGTGGCAGCGCTGCCCCCACAGCGTCCTCAAAACCTGCGCCGAAGGCGACCAGTGCAACCGGAGACCTGTTCGCGCAGGCGGATGAGCCACTGGCTGCGGCAGCGCATGCGGTTGATCAACACTACGAAACAGTTCTCAGCAAAGAAGCGCTGTTGCGCTGGGTCGACAAGATCACCCAGGCATCCAAGGCGGGGCAGGTCACCGCGCTGGACACCGAAACCGATTCACTCGACGCGATGCAGGCCCAGCTGGTGGGTATCTCATTGAGCGTCAAACCCGGTGAAGCCGCCTACATTCCGCTGCGCCACCACTATGCCGGCAGCCCTGAGCAATTGCCTGTGGACTGGGTTTTAAGCAGCCTCAAGCCTTGGCTTGAAGACGCCAGCGCGCCCAAGCTGGGGCAAAACATCAAGTACGACACCCATGTGCTGCAGAACGCAGGCATCACGGCGGCGGGTTATGTGCATGACACGCTGTTGCAAAGTTATGTGCTGGAAGCGCACAAGCCACACAGCCTGGAGAGTTTGGCGCTGCGCCACTTGGGCCGTCAGGGCTTGAGTTACGAAGACCTGTGCGGCAAAGGCGTGCACCAAATTTCATTTGGCCAGGTCGAAGTGGACAGAGCCGCTGAGTATTCCTGCGAAGACAGCGACATGACGCTGCACGTGCACCAAACCCTGTGGCTACAAATCCAAAGCGATGCGGGGCTGAAGTATGTGTATGAAGACATTGAGTTGAACACAGCAAAAATTTTGCAACGCATTGAACGAACCGGCGTGCTCATTGATTCCGTTTTGCTGGCCGCGCAAAGCCAGCAGCTCGGTGAGCGCTTGGTGCTTTTGGAGCAAGAGGCCTACGCGCTTGCCGGCCAGCCCTTCAACATGGGGTCGCCCAAACAAGTTGGCGAAATTTTGTTCACCAAACTTGGGCTGCCAGCCCGAAAAAAAACCGCGGCCGGTGCGCCGTCCACAGACGAAGAGGTGCTGACCGAGCTCGCTGCCGACTACCCCTTGCCGGCCAAACTGCTGGAACACCGCGGTTTGTCCAAACTCAAAAGCACTTACACCGACAAGCTGCCTTTGATGATCAATCCAAGCACAGGCCGTGTCCACACCAACTACGCGCAGGCCGTGGCGGTGACGGGCAGGCTGGCCAGCAATGATCCGAACTTGCAAAACATTCCCATCCGCACCGCGGAAGGCCGAAAGGTGCGTGAAGCCTTCATCGCGCCGCCCGGAAACGTGATTCTGAGCGCCGACTATTCGCAAATCGAATTGCGCATCATGGCCCACATCAGCGGTGACCAGAACCTGCTCAAAGCCTTTGCTGACGGCATGGATGTGCACCGTGCAACGGCCGCTGAAATTTTTGGCATCACGCCTGCCGAGGTTTCTAGCGAGCAGCGACGTTACGCCAAGGTGATCAACTTTGGTCTCATCTACGGCATGAGCGCTTTTGGATTGGCGGGCAACCTGGGCATTGAGCGTAGCGCCGCTGCCGCTTACATCGACCGCTACTTCACACGCTATCCTGGCGTGAAACAGTACATGGACAGCACACGAGCGTCCGCCAAAGAGCGCGGGTTTGTGGAAACCGTGTTTGGGCGTCGTCTGTGGTTGCCCGAAATCAACAGCCCCAACGGCCCACGCCGTGCGGGTGCCGAACGTGCCGCCATCAACGCACCGATGCAGGGCACCGCAGCCGATTTGATCAAATTGGCCATGATCGCGGTGCAAGCCATGCTCGACCAGAGCCCGCGCGGAACCCGCATGGTGATGCAGGTGCATGATGAACTGGTGTTTGAGGTCCCCGAGGCCGAGGTGGCCTGGGCCCGCGACGAGATACCGCGCATCATGGCGAGTGTGGCGCAACTCAAGGTACCGCTGCTGGCCGAAGTGGGGGTGGGTGCGAACTGGGATCAAGCGCATTGAAGATCTGGTCGCGGTGCTGTTTTGGTTTTACCTCGGTGCTGATTTGGTTTTTCTGGTGCGCGGTGCTCGTGAATCCGCATCTACCCTAGGTGTTATCCACACGGTTGCGCTTAACCTCGCTCCCTAGAATCCTGGCAACGAAACGTTCCTAGGAGGCAAGGCCGTGAAATTGAAATCAAAACCCCGAGCTGATGGGAGTCCTGCTTTGAAAATCAAGAGTGAACGAGATTTTTGGTCCGGCATCTTGTTTTTGGTGGTCGGTATCGCCTTTGCGGTGGGTGCCACCAACTACAGCATGGGCGTGGCCGCACGGCCTGGGCCGGGTTACTTCCCTTTGATTCTGAGTTGCCTGATGGCCATTTTGGGCGCCGTTGTATTGTTCAAGTCACTCACGATTGAAACCGAAGATGGCGACAAGATCGGCGCGATTGCCTGGCGGCCCTTGATCGTCGTGGTGGCTGCAATCACTGTTTTTGCGCTGGCTTTGCCGCGTTTGGGCCTGGCGATCACGGTGCCCATCCTCATCATCATTGTGAGCATGGCCGGCAGCGAGTTTCGCTGGAAGGGCGTTTTGATCACCTCGATTGTGTTGACTGTGGGTTCTTGGGCTATCTTCATCGCAGGTTTGAATTTGACCATTCCGCTTTGGCCCGTTTATCTGGCCGCGCACTGAGCCGTCGCCTGCAGTAACGAACAAGATCACACCATGGACTTAATTAACAACCTTACCCTCGGTTTCAGCGTCGCCTTCACGCTGAACAACATGATGTACGCCTTTTTTGGTGCCTTGCTCGGCACCTTGATTGGTGTTCTGCCCGGCCTTGGGCCTGTCGCCACCATCGCCATGTTGTTGCCCTCCATTTACGCCCTGGATGCGGCACCCGCACTGATCATGTTGGCGGGTATCTATTACGGCGCCCAGTACGGCGGCTCCACCACGGCGATTTTGATCAACGTGCCCGGTGAGTCCAGCTCGGTCGTGACAGCGATTGACGGCTACCAAATGGCGCGCCATGGGCGTGCGGGCGCGGCGCTGTCGGCAGCCGGTCTGGGCTCATTCTTCGCGGGTTGCGTCGGCACCGTCATCATCGCGGCCTTTGCGCCGCCACTGACCGAGTTGGCCTTCAAGTTCGGACCCGCAGAGTATTTTTCGCTGATGACCTTGGGTTTGATTGGCGCGGTTGTGTTGGCCTCCGGATCGCTGATCAAAGCCATTTCCATGATCATCTTGGGCTTGCTTTTGGCGCAAATCAACACCGACGTGATTTCGGGTGTGGCGCGCTACAGCTTTGACGTGCCGGAACTCACCGACGGCATCAACTTCGTCGTGATTGCGATGGGTATCTTTGGTTTTGGCGAGATCATCGCCAACCTCGGACAGCCCGAAGAAGACCGCGAGGTGTTCACCAAAGACGTGAAAGGCTTGTGGCCCACCAAACAAGACTTCAAAGACGCCTGGCCCGCTGTCTTGCGCGGGACTGCATTGGGTTCGGTGCTGGGTGTTTTGCCTGGTGGCGGTGCACTGTTGGCCTCTTTTGCAGCCTACACGCTGGAGAAGAAAACCAAAGGACGTGTCGGCGAAGTACCTTTCGGCAAAGGCAACATCCGCGGTGTGGCTGGCCCTGAAGCTGCCAACAACGCAGGCGCCCAAACTTCTTTCATTCCCATGCTGACCTTGGGCATTCCGCCCAACGCGGTGATGGCCTTGATGGTGGGCGCGATGACGATCAAGGGCATCCAGCCTGGCCCCCAAGTGATGACCAGCAACCCCGAGTTGTTCTGGGGCTTGATCGCTTCCATGTGGGTGGGCAATGCCATGCTCATCATCTTGAACCTGCCTTTGATCGGCATTTGGATCAAGTTGCTGACTGTGCCCTACCGTTATTTGTTCCCAGCCATCACGCTCTTCTGTTGCATAGGCGTGTACTCGCTGAACAACAACACCTTTGACGTCTTCTTGACCGCGCTGTTCGCAGTGATCGGTTACGGCTTCTACAAACTCAGTTGCGAGCCGGCACCGCTGCTGCTCGGTTTCATCTTGGGCCCGATGATGGAAGAAAACCTGCGCCGTGCACTGCTCTTGTCGCGTGGCGACTGGAGCACCTTCGTGACCCGTCCCCTGTCCGGTGCTTTGCTCGGCGCGGCTTTGTTGATGATCATCATCGTCATGTTGCCGTCCATCAAGAACAAACGCGAGGAGGCGTTCAAAGACGCCGATTGAGCCGCTGGCTCGCTGGTGCGAAGCAAAAGCCGCCTTCGGGCGGTTTTTTGTTGCCATTTGGTCAGCACTGTTGTTCTTTGCCGGTCCTCATCTGTTGGCCGCTTCAGCGCAGAATGTGCTTCCATGGTCAACGCCCTTGTTCACCCGTTTTGGTCCCGGAGCCTTTCCCCATGATGTCCCCATTTGATTGGACCGCTGGATATCCCAGCCAGCGTTTGCCCGTGTTTGGCCGCAACGTAGTGTCCACCTCGCACCCCCTGGGCGCGCAGGCAGGGCTGCGCATGCTGCTGCAGGGCGGCAACGCCGTGGACGCTGCCGTGGCCACCGCCGCCGCCATGGCCATCTTGGAGCCGGTCAGCAACGGCTTGGGCTCGGACTCGTTTTGCATTTTGTGGGACGGAAAAACGCTGCATGGCCTGAACGCGAGTGGTCGCGCGCCACAAGGGTGGACACCCCAATACTTCAAAAACAAATACGGTGCCGACAGTTCCAGCCCGCCGCAACGCGGCTGGGACAGCGTCACCGTGCCCGGCGCAGTGAGCAGTTGGATGGCTTTGAGCGAACGTTTCGGAAAACTGCCTTTTGCTGACCTGATGCAACCCGCCATTGAAATCGCCGAGCGCGGTTATTCCGTGCCTTTCATCATTCAGCAGAAATGGGCAGCGGCCGAGCCGCTGCTGCGCGACTTACCGGGCTTCGCGCAAGCCTTGCTGCCCAAAGGCCGAGCGCCCGAGGTGGGTGAGCTGTTTCAGTTCAAGGAGGCCGCCCGCTCGCTGCGTTTGATCGCCGAAAGCAAAGGGCAAGCCTTTTATGGCGGTGAGATTGCCGAGGCGGCAGCCCGGCATGCCCACGACCATGGTGCGGTGATGAAGGTGGAAGACTTTGCGAGTTATCGCCCCGAATGGGTCACGCCGCTTTCCAAAAACTACCGCGGCCGCACCCTGCACGAGATTCCGCCCAACGGCCAAGGCATTTCGGCCTTGATCGCTTTGGGCATCTTGGAACACCTGGACCTGCGCAGCTTGAAGGTGGACAGCGTGGCATCGCAGCACCTGCAAATTGAGGCCATGAAATTGGCCTTCGCCGACACCTACCGTTATGTGGCCGAACCCGCTTGCATGGACATCACGCCAGAGCAGATGCTGGACGATGCCTATTTGGCTTCGCGCGCCCGTTTGATCGACCGAAACAAGGCCCAAGATTTCCAAGCCGGCACCCCAGTCAAGGGCGGCACGGTCTACCTGACAGCCGCCGATGAGCGGGGAATGATGGTCAGCTTCATTCAAAGCAACTACATGGGCTTTGGCTCGGGTGTGGTGGTGCCGGGTTACGGCCTTTCCATGCAAAACCGAGGCCATGGTTTCAGCTTGCTTGAATCCAGCCGCAATGTGGTGGCGCCCGGCAAACGCCCCTTCCACACCATCATCCCCGGATTCTTGACCCGCGACGGCCAAGCCCTGATGAGTTTTGGTGTGATGGGCGCCAACATGCAGCCGCAAGGCCATGTGCAAAGTTTGGTGCGCATGCTGGACTACGGCCAACACCCGCAGGCCGCTTGCGATGCGCCCCGCTGGCGTTTCAACCAGGGGCTTGAGATCAATGTGGAAGCCGGCATGAACCCCGCCACGGTTCAGGGCCTGGCCGACTTGGGCCACCACATGGCGGTGATTCAAGACAGCTACCAAGACTTCGGTGCGGGCCAGTTCATTTGGCGTCTCGGTGACCCCGCTACACAAGGTTATGTGGCCGCCAGCGATTCGCGCCGCGATGGGCAGGCTGTGGCGTTTTGAGCATGGTGTCCCCTGCAGGCAAGCCGGCGCTCTCCGTTGGCCTGGCCCTGGCCATTGCGGGTTCCGTGGCATTCTCGGGCAAGGCCATCATCGTCAAGCTCGCTTACCAGCATGGCGTGGATGCGGTCACCCTCATCATGTACCGCATGCTTTTTGCGTTGCCACTTTTTTTGTTACTGACCTGGTGGGCCAGCCGGGGGCAGCCGTCGCTGACCCAACGTGATGCCGCTGTTGTCGTGGGACTGGGATTCTGTGGCTACTACCTGGCGAGTTTTTTGGACTTCGCGGGTTTGCAGTACATCAGTGCCAGCTTGGAGCGTTTGATTCTTTACCTCAACCCCACCTTGGTGTTGGCACTGGGTGTTTTTCTCTTCAAGAAGAAAGTCTCGCGGCGTGCATTGCTGGCCATGGCGGTGAGCTACAGCGGCGTGTTGCTGGTGTTTGGTCATGAGTTATTGACACAACAGTCGGCGCAAGCAACGTCAGCGAGCCAAACCGCCTGGGGTGCAACGCTGGTGTTTGGCAGTGCGGTCAGTTACGCGGTGTACTTGGCATTCAGCGGCCAGGAGGTCCAACGTTTAGGAGCCTTGCGCCTGACGGGGCTGGCCACCACGGTGGCCTGTGTGTTGTGCATCCTGCAGTTTGTGCTGCTGCGGCCTTGGTCCGCCATGGTGGTGGCGCCTGAGGTGCTGTGGTTGTCGCTGCTCAACGCCACCTTGTGTACGTTTGCGCCGGTGTTGATGGTGATGATGGCGATCGAGCGCATCGGTGCCACGATGACGGCACAAACCGGCATGGTGGGACCGTTGTCCACGCTGTTGATGGGCGTGCTGATCCTTGGTGAGCCGTTCACGTTGTGGATTGCGGTGGGCACTGGCTTGGTCTTGGCTGGAATCTGGATGTTGGCTCGGCGGTAACGTGCCCATGCGCTCGTTGGATTCCCTGCTGGCTTTGGGGCTGCCCGCGGGGCAACTGAGATCTGGCTATGCTGCGCGCACTGAACTGCTTGGAGTTGAACCATGTTGATCGCCGTCTGGCTGATTGCACTTCTCGCTTTGGGGCTTTGGACCCTGGGTGCTTGGGGTCTGCACGCCCTCTTGGTCGCATTGCCCAATGATTGGAGCGGCTTGGCCGTTTGGGTTGAAAAACTGCCTGCGAACCCTTGGCTAGAGAACTTCTTTCCAGGCTGGCAAAGCGCCGTGACTTGGGTGTTGACACTCACCGAGAGCGCTTTGTCGTGGGCCGGCGGTGCGGCTGACGTGATGGGCTGGGCGGTGTGGCTGATCTGGGGCCTGGGGGCCTTGTTTTTATTGGGCTGCGCGGTGGTCGGCAGTTTGGTCGTGGCCTTGGTGCGCAAAAGCATGCCGAAAGCGCCTGCGGCACAGGGCCGCTGAGGGCAGGCGAGGGCAGGCGAGGGCACTTAGGGCCTGTTTAGTGTGAACAGGCCCAAGTTAGCATCGACTGTTCGCACCGTTGCTTCTTCGTTGACCATGCCTGCTGAAAAATCCGTTCCTGAACCCGATACGCCCAGCGACACCGACCAGTTCATCGCCCTGTGGCAACAGCATGCTGGTCAAACCGACTGGCAGAACCTGACCCTGTCCAAATACCGGGGCGAACTGCTTGACTTGCGCCAGCTCATCGTTCGGCCCGTGGTCTTGCGCGGTGAGCTGCAGTTGTCCTTCGTTTGGCGATACGGCACCCGTGACATCACCAAAAATTGGGCCCTGCCGGCAGGGATAGAACACGTGGTCCAGTTGTTGGACCATGATTTCCAGCACGCCCATCTGCACACCCCGGCGGCAATTCACCAGCTCAGCATCAGTAAAAAGGGCCGCAGCCATTTGGTGAGCAAGGCCTTGCAGGCGGATGATTTAACAGAGGGGATGGACACGGGCGGGGCACCCGCCCACGACCGCAGCAAGAACCGCTTTGTCGATCTCTCCCGCCCTTGGCTCACCGCCCTCGGTGTGACCGATGCACAGCGGCAGCTGGTTCCCTCCATGTCGCGCAAGTGGAAGCAGATCAACAAATTCGTTGAGGTGTTTGCCCATGCGTTTGACAGCTCCACCTTGGTTCACCAAAAGGCGGTGAAGGTGGTGGACTTCGGTGCCGGCAAGGGCTACCTCACCTTTGCGCTGCACGACCACCTGCGAACCCAAAAAGGCTTGCAAGCCGAGGTCACAGGGGTGGAATTGCGCAGCGACTTGGTGCGGCTGTGCAACACGGCCATCAAAAGCTGCCATTTGGAAGGGCTGAATTTTTCTGAAGGGGATGTTCGCACCGCGCCGCTGCCCGCAGTGGACGTGATGATCGCCTTGCACGCCTGTGACGTCGCGACCGACTACGCCATTCACAGCGGCATCCGCGCTGGCGCCGCCATCATCATGTGCTCGCCCTGTTGCCACAAACAAATTCGGCCCCAGTTGCTCAGCCCGCATCCGCTGCGGCCGATTTTGCAGCACGGCATTCATTTGGGCCAAGAGGCTGAAATGCTCACCGACGGCCTGCGCGCCTTGCTGTTAGAGGCCAGCGGTTATGCGACGCAGGTGTTTGAATTCATTGCACTGGAACACACCAGCAAGAACAAAATGATTCTGGCGGTGAAGCGGGACAAGGCCGTTGATGCCACAGCGGTGTGGCGGCAAATCGAAGAGATCAAAACTTTCTACGGCATCAAGGAGCAGTGTTTAGAGACGCTGCTCAAACAAGATTCGGTTGTTTGAAGACCGCGTCAATCTGCTGCAACCAAACCTCTTGCCGCTGCAGCGGCGCAAAACTTGCCGTGATGCTGTGCCGCAATAGTTCCCAAGCGTGGCGGGCGGTGAGCTGGGGCAAGGCGGCAAAGGTGTCAACGTAGTTTTGCAGCACATATCCCCCGAAGTAGGCCGGATCGTCGGAGTTCAGCGTCACCACCAACCCCGCGTCCAAGAGCGCCGGCAGGTTGTGCTGGCTCAAGTCTTTGAAGACGCAGAGCTTGACGTTCGACAAGGGGCAGACCGTCAGCGGTATGGCTTCGTGCACCAAGCGCTGCACCAGCTGCGGGTCTTCCAGGCAGCGCACACCGTGGTCGATGCGCTGCACTTTCAACACATCCAGCGCCGCGCGGATGTACTCGGGCGGTCCTTCTTCGCCTGCGTGGGCCACCAGGTGCAGTCCAAAGTCTTGGGCGCGGGCAAACACGCGGGCAAATTTTTCCGGGGGGTGGCCGAGTTCGCTGCTGTCCAGGCCTACACCGGCGATGTGCAGCAGATAGGGCTGGGCTTGTTCCAGCGTGTCAAAGGCTTGTTCTTCGCTCAAGTGGCGCAAAAAACACAGGATGAGCAAGCTGCTGATGCCCCACTGTTTTTCGGCGGCGATGCAGGCCCGTTTCAAGCCGTGGATCACCGTGCCCATGGCCACACCACGTTCGGTGTGGGTTTGCGGGTCAAAGAACAGCTCGGCGTGCACCACGCCATCGGCAACCGCGCGGGCGAAGTAGGCCATGGCCATGTCGAAGAAGTCTTCTTCTGTGCGCAAGACGCCGGCGCCAGCGTAATAAATATCGAGAAAACTTTGCAGGTCGGTGAAGGCGTAGGCTTGCCGTAGTGCCGCGACATTCGCGTAGGGCAAGCGGATGCCGTTACGCTGTGCCAGCGCAAAAATCAACTCGGGTTCGAGTGAGCCTTCTATGTGGATGTGCAGCTCGGCCTTGGGTGCACGGGCCATCAGGGAAGGCAACATGGATTTCGCAATGGCATTGAAGTCGATCATGCTCTGTTCTCAAAAAATAAGCCGCCGTGTGCCTGGACAGCAGAGAGTTGGTCTTCTGTGCTACGGCCTGTGGTGTTGCAACACGCCGGCCACATAGGTTTGCACAAGGTTGCGCTCGTCCCCGAGCGTGAGCCAGGCAAAACAACGCTCATGCAACTCTCGGGCCAGGGCCAAGCGGTGTTCGGCCACGGGGCCGACGGCCCAATCCCAGACGCAGACATCGGCCATCAGTCCCGGTTCCAGGCGACCCACTTCCTGGCCCAACTGCAGTGCCTCGGCGGCGCCACGGGTGGCCGCATGCAGTGCGGTCCAGGCGCTTAGGCGGTGGCCGAGCATGGCTTGTACTTTGTAGGCCTCCGCCATGGTGCGCAGCATGCACAAACTGGTGCCGCCGCCGATATCGCTGGCCAAACTGACCGCGACGCCTTCGCGCTCAGCGCGTGGCCAATCAAAAAGGCCGCTGCCTAAAAAGAGGTTGGATGTGGGGCAATGCGCAATTTGTGCGCCGGCTTGTTGCAGGGCAGTGCGGTCTTGGGTGTCCAGCCAAATACCGTGGGCGAATACACTGCGCGGGCCGAGTAAGCCCGCGCGTGCATAAACGTCGAGGTAGCTGCGTGCCTCCGGGAAAAGGGTGTACACCCACTGCACCTCATCGCGTGTTTCGGCCAAATGGGTTTGCATGTAGACGCCGGGATGTTCGGCAAGCAGTCGCCCCGCCATGTCAAGCTGCTCCGGTGTGCTGGTGGGTGCAAAACGCACTGTGACCGCATAGGCCAAACGACCCTGTCCGTGCCACTTGGCAATCAACTCGCGGCAGTCTTTCTCCGCTTGCTCTACATCGTCGCGCAGACCCTCGGGTGCGTGCCGATTCATCAAGACTTTGCCTGCAATCAGGCGCATGCCGCGTCCGCTGGCCGCCTCAAACAAGGCGTCTGCGCTGATTCTGTGTACCGTGGGGAAGACCATGGCACTTGTGGTGCCATGAGCGCACAGGGCGCTTAAGAAACGTTTGGCGCTTGCCGAGGCTTCGCCCTGGTGAGCGCAGCGCATCTCGGACGGAAAGGTATAGGTTTGCAGCCATTCCAAGAGACCGGTCCCGTGGCTGGCGATCACATCCAACTGCGGGCTGTGCACATGCGTGTCGATGAAACCGGGCAGGATCAATTTGCCACGCATGTCCACCCGGTGCCATGTGGCGTCGGGTGGGTTCGTGCCCGCCATCACCGCTTGAATTCGACCTCCTTCCATCATCAACCAGTGGTCGGCACGAAAACGAAGCTGGCTGGGTTCGGTGTCGCTCCAATCAGGCGCGCCGGTGAAGTCGAGCAAGTCACCGCGTATTGCCAGGCGGCTGGGGGCAGGGGAGGGTATGGCGCCTGAAGATCGATGCGAGGGACTCATGCTCGTAAGCATACCGATAAAGCGCTGCCCTCTCTCCGCACAGCCCGAGAGGCTGTTCAGCGTTGCCTTATGCCTTCTCGCGGGTTTCTGTCATGCCAAAAAGAGAACTGCGAAAAGAGGCATAGTCGCCATGGGTTTGTTGGGAAGACATCAGCAAGGCGCGAGCCGTCATGGGCCTAGCAAACAAATAACCTTGCAGCTCGTCGCAGCCCAGTTGCACCAGGACTTCTTGCTGTCTGAGGTTTTCCACGCCTTCGGCCACCACCCTCAAGCCCAGCGCATGCGCCAGCTTCACCACGGCATCGACCACGGCACGGGCATCGGGGCTGCTGTCAATGTCCACCACAAAACTTCGGTCAATTTTGAGTTCTTCGGCGGGCAGTTGGCGCAGATAACTCAGGCTTGAATAACCGGTTCCAAAGTCGTCAATTGAAATGTGCACGCCCAACTCGCCCAACTCTTTGAGCGTGGTCTGGGTGGTGCGCGTGTCTTCCATCGCGGCGGATTCAGTGATTTCACAGGTGATGGAGGTGGGGTCAATGCGATGCCGTTTCAGGGCTTCGCCGATGCGCAGCGCAATGTCGTCTTGTCGCATTTGTTGGGCGGACAAGTTGATGGCCACGCGCATGCGCAGCCCTTGATCCCGCCAGGCACGCGCTTGCCGGCAAGCGTCTTCAATCACCCAATGCCCAATGGCACCCATCAGCCCAAAACGTTCCGCCACTGGGATGAACACGCCTGGCAAGATCAAACCCTTGGTGGGGTGTTGCCAGCGGATCAAGGCTTCGGCGGCGGTGATTTTGCCGCTTTTGGCGTCGATTTTCGGCTGGTAGTAGAGCTCGAATTGCCGCAGCTCCACCGCGTCACGCAGGCTGCGCAGCAGTTCAAACTTTTCTTCCGCATCGGCATCCATGGCCGGGGTGTAAAAGCAGTAGCAAGCGCCGCCAGAACGTTTGGCGGCGTACATGGCCGCATCGGCACGGGCGATGAGCTTGCTGGCCCCGCCATATTCGGGGTAGACCACGATGCCCACCGAACAGGAGATGCTGACCTCTTGTTCTTCCACTTGATACGGCATGCTCAGGTGTTTGATGAGTCTGCGTGCGAGCAGGGCCACGTCGTTGTTGTTTTGTACATCACGTACCAAAAGCAAAAACTCGTCCCCTCCTACACGCGCCACCAAGTGACCGCTGCGGGCCAGCACACGCAGCCGTTTGCCCACCTGGGCCAATACGTTGTCTCCGTGGCCGTGGCCATAGTTGTCGTTCACCGGTTTGAAGCCATCCAAGTCGATGAATAGCAGGGCCATGCGGGTGTTGCCGCTGTCGCAGGCTTTGGCGCCGACCAGCAGGTGTTTTTCAAAGTAAGGCCGTGTTGGTAATTCCGTCAGGCCATCTTTGGGCAAGGTACCGCGTTTTTTGCGGGCTGCAAGCAAGTTGGGGAGCGCCGACCAGCGCAGAAAGCCATACAAGCTGGCGGCCCCCAGCAACCAGCCCAAACCCAGCCATATCCAAAGGGGCCAAGAGGGCATGGTGGCCGAAAGAGTCATAGAGGCCTATTTGAGCCTGAAGGCATCAACCTTGCGGGTCAATCGTTCACCCTGTCTGCGCATGGCGTCTGCCGCTTGGGCGAGTTGACTGACCAAGTTGCGGTTCTCGCTGGTGCTGTCGTTCAGCGTGCGCAGTTCGCTGGTGATGTGTTCAGCGCTGTTTTGGCCAGAGCGCGTCAAGCTCACGATGCGGTCCATCGCCGTGTGGATGTCCACCACATGGGCGTTGCTCCCTTCGAGGGACTGCCCGGCCAGTTCCGCCAGGGCGTTGCCTTGCTCAATGTCGTCGGTTGAGCGCACCACGATGTCACTGATGCGTTTGGCCGAGTCTGCGCTGCGCAAGGCCAGGCTTCGAACTTCTTGGGCCACCACAGCAAATCCGCGTCCAGACTCGCCTGCTTTGGCCGCTTCCACAGAAGCGTTCAAGGCCAAGATGTTGGTGCGGTAGGCAATGCCGTCGATCAGCCCCACGATTTCGCTGATTTCACGGCTCTTGCGCAGCAAAGCCTGCATGCATTGCTGCAGCTTACCCATGTGTTTTTTGCTGCGCACGCCTTCCAAGCGCAAAGCGTCTACTGCGCGGGTGGCTTCGATGACTTGCTTGCCGCATTCGTCCAGCTCTTTGCTGAAATGGGTAACCACCTCCAGGATGGAGGCCACGCTGCTGGATGCGCGGTCCGTGCGCTGTGACAGGTTGGCGTTGCCGTGGGCGATTTCGGTGCTTGCATGGGTGACGCTGGCCACGCCTAAACGCATGGAGGCCAGCAAATCTGACAACCGCATCAGCGAGGTGCCCAGGGTGGTTGTCATGACGGCGATTTCGTCGTCGCCACGGGCTGCTGGGCGGGAACTCAAGTCGCCTTGGGAGAGTTTGACCATCTCACTCGTGAGCATGTTGATGCCGCCCGACATTACGTTCAAGAATGCCAGCAAGAAGTAGATGGCCAGCGACAACAAGCTGGCCATGAGAGCCAGCAGGATGTAAGCCCTGTGCAGCGCTTCTTGCTGACCTTTGCTCAAATGCTGATCCAGCAATTGAATGGTCTGGGTGCGTAACTCACGGGTTGCAGAAAGAGCCGCCCCCGACTCTGCCTGAAGGGTGGCCGTGTCAGCCACCACCTCGCGCGACAGCAAACTTTGTTCGACCGTGCCCAGCCACTTCCGGGTGAGAGCCAGCGTCTTGTCTCCTGCAGCGGTCAAACCCAACTCCGGGTTCTGCGACATCAAGATGCTCAAGCGCGACAACGCCGCTTCAACCTGGGCCAGTTGTTTGGCAAGCAGCATTTGTTGTTCGTGCACCTTGTCGGCCTGAACAGGTTGTTCGGCCGCCAGTGGTGCAAGCTGCGCTTCAATTTTTCGAACGCCGGTGATGCCACGCCCCAATACCGACAGTGTTTCTTGTGACAGCTCCACCAAGGCGGAGGCACCGTGATCGGCTTCGCGCCACAGACCCGAGGCATTGGTGACTTCTTCTCTGAGCGTTAACAAGGCTGTGATCTGGTTTTGCAAGACCAGAGCGCGCGCGGCAGGCGCTGCGCTGGCAGCCGCCTGAGATTCCGCTTGCGCCTTCAGGTAATTTTTCATCGCCGTTTGCACAAAGGCGTGCACTTGCGGCATGGCGGCGTACTGCTGGGCCAACTGGGCCTGCAGTTCTTGGATGGATGGGGTGTTGGTACCGGTCGGTTTGGGGGCGTCTGCTCCGGCTTTCTGGATCGATGCAACATAAAGCGCCGGGCCCAGCTTTTGGGCGGTGTCTGAGAACTGGAGGCCCTGGCGGGTCAATGCCAAGGCTTGCAGATGCGCCCACGAATGGTAGGCGGTGTTGACAGTCAACACTGTCAATGGGATTGAAAACACAGCGAACAGCAGCCACGCCTTGCGCTGCATGGTCATCACACGCAACAAACGCACGGCGGGGGCCCACACGCCATGGTGCTGGAAGTATTCGGCGCACCACTGAGCCAAACGGGGCAGTGCTTGAGCGGCCCAAGGGGCAGACAGTTGAAGCTTCATGGCGGGTCCGTATCTGTTTAGCGTGGTGAAGTCAGTGCACTTTTGCGCTGTGCCGTCGCATGACGATTCAGGAACGCGCCCCCTTGCGAACAGCCGCAAGGGCCAAGCACTCACCGTCTTTTCGGCCGTAGAGCCCTGTGCTTGAGCGAAGTTTCCTGTGTTTGGGCTGTGGCCATGCTTCTTAAAAGCGCTGGTTTTGCGGCGTTTATTCACGGACAGCACGGGTCCCGGAGGCCGCAAAGTTCATATAAACGTCCCTTTGTGAGCGCCCGCTGCTGTTCTTCAGCTTCAGCCCAAAGGGCCGATAAGGACATCAACCGAACTGTGAAATCTGTGTCTTGCGCCCAATGACCACGTCTTCTTCTATTGGAAAGCCCGTCCTTGATGACGGCAGTACGCCGACGTCCGCGCTTGGCCGTGACCATTTGCAAAAGGTCAAAGCCCTGTGGCTGCCTTTGACCGTCGCCTGTGTGGCCGCCTCCGGCGCCCTGCTTGTGGGTATGGCCGGCCTTTCACCCTGGCTTTGTGGTGGAATCGTTGCGGCGCTGAGTTTCGTTCTCGTGCTCGGTTTCTCGCGGGGCTCCAATCCAATGGCCACGGGAGGCGCTCCAGAAGCCACAGGGGCTCGCCTGATGGTGGGCCAGGTGGTTCCGGTGTGGCGGCGCCAGTTGGAGATGGCACGGTCGGCCACCGAAGTGGGTTTCGAGTCCATGCTGGAAACCTTCGCTCGGCTCTCCCAGGGTTTGTCCGATGTGGCAGACCGCGCTGAAAAACTCTCTCCCGCCCAAGACGCGGGGGCAACCGATCAACTGCTCAACGACCGTCCCGAAGTCATCGAAACCCTGCTGGTGCCGGTGTCCAAGGTATTGGCCCAACACGAGCGTGTGGCCGTGCAACTCAGCGAGAGCAGCCATGCCTTGGCGGGTTTGGCGCAAATGGCCAAGGACATGAAGGGTTTTGCACGCCATACCCGCATGGTCGCCATGAACGCCTCGATTGAAGCCAACCGCATCAGCCACGAGCGAGGTGGTGGTTTTGACGCGGTCGCCAAAGAGGTTCGCACCTTGGGCTCGCGCTGTGATGAGTTGTCCGAGCAAATTCACGCCCATGTGGCCTCGCTGAATCAAAAGATCAAACCGCTGCGCCGTGATGCCGAGCTGCAGGACAGCAGCGCTGAAGAGATGCAACTGGAGCTGCGCACCAGCGCCCGCTTGGCCATGGAGTCTTTGGTCGGCGACATTGGTCGGAACATGACGTCGTCCCGCGAACTGCGTGAAGCCAGCAGCAAGGTGCGCGACGACCTGGATGAAGTGTTGATGGGGTTCCAGTCCGGTGACCGCGTCAGCCAAATGATGGCCATTCTGGCCAAAGACATGGAGCGCTTGGCGGATTGGAACGACGGCCCAGCGCAAGCCAAGATGGCCGATGCCACCGAGTGGCTGGCGGCACTGGACCAAAGCTACACGATGGAAGAACAACGCACACAGCACCACGGCAATGTGCGTATTGAACATGGAACGTCCGTGGACTTTTTCTAGTACACAGCCTCAGAGATATCGAAACATGATGAAAACGATGGATTCGGCCCGAGGGCAAGGCGCAAACCACAGCGATACCGCTTGGTATCGCGCGGATTTGCAACGCAGCCATCGGGTCGAAGACGCGTTTTCATGTTTCGATATTTTTGAGACGGTGTACCGGCGCAAGTGAATTTTCAGTGAATGTGTTTTGTGGGACTTTGAAGAGGTGAAACCATGACAGCAAAAACCGTGATGATCATCGACGACTCGGGCAGTTTTCGAACCGTCGTCAAATTGGCTTTGGCCAAGGCCGGCTACACCGTGGTGGAGGCTGTCGACGGAAAAGACGCCGTCACCAAACTCGACGGGCGCAAGTACAACCTCATCGTCTGCGATGTGAACATGCCCAACATGGACGGCTTGAGTTTTCTCAAGCACTTGAAGGCGTCTGCCGCCTACAAGTTCACGCCCGTGATCATGCTCACCACCGAGTCGCAAGAGTCCAAGAAAGCCGAGGCCAAGGCGTCGGGGGCGCGGGCATGGATCACCAAGCCCTTCCAGCCTTCGCAGTTGGTGGAAGCGGCTGCGCGCATTTGCGTTTGAGCCCCAAGCACATCACGAGCAAGCCATGAACAAGACCGTCTTGGTGATAGATGACTCTGGGCGATTCCGAACCGTGGCGCGCATGGCGCTGGAAGGTGCGGGTTTTGACGTGACCGAAGCCGAAGACGGACTCGAAGCCATCAAAAAGCTGGAAAAGCAGAAGTTCAACATCATCACCTGTGACTTGAACATGCCCAGGTTAGACGGCGTTGGTTTTCTCAAACAGGCGAAACTTTTGCCCGACCACAAATTCACCCCCGTGATCATGCTCAGCACCGAGTCCAGCGATGCCATCAAGTCCAAAACCAAAGAAGCCGGTGCCCGCGCTTATGTGACCAAGCCCTTCCAGCCGTCGCAATTGATAGACGCGGTACGGCGTTTGGTTGTTTGACCCTATTCAAGAATAAAGACCACCACCATGAGCACCCCCACCCATGTCATGCGGCTGCGCGGCGACTGCACCATCACCGGTGCGTCCAGCCAGCACGAGGCCATGTTGGCCCAGTGGACTGAGCTGTCGCAACTGGACCTCAGTGGGGGCTTGGGCGTTGATCTCTCAGAAGTGACTGATTTCGACACCGCTGGCGTGCAACTGCTGCTGGCTTTGAAGCGAAGCGGCATTGAGGCCGGCGCCCCCATCGTTTTGCAGCAGCCCAGCGAAGCGGTCAAGATGGCTTTAACGACCTATTCCTTGTCGCTGCTTGATTTGTCCACTGTCAGTCCCAGCCAAGGAGCCGCCGCATGAGCGCCCGTGACAACGACGACGACGAAATCATCGCTGCAGCGCGCGAGGGTTTCCTCGAAGAGGCCCAAGACAATTTGCGCCAGTTTGAGGCTGCGCTCTTGGTCATGGAGACCAACCCGGAAGATGCAGAGAATCTCAATGCGGCCTTTCGCGCGGCCCACACCATCAAAGGTGGGGCCGGGCTTTTTGGCTGCACCGCCGTGGTGGCCTTCACCCACGAAGCAGAAACTTTGCTAGAGGCCTTGCGCTCCGGCCAACATCCCTTGACCGAGCCCACAGTGGCCTTGCTGCTGCAAAGCCGCGACATGATTGGCAAGCTGCTGGACGAAGTCAACAGTGGTCAGAGCGATCCGGTGGTGGCCGCTGATGCCGCCGCCTTGGGTGCGCAATTGCGCGCGATCACCAGAGGTCCAGGCCCAGACCTGGCCGCCGAAAAGACCAAAACGACGCCTACAGCCGTGGCAGCCGCTGGGTCTGACGATGGCACCTGGCACATCTCCCTGCGGTTTGGCCAAGACGCCTTGCGCAATGGCTTGGACCCTATCTCCTTTATTCGCTACCTGGGCAAAGTGGGCGCCGTGCGCGAGCTGGTGACCATCAGCGAAAGTGTTCCCGAGCTGATGGCACTGGATGCAGAAGCCTGCCACCTCGGTTTTGAAATCACTTTCCATGGTGACGTGACACGCGCCGACCTCGACCAGGTGTTTGAGTTTGTGGTGGAAGACTGCGACATCCAAATTTTGGCCCCTGATGCAAGCAGCGAAGAATGCGCCGCCTTGCGTGCCCTGCGCGGCACCAGCGATGCCCTGCGCGAGCTGATGGACCGCATGGTGCCCGAGAGGACAGTCGCCCACGAGGCGGGCAGTGATCCGTCGCCTGTCGAACTGGAAGAAGTTTCTCCAGAGCGCCGTGCGCCCGGCATTGAACGCCGCGCCGGTGCCCGCCGTGGTGACGATACAAAATTCATCCGCGTGCGTGCCGACAAACTGGACCAACTCGTGGACCTGATTGGTGAGCTGGTGATCGCCAGCTCTGGCGCCAAACTGGTGGCCCAGCGCGAGCAGTCCCCCGATTTCATGGAAATCGCCATGCGCATTGGCGACTTGGTCGAGGGTGCCCGCGATGGGGCTCTGGGCCTGCGCATGGTGCCCATCGGTGAAACCTTTGGCCGCTTCCAGCGTGTAGTTCGTGATGTGAGCAAATCGCTGGGTAAAGAAGTGGACTTGGAGTTGACCGGTGGCGACACCGAACTCGACAAAGCCATGGTCGAAACCATTGCTGACCCGCTCACCCACTTGGTGCGCAACTCCTTGGACCATGGCTTGGAAACCACCGAAGGGCGCATTGCGGCCGGCAAATCACCACGCGGTCGCATTGCGCTCAATGCCTACCACGAGGGCGGACAAATTGTCATTGAGGTCAGCGACGATGGCCGCGGCGTGAACCGCGAGAAGGTGCTTGCGAAAGCCAAAGAAAAAGGCCTGGTGGCTTTGGATGCCCAGCCCAGCGACGCCGAGATTGACCAGTTGATTTGTGCGCCGGGGTTTTCCACGGCCGATTTCGTCACCGATATTTCCGGTCGCGGTGTAGGCATGGACGTGGTTAAACGCAACGTCGATTCCCTGCGCGGCACCATGCAAATTGTCAGCAGCCCCGGCCTGGGCACAACGATACAAATCCGTTTGCCATTGACCCTGGCCATCATCGACGGCTTTTTGACCCAAGTTGGTAGCGTGCACTATGTGTTGCCGCTGGATGTGATGGTGGAGTGCATTGAAACGCCGGCGTCTTGTCGTGCATCCAGCACCGACATCAGTGGTGTATTTGACCTGCGCGGTGAGGTGCTGCCCTATGTGGATATTCGCCGCGCTTTCGGCCATGCAGGGGACGTTCCCGCTCGTCAAAGCATGGTGGTGGTGCGCAGCAACCGCACCAAGGTGGGTTTGCTGGTGGACCGCTTGCTCGGCGAGCACCAAACCGTGATCAAACCCCTGGGCGCGGTGTTCAAACATTTGCAGGGCATTGCCGGCTCCACGATTCTGGGCAGCGGTGAAGTGGGCTTGATTCTTGAAGTGCCCACCCTCTTGCAGACCATTTCTCGCCCCACTGCCAATCTGCCTGCTTTCCCGAAACCGCCCAGCCTGAGCCCACCGGCCTCGCTGAGCGCGACCCACCACTGAACCACCATCCAACCCCCGCTTTTTTCTGATTCTGTTTGGAGACTTCCATGGAACAAACCTTGAACACCAACGCTCCCGCGCCCCGCATCTTTGCCCCGGTTGCCGGCTTGCTCGGTCGCCTCAAACTCGGCACCAAAGTGGCTGTGATCGGCGGACTGCTGTTTGTTCCGCTGGTGGTTTTGCTGGCCAGCGTTCTAAAGCGCGATGGCGAGGCCATTGAGTTCACCCGCAATGAATTGCTTGGTTCGCACCAAATTCATGAAATGCTGGACTTGATCGACACGGTGCAAACCCACCGTGGTCAAACCGCCATGCTGCTGCAAGGTCACACAGGCATGCAAGCCGATCGGCAAACCACCCGCAGCGAGTTGACCAAGGTGTTGGCTGACGTGGATTCAGCGGTGCACGCCGCGCCCCATTTTGAGTTGGACAAGGCCTGGGTCCCATTGCGCGACGAGGCCAAAGCCCTCGCCACCAACCCCGATCCCAGCAATGCAGCGGCAGCGTTTGCGGTTCATACCGATTTGGTCAAGCGCTTGCAAACGCTAACCCTGCTTGCGGCTGAAAAGTCCGGCTTGCTGTTCGACCCCGAGTCTGCCACCTATTTCATGATGGAGGTGGTGTTTGAGCGCATCGTGTCCTGGAATGAAGCGGTTGCCCAAGTGCGCGGCGTTGGCGCTGGTGCACTCACCAAAGGCGAGTGGACCAGCAACGACCACGCCCGCATGACCTCTGCCCTGAACTCGCTGGCGGAAAACCAGCTGTCGGTGCAGCGCAAGCTGGATGGATTGGAGCGTTCTGGCGAGCCCATACCCAAGGGCTGGACCGAGACCGTGGAGGCTGTTGACACCTATGTCAAAGCGGCCAAGGGCCTGATGAAAGAAGGCAAGCTGCAAGGCGATCCACTTGTCTACTTCAAACAAGGCACCGACACTTTGAAGGCCATGGATCAGTTCCACAACCTGGCCATCTCACGTTTTGATGTGATGCTGAATGAACGCATCGCCCGAATCAACAAGCTGCGGATGATGGAGGCTGTGGGTGCTGGATTGGGCGTGCTGTTTGCGCTGTACTTGTACCTTGCCATTCGCAGTTCCATCAACCGCTCTGCACGCAACATTCAAGCGGCGGCGGCTCGTGTGGCTGAGGGCGACCTCGACTTGCCAGTCAATGCAGAAGGCAAGGACGAGTTGGCCCACATCGCAGTCGCCCTGGAACAAGTGCGGGGCAACCTTAAAGCTTTGGCCAACGACACCTCGGGGCTCGTGGATGCCGCCGTGGACGGCCACTTGGATGCCCGCGCCGATGCGTCCCAGCACCAAGGCGAGTACCGAAAAATTGTGCAAGGCGTGAACGACACCTTGGACGCCATCGTCGGCCCCGTGAAAGAAGTGCAAGGGGTGCTGCAAGGCATGGAAGAGGGCGACCTCACCCAAACCGTGCAGGGCGACTACCGCGGCGCGTTTGCCGACTTGAAGAATGCAGTGAACAACACCGTGGCCCGTTTGGCGCAAACCATGGCCGAGGTGAACGCGGCAGCCGAGCAGTTGAATTCAGCGGCGGCCCAGGTGTCCACCACCTCGCAGTCGCTGTCGCAGTCGGCCTCCGAGCAAGCCGCCAGCGTGGAACAAACCAGCGCCTCGCTGCAGCAAATGGCCGCGTCGGTGAAACAAAACAGCGAAAACGCCAACGTCACCGACGGCATGGCCACCAAAGCCAGCAAAGAAGCGGGCGAGGGCGGCCAGGCGGTGAGCCAGACGGTGGATGCGATGAAGTCCATCGCCAGCAAGATCTCCATCATTGACGACATTGCCTACCAAACCAACTTGCTCGCCCTGAACGCTGCGATTGAAGCGGCTCGCGCTGGCGAACACGGCAAAGGGTTCGCTGTGGTGGCCGCCGAGGTGCGCAAACTCGCAGAACGCAGCCAAGTGGCCGCGCAAGAAATTGGCAATCTCGCGGGTTCCAGCGTGAAAATGGCCGAGAAGGCTGGGCATTTGCTGAGCCAAATGGTGCCGTCGATCTCCAAGACCTCCGAGCTGGTGCAAGAAATTGCGGCCGCCTCGGGGGAGCAGTCCGATGGGGTGAGTCAAATCACCAGCGCCATGGGCCACCTCAACACCTCGACGCAGCAAAACGCATCGGCGAGCGAACAGCTCTCGGCCACGGCAGAACAAATGTCGGCCCAAGCCGCGCAGCTGCAAGAACTGATGTCCTTTTTCCAAGTGGAAACGGGTGGTCGCCGAGCCGCACCGGCTCGTGCTGCCAAAGCTGCTGCCGCACCGAAACGCGCCGCGCCACGTGCCAGCAAAGGCGACGACTTTGAGACCGGTGTGATCGGTAGCAGCAGCGGCTTGCCCTGGTCGGCCAAGGGAAACGCTGGCCACGCCAAACAAGGCAACACCGTAGACGAAGACAGTTTCGGTCGGTTCTAACCTTGAATCGGCAGTGGACCGCTTTTCTCCGCTAGGAACATCAGATGAACATTCAGATTTCTTCACACGAAAAAAATGACCTCGCGGGTCCCAGCGCTACGCACCCGAGTGAGCTGCGCTGCGGCGCGTTGGCGGCGTTGCTCCGCCTTGCGGGCGTGAGCCCGCAGCGTTGTCACGTCTTGCCATCGCACCGCATCGCAGCCCACTCGGGTGCGTTCCACTACCGTTCCAAGGTTTAAGGAGCCCAGCATGAACCAGTTGGCCCCCAATCCCACATTGGCCGCTTCGTCGTCTCCACTGACGATGTTGGCCGAGCAGCAGCTGCTGTGTTTTGTCCTTGGCGACCGAGGTTACGCCGTGGGCATCGACGTGGTCAGAGAAATTCTCAAAGCCGTGCCCACCACGGAGTTGCCTCGCATGCCGCGTTTCGTGCGTGGGGTGATGAATTTGCGGGGTGCTGTGGTTCCCGTGATCGACCTGTCCGCACGTCTAGGACTGGGTCTGATGGGCGTCGACCGGCGCACTTGCATCATCATTGTGGAACTGCCCGTGGGCAATGGCCCCGACGCCTTGCTGCACAAATTGGGCGTGATGGTGGACTCGGTCAATGAAGTGATTGATGCGGGTGCCGCCCAAATCGAAGCGGTTCCGCAGTTGGGCACGCACATTCCGCCCGAGTTCATCAGTGGCATGGCCCGCATACGCGGCGAGTTTTTGCCCGTGCTGGCCATGGAGCGCGTACTGGACTCTGACGACCTGGCCCACTTACTCATGAGTCAGAAATATAAGAGACGATAATGAACTTTGAGCGATCAAGCGAATCCGAGGGATATGAAAAAAGACGGACGCAGCCACAGCCACGAAACGCTTGAGCAATTTCGCATGCTGGGCATTGAACGAATCAGACAAGGCGAGAACCCGGCTCGGGTAGCCGAGTCCTTTGGCCTGCACCGCAGCTGGGGTTACCGCATTGAGCAGCGCGCCGCTGGCCGCGGGCACGGCAAGCGGGCTTTGAAGTCCACCATCGGCACGGGGCGTCCACGTAAGCTGACGCCCCGGCAAGAGCGCGAAGTCTTTCGCTGCATGGATGGCAAACACCCCCATCAATATGGGTTTGACTTTGCCCTGTGGACACGCGCCATCGTGGCCGCCTTCATTTTGGAGCGCTTTGATGTATTCCTGAGCTTGGCCAGCGTGGGCACGATGTTGGCCCGACTGGGCCTGACGGTGCAAAAGCCTCTCAAACGCGCGTATCAACGCAGCCCTGAGGCGGTCACGCAGTGGAAAGAGCAAACCTTTCCAGGCATTGCAGCCCAAGCCAAACAAGAGGGGGCGGAGATTTATTTCTGGGACGAATCGGGCTTTCGTGCCGACAGCGTTTACGGCAAGACCTGGGCGGTGAAGGGGCAAACACCTGTGGTGCAAGTGCCCGGCCAGCACCAAAGCATCAGTGCGGCCAGCGCCGTCAACAGCAAAGGCGGTTTCTGGTTTGCAACCTACCAAGGGGCCATGGACGGCGAAGTGTTCGTGCAGTTGCTCAAAAAGATGATGCACAAGCGCAGGAAACCGATCCATTTAGTGGTCGATGGACTGCCCGCGCACAAGCGGCTGATCGTCAAAGAGTACGTGCAAAGCACGCAAGGCAAGCTGACGATGCACTTTCTTCCCGGCTACGCGCCTGATCTGAATCCCGACGAGCTGGTGTGGAGCCATGCCAAGCGCAGCGCAAGCAAACGCGGGCCTCTGAAGACGGGCGAGAAGATGCAGGTACGTGTTGATGAAGAGCTGACCAAGATCAAGGACAACCCTTCGCTGGTCAAGCAGTTTTTCAAACATCCAACTGTCGCCTATATTTCTGACCTATGAGTAATCGGTCAACAACCCACAGTGACTGTGGGCTGAGCCCCTCATTTCCACGAGAACAACATGGCCCTGTCCCAACATTCCTTCGATGCGGTTTCCGACATGTTCCACAGCGTGTCCGGCATACGCCTGACGGCAGCGAAGAAACCCTTGGTGGAGGGACGTTTGCAGAAGTTGGCGCGTGATCGCGGATTGCAAGACGTGGAGATTTACGTCAAAGACCTGCTCAAGCAGCAAGACCGAAATGAGCTTGTCCGCGTGGTGGACAAACTCACCACCAACGAAACCTATTTTTTCCGTGAGCCTGCACACTTTGAGTTTTTGGACGAGGTGATCAAAGCCCGCAAGTCGCACGACCTGTTCCGTGTCTGGAGCGGTGCCAGCAGCTCGGGCGAAGAGGCCTACAGCATTGCCATGCTGCTGGCCGATCGTTTGGGCTCCAGCGGTTGGGAGATCATAGGCACCGACCTGTCTACCGACATGGTGGCCACCGCGCAGCGCGCGCTGTATCCCATGTCACGCGCCAAAGGTGTTTCACCCGCCTACCTCAAACGTTTTTGCATGAAGGGCCACGGCCAGTACGACGGCCATTTGCTCATCAGCAAAGAGCTGCGCAAAAACGTGCGTTTCCAACCGGCCAACTTGACGCAACCGCTGCCCGACATTGGCAAGTTTGACGTGATTTTTCTGCGCAATGTGCTGATCTACTTTGACAACGCTGGCAAGGCAGACATCGTGCGCCGCGTGCTGCCTTTCTTGAAAGAAGGCGCCTACTTGTTGCCTGGCCATGCCGAGTCGCTCAGCAACCTCGGACTTGAAGTGCGTCCCCTGCGCCCAGCCGTGTATGAGCGTCTCTAAGCCACTGCTCAAGTCAGCCAGACCCGCTGCGACCCAAAGCGCTGACAGCGCTGATTTGTTTTTGATGCCGGGTCAGCTCTACTTTGGCGCCAAAGCCCGCAGCTTGCGCACCTTGGTGGGCTCCTGCGTGGCCATGACCCTGTGGCATCCGCAGCGCCGCATTGGTGGCATGTGCCACTACCTTTTGCCCTCGCGCCCGCGCAGCGAAAACATGCCCGCCGACGGTCGGTATGGCGACGAGGCAGTGGAACTGCTGGTGCAAGCCCTGATGCGGGCCAACACGAAGACGTCGGAGTACGACTGCCACCTCTATGGCGGCGCGGACACCATGTCTGACCAAGCAGGTGTGAAGCTCAATGTCGGTGAACGCAACATTGAGCAAGGTTGGAACTTGATTGAAAAGTACGGTTTCTCGCTCGTCGGTGTCGACGTTGGCGAGAACATGCCCCGCAATGTGCGCCTGGAAATTGCCACTGGCGAGGTGCTGATGTGCCGCGGTGGAAGTCACTGAGTTGAAGGAGAAGTAGATGACTGTCAGAGCCATGATCGTTGACGACTCTGCTGTTGTTCGCAAGCACCTTGCCGACACCTTGACCGCTGGTGGCGTTCAGGTGATCGCCAGTGCCAGCGACCCGATTTTTGCCTGGCCCAAGATGCAAGAGAACTGGCCCGATGTGGTGGTGCTGGACGTGGAAATGCCGCGCATGGATGGCATCACTTTCCTCAAGAAAATCATGGCCGAAAGGCCAACGCCTGTGGTGATGTGTTCCACATTGACCGAGGCAGGGTGCGAAACCACCATGCAGGCCTTGGCGGCGGGTGCGGTGGGTTTCGTCACCAAACCAAAAATGGGTTTGAAGAGTTTCTTGGAAGACACCAGTAATGGCTTGGTGGACGCGGTTCGCGCCGCGTCTCGCGCGAACTTGCGGGCGGTCGCTGGCTCCAAAGCGGCCTTCGCTGCGCGTGCTCAAGCGGCGCCGGCTGTAGTGCCACCGTCCGCACAAGCGGCCATGTCGGTCACCACCGACCGTGTGATTGCGCTGGGCTTGTCCACAGGCGGCGTGCAGTCGGTGGAAGTGGTGCTCAAAATGCTGTCACGCACCTCGCCTGGTGTGGTGATGGTGCAGCACATGCCAGAAAAATTCACCGCGTCGTTGGCTTCACGCCTGAACGGCCTGTGCGACTTGGATGTGTCGGAGGCCAAAGACGGCGACCGCGTTTACAACGGCCGTGTGTTGATTGCACCGGGTGGTTGCCACATGAAACTCAAACGCAGCGGGGCGCAGTATGTGGTGGAAGTGTTCGACGGCCCCTTGGTCAATCGCCACAAACCGTCGGTGGACGTGTTGTTTCGGTCGGTGGCCGCGTGCGCAGGGCGAAACGCCCTGGGTGTGATCATGACGGGCATGGGCGACGATGGTGCACGGGGTCTGCGCGACATGCGCGAAGCCGGCGCCATGACGGCGGCCCAAGACGAAGCCAGCTGCGTGGTGTTTGGCATGCCCAAAGAAGCCATCAAACTCGGTGCGGCCGACGAGGTGATTTCCCTGCACGATGTGGCGCCTTGGTTGATGCACATGGCCAATCAGCCGCTCAAGCCAGCGTTGAAACCGCGCTGAGGGTCAGGCCAAGCGGGTAAACCCCTTTTGGGGTGAGAAACCGGCACTCCTAGAATGGGGACGATTCTCGGAGAAACGCACCATGGTTCAACCTCGACGCGCTGCATCCGCAGCCGGCAAAGCAGCAGCTTCCGCAGACAAACAAGGCTCGCAGCCTGCCAAGCCCGCCACTACCGTGGCGCAGCGGGTGCTCAAAAAATACCCCAACCGCCGCCTCTACGACACCCAAACCAGCAGTTACATCACCTTGACCGATGTGAAGGCCATGGTGCTGGCAACCCAGGACTTTGTGGTGGTCGATGCCAAAACCAATGAAGACCTCACGCGCAGCATCTTGCTGCAAATTATTTTGGAGGAAGAAAGTGGTGGCCTGCCCATGTTCTCCGCCCAGGCGCTGGCTCAGATCATTCGTTTTTACGGCCACTCCATGCAGGGCATGATGGGCACCTACCTGGAAAAGAATCTCCAGACTTTCACCGACGTTCAGGCCAAGTTGGCAGAGCAGTCCAAGGGCTTGTACGACCCGCGTGTGATGTCGCCTGACTTGTGGACGCAGTTTTTGCAAGGCCAGGCCCCTGGCATGCAAAGTGTGATGGGCAGTTATTTGGAGCAGTCCAAGAACATGTTCGCCCAAATGCAGGAACAAATGGCCAAACAAGCCGGAACTCTGTTTCCGGGCATGCCGGGGTTCAAGGCGCCGAAGAAGGGATGAGTGTTTGATCGGCCATAAGGTGGCGACACTCCGTGGAAACGTCATTCCCGCGAAGGCGGGAATCCATACGTTGGTTGCCGATGAGCCAGTGGCTGTGATTTGACGCGACCCTGGATTCCCGCCTGCGCGGGAATGACGAAGCGGTGGCGGCACAGCACCAATCAGAAAAACTCAATCCCTTCCGGAGCCAAGGCAGCCATTTGTTCGCCAGAAGCATGGTTGGGCGTCGATTCACCGCCACCAGTTGAACCTGCCCCTTTGAGTTTCTGCATGAACTCGTCGAGTTGGTGAGCGCTGCCGCGCAGTTGTTCCGAGGCACCAACAGACTCGACCACCAATTCGGTATTGGCTTGGGTCAGGGCAGAGAGTTGTTCCAAGCCTTGGCTGATGAGGCCGATGGCGGCACTTTGGCTGAGGTTGTTTTGGGTCACGTCGCGCATCTGCCCAGACACATTCCGAAAACCTTGCCCGATGTCGGCAATTTTTGTTTTGACGGTTTCAATCTCGCGCACACCGGCAGACACTTCATGGTTGGAGCGTTCAATCACGTTTTTAATCTCGGTCGCTGCCGCCGCTGTTTTGGCGGCCAGAGCGCGTACTTCGCCCGCGACCACTGCAAAGCTGCGGCCCGCCGTGCCTGCGCGCGCCGCTTCAATGGCCGCGTTCAGGGCCAGGATGTTGGTCTGGAAGGTGAGCTCGTCGATGACAGTGAGCGCCTTGGACATTTCACCGGTGCTTTTGCGGATGCGGCCAATGGCGTCCACCGCACCATCCACCACCACACGGCTGCGGTCGGCTTCGTCGCAAAGGCCTTGGCTGAGTTGGTCCACATGGGAGGCCATGTCAGACGTGATGCGCACTGAAGCCAGCACGTCGTCAATGGCCAGGGTGGTATTGCCGATCACCGAGGCTTGTTCTTCGCTGCGAATGGCCAGGGTTTGTGCTGCCAAAGTCAGTTGATCCCCAGCACCCGCCACCTGGCTGGAGGCCTCGACCAAATTGCTGACGAGGCCTTGCAGTCCGTCGAGCATGTTGTTGACGGCACTACCGAGCTGGGCGTCGTCACCGTTCCCACTCACGACGGCTCTGGCCTCGAGCTGCCCGTTGGCGGCTTGTTCCAAGGTGGACAGCACATTGGCGAGGCGTTTGCCACGTTGACGTACGGCAGCGGTCTGGAAATAGAACAGCAGCAGGGCGCCTGTCACGGCGCCTGGAATCCCGGCTGTAGAGAGCAAATGATCTGTCCGGAGCTGTAGCAAGTAATCTGTCCGGTTTAGGGGAGGTGCGATGTTCGCACCACAACTGAGCCGGGCGCACTTGATGCAAGGAAGCCGGATCATGAGATTTGAAGAGGTTTACGAG
>JANPCX010000089.1:0-73824 GCA_031431125.1 Burkholderiales bacterium
AGAAAGGGGGGGGGGCCTGCGGCGCCCTGGCAGGGGCCTTGAGGGCATAAAAAAACAGACAACAGAACACGCCAAAAATGAACCGCGTAAAGCGGACAATCTACTTGCTACAAAAGCGGACAGTTCTATTTGCTCTCAACAGTCAACCCGCTGTTGACATCATCGCGCCACCTGTACAGGCTAAAATTCGAGGCTTTGCCAAATTGGCGAACCTGTTAGACAAATTCTGTTATTCCATTGAGGAGAAAAAAACATGGCCATTGAACGCACCCTTTCCATCATCAAACCCGATGCCGTTGCTAAAAACGTGATCGGCCAGATTTACGCCCGCTTTGAAGGCGCAGGCTTGAAGGTGGTTGCCGCCAAGCTGGCCCAGCTGTCGCGCGGTGAAGCCGAGGCTTTTTACGCCGTTCACAAAGCCCGTCCATTTTTCAACGACTTGGTGTCGTTCATGATCTCGGGCCCGGTGATGATCCAAGCCTTGGAAGGCGAGAACGCCATCGCCAAGAACCGCGACCTGATGGGTGCCACCGATCCGAAGAAGGCTGAAAAAGGCACCATCCGCGCCGACTTCGCCGACAGCATCGATGCCAACGCTGTTCACGGCTCCGACGCTCCCGAAACCGCAGCCGTGGAAGTGGCGTTTTTCTTCCCCGGCATGAATGTTTACAGCCGTTAATTAGGCTCGCCTCAATCGAGGCAAAGCACCATGAACGCCGTCAACCTGCTGGAATTCGATCTAGAAGGCATGGCTGCGTTTTGTGAGCAGCTGGGTGAAAAGCGTTTTCGCGCCACCCAACTGTTTCGCTGGGTGCATCAAAAGGGTGAGTCCGATGTGGATGCCATGTCGGACCTCGCCAAGTCCCTGCGCGAGAAATTGCGCACCCGCGCCGAGGTTCGCGCTTTGCCTGTGGCCAGTGAACAGGCCTCGTCCGACGGCACCATCAAATGGCTGTTCGATGTGGGCGGCGGTGATGCCGTGGAGACGGTGTTCATTCCCGAAACCGATCGCGGCACGCTGTGCATTTCGTCTCAGGCCGGCTGTGCAGTGGGGTGCCGTTTTTGCTCTACGGGCCACCAAGGTTTCAGCCGCAACCTCTCGACCTTCGAGATCGTGGCGCAGTTGTGGTTTGCCGAGCACCACTTGCGCAAACGCTTGAACGTGGCGCCGGGTGAGCGTGTCATCTCCAATGTGGTGATGATGGGCATGGGCGAACCGTTGCAAAACTACGCTGCGCTTTTGCCCGCTTTGCGCGTCATGCTGGACGACCATGGATATGGACTGTCGCGACGACGCGTGACGGTGTCCACCTCGGGCGTGGTTCCCTTGATGGATCGTTTGCGCCAAGATTGTCCTGTGGCTTTGGCGGTGTCCTTGCATGCACCTTCTGACGCTCTGCGTGACGACCTCGTGCCGCTGAACCGAAAGTACCCCATTGATGAATTATTGGACGCCTGTAACCGTTACCTAGACGCCGCGCCACGTGACTTCATCACTTTCGAGTACTGCATGCTGGCTGGTGTGAACGACTCGGTTGAACAGGCGCGTGCTTTGGTCGCTTTGTTGCGCAACCGGGTGCCATGCAAGATCAACCTGATTCCTTTCAATCCATTTCCCGCGTCCGGTCTCACCTGTTCCTCGCGTGAACAAGTGCGACACTTCGCGTCAGTGCTGCAAGACGCTGGTTTGGTCACCACCATCCGCAAGACTCGCGGTGACGATATAGACGCCGCCTGTGGGCAGTTGGCCGGTGAAGTGCAAGACCGCACCCGCGTGCAGCAGCGAATTGCAACTAGAACACCGATTCGTATTCATAGACCGACCACCCCTCAGGAGAGCAAGGCATGACTGTTCGGAACGTTCATTGCCAGGGCGCGCGTGCGCAAAAGTTTGGGGCCAGTCTGCCGTCTTGGGTCGGTCTGCTGTTTTTATTGTTGGCCGTGTCGCTGCTGGGTGCTTGCGCCCAAAAAGGTCCTGGCGACGCTTCAGACCTGAAGGACAAGGTCACCGAATCAGATGAACCCGACAACGCCAGGCGCGCTCGGGTCAGGTTGGAGCTGGCATCGGCCTATTTTGGTCGTGGTCAGATGAATGTGGCATTGGATGAAGTCAAACTGGCTCTAGCGGCCGACCCCAACCTTGGCCCCGCCTTCAATTTGCGAGGTTTGATCTACGGCAGCATGGGAGAACACGCCCTGGCCGAGGACAGCTTCAAGCGTGCCTTGCAACTGAACCCGCGCGATGTCGACACCATGCAAAACTACGGCTGGTACATGTGCCAGCGGCAACGTTACACCGATGCCGACGGTTTGTTTCGCCAAGCGCTGGGCAGTCCACAAAATCAAGACATTTCGCGGACCTTGCTGACCCAAGGTATCTGCCAGGCCAGAGCCGGTGACTTGCCTGCGGCCGAGGCCACTTTGCAGCGAGCGTACGAGATTGACTCTGGCAATGCGTCCGTCGCGGTCAATCTGGCCGAAGTGCTTTTCCGCCGCGGCGACTATGAGCGCGCCCGATTCCAAATGCGCCGTATCAACGCCGTGCGCGAGATTGTGAATCCACAAACCCTTTGGTTGGCCATGCGCATTGAACACAGGCTGGGCAACACACAAGGGTTGGCTTCATTGGGTCAACAACTGCGCGATCGTTTTCCGGAGTCGTCGCAAGCCAAGCTGTATGCGTCGGAGCGTTTCGATGAGTGAGGCCAGCACCCGAGTTGCCCAAGAGACATCAGAAAGCCCGACGGCGGGTGCGCTGTTGCGCCAGGCCCGCCAAGCCCGCGGCTTGCACATTGCGGCCTTGGCGACCTCGATCAAGGTGCCTCCTCGCAAACTGGAGCTGCTTGAAGCCGACCGTTACGATGAGTTGCTCGACCTGACCTTCACCCGTGCTTTGGCGCAAACGGTGTGCAGGTCCTTGAAAATCGATCCCACACCGGTACTGGCTTTGCTGCCGAAACCGTCGGGCGAGCACCTGGACCATGTCGAGTCGGGGATCAACGAACCCTTTTTGGACCGGCCGGGCCGCTCGGGTCGTGCGGGCCGTGTCGAGACCCAGTCGTGGAAGCAAGCGCTGCGGCCACAGTGGTTGTTGCCCGGTCTACTGGTGCTTGCCGCTGTTGGGGTCTATTTTTTACCTGGCCACTGGGGTTGGGGATCGCAAAACCCATCACCCGCCAGTTCGCAATTGGGCCAGGTGCCAGCAGCGGACATCGCCTCTGCGCCCACGGTGGCCGATGCCGTGCTGCAAGCTCCTGTTGAATTGCTCCCGCCTGCTGATGGTGCGAGCGCTGCCGTGTTGGTCCTGGCGCCAACAGAGCCGCAGGTTGCACGGGCTGTTGCTGTGTCTTCGCTTGAATTGCGTGCAAGTCAGAGCGCTTGGATCGAAGTCCAAGATGCAAGCAACAAGCCGCTGATTGCGCGTTTGGTGCAAGCCGGGGAGGTCGTGAATTTAGACGGCACTCCACCCTTGCGATTGAAGGTCGGCAATGCCGCCAACACCTCCGTGCGCTTTCGTGGTCAGCCGATTGATTTAAGCGCTTCGACGCGCGACAACGTTGCCCGCATTGAATTGAAGTAAACACCATGGCCATGAGTCAAGACATCGATTTCATCCCTCCAGCGGCGCCTGCCGCCCGTCGCTCCCGCCAAGCCTCGGTGCGTTGGGGTAACCGCGTTGTGACCGTGGGGGGCGATGCCCCTGTCCGTGTGCAGTCCATGACGAATACCGACACCGTGGATGTGATTGGCACCGCAATCCAGGTCAAGGAGCTGGCCCAGGCCGGTTCAGAAATGGTGCGCATCACGGTCAACACCTTGGAGGCCGCACAGGCAGTGCCTCATATTCGTGAGCAGCTGGACCGCATGGGCATCGACACTCCCTTGGTGGGCGACTTCCACTACAACGGTCACCGGTTGCTCACCGAAGTGCCTGCATGCGCTGAAGCTTTGTCCAAGTACCGCATCAACCCAGGCAATGTGGGCAAGGGTGACAAGGGTGACAAGCAGTTCGCTCAGATGATTGAAGCAGCGGTCAAGTACGACAAAGCGGTTCGCATCGGCGTGAACTGGGGCAGCCTGGATCAAGAGTTGCTCACGCAAATGATGGATGACAACGCCAAGTTGCCCGAGCCGCACGAGCCGCAGCAGGTGATGTACCGCGCCATCGTTCACTCCGCCTTGAGTTCGGCACAGCAAGCACAGGCCCTGGGTTTGGCCGCCAACCAAATTATTTTGTCCTGCAAGATGTCAGGCGTGCAGGACTTGATCACCGTTTACCGCGCCCTGGCCCGGCGCTGCGACTATGCGCTGCATTTGGGCTTGACCGAAGCCGGTATGGGCACCAAAGGAACCGTGGCTTCGAGCACCGCCTTGGCAGTGTTGCTGCAAGAAGGCATAGGTGACACTATCCGGGTGTCGCTCACGCCGCAACCCGGTGAAGCCCGCACCCAAGAAGTGGTGGTGGCGCTTGAAATTTTGCAGTCCTTGGGCTTGCGCGCGTTCAACCCGAGCGTGACCGCCTGTCCAGGTTGCGGCCGCACCACCAGCACCACCTTCCAAGAACTGGCCAAACAAATCGACGATTTTCTGCGTTTGCAAATGCCGGTTTGGCGGGCCCGTTATCCCGGCGTTGAAAAGATGAAAGTAGCCGTCATGGGTTGCATCGTCAATGGTCCGGGCGAAAGCAAACATGCCGACATCGGCATCAGCTTGCCGGGCACAGGCGAAGCACCCGCTGCTCCGGTGTTCATTGATGGCGAGAAAGCACTCACCCTGCGTGGTGAGTCCATTGCCCAGGAATTTCAGGCTCTGGTCGAGCGCTACATTGAGCAGCGTTATGGCGCAGCCGTCGAATCCACAAGCCCTTGATGATCTGCGGCACATGGCCGCTTCTTTTTTCTGACGATCCTATTTTTCCCATGGCTGAAACACTGCGCGCCGTCAAAGGCATGAACGACATCCTGCCGCCGGACTCCGCGCGTTGGGAATGGTTCGAAGAAAAAGTACGTGGCGTGATGGCACGTTATGGCTACGCCAATGTGCGCACGCCCTTGGTAGAGCCCACCGCGCTGTTCGTGAGGAGCTTGGGCGAGGTCACAGACATCGTCGAGAAAGAGATGTATTCCTTCGAGGATCGCCTCAATGGCGATCAACTCACGCTACGACCTGAGGGCACGGCGGGCGTGGTGCGGGCTGCGGTTGAGCACAACATGCTCTACGACGGCGGAAAGAGGCTCTATTACTTGGGGCCCATGTTTCGCCACGAGCGTCCGCAAAAAGGACGCTACCGACAGTTTCACCAAGCGGGTGCCGAAGCTTTGGGTTTTCACGGCCCTGATGTCGACGCCGAGTTGATCCTCATGTGCCGCGCCCTGTGGCGAGACCTCGGTCTGCAAGAGGGCCGCGACCTGTGGTTGGAGATCAACAGCCTGGGCCAGTTGGACGAACGTTTGGCGCACCGAGCTGCCTTGATCGATCACTTTCAGGCTCACTTTGATGTGCTCGACGAAGACGCGCGCCGCCGCCTGCAAAGCAACCCACTGCGCATCCTGGACAGTAAAAATCCATCCATGAAAGCGGTGGTGGAGTCCGCTCCGCAGTTGCTGTCTTTTTTGGGCGAGTCGTCCATGGCACATTTCAATGCGGTGCGTGCCGTGCTGGATGCCGCCGGGCTGCCTTACCGCATCAATCCCCGACTGGTTCGAGGCATGGACTACTACAACCTGACTGTCTTCGAATGGCTGACGGACAAGCTGGGAACCCCGCTTGCCGTGGGCGGCGGTGGTCGTTATGACACCCTGATTGAACAGCTGGGCGGCAAGCCTGCGCCCGGTGTTGGATGGGGCCTGGGCATTGAGCGTCTGTTGCTTTTGCTGGAGGCGGTGGGCCTTGGCCCGTCGCCCCAATCGCCCGATGTTTATGCGGTGGTGCCGACGGCGCAGGCCCTGCCGCAAGCCATGGTCTTGCTCGAAGAACTGCGAATCCTGGGGCTGAACGCGACCTTGAACCCTGCCGGAAAAGACGGTCCGGCCAGCATGAAGTCGCAGTTCAAACGTGCCGATGCCAGTGGCGCCCGCTACGCTTTGGTGTTTGGCCCCGACGAACTGGCGCGCGGCGAAGTCACTGTCAAGAATCTGCGAGACGCGGCAGCAGGTCAGCGCTGCCTTGCTTTGGCCGACTTCACCGCCTGGGGTCCCCTCCTGCGCGACGCATAATCTCACCTCCCTTGTTGCGTCGGCTCATGTTGGCGGACGTTTTTTTACTTTGCCCACCACGTTTCAATCATGGCCACCCACCTCGACCTCGAAGAACAAGAACAACTCGACCAACTCAAGGCGTTTTGGAAGCGGTGGGGAAACTTCACCATGTTGGTGTTGATTGCCGTGCTCGGGACCATCGCCGTGTGGAACGGCTGGCAGTGGTACCAGCGCGACCAAGCGGTCAAGGCCAGCGGCATGTTCGAAGAGCTCGAGCTTGCCGCCACCAGCAATGATGCGGACCGGGCCGTTTTGGTCTTCAACGACCTGAAGGCGCGTTACCCACGCACGTCCTACACCCAACAGGCCGGCTTGCTGGCTGCGAAGGTTCAGTTCGACAAAGGACAGCTGGATGCCGCCAACACCACCTTGACCTGGGTTGCCGAGAATGCCTTTGAGACCGACTACCGCATCCTTGCGCGATTGCGTCTGGCGGGTATCTTGTTGGAGCAAAAAAAGCTGGATGACGCGACCAAACAACTCGATGAGGCCGAGAAGGGCGCATCACCCGAATTTCTTGCTTTGGTATCAGACCGTCGGGGTGATGTTCTGTTGGCGCAGAACAAACCTGAATTGGCCATTGCTGCCTATCGCAAGGCCTGGGACCTGATGGACACCAAGTTGGAATATCGTCGTTTGATAGACGCGAAATTGACGGCCTTGGCCGCTCCTCCTGAAGCGCCGAAGGCAGCGTCTGGGGCCAAGCCATGATGGTTGGCCTTGGCGAAACCAAGCCCCAAGCCATGCGGCAGCTGGTGGTGGGTTGTTGGCTGGTTGTTGTGACCTTGCTGGCTGCATGCGGTGGCCCCGCCAAACCGAAACCAGGGCCGCTGGAAGCCATTGCCGGAAGCAGCGCAAGCACGTCAGCGCGGCTGGTTTGGAGTCAGCGCTTCGAGGCGGTACGGTTTCCGCTGGCGCTGGCAATCCATGGAAACAATCTGACGCTGGCGGGTGACGATGGCACGGTGGTGTCTTTGGATGCCGCTTCCGGCAAAGAACTGGCGCGCGGCAGTGCCGCAGCCAAACTCAGTGGTGGCGTGGGGTCGGATGGGCGCTGGTCTGCCGTGGCGACCAGAGGTGGCCAGGTGGTCGTCTTGGAAGCAGGACGTATCGTTTGGAGCCATGCGCTGGGTTCGCGCGTCGTGACGCGTCCCCTGGTGGCTGGAGAGCGTGTGTTTGCGCTCGCCACAGACCGCAGTGTGCATGCATTTGACGCGTCCACGGGCGCCAAGTTGTGGACTGTGCGTCGTCCGGGTGATGCGCTGACTTTGAGCCAGTCGGGGGTCTTGCTCGCCGTTGGCAACACCCTGGTGGTGGGTCAGGGTGCGCGTTTGGCGGGCCTGGACCCTGCCAACGGCACGGTGTCCTGGGAGTTGCCTTTGGCAACCCCGCGTGGCACCAACGAAATTGAACGTTTGGCCGATCTGGTGGGCCCGGTTGGGCGCGTGGGCGAAGTGGTTTGCGCGCGTGCGTTTCAGTCTGCTGTCTCCTGCGTGAACGCTGTTCGCGGTACCTTGTTGTGGACGCGCAATGTGGGCGGCACACAGGGCATTGCGATGGACGCGCAAACGGTGGCGGCGGCCGACGCCAGCAGCCGCGTCACGGCCTGGCGTGCGGCCACGGGGGAGGTTCTGTGGTCAACGGAAGCCCTGTTGCACCGCGACCTGTCCCACCCAGTGGTTTTGCCAGGTAGCGTGGCTTTCGGGGATGTTGATGGCGTGGTGCATTTGCTCGCCCGCGACAGCGGTAAAACAACCGCTCGTCTGCCCACCGATGGAAGCCCCATTCAAACATTGGCTTTGACGGCCGACGCCACGCTGGTCGCGGTGACGCGAAATGGTGGCGTGTTTGCGTTCCGGCTTTGAAGGCGCTTGCGGTCCCCGCGCTGCACAGGCAAGCGGTTTTCTTTTGTGAAGTGATGCCATGAAACCCGTGATCGCCATTGTGGGCCGCCCGAATGTGGGCAAGTCCACGCTTTTTAACCGCATGACCAAGTCGCGCGACGCCATCGTGGCCGACTTCGCCGGGCTCACCCGCGACCGGCACTATGGCGACGGCAAACTCGGTGACAAAGAATTCATCGTTGTGGACACCGGTGGCTTTGAGCCGGACTGCTCCAGCGGCATCGTCAAAGAAATGGCCAAACAAACCCGCCAGGCCGTGGCCGAAGCGGACATCGTGGTGTTCGTGGTCGACATACGCGCCGGGGTTTCGGGTCAAGACCACGACATTGCCCAGTATCTGCGAACGGTGGGGAAAAAAGTGCTGGTCACGGCTAACAAGGCCGAGGGCATGGTTGACTCTCCGCATTTGGCTGAGTTTTTCGAGCTGGGCATGGGTGCTCCCCACCCCATTTCGTCGGCGCACGGCCAGGGCATACGCAGCTTGCTGGAGGCGGCGCTGGAAGGCTTCGACTGGGATGAAGAAGGTGACGAAGCAGACGACAACAAGCCCATACGTCTGGCTGTCGCAGGACGTCCGAATGTGGGCAAGAGCACGTTGATCAACACCTGGTTGGGCGAAGAGCGCCTGGTGGCCTTTGACATGCCCGGAACCACACGCGACGCCATCAGCGTTCCCTTTGAGCGAAACGGTCAAAAGTTCCAACTCATCGACACCGCAGGGCTGCGCCGCAAGGGGCGGGTGTTTGAGGCGATAGAGAAATTCTCTGTCGTCAAAACCCTGCAGGCCATCGCTGATGCCAACGTGGTGCTGCTGCTGCTCGATGCCACCCAAGGTGTCAGCGACCAAGACGCCCACATTGCAGGCTACATCCTGGACAGCGGGCGCGCTGTGGTGTTGGCTGTGAATAAATGGGACGCGGTCGATGCCTACCAAAAAGAGCAGTTGGCGCGTTCCATTGAACAGCGTTTGGCCTTCTTGAAGTTTGCTCCGATCATGCACATTTCAGCGGCACGCCGCCAAGGCTTGGGACCGGTCTGGAAAGCCATCGCCGACGCACACGCATCGGCCACGGTGAAAATGCCCACCCCGGTTCTGACGCGTTTGCTGCTGGAGGCGGTGGAACACCAAGCGCCCAAACGAACCGGCGTATTCCGCCCCAAGATGCGTTACGCCCACCAGGGCGGCATGAACCCGCCCATCATCGTCATCCATGGCAACTCGCTGGACAAGGTGACCGACTCCTACAAACGTTTCCTCGAGGGACGTTTTCGGGATCATTTCAAGCTCACAGGCACGCCTCTGCGCATTGAGATGCGCTCCGGTTCCAACCCCTTCACAGACAAGGACTCGTGACGGCTCTATCCGTCTGGGGAAACCCTGTGTTAACGTGCGAATGTCATAAACTTTCAACACGGAGAATATCGTGAGTAACAAAGGGCAACTCCTCCAAGACCCCTTCTTGAACCTGCTGCGCAAAGAGCATGTTCCAGTGTCGATTTACCTCGTCAATGGCATCAAGCTGCAAGGCCATATCGAGTCGTTTGACCAGTATGTGGTGTTGCTGCGCAATACCGTGACCCAAATGGTCTACAAACACGCGATCTCCACCGTCGTGCCGGGCCGCGCAGTGAACTTCCAGGCCAGCGACGCACCCGCCGACCTCGCCTGAAGCCTGACCCACCAAGCCAGTGCCACACGACCTTGAGTTCTGCCCCTGAAATCACCGAAGCTCCCGCCATGGCTCGCGCCATCTTGGTGGGTGTTGATTTTGGGCAGAACAAAGTTCACGGCCAGGGGTTTGACGCCAGCCTGGACGAGTTGGCCTTGTTGGCCGAATCAGCCGGTGATGTGGCCGTTGCCCGGGTTATCGCCAAACGAAAAGCGCCCGACGCGGCGCTTTTTGTAGGCTCGGGCAAGGCCGACGAAATCAAGCTGCTCGTGCAGGCCCATCGGGCCGAGGCGGTGCTGTTTGATCAAGTGCTGTCTGCTGCCCAGCAGCGCAACTTAGAACGCCACCTGGGCGTGGCCGTGGCCGACCGCACCATGCTGATCCTGGAAATTTTCGGGGCACGTGCACAAAGCCACGAAGGCAAGCTCCAGGTGGAACTGGCGCGGCTGCAGTATCTGTCTACCCGTTTGGTTCGTCGCTGGAGCCATTTGGAGCGCCAGCGCGGTGGCATCGGCAACCGGGGCGGACCGGGCGAAGCGCAAATCGAGCTGGACCGCCGCATGATTGGCGAGCGCATCAAGGCAGTGAAGCAGCGGCTGGACAAAGTGAAACGCCAGCGCAGCACGCAGCGCAAATCACGCGAGCGCAATCAAACTTTCCGGGTTTCGCTGGTGGGCTACACCAACGCGGGCAAGTCCACCTTGTTCAATGCCTTGGTCAAGGCCCGCACTTACGCGGCCGACCAGCTTTTTGCGACCTTGGACACCACCACACGCCAGCTGTATTTGGAAGAGGCGGTGCGGTCCATCAGCTTGTCGGACACCGTCGGGTTTATTCGCGACCTGCCGCACAAACTGGTGGAGGCGTTCGAAGCTACGTTGCAAGAGGCTGCAGACGCCGATTTGCTGCTGCATGTTGTCGACGCCGCTAGTCCCGCCCTGGCCGAACAAATGGCCGAGGTCCAGCGGGTGTTGGCCAGCATTGGTGCCGCCGACATCCCGCAAATTTTGGTTTACAACAAGGCCGACCTGCTGCAAGACAGCCAACAACCGAGGGTGGGTGTGGATGCACTTGTCCTTGACGGCGGTACGCCTGTGCCGCGGATTTTCCTCAGTGCTGCCCAAGGCACGGGCCTGGACGCCCTGCGCGGCTTGATCGCGGCCCAGATCAAATCCGCCCCAGCAACCTATAGCCCTGCAAACGATGGGGATGACTTGAATGAGACCGACACTGTCTCCACATACTCCCCAGCCAATGCCGAAGCCGCAGACCCCCCAGGACCCAGTTTTCCCGATGATTTGCCGCTTGCGGCAGCCGCTTGAATAAACAACTTCAGCCTAGAAGAACGACACCATGAGCCACCATTCGCCCTATTCAACCCAGCAACCCGAAAGCGCACCAGCGGTGCGCTTTTCCGGTCGACTGACAGCCCTTGCTGCCGCAGCGAAAGCATTGCTGCTGGCTGTTCCAGCCGCCATGCTGGGCCGGCCCGAGCCTCTGCTGAACAATGGCAACAAAGGTGATGGCGGCCCGCCTGACCTGGACGAACTGTGGCGTGACTTCAACCGCAAGCTCGGTGGTTTGTTTGGTGGGCAAGGTGGTAACCAGCCGCCACGCCACAACGGCCCCGACCAAGGCGGTGGCCCCAGCAATTTTCAGCCTGACATGAAGAGTGCCGGCATCGGCATGGGTTTGATTGCGGGCGTCGTGGTGTTGGTGTGGGCCGGCAGTGGTTTTTTCATTGTGCAAGAGGGTGAACAAGCCGTGGTCACTTCGTTTGGCAAATACAGCCATACCGCAGACGCTGGATTCAAGTGGCGCATGCCCTATCCCTTCCAAGCGCATGAGACGGTTCCGGTGACCCAGCTGCGCTCGGTGGAAGTCGGCCGCAACGCCGTGGTTCCAGCGACGGGGCTGCGTGACTCTTCCATGCTGACCCAGGATGAAAACATCGTCGACATTCGTTTCACCGTGCAGTACCGGCTGAAAGACGCACGCGAATTCCTGTTCGAGAACCGCAACCCTGCTGAAGCTGTGGTGCAAGCGGCCGAGTCAGCAGTGCGAGAGATTGTGGGCAAGAGCGTGATGGACTCCGTGCTCTATGAGCAGCGCGACGCCATCGCCATCGAGTTGGTGAAATCGGTGCAAAACCAGTTGGACCGACTGAAAGCAGGCATCGTTATCGTCAACGTTAACGTGCAAAACGTGCAAGCACCTGAGCAAGTACAAGCCGCCTTTGATGACGCGTTCAAAGCCACTGCCGACCGCGAGCGTCTCAAGAACGAAGGCCAGGCTTACGCCAACGACGTGATCCCGAAAGCCCAAGGCACGTCAGCCCGTTTGCGGGAAGAAGCCGAAGGCTACAAATCACGCGTGGTGGCGCAAGCCGAAGGTGATGCGCAGCGATTTGCCAGCGTGCTCACCGAATACCAGAAAGCCCCCGCCGTCACACGTGACCGCATGTACATCGACACCATGACCCAGGTTTACTCCAACGTCAGCAAGGTATTGGTGGATACACGCAGCAACTCCAATTTGCTCTATTTGCCGCTGGACAAGTTGATTCAACAAACCGGCGCCGGCCCTGTGACGTTGCCAGCGCCTGTGCAACCTGGCTCGGCTGAAGGCTCGACCAGCGCGGCAGGTTCGCCTGACATTCGTTCCCGCGATGGTCAGCGTGGCCGCGACCGCGATGGCCGCTGAAATTACACCAAGAACACTGGATCAGGATTTTTAGCCATGAACCGCATTGCATTTTTCGTCACCGGCCTGCTGGTGCTGCTGATGGTGGCCTTCTCCACCTTGTTCATCGTGGACCAGCGGCAGTTTGCCGTGATCTACGCGCTCGGTGAAATCAAAGAAGTGGTCACCGAACCCGGCCTCAAGGTCAAGATGCCACCACCGTTCCAAAACGTGGTTTTTCTCGACCGCCGCGTTCAGACGCTGGACAGCCCTGAAACCCGCCCCATCTTCACCGCTGAGAAGAAAAGCCTGGTGATTGACTGGTTGGTGAAGTGGCGCATCAGCGATGCCAAACAATTCATCCGCAACAGCGGCGCCGACATCCGCAACCTGGAAAATCGATTGAGCCCTGTCGTCCAGGCCGCGTTCAACGAAGAAGTCACCAAACGCACGGTGCAAGCCATGCTGGCCACAGACCGTGACCGCGTCATGCAAGGGGTGCGCACCCGATTGGCAGACGAGGCCAAATCGTTCGGCATCGAGATTGTCGACGTGCGTATCAAACGGGTAGATTTCTCCGCCAACATCACCGATTCCATTTACCGCCGCATGGAGTCCGAGCGTAAACGTGTGGCCAACGAACTGCGTTCCACAGGCACCGCAGAAGGCGAAAAAATCCGCGCCGATGCCGATCGCCAACGCGAAGTGATCGTCGCCGAAGCCTACCGCGACGCTCAAAAAATCAAAGGCGAGGGCGATGCCAAAGCCTCTGCTTTGTATGCGTCGTCGTTTGGTAAAGACCCGCAGTTCGCTGAGTTCTACCGCAGCTTGGATGCCTACCGCGCCAGTTTCCGCAACAAAACCGATGTGATGGTGCTGGACTCCGGCAGCGAGTTCTTCCGCGCCATGCGAGGCAACGCCTTACCGGCCGCAAGCACAGCCAAAAAGTAAGAGCACTCGATGAGCGATGTGCTCTGGGTGGCCTGCGCCCTCGTTCTGGTGTTCGAGGGCGTCCTGCCCTTTCTCAGTCCCACGGTCTGGCGTCAGGTGTTTGAGCGCGCGCTGAAGATGAGCGACGGCCAAATCCGCTTTATCGGTTTGTCCAGCATGTTGCTCGGCGTCGGCCTGATGCTCTTGCTGTGGCCCTGAGTGCGCGGGTGTGATGTGACGGGGTTAGCCCCCGTCGCCCCCGTACAATGCCGTTTTTAATCCTCCCGGTTATCTCTCATGTCATCTGCTTGGCTGCTGCCTGAGCACGTTGCCGATGTGCTGCCTTCTCAGGCCAGGCACATCGAAGAGTTGCGACGTGCCCTCCTGGATGTGGCGCGCAGCTACGGCTGCGAGTTGGTCATGCCGCCGCTCATTGAACACCTGGACGCCTTGCTGTCAGGCACCGGTCAGGCGCTCAACCTCAAAACCTTCAAGCTGGTGGACCAGCTCAGCGGTCGCACCTTGGGTGTGCGCGCCGACACCACGCCGCAAGTGGCGCGCATTGATGCCCACCTGCTGAACCGGCAGGGGGTGGCGCGGCTGTGTTACTGCGGCCCGGTGCTGCATACCCGGCCCGCCAGCTTGCACGCCACACGTGAGCCCTTGCAATTTGGTGCCGAGATTTACGGCCACGCCGGACTGGAGGCTGATCTGGAGGTGCTGGACATGGCACTGGACGGTCTGCTGAGCGTGGGCATGAACGCGGTCACACTGGACTTGGGCGATTCGCGCATCGTGCGGGCCTTGGTGAATGCAGCGCAGTTGAGCGCCACCACCACCCCCGAGTTGATCGCGGCGCTGGCTGCAAAAGACGCCTCTGCGGTGCGTGACCTCACCCGCACGTGCGAGCCGGCATTGAGCCAGGCCTTCCAGGCCTTGCTGAAGCTGTACGGCCCAGTGGGGGTTCTCGACGATGCAGCCAAGGCGCTGCCGCCTTTGCCTTTGATTCAATCGGCGCTCGACGACATGCGCAGCCTCGCCGCCCATGTGCAGCGGGCCCATCCGCAAGTCACGGAAAGTGTGGATTTGGCCGACGTGGGCGGTTATGCCTACTACAGCGGTGCGCGTTTTGCGGTCTACACCGCCGGCTCCAGCAGCGCGTTGCTGCGTGGTGGGCGCTACGACGAAGTGGGCGCGGTGTTCGGTCGCAACCGACCCGCTGTGGGGTTCAGCCTCGACCTCAAAGAGCTGGCGGCCTTGCTGCCCACACACCAAGGTGCGGCGGCGATCCGTGCGCCCTGGGGCAGCGATCCAGCACTTCGCAGTGCGGTGCGCGAGCTGCGCAAGCAAGGCCAAACGGTGGTCTGCATCCTACCCGGCCATGAACATGAAGGCGAAGAATTCGCCTGCGACCGCGAGCTTGTATCGCGTGATGGTCAGTGGCGCATCCAGGCTCTCGACAGCCGCTAACCCCTTCTTGATTTTTATTTGGAACTTTAGACATGCAAACAGCAAAGGCCGCGGGCCGCAATGTGGTCGTCGTGGGCACCCAATGGGGCGACGAGGGCAAGGGCAAGGTTGTGGACTGGCTGACCGACCACGCCCAGGCCGTGGTGCGTTTTCAAGGCGGGCACAACGCGGGGCACACCCTGGTGATCAAGGGTGTGAAAACCGCTTTGCAATTGATTCCGTCCGGCATCATGCGCGATGGTGTGGCCTGCTACATCGGCAACGGCGTGGTGGTGGACCCCAGCCATTTGATGTTGGAGATTGAACGCTTGGAAGCCGTCGGGCTGGACGTGCGGTCGCGGCTTTTTATCAGCGAATCTTGTCCTTTGATTCTTCCTTTCCACGTCGAAGTCGACAAAGCCCGCGAAGCACTGCGTGAGAGCAGCGGCGCCGGCAAGATAGGCACCACGGGCAAAGGCATAGGCCCCGCCTATGAAGACAAAGTGGCGCGCCGCGCACTGCGTGTGCAAGACCTGAAGCACCCACTGCGCTTTGAGAAAAAGCTGCGCGATTTGCTAGAGCTGCACAACTTTGCGCTGGGGGGCTATTTGAAGTCCAAGCCCTTGGACTTCCAGCCGATTTTTGACCATGCGATGAAGGTGGCCGAGGCCATCAAACCGATGATGGCGGACGTGGGTTATCTCCTGCACACGGCCCACAAGAACGGTGGCAATGTGCTGTTTGAGGGCGCGCAAGGCACGCTGCTCGACATTGACCACGGCACCTACCCTTACGTCACCTCCAGCAACTGCGTCGCTGGCAATGCGGCTGCAGGTGCAGGAGTCGGCCCCGACTTGTTGCACTACATCTTGGGCATCACCAAGGCCTACACCACCCGGGTCGGCAGCGGCCCCTTCCCGACGGAGCTGGACATGGAGCAGCCCGGCAGCGTGGGGCATCACCTCTCGACGGTGGGCCAAGAACGCGGCACGGTCACAGGGCGGCCTCGTCGATGCGGCTGGCTCGATGCGGCGGCGCTCAAACGTTCCATCATCATCAACGGCATCTCGGGTTTGTGCATCACCAAACTCGATGTGCTCGATGGGCTGAAAGAAATCAAGGTCTGCGTGGGCTACGAGTTGCGCGGAAAACGCATTGACATTTTGCCGCTCGATGCCGATGACATCGTGGACTGCCAACCCATTTACGATACCTTCGAGGGCTGGACCGAGACCACCGCGGGCGTCACGGACTGGGACAAATTGCCACTCAATGCCCGCCGTTACTTGGAGCGTGTGCAAAGCTATATTGGTGCACCCATTGACATGGTGTCCACCGGGCCCGACCGTGACCACACCATTTTGCTGCGCCACCCGTATAAAACCTGAACAGGATTGAAAGCGCGCCATGCTGACCGATGACGGCAAGAACCTCTACGTTTCCTGGGATGAGTACCACATGCTCATCGAACGCTTGGCCCTGAAGGTGCACGCCTCGGGTTGGGAGTTCGATCAAATTTTGTGTTTGGCGCGTGGTGGCATGCGCCCTGGTGACATTCTGTCGCGCGTGTTCGACAAGCCTTTGGCCATCATGTCCACCAGCTCCTACCGTGCGGCTGCGGGCACCATTCAAGGCCGCCTGGACATGGCCAAGTACATCACCCTTCCCAAAGGCGATTTGGCCGGGCGTGTGCTGTTGGTGGACGACTTGGCCGACTCCGGGCTGACACTGCAGGCGGTGGTGGAACGTTTGCGCGGCATGCCATCGATCACCGAGTTGCGCTCGTCCGTCATTTGGACCAAAGGTGCGTCCACCTACACGCCCGACTACTACGTCGAGCACTTGCCCACCAGCCCCTGGATACACCAGCCGTTTGAAGAGTACGATGCGCTTCGGCCTGAAGGCTTGGCCAAAAAGTTCGTGATTTGAACGGGTATTGCCAGTTCAAAGATGGCACCCACAGTACGTCAGCACCAAACAAAAAAGGCCAGCGCTTTCACGCAGGCCTTCTCATTTTTAACCCACCAACCATTCAACTTTGGTGCCCAGGAGAGGACTCGAACCTCCACGGAGTTACCCGCTAGTACCTGAAACTAGTGCGTCTACCAATTCCGCCACCTGGGCATTTCAGGAAAGCCGAGATTCTATCATCAAGACCAGCACATTTAAGAACGCCGGCAACCCCGTTGCCATCGGTACCGACCTCATGAGTGAGGTCGAGGGCACGGTACAGGGACACCGCGACGGACATGGTTTTGTGGTGCGCGACGATCGCCAAAGCGATCTGTATTTGTCGCCCCAGGAAATGCGCGCCGTGCTGCACCGTGACCGCGTCAAGGCGCGCATCATTCGTTACGACCGCAAGGGCAGGCCCGAGGGCAGGGTGTTAGAAATCGTCGAACGCCGCAAGGCCCCCATCATTGGCCGCTTGTTGCACGAGAGTGGTGTTTGGTTGGTGGCGCCTGAAGACAAACGTTATGGCCAAGACATCCTCGTTCCAAAAAATGCCATTGCCAACGCCGTCGCCGGTCAGGTGGTGGCGATTGAGTTGACCGAAACACCGTCGATGTACTCGCAGCCCGTAGGCCGTGTCACCGAGGTGCTGGGCGATATTGACGACCCCGGCATGGAGATCGAAATTGCGGTGCGCAAGTACGAAGTTCCGCACCGTTTTTCACCTGAAACCCTGGCGCAAGCTGCCAGCTTGCCCGACAAGATACGCCCAGCCGATCGAAAAAATCGGGTGAACTTGACCGACGTCCCATTGGTCACCATCGACGGCGAAGATGCCCGTGATTTCGACGATGCCGTTTACTGCGAGCCCGCCAAAATCGGCCGCGTCAAAACGCCCAATGGCTGGCGTTTGCTGGTGGCCATTGCCGATGTCAGCCACTACGTCAAGCCGAGTGAGCCGCTGGATGAAGACGCCTACGAGCGTGCCACCTCGGTTTACTTCCCGCGCCGTGTCATTCCCATGTTGCCGGAGAAAATCTCCAACGGCCTGTGTTCACTCAATCCGAACGAAGACCGCTTGTCCATGGTGTGCGACATGCTCATCACGGCCACGGGTGAGGTCTACGCCTACCAGTTTTTCCCGGCGGTGATGTGCTCGCACGCCCGCTTCACCTACAACGAAGTGGCGGCCATTCTCACCAACACACGCGGTCCCGAAGCCACCAAACGAAAAGACTTGGTGCCCCACTTGCTGAATCTGAACGACGTCTACCGCGCTTTGCTCAAGCAGCGCAATGTGCGTGGCGCGATCGACTTCGAGACCACAGAAACACAAATCATCTGCGATGAGAACGGTCGTATCGACAAAATCGTGCCGCGTACCCGCACCGAGGCGCACAAGCTGATTGAAGAAGCGATGTTGTGTGCCAACGTGTGCGCCGCCGATTTCATTGCCGGCGCCAAACATCCGTCGCTGTTCCGTGTCCACGAAGGCCCCACGCCCGAGAAAAAAACGCTGCTGCAAAACTACTTGCGCGCCTTGGGTCTGGGATTGTCCATCAGCGACGACCCCACGCCAGGCGAGTTTCAAGCGATTGCGGCCGCCACCAAAGACCGTGTGGACGCGCAGCAAATCCACACCATGTTGCTGCGATCCATGCAGCAAGCGATTTACACCGGCACCAACAGCGGCCACTTCGGTTTGGCTTACGAGGCCTACACGCACTTCACCAGTCCCATTCGCCGCTACCCGGACTTGCTGGTGCACCGCGTCATCAAAGCCTTGCTCGGGAGCCAGCGTTACCGCATGGTGCCTGGCAAAGCGGTCGCCCAAACCCGTCCCACCAAGAAGGGCGCCAAACCGAGCCCGGTACAAGGCCCACCACTGACCGCTGAACAAGAAGCTTGGGAAGTCACAGGCGCCCATTGCAGCGCCAACGAACGCCGTGCCGACGAGGCCTCGCGGGATGTGGAAGCCTGGCTCAAGTGCCGTTATATGCGCGAACGTTTGGGGGAAGAGTTCTCTGGCACCGTCAGCGCGGCCACGAGTTTTGGCCTCTTTGTGCAACTCGACGCCTTGTATGTGGAAGGCTTGATCCACATCACCGAACTGGGCGGCGAGTACTACCGTTTCGACGAGGTTCGCCAGGAGCTTCGCGGCGAGCGCAGCGGTGTTCGTTACGCCATCGGCTCGCGGGTTAGGGTGCAAGTCAGCCGCGTGGACTTGGACGGGCGCAAGATCGACTTCCGCTTGGTGCGTGATGGCGAGCCCGGTGCGCTGGTGGCCCGTGCGAAGAAAGACAAGTTGGGCGAGGCTGTGGCCGACCGTCCCAAACGCACGAGCGAGGTGTTGGAGGAAGTGCTGGAGGCGGACCGTCAAGTCAAATCGCGCACCAAAGCCAGCCAAACCAAGGCCCGTTCTGTGTCGGGTGACACAAAGGCCCACCCGGTGCGCGCCGCCAAGTCGGCTGCGCGCGGCGCGACTAAAAAATCTACCAAGGCAAGCACCAAGGCTGCGAGCAAAAGCAGTGGCAAGACCCGCAGCAAGCGGTGACCGAGGTGGCGTCTATGGCCATTCGATTTGATGACCGTGTCGCCTTGGTGACCGGGGCGGCCGCCGGTTTGGGCCGAGCCCATGCATTGGCCTTGGCCGCACGCGGCGCCAAGGTGGTCGTCAACGACATTGGTACGGGGGCACAAGCGGTCGCCGACGAGATCAACGCTGCCGGTGGGGAGGCGCTGGCCTGTGTGGCCAGCGTGACCGATCCTGCGGCCGTCGATGCCATGGTGGCCGACGCCATGCAGCGCTGGGGACGTGTGGACATTCTCGTGAACAACGCTGGAATCCTGCGCGACAAGTCTTTCGCCAAGATGAGCTTGGAAGACTTCGCCCTGGTGATGAATGTTCACCTCATGGGCGCGGTGCATTGCTGCAAAGCGGTGTGGGACATCATGCGGGCCCAAAACTACGGGCGCATCGTGATGACCACCTCGTCCTCGGGTTTGTGGGGCAACTTTGGACAGTCCAACTACGGAGCCGCCAAGATGGCTTTGGTGGGCCTGATGCAAACCCTGGCTTTAGAGGGCGAGAAACACAACATCCGTGTCAATGCGCTGGCTCCTACAGCCGCCACCGACATGACTGCCAACTTGATGCCGGCGAACATGTTGGAAGTGTTGTCGACTCAGGCGGTGACACCCGCGTTGCTCTACTTGGTTTCAAGCGACGCCCCGACCCGGGCGATTGTCTGCGCCGGTGCAGGCTCGTTTGAGCGCGCCCATGTCACGTTGACACAAGGCGTGCATATCGCGCCAGATGCTTGGAGCGCCGAGGAGATAGCGGCCCGTTTTGACGCCATCAGCGACCGCGCAGACGACATGGTGCCCGCCAGTGGCAATGCCCAAACCATGCATGAACTCGGCAAGGCGAGCTCGTCAAAAGTTTAGGTTGCCCGGTTGGCTGCGGCCAGCATCATCTCCACCAGTTCACCCGCGCGAAGCGGATGAATTCCTGCACGGTCCGCCGCCAGGCCATGCAGGCAAACCGCTGCCTTGCTCACCTGCAGAGCCAAGGCGGCGGTGGACACACCACGGTCTTGCTCGCCTGACTGCACGGCCCACAGACCAGCCAGCCAGCCCGCCAAAACATCGCCTGTCCCTGCCGTTGCCAGCGCAGCATTGCCGGTTCCGTTGATCCAGGGGGCTGCGTCAATGGCTTTGGGTGTGGCCACCACCGTACCCGAGCCTTTAAGCACCACGATGGCGCCCATTTGCTCGGCCAGTTGGGTCGCTGCGGTCAGCCTTGAGGCTTGTACGTCGGACACGCTGCAGCCCAACAAACGTGCGGTTTCCAAGGGGTGGGGCGTGAGCACCGTGGCCAGTCCTTTGGCGCTTCGCGCTTGCAAGAGTTGGCGCAGCATGCTGTCTTGGCCGACCGCGTTGAGCGCGTCCGCATCCACCACCAGGCGCGTGGCCGAACTCAATAAACGCGGCAAAGCGGCCGCTACCGCGTCACCACCGCCGCAGCCGACCACCACGGTGCAGCGTTCCAGGGTTTGTTTCGATTCCGGCCACCCTGTGGGCCGCAGCATCAGCTCGGGCCGAAGCGAATCGACATCCCGCGTTGGCTCGTCGAGCAAACTGACATAAACCCGGCCACTGCCAGCGGCCAGCGCAGCGCGTGCGGCGAGCAAAGCGGCGCCCGACATCCCGTGGGCGCCGCCCACCACCAAGGTGTCGCCTTGACTGCCTTTGTGGGCGCTGTGGTTGGGGGCTGCGCTGTGGCAGCTGTCCAAGCCGATCAAGCGGGCATCGGGTAGCTCTGCGGTTTGTTGTCCCAACCCATCAAAAAACACGACACCCGCGTGGTCCCGCCCTTGGGCGGTGAAGAGGCCGGGCTTCAGGGTGAGCAAGGACAGGGTGTGGGAGGCCCGAACGGCGGTGTCCCCCAGGAGCCGACCCGTGTCGGCGCAAAGGCCAGAAGGCAGGTCCACCGAGAGCACCGTACAGCCGCAGGTATTGAGCTGCAGGATTCTTTCGGCCAGAAGCCCGCTCGGCGCGCGGGTGGCGCCAATACCAAGCAGGGCGTCGATGGCCAAGTCGCCCGGTTGCAGCGGTGGGGCGTGCTCGACCAACGTGACCCCGGCGGCGAGTGCACGTTGACGTGCATCGAGCGCGTCTGGCGGTAAGTCGCCTGGAGCGGGCAGCGGCGTGACCCGCACGTTTTTCCCCGCCGTCTGCAGGTGAAAGGCAGCCTCCCAGCCATCGCCGCCGTTGTTGCCCGGGCCGGTGGCGATCCAAACCAGAATGGCGTGGGGCGTCAGGGCCAAGGCCAGGCGCGCCGTCGCCAGGCCTGCCCGCCGCATCAGGGTGTGCTGCGGCAGAACGGCCTGCATGGCCGCTTCGATACGGCGCGTGCTGGCGGTGCCGTAAAGCGGCGTGGCGGCGGTTGCTGGCAGAACGGGTTGCATCGCAAGGCCCCCAGGCGTGGCTGGCATGCTAGAATCTGCGGGTTTACCTCAGGACAGGTTTGATGTTGAGTTCAACATCGACCGTCTGGATGAGGTGACAAATCGCGAATCCAGCCACCAAAAGGTGCGGCCAACCCGTTTCACGGGGCCAGTCGTTCAGGCCGGATTCTAGAACCAACCTTTGGAGATTCTCCTATGTCAGTCACCATGCGTGAAATGCTGGAAGCCGGTGTGCACTTTGGCCACCAAACCCGCTTCTGGAACCCCAAGATGGCTCCGTACATCTACGGCCATCGCAACAAAATCCACATCATCAACCTCGAGAAGACGCAGCCGCTCTTCAACGATGCGTTGAAATTCGTGCGCCAGCTCGCTGCCAAGCGCGGCACCATTTTGATGGTCGGCACCAAGCGCCAAGCGCGTGAGGTGGTGGCTTTGGAAGCTGGACGTGCAGGTATGCCTTTCGTTGACCAGCGCTGGTTAGGCGGCATGCTCACCAACTTCAAAACCGTCAAAGGTTCCTTGAAGCGCCTGAAGGAAATGCAAGCGCAAATCGAAGCCGGCACCGAAATCCGCATCAAAAAAGAAGCGCTGATGTTCGAGCGTGAGTTGGCCAAATTGGAAAAAGACATTGGCGGCATTCAAAACATGAATGCATTGCCTGATGCAATTTTTGTGATCGACGTGGGTTACCACAAGATCGCCGTTGCCGAAGCCAAAAAGCTCGGTATTCCCGTGGTCGGCATCGTCGACTCCAACCACTCGCCTTTGGGCGTGGACTACGTCATCCCGGGTAACGACGACTCGGCCAAAGCTGTGGCGCTGTATGCCCGTGCCATCGCCGATGCGGTGCTGGAAGGCAAAGCCAACGCCACCAATGAAGTCGTGCAAGCTGTTGCGGCCGACGGTGATGAGTTTGTGGAAGTCAGCGAAGCTGCCTGAGTACACGCCCCTCTCACGAAAGCGGTGAACGCGCCGTGAGAACCAAAAGGGGCTGATTCAGCCCCTTTTTTTCAAGTCAATTTCATATTCGCGCTGCTCATTGATTGGGCAGCCAGTTAAACGGAGAAACAACATGCCCGCCATTACCGCCAGCCTGGTAGCCGAACTGCGCGCCAAAACCGATGCCCCCATGATGGAGTGCAAAAAAGCCTTGACCGAAGCCGAAGGCGACATGGCCAAAGCGGAAGAGTTGCTGCGCGTCAAGCTGGGCAGCAAGGCGGGCAAAGCCTCGGCCCGGGTCACAGCCGAAGGTGTCGTCACCGCCGTGATTGAAGGCCAAGTTGGCGCCATGGTGGAAGTGAACTGCGAAACCGACTTCGTCACCAAAAACGATTCCTTCTTGGCGTTCGCGCGCGCTTGCGCCGAGTTGGTCGCCAAGAGCAATCCGGCTGATGTCGCCGCGCTGTCTGCCTTGCACTACAGCCAAGACGGTTTTGGCCCCACCTTGGAAGACGTGCGCAAAGGTTTGATCGGAAAAATTGGCGAGAACATGTCCATTCGCCGCTTCAAGCGTTTTGGTGGTGGCAGCAAGCTGGCCAACTACCTGCACGGCACCCGAATTGGCGTGGTGGTGGAATTTGATGGCGACGATGTGGCCGCCAAGGATGTCGCCATGCATGTCGCCGCGATGAAGCCGGTTTCTCTGTCTTCAAGCGACGTGCCCGCCGACTTGATCGAAAAAGAGCGCGCCGTTGCGGCTGGCAAAGCCGCCGAAGATGCCAAAGAAGCCCAAGCGGCTGGCAAGACGGTTCAGTCCGCTGAAATTGTGGCCAAGCGCATTGAAGGCTCGGTGCAAAAGTACCTCAAGGAAGTCAGCCTCTTCAACCAAACCTTTGTCAAGAACGACAAACAAACGGTCGAACAAATGCTCAAAGCAGCCAGCACCACCGTCAAGGGCTTCACGCTCTACGTGGTGGGCGAGGGCATTGAGAAGAAGGTGGACGACTTCGCAGCCGAGGTCGCCGCGCAAGTGGCTGCGGCCAAGGGCGGTTGATCTTTCCTTTTTGACAGACAGGTGGCGGGTCGCGGGGTTTCAACGAGCCGCCACCACGTTAGACTTCTCCCTCATCATCCATTGAAGAAAGTGCGCCCCGCATGCCTGCATACAAGCGAATACTTCTGAAGTTGTCTGGTGAAGCGCTGATGGGCGACGATGCCTATGGCATCAACCGGGCCACCATTGTTCGCATGGTGCGCGAGGTGCAAGAGGTGACGCAATTGGGCTGCGAGGTCGCAGTGGTCATCGGTGGCGGCAATATTTTCCGCGGCGTCGCGGGTGGCTCAGTCGGCATGGACCGCGCCACCGCCGACTACATGGGTATGTTGGCCACCGTGATGAATGCACTGGCCTTGGCCGACACCATGCGCCAAGAAGGCATGACGGCCCGGGTGATGTCGGCCATTGCGATTGAACAGGTCGTCGAGCCCTATGTGCGCCCCAAAGCGCTGCAATACCTGGAAGAGGGCAAGATCGTCATCTTCGCGGCTGGCACTGGCAATCCGTTCTTCACCACCGACACAGCGGCCGCCTTGCGCGGTGCAGAGATCGGTGCGGAAGTGGTCCTCAAGGCCACCAAGGTTGATGGTGTTTACACCGCTGACCCCAAGAAGGATCCCACTGCCACACGCTACACCACGATCAGTTTTGACGAAGCCATCGCCAAAAACCTGCAGGTGCTCGATGCCACCGCGTTTGCGCTGTGCCGCGATCAAAAACTTCCGATCAAAGTCTTCAGTATTTTTAAGCCCGGTGCGCTCAAACGTGTGGTGCTGGGTGAGGACGAGGGCACCCTCGTTCACGTCTGAACCAGCCCGTCACAGGAAATGCCATGACCACCGCTGAAATTCAAAAAAACACAGAACAAAAAATGGGCCGCTCGATTGAAGCCCTGAAGAATGATCTGCAAAAGATTCGCACCGGCCGTGCACACCCGGGCATCTTGGACCAGGTCAACGTGGACTACTACGGCTCCATGGTGCCCATCGGCCAAGTCGCCAATGTGACCTTGCTCGACGCCCGCACGATCAGTGTTCAGCCTTGGGAAAAAGGCATGGGTGCCAAAATTGAGAAGGCCATTCGTGAAAGCGATCTGGGCCTGAACCCTGCGTCACAGGGCGATTTGATCCGCGTGCCCATGCCCGCTTTGACGGAAGAACGCCGCAAAGACTTGACCAAGGTGGTTCGCAACGCCGGTGAAGATGCGCGTATCGCCATTCGTAACCTGCGCCGCGACGCCAACGAGCAGGCCAAAAAAATGCTCAAGGAAAAATTGATCTCTGAGGATGATGAACGTCGCTCCCTAGAAGACTCGCAGAAGCTGACCGACCGCTACATTGCCGAGGTGGATCGTTTGGTGGCTGCCAAAGAAGCCGAAGTGTTGGCCGTCTAGTACTGCGTTTTGCCGCTGGCTTTCACGGACACCTCAACGCGTTTTCAGACCCTGTCTGCTGTACCTTTGTCCGTCAACATGTCTGCCAAACCATCCAATGCCGTGCCCGCGCGGCCACGCCATATTGGCATCGTGATGGACGGCAACGGCCGCTGGGCGAAACGCCGTTTCATGCCGCGTTACTTTGGCCACAAATATGGGGTTGACGCGCTGGTCAAGATGGTTCTGGCTTGCGCTGACCGTGGCGTGGACTACCTGACTGTGTTCGCTTTCTCGTCAGAGAATTGGAAACGCCCGTCTGACGAGGTGTCTGGGCTGATGGGTTTGGTCATGATAGGGGTGACCAAGTACCTGGCCAGGCTGGCCACACAAGGGGTGCGTATTCGCATCATTGGCGACCGCGACGCGGTTCCTGAAAAGCTGCGCAAGGTCTGGGAAGAAGTCGAGAGCACTACCGAACACAACACGCGTATCACCTTGTCGGTGGCCTTCAACTATGGTGGCCGCTGGGATATGGTGCAAGCCTGCAAACGCGCCATGCTGGACGGCGTTGCACCGCAAGACTTGACTGAGGCGCGCTTGTCGCGATACATGGCCCTGAGTTACGCCCCCGATCCTGATCTCATCATTCGCACCGGTGGCGAAAAGCGCATCAGCAATTTTTTGCTGTGGCAGGCAGCCTATGCCGAACTGGTGTTTACCGACTGCCTGTGGCCCGAGTTTGGCGAGGCCGAGCTCGATGCGGCTTTGATGGATTTTGCGCGGCGTGACCGCCGATTCGGACTGCTCAAAGACAGCCCACCGATTACGAACGTGTCTGCGACCGCGTGACCATGCTGCGCCAACGAATCATCACTGCATTGGTCCTGCTTGCTGTCTTGTTACCCGCCGTTTTTTCCTCGCTCACCTGGCCGTTTGCGCTCCTGAGTTTGCTGATGATCGGTGCGGCAGGTTGGGAGTGGGGTCGACTCAACGGCTTGGCACCAAGGCTCGCTTTGCTCATGGGTGGCGCATTGGCTGTGGCAGGGCTGTGGGTCTGGTGGTCGGGCTGGGCGGCCCACGTCCCCGATGCGCTGTGGTCCATCGCCGCCATGTTGTGGGTCGCAGGTGGTGCTTTCACGCTCTACGGGGGCGTCAAGCAGTGGCCAAGATGGCCGTCCGGTCTGCGTTTGCTGGGCGGTTTGCTGGCCTTGGGTCTGGCTTGGTTGGCCATGATGGGCGCCAAGTCACTCGGTTTGAATTTCTTGCTCTCGGTGTTGTGTTTGGTTTGGATGGCTGATGTAGCTGCCTACTTTGGCGGACGCCAATTTGGGCGTCGGAAACTCGCGCCGTCCATCAGCCCGGGCAAGTCGTGGGCGGGTGTTTACAGCGGTGTCCTTGGGGTGTTGCTGTTGGCGGCATTTTGGTTGTGGCTGGACAGCCAATTCGTGGTGGATTCCCCGAGTATTTTTTCCATCGTTTTCCGTGGCGCAGGGTTGCTGGGTTTGGTGCTTGCCGTGTTGTTGCTGTGTGCAATGAGTGTGGTGGGCGACCTCGTGGAGTCGTTGGTCAAACGTTGTGCAGGCGCCAAAGACAGCAGCCAGCTCTTGCCTGGCCACGGGGGTGTTCTGGACCGCATTGACGCCTTGATCCCCGTCTTTCCTTTGGCCGTGGCCATCCATCAGTTGTTTCCATGACAAGCCCAAAACTACAACGCTTGTGCATCTTGGGTGCGACGGGCTCTATCGGTAAAAGCACGCTGGATGTGGCTGCACGCCATCCCGATCGGTTTGAAATTTTCGCCCTCACCGCGCACCGGCAAATCGACGAGTTGTTCAAGTTGTGTCAGCAGTACAGACCGCGTTTTGCTGCCCTGGGTGACGCTTCGCAAGCACGCCTCTTGCGGGGCCAGCTTCGCGCCAACCACATTCCCACCGAAGTGCTGGATGGCGCACAGGCCCTGAGCGATCTCGCAGCACACCCAGAAGTCACCACGGTGATGGCCGCGGTAGTAGGTGCTGCGGGACTGCCGGCTTGTCTGGCCGCTGCAAGGTCGGGCAAACGTTTGTTGCTTGCCAACAAAGAAGCGTTGGTGGTCGGCGGGGCTCTTTTCATGCAGGCGGTGAAGGAGGGCGGCGCTGAACTCATTCCGATCGACAGCGAGCATTCCGCGATTTTTCAGTGTTTGCCCGAAGACCGATGTAGCTGGCCGGACCGGATTCAACACATCGTGCTCACCGCATCGGGTGGGCCGTTTCGTGATCGTGATCCAACCACTTTGAGCGACGTGACGCCCGAGCAGGCCTGTGCGCACCCTAACTGGGTCATGGGTAGAAAAATATCGGTCGATTCGGCCACCATGATGAACAAGGCTTTGGAGGTGATCGAAGCGCGTTGGCTGTTCGATCTGACGCCAGAGCAAATCCAGGTGGTCATCCATCCGCAAAGCGTGGTGCATTCCATGGTGGTTTGTCGAGACCAGTCTGTGCTGGCGCAACTGGGGACGCCCGACATGCGAGGCCCGATTGCTTTCGGTTTGGCCTACCCCGAGCGCATTGAATGCGGTGCCCAGGCGTTGAATTTTTCTGTCGCAAGCCAGATGAATTTCTCCCCCCCCGACACCCAGCGCTACCCCGGCTTGCCCTTGGCCTGGCAGGCGCTGCGGTCTGTTGGCGGCACAACCGCCGTGCTCAACGCCGCCAACGAAGAAGCCGTGGACGCGTTCTTGAACCATGGGCTGCGGTTCGATCAAATTCATGCAGTCAATGCCGACACCTTGGCCAAGGTGTCGGTGAGTACACAAGATTCGGCTTCGATCGAAGATCTGCTGGCCTTGGACAATCGGGCCCGCGTCCTGGCCAGGGCGCTGATCGCAGGTCTGCGCCCACACTAACGATTGAGCATTCTCCATGAGCACTTTGTTCTTTTTCGTTCTGACGCTGGGCATCTTGATCGTCATCCACGAGTATGGTCACTACCGCGTGGCGCGTGCGTGCGGTGTCAAAGTGCTGCGTTTTTCTGTGGGATTCGGACCTGTGGTGTGGCGCAGGCAGGCCCATCCCGAGGGGACCGAGTTTGTGATCTCGGCCATCCCCTTGGGCGGTTATGTGCGCATGCTTGATGAGCGTGAAGGCGGTGTACCGAACCATCAACTGCACATGGCCTTCAACCGCAAACCCTTGAGGCAGCGTGCCGCCATTGTGGCCGCCGGCCCTGTGGCCAATTTGCTGCTTGCGGTGCTGCTTTACGCAGCGGTGCACTGGATGGGGGTGAACGAGCCCAAAGCCCTCCTGGCCACGCCGGCGGCCGGAAGTTTGGCGGAGCAAGCCGGATTGCGTACCGGGGACTGGGTTCAGTCCACCTCTGCAGACGGTACAAACTGGCGAGAGATTGACGCCATGACCGATCTGCGTTGGGAAATCACCCAGGCTGTCATGCGCGGCGAGCCGCTGACGCTGCAAGTCACGGATGCACATGGACATGGATCACGAGAAGCGGTGCTGAATCTGCAAAGTCTAGGAAGCACCGAAGTCAACGTGGCGGTGATGCGTCGCATCGGGGTGGGAGCGCCCCTGCGCGAGCCTGTATTGGCAAAGGTGGTCACCGGTGGCCCGGCTGCCAAGGCGGGCCTGAACGCGGGCGATCGCGTGCTCAGCGTTGACGATGTGCCGATCCGGGACGCGGCCCAACTCCAGCACCGCATTCGTGCCAGTGTCAACCTCGGCGCATCAGCCGGTGGCGCCAGCGTCGCCGAACCGCTTGCAATGCGTTGGCGCATCGAACGTGCCGGTCAAAGCCAAGAGGTGGTGGTCACCCCAGCGGTGGTTCGTGAGGGCGAGTTGACCATAGGCCGGATCGAAGCGGCCATTGGTACGGCCGCGGAAATGGTGGAAGTGCGCAAGGGCCCGTGGGAGGGTTTCGCGCTGGCTGTCTCTCGAACCTGGGAAATGTCTTGGGTCACCTTGAAGACTTTCGGCAAGATGCTGATTGGTGAGGCATCGCTGAAGAACCTCTCCGGCCCCATCACGATTGCAGACTACGCCGGGCAGTCTGCGCAAGCTGGTTTGGCTTACTACCTCGGCTTCTTGGCCGTGGTCAGCATTGGCCTCGGGGTACTGAACCTGCTGCCCCTGCCGATGCTGGATGGGGGACACCTGATGTATTATCTTTTCGAGGCAGTGACAGGACGCCCGGTCTCCGACGCGTGGCTGGATCGGCTGCAGCGTGGCGGTGTGGCCATCATGCTCATGATGATGTCGCTTGCCATTTACAACGACGTTGCGCGCCTCATGGGCATGCATTGAACCCTTTATTTGCCCTGCGCCTTCCTGGCGCCACCGCCACTCATGCCTAATTTTTCTTTGAATCCTTTGCGACCAACGCTGCTTGGCGCGGCCCTGGCTGCTGTTTTGTTCTGTGGCAGTGCTTGGGCGGTGGAGCCTTTCACCTTGCGCGACATTCGTGTCGAGGGATTGCAGCGTACCGATGCGGGTACCGTTTTCGCATCCTTGCCGTTTCGTGTCGGTGATACCTACAACGACGAGAAGGGTGCTGCGGGCCTGCGGGCTTTGTTTGCCACCGGTTTGTTCAAAGATGTGCGCATCGACATTGACAAAGGGGTGGTCATTGTCATTGTCGAAGAGCGTCCGGTGATCTCTGGCATCGAGTTCTCGGGCTTGAAGGAGTTCGACAAGGAGGTATTGATCAAATCCTTGCGCGACAACGGTATTGGCGAGGGGCAGCCTTTCGACCGAAGTCTGGCAGACCGTGCCGAACAAGAACTCAAGCGCCAGTACCTGAGCCGGAGTTTGTACGGTGCGGAGGTGGTCACCACCGTCACTCCACTGGAGCGTAACCGTGTCAATGTGAATTTCACCATCACCGAAGGTGCGCCAGCCCGCATCCGCGAGATTCGTATCGCCGGCAATCGGGTTTTTTCCGAAAGCACGCTCAAAGGTTTGTTGGACTTGAATGATGGTGGCTGGCTCAACTGGTACACCAAAGCGGACCGCTATTCGCGTTCCAAACTCAATGCAGACATCGAAACATTGCGTGCCTACTACCTCAACCGTGGTTACCTGGAGTTCGATGTTGTCTCAACGCAAGTCGCTATCTCTGCCGACAAACAAACCATCACCGTGACGCTGACGGCCAATGAAGGGCAGCTCTACACGGTGACCGCTGTCAAGCTCGAGGGCGATTTTCTCGGCAAAGAAGACGAGTTCAAATCACTTGTCACGATCAAGCCCGGCCAGCCCTACCGTGCAAGCAGCGTTGCCGATACCACCAGAGCTTTCTCCGACCAGTATGCGGTGTTTGGTTACGCCTTTGCTCGGGTGGAGGCTCGCCCGGAAATTGATCGAGCCACTGGACAAGTGGTCATCAACTTGGTGGCCGAACCTGCAAAACGCATCTACGTGAGACGTGTCAATGTCTCCGGCAACAGCCGATCCCGCGATGAGGTCATCAGGCGCGAGTTCCGGCAGTTTGAATCCGCTTGGTACGACGGCCAAAAGATCAAGTTGTCGCGAGACCGTGTCGACCGTTTGGGGTATTTCAGTCAAGTCAGCATTGAAACTAATGAAGTCCCTGGGGCCCCAGATCAGGTCGATCTGACGGTGACCGTGGTCGAGAAACCTACAGGCAACTTGTTGCTGGGTGTTGGTTTCTCCAGTGCGGACAAACTGTCACTCACCGCGTCCGTCAAACAAGAGAATGTGTTTGGCTCAGGCAACTACCTGGGTATTGACTTGAACACCAGCAAGTCGCAGCGCACCCTGGTACTGAGCTCGATCAACCCCTATTTCACGATTGACGGTGTATCGCGTGCTTTTGATGTGTACTACCGGACCAACAAACCCTTGAACAGCCAAGGTGAAGACTACCAATTGATCACCCCTGGCGCATCGATTCGTTTTGGCGTGCCATTCACAGAATTGGATACCGTTTTCTTTGGTATCGGCGGGGAGCAAACCACCATCAAGGGCGAACGTGCGCTGCCCAACAGCTATTTGCTCTACCGCGAGCAGTATGGTCGGACCAGCACCTCCTTCCCACTGACTGTTGGTTGGACACGGGATGGGCGGGACAGCGCGCTGGTGCCGACAACGGGGCGCTACTTGAGAACCAACCTGGATTGGTCGGCTTTTGGCGACGCGCGTTATTGGCGTTTCAATGGCCAAGTACAGCAGTATTTTCCTTTGTCCACTCGTTACACCTTGGCGCTCAATACCGAAGTTGGTTGGGGCAAAGCACTTGGAACCCGGCCCTATCCCGTGTTCAAGAATTTCTATGGCGGTGGTCTGGGGACCGTGCGCGGGTTTGACCAAGGATCGTTGGGGCCGGTGGATGTCACTGGCGCCTACATCGGCGGGACGCGGCGCCTCAACATGAATGCTGAGCTCTACCTGCCATTGGGAGGAACCGGCAACGACCGTACGCTGCGTTGGTTCGCCTACGCGGACGCCGGCAATGTCTGGGGTGAAAAACAAAGTGTCGACTTGGGAACATTGCGTTACTCGGTGGGTTTGGGTTTGAGCTGGGTGTCTCCTGTGGGACCCCTTAAGCTGAGCTACGGCGTTCCCATCAAGAAAGAACCAACGGATAGAATCCAACGTCTTCAATTCCAGATCGGGACCGCGTTCTAATGAATACCAGCTACATCAAACTCTTGAGTGCCAGCTTGCTGCTGGCCTTGGCATCAGTCGGTGCGCAAGCGCAAGAACTCAAGATTGGTTACGTCAACCGTGATCGAATGATCAGTGAGGCGACTCTGTTTAAAGCGGCGGACGCGAAGTTGAAGGCGGAGGCTGCCAGACGCGATAAAGAACTCAAAGAGCTGGATGTCAAGCTCAAGGCGGCCGAAGAGAGGTTGGAGAAGGAGTCTCCGACACTGTCCGATTTGGAGCGTGCGCGTCGTCAACGCGAGTTGGTTCAGCAAGACCGTGAATACCAACAAAAGCGCCGGGCATTTCAGGAAGACATTGCGCAGCGTCAGCAAGAGGAAGTAGCGATCCTGTACGACCGCGCAGCAAAGGTCGTTAAACAGATTCAAGAGTCAGAAAAATACGACTTGATCTTGAATCAAGACGGTGTTGTTTTTGCGAGCCAGCGAATAGACATCACGGAAAAGGTGATCAAGGCTTTGAACGCCCAAGTCGGCAAGTGAAACGGTGAATGGGTTTCGCACACCCTTGAACCCTGTTCGCCTCGGCGATGTTGTGGGCGACCTGGGGGGTGAACTCTTCGGCGATCCAGAGCAATCCATAGACGCCATCGGCCCCTTGCAGGGCGCCACCCGGCAAACGCTGAGTTTTCTCGCCAACCCGAAGTACAACGCGCAGCTTGCAAGCTCAGAGGCTGCCTGCGTCATCGTGGCCCCCGCATCGCGTGAGCAAGCGCTGGCCCGTGGCGCCACGCTCATCACCGCCGATCCCTACCTCTACTTTGCTCGCTTGACCCAATGGTGGGTCAAACGTTTACGCCCACCTGTAACGCCAGGCGTTCATCCCAGTGCTGTCGTGCATCCGACCGCGACACTTGGAGCGGGCGTGCACATCGGACCTTTGGCTGTGGTTGAAGCCAGGGCATCGATCGCCGATCACGTTGTCATTGGTCCGCAATGCCACATTGGCGAGGCTGCAGCCTTGGGTGCGTACACCCGACTGGCGGCCCATGTGGTGTTTGGTTCTGGTTGCGTCATCGGTCAGCGTGGTGTGGTGCACTCTGGCGTGGTGATAGGCGCGGATGGTTTTGGCTTTGCGCCGAGACAAGGCGAATGGGAAAAAATAGAACAACTCGGCGCAGTTCGCATCGGTGACGATGTGGAGATCGGCGCCAACACCTGTATCGATCGAGGCGCTTTGCAAGACACTGTCATTGAAGATGGCGTCAAGTTGGACAACCTGATCCAGATCGCCCACAACGTGCGCATTGGTGCCCACACGGCCATCGCTGGTTGCACAGGGATCGCTGGCAGCACCGTGATCGGCAAACACTGCACCATCGCCGGAGCGGCCAACATCATCGGTCACCTGAATATTGCTGACCATGTTCATGTCTCGGTGGCCACCGTGGTGACACGATCCATTTCCGAGCCTGGCGTGTACAGCGGAAGCTTCCCCTTCGACGACAATGCGGCCTGGGAAAAAAATGCGGCCACTTTGCGCCAACTGCACCGCATGCGCTCGCGCCTGATCGCGCTAGAAAAAAAACTCGAATCAACGCCAAACAACTCCATGCCGACGGCGCCAAAGAAGAACACACCATGATGGACATTCACGAAATCCTGACCAAACTGCCGCATCGTTATCCTTTTCTTTTGGTGGATCGGGTTCTCGAAGTTGAAAAAGGAAAATCGATCAAGGCGTTGAAAAACGTCAGCATCAACGAACCCTTCTTCCAGGGGCATTTCCCCATTCGTCCCGTCATGCCCGGGGTGCTGATGTTGGAAGCCTTGGCTCAATGCGCCGCTTTGCTGACCAGCGTGACGCTGGAAGTGGAGTCCGACGGCAAGACGGTCTACTACTTCGCCGGTGCTGACGGGGTGCGTTTTAAACGTGTGGTGGAACCCGGTGACCAGCTTATTTTTGACGTTGCGATCGACCGCATGAAGGCTGGCATTTGGAAGTTCAAAGGCCGCGGTACGGTCAATGGCGAGTTGGCTGTTGAAGCTGAACTGATGTGCACCATGCGCAAGGTTGCTTGACGGGGCCGGCAGCACATGGCCCATATTCATCCGACCGCTTTGGTGTCGAGTCAGGCGCAGTTGGCGGACGACGTCAGCGTCGGCGCCTACACCTTGATCGGGCCCGACGTCTCGATTGGGGCTGGCAGCCGCATCGGCCCACATTGCGTGATTGAGGGGCATACCCGCATTGGCCGCGATAACCAAATTTTTCAGTTCAGCTCTATCGGTGCCTCACCGCAGGACATGAAGTACGCTGGTGAGCCGACCGAGCTGATCATCGGCGACCGCAACACCATCCGAGAGTTTTGTACCTTCAATACGGGCACGGTACAAGACGGTGGGGCCACTCGCATTGGCAACGACAACTGGATCATGGCCTATGTGCACATCGCCCATGATTGCCAGCTGGGTGACCACATCATCCTGGCCAATAACGCCACCCTGGCGGGCCATGTGCATTTGGCAGACTGGGTGTTCATCGGAGGCCTCACCGGCATTCACCAGTTCGTGAAGATCGGCGCCCACGCCATGGCTGGGTTTGCCAGCGCCGTGACACAAGACGTCCCACCTTTCATGACGGTCGACGGCAACCCGCTGGCTGTACATGGCTTCAACGTGGTGGGTCTGCGGCGCCGCGGCTTCACCGCTGAGCGCATTGCGGTGGTGAAACAAATGCACAAATTGCTCTACAGGCAAAGCAAAACCTTGGCGCAGGCGACACAGGAGATCGCAGCACTTGCCACGTCCTCACCGGAGTCGCGTGAAGATGTCGAGCTGATGACTGCCTTTTTGGCCCAAGCCACGCGCGGTATTGCGCGCTGAAATTCAATGAGCCAAACATCGCCTCAGCTTGCGATGGTGGCAGGCGAAGCCTCTGGCGATTTGCTGTCCGGTATGTTGTTGGCGGGGCTTCGGTCAAGATGGCCGGAGCTCAAGTCTTTCGGCATTGGTGGGCCTCGCATGCAGGCTCAGGGGTTTGATGCCTGGTGGCCGCACGACACTCTCTCAGTGCACGGTTACAGCCTGGAAGTTTTCAGCCGCGTCTTTGGAATTTGGCGCATGCGCCGCGCCTTGGGAGCACGCCTGCTGCAGACGCGACCCGATGTTTTCATTGGTGTGGACGCACCCGATTTCAATTTGGGCTTGGAGGCCAGGCTCAAATCGCAGGGTATCAAGACGGTGCACTTTGTCAGTCCCTCGATTTGGGCCTGGCGGCCCGAGCGCATTCACACCATCGGTCAAGCGGTCGACCTCATGCTCTGCGTGTTTCCCTTCGAGCCCGCCATTTACGAAAAACAAGGCATTCCTGCGGCCTATGTGGGGCACCCACTGGCCGACGCCATCCCCTTCGACGTGCCGCGTGCGCAAAGTCGAAGCGCCCTGGGTTTGAGCCAGGCCGACACCGTCATCGCCATTTTGCCGGGCAGCCGCAGCTCTGAAATTCGCTACATCGCACCGCGTTTTGCGGCTGCGATGGCCCTGATGCACCAGCACAACCCGGCGCTGCGTTTTGTTTTGCCCATGGCCCCTGGTAGACGGCCCGGGATTGAAGCTGCGCTGGCCGCGCATGCACCCACTGTGCCTGTGCAGTTGCTGGACGGACAGTCACACACCGCACTGGCTGCCTGCGATGTCACCTTGATTGCCAGCGGCACGGCCACCTTGGAGGCGGCTCTGTTCAAACGTCCCATGGTCATCGCCTACAACATGCACCCGCTGTCGGCGCGTTTGATGCGCCGCAAACAACTGCAGCCCTGGGTGGGTTTGCCCAACATCCTGCTGCAAGACATGGCGGTGCCCGAGTTGTTGCAAGACGATGCATCACCAGAGAGGTTGGCGCAGGCGACGTTGGCCTGGTTGACCGACACACCACGCGCGGCCCGCCTGCAGCAGCGTTTAGTTCAACTGCACCACGATCTGCGCCGCAATACCGCTGAGGCCGCCACCCATGCCATCGAAAAAATTCTGGCTCGCTGACCAACTGGCCTTCAGCTTCGACGCGCCTGGTTTGATCGCTGGGGTGGATGAAGCCGGGCGTGGCCCCTTGGCGGGCCCTGTGGTGGCCGCCGCCGTGATCTTGGACGATTTACGTCCCATCAAAGGCCTTGCCGACTCCAAAAAACTCACTGCGCTGCGCCGCGAAAAACTCTTCGACGAAATTCGCGCCCATGCTCTGTGCTGCAGTATTGCCGAGGCCACCGTGCAGGAAATCGACGAACTGAACATTCTTCAAGCCACACTTTTGGCCATGCGCCGTGCGGTCGAGGGCTTGCGCTTGAAGCCGCACAAGGTGCTGGTGGACGGTAACCGTTTGCCGGTGCTGAAAATGCCGTGTGAGGCCATCGTCAAAGGCGACTCCAAGATCAAGGCCATCTCGGCGGCCTCCATCCTGGCCAAGGTGCACCGCGACCGGCTTTGTATGGATATGCACGCGCGGTACCCCGCCTATGGCTTTGACGGACACAAGGGCTATCCCACGCCCACCCACCTGGCGGCGCTACAAACCCACGGTGCCTGTGAGTTGCACCGGCTGTCGTTTGCGCCAGTGCGTGCAGCCTGCGAAGACCTGACGGAACGGTGACATGGCCACGGTCAAAGCCATTCAATCCAAAGACAATCCGCTGCTGGTTCGGCTGCGCAAGCGCATCAGTGACCCTGCTGCGTACCGCAAAACCGGCGAGGTGGTGCTGGAGGGGGACCACCTCGGCAGAGCCTTGTTGCAGCGTGGTGGTCGGCCGCAGCAGGTGGTGCTCACGGAAGATGCCTGGCAAAGCGCTGACTTGCAGGCCCTGGCCATGCAGGCAGACACCGTGTCCATCGTGTCGGTCGAGTTGATGAAGGGATTGAGCGCCTTGGAAACGCCGCCGCCTTTGCTCTTTATCCTGCATTGGCAAAACAATGCGGCCCTTCAAACCGGCGTTGCCACTGTGGTGCTGGATCGCTTGCAGGACGCGGGCAATGTCGGCACGGTGCTGCGCAGCGCGGCAGCCTTTGGTTTCAGGCAAGTGGTGGCCTTGAAGGGCTCCGCTGCCCTGTGGTCCCCCAAAGTGCTTCGATCGGGCATGGGGGCCCACTTTGCATTGCATTTGGTGGAAGGTGCTTTGGTGTCTGACTTGGCTGCACTGCAGTTGCCCCTTTTGGGCACCAGCTCGCACGGGGCAAAGGCCCTGCATGCCACCGCCTTGCCATGGCCTTGTGCCTGGGTGTTTGGCCATGAGGGGCAGGGCATGAGCGCAGAATTGCTCAAAGCCTGTCAGCTGGCCCTGACGATTCCCCAGCCGGGTGGCGAGGAGTCGTTGAACGTCGGGGCTGCTGCGGCGATATGCCTCTATGAGTCAGCGCGCCAGCGGCTGTGAGCTGCGGGCGCGCGGTGCCGTAGGGCGGGTTACAAGGCGTTGGCCGTGAATCGCAAGGTCTGTCCCGCACCTGCTTTGACCAACCAATAAACGCTGTCCGATGTCACGTTGGCATCGCCGGACACCACGCTGGGCTTGCCGTAGGAGCTGCGCGGCAACAGCCAGGTGATGTCTTGCAATGAGGTCGGATTGGTTGCGGTGAACGTGGTGAGACTGCCTGCTCTGGTGGTGCCCCACGAGGTTTTGATGCGACGCGCCGAAAACTCCGCCAACTGCGTCATCGTGTACCACTCGAAGGTCTTGGCCTTTTGCAGTTTTTTGGCACGGTCAAGCATGGCGTTCACTACTTTCAGGTGACCCACTGCACCGGGAGGATGGTTGTAGAACATGCGGTTGGTGCGTTGATTCACCACAAAACTTTGCAAGTCCACCAGCCATTGGCCTGTCACCGTGTCGGAGACTCCAAACTCCTCGAACTCTTCGAAGGTGGCGTACTTTCCCTGCGCCAACACGGGAAACGTCCAGAGTGCGTCTCCTGCGATTCGGTTGCCGTCACGCCAAGAACGCACGGTCCCTGTGCCGCCGTCCGCAACGAGGTACATCCCGATCACCCCACGTTGTTCCAGCCATTTCACAGCCCACAGCGGCGTATTGCCCTGCGGTGAGGAGTACTCCGTGATTTTTCGGCCCGTGGTTTTTTCGATGGCGTCAAAGTTTTGCGACAGCAGCGATGTGAGGTCTGGTGAATTGGTTTCATTGGCCGTGGCTCCCCAGTAGTCGTGTATCCAGCCGCCGTGGGAACCAATGGCATGGTCAGCCATTTTTGATTTTTTGTCGGGTTTGCCATCAGGCTTTTGTCCGGCAATCTCGTTGACGAGGTCGCGAGCCTTTGGATTACCGTTCAGGTTCATGCCTTTCTTGTCACCGAATTTGATGACGTCCGGCCCGGCTGTGAAGTGCATGGAGAATGGGCCATGTTCCAAGACCTTGGTTTTGTCGAGCAGGTACTTGGTGTCCACCGTCAAGTCATCGCCATCATCGACGTGCCAGTTAAAAACCATCCCGCCGATGCCCTTAGGCTGCACAGACTGCGTGGCGACGCCCACCACGTCGCGTGCGAAGTGACTTAAAAAACCATGCAGGGGGGCGGAGTCGCTGCCGATGGCTTTGAAATAGCCCAGCGGCAAATTCACGAAAAGCAGCTGACCCGAGCCCGTGTTTCTCGTTCCCGCAACCAAGCCATGGTCGGGAGAAGAGAGGTAGACGGTTCCAGGGAATGAGCCTGTGGTCACATAGCTGTAGTAGCCCAGCGCGCCGTAGCCGTAACCGTTGATGGCTTGCAGGGACGAGTCGCTGGCGACAGCGGATTGTTCGGTGATCGTTTCCAGGTCACTCCCGATTCGCGCAGCGATTTGATCGGCCGACACAACGGACGGTTGTGCCAGCAGCGCAGCTACTGCGTTGGTGGTGCTGTGTTGGTTGGGTGCGTACTGAAGGAACTCCGGTGCGGTGAGAGTGATGGCGGCGGATCCGCTGCGATCCCACCGCAGCAGCTCGTTCAATACGTTGCGCGAGCCGTGCCCGAACCGTTGGGCGGCACGCCCCACCATGGCCTGGCGCATGATCTGCGAGCCACCCGGGTCCAGTGCGCTGACGGGCACATAGGCCGCATTGCTGCTGCTCGCTTTGGCAGCGATCAATGAGTAGGGTGCGTATTTTCCAGGTGCGAATGCCAGCGAGTTAAGGCGCGATGGCGTGCCCAGCACGGGACCAAACCCCACCATGCTGGAAGCGCCGAGGCCATTTTTCCAAAGAACATACTGCACGCCCACCAAATCACTGAAGCGGGAATTGCCCACCAAGGGGTAGGCCCCATTACTGCCGAGCACGCCTGCGTCGTACACCAGCATCAGCTTGCCGCCGAGTTGAGCGTACTGTTTGATGGCTGCCACCAAGGCATCACTGGCCTGTTGGTGCCCACTGTCGGGCACGATGAGCCCGGCGATTTGGGATGCGGCACTGTTGCCCATGGCCAAAAAGGCACTGTCACGAATGAGGTCCAGACGCATGCCCTCGTCGAGCGCGGTGTCTGTCCAGACTTTAATTTCCCAGCTGCTGGTGTTGACCCCATCGGGCACCAGCAGGGTCAGCCGGTCGCGGGGCGGGGCTGCCTGCGCCCAGTTGGGCAGGGCCAGCATCAGGCTCATCAACACTGTGAATGTGCGCAGTATCTGGTGCCAGCGCAAAGCGCGCGTTTTTTTGGAAGTGGTCAGTGTTGTGTTCATGGTGTCATGGTTTTAGTGCAGGGTTGAACAGGGGACTGGTTGCGTTGGATGTCGTGGGCTCGGCCATCCACAGCAGCCACAACAAATCGCTCACTTGAAATGGCCAAGCAAATGGCGTCGCGCCATTCATCCAGCTCAGACGGGCGCGGGCGATCCAGGTTTGTGCGGCAGTAGAGTCGCCAGTGCACGCAGACGCCACGGCCACGGCGGGCCACCAAAAGCCCTCGCTGTCGGCGTTGTGATGGGCCCAGTGTCGGCTGCTGTCAGCTGGGGGTTTTCCTTGCCAATGGGCGATGGCATGGCGCCAGGTTGTTTTGAGACGCTCCGGTGGCAAGCTGCGCAGCCCCCACAGCAAAGGCCAGGCTTGGGCGACGGTGTCGGGGTACCAGCGGTTGAACTGCGGTGTCCCCGCGTCCAAGCTGACGCGCCAGGCCGACGCGTTCTTGTCCCACAGGCGGGCCAGTGCAGCTGCCTCGGCTCGTCCGGCCTGCCCCAAGCTGTTGGTCGCCGATTCTGGTTGTGCATACACATCGCGCTGGATGCGCGCCCAGGCCCGCCAACCGGCCATCACTTCAACCGTATCCATGGTGTAGACCACGGGGTAGTCGGGTTTGGCCAGCGTCAGTCCTGAAGGGCCGGTGAGTTGCACCAAGGCCAGGGCGGCCGATTCGAGCGCCAGGCGAACCATCGGTTCACGCAGCAATGCAGCATCGCCGCCGAATCGCACATAGGCGTCGGCCAATAGCAAGGTGCTGGCGGCGGTGCTGTCGTAGGCGTCAACCTGCGCGCACAAGCGCTGCGCCATGCCGGGGGGGCAGACGGTCTCTTCCAGGCCATCGGCGAGCACCCAGTGGTCAAGTACCACGCCACCGAGGCGGCCACGCACATCCATGTGCCTGGCTTGCCAACGCAACCAGTCGGCGGCCACCGGCAGCGATTGCGGGGAGACTCGCAGCACCCCCAGCATGGCCAGGTTGGCGGCGTAGGCCGTCACTTGGTGCCAGGCCCGCCCTTGCGGGTCCAGATGCCCGGCTGCGTGGTGTGACTGAATGGCACCATGGGCTGCTTGCCCCGGTGCGCGCACCACCAGACGGTCAAATGCGGTGATGGCGGCATCGCGGAATTCTGCGTCGACGAGGACAGCGGTCTCACAGCCGCTTTCTGCGATCGGTGGTGGCGCGAGTGCGGCGCCACTGGCGGTGGTGATCAGCAGCACGGTGAGGCAAAGCAGCTTGTTCGTGACCACTTCATGCTTCCTCTTGAGGTAAGGGCGGCCAACCCATGGCCCAGCCGTAGAGCGCGACCACGCCGATGATGGCCACCATCACCCCAAACAGCAGCTCGAGCAGGGGCATCAGGATCAGACCCGACCGATGAATCAAGGCGGCGTGCGCTGCATAGAGCAGCGGGGTCAGAATGAACAGATAAAACAAGGTGGATGTCGTCAACACCACACGGCCCCACAGCGGAAACGGCAGGAGGTAATAGATGAGCAGATGCATCCACGGCGTGAGCAGCAACAAGGCCCACATTTGACGAAAACCACCGGCGGTGTGCTCGAACAGGGAATGCGGAAAGCTGGCCGGCCAGATCAAAAAATACGCAATGGCGCAGCCGTGCAGCAAGATCGCGAAACGCATTAGAAACATCCCGGGACGGGCTGCGTCGGGTAACCAGCCTGCCAACCACCACAGACTGACAGCGACCAAGGCATGTGCCCACGGCGCCCACGGACTGATGTCGCGCAGCGGCAGGTCGAAGGGGGCAATCGGCAGCAGCCACAGGCTGTTCGTCTCCGTGGCGACCAGCGTGGTGAGTAAGGGGATGTCCAGTGCTTGCATCCACCAGACGAACTGCTCCATCCAGGTGACCGCTATCCAAGGTTGCAGTCGCGCCAGCACCACCGTGAAAAACGCGGCCAGCGCGACACCCGCCAGCACCCGGCCCAGCAGCAGCGGTAGGCTGCGCATGGCGCGGTGCGCGAGTTTCTTCCCAGAGCGGTGCGGGCGCACACCGGCTTGTCGCGCGGTGGTCATGAACCGCTCACCACTGCGCGAACCCGCCCACGCCGAAGGTCGTGCGGTCGTAGTTCGGGTTGTGGTAACGCTCGCCCTGCACCGTCAGGCCATAACTGGGTGCCAACCAGTATTGCCAACGCAGGCTGATGCTGTCGCTCTTGAAGTCCACCAGCTGCGCGCCGGCGCCGACGGCTTGATAGGCCTCGCTGCCCCGGTTGGCGCGCAAGACAAGGTACTGCTGCCCTTCGCGTCCGAGCGTGGCGGCCACGAACGGCATGCGGGAATGCACCTTGCCGGGCTCACTGACATTGAATGTGATGCCGGCTTCCAAGACCACGGGGGCATCCAGGTAGGCGGTGGCTGACAGGCGCCAGCCTTTGTCGCTGCGATTGCCGTCAAAGCTGGCGTGGTAGCCGGCGACACGGGTGAGGATGTTGCGCTTGCTGGTCCACGCTTTGGTCAACTCGACATCGAAGCGGCGTTTCGCCCAGACGTCACCGCCGTGTCCCAACACCACCGTGCCGCCCAGCGACCAGTCTGGCGTGAGCACTTTGTTGCCACCGAGTGCCACCACGCCGCCATGTTGGCCGAATTTGCGTTCATCCAGGATTTCTGCGTTCAGTACATCGCCGCCCGCAAACGCCCAGACACCGCGCAAGCCGGTGGCCTCGGCCCTTGGCAATCCGGCGGTCAAGTGGCCGCGTGAGGTGTTCAGCTCGAGCGTGCCGCGTGCCCGCTCTTGAGCCGATGCGCTGTGGTGTATCGAGGCCAGAGTAGCTGCGGTCAGCCACCAAAGAGTCTGTCTTTTCATTCAAAGTCCCAAGTCATGTTGCAAAACATCGGCCACGCGCGCCGAGGTGAGGCCATCGCCAAACGGATTCACCGCCTGCCGCATGGTGTGAAGGCGCACCTCGTCGGCCAGCAACTGGCGGACGGTGTGCACGATGTGGTCTTCATTGGTGCCGACCAGCAATCCCGCACTCGCTGCGATGAGTTCGGGTCGCTCGGTGGTGTCGCGCAGTACCAGCACGGGGGTTGAAAGTGCTGCGCCTTCCTCTTGGATGCCGCCGGAGTCGGTGAGCACCAGTTGGCTGCGCTTGAGGCACCACAGCAGCGCCGGGTAGTCCAGAGGGGGGCACAGAATCAAACGCCCGTCCAGTGCGTTCTGTTGAGCGGCCAGCACCTCGCGCACGGTTTCGGCCACGGCAGGGTTGGCGTGAACTGGCCAGACCACCGCCAGGTCGGCGTGGTCGTTCAACAACCGGGACACGCTGCGTGCAATCTGTGCAATGCCGTCACCCCAGTTTTCCCGCCGGTGTGCGGTGACCGTGATCAGGCGCCACCTTTTGAGACGTGGCCCCAGCTGTTCCAGTTCAGGGGGCAGCCAACCCACTTGGCCATCGGCCAGTTGTTGCTCCAACCGGGCGCATCCGAACAAAGCGGCATCAACGGCGGTATTGCCCACTTGAAAGATGGCGTCAGTGGCAATGCCTTCGCGCTTCAGATTTTCTGCAGCGCCAGCTGTTGGCGCGAAATGCCAACGCGCCAAGCGGGCGGTGATTTCGCGGTTCTTCTCCTCAGGAAAAGGCTCACGGCTCTGGTGGGTGCGCAGCCCAGCTTCCACGTGGCCGATCGGAATGTCGAGGTAATACGCGGCTTGCGCTGACGCCAAGGTGCTGGTGGTGTCGCCATGCACCAGCACGGCTGCTGGCTTGACCTGTGTGTACAGATCGGACAGGCCTTCCAGCAGCAAGCTGTTCAAGTGAGCGAGGCTGGCGTTGCGTCGCTCCAGATGCAAAACATGCTCGGGCTGGATACCGAAAAACCGATACAAACCATCGGCCATGTCACGGTGCTGGCCGGTGTGCACCCAGGCTACAGGCAGGCCACGGCGCTGCAGTGCGGCATGAACGGGTGCCATCTTGATGATCTCGGGGCGTGTGCCCACGGAAATGAGGATGGGTTGAGGGTTGTCCTGCATGCGGGACGCGTCGGTAGACAGGTTCATGGTGATGCCCTGGAAGGTGCTGGAGGGACCGGGTTCGCTGCGGGCACTGAGGTGTGGGGCAGCGGCGTTGGCGTAGAGGACAGGGTGGGCAGGTCCAGCGACAACTGCCGCCCCTGGACGGCGGTCACGCGCCAGTAGTTGCCATCGCGAGCGACCTCGGCCTCGCCTTGACGTACCTGGGGTTCGCCGAAACGGCGTGCGGGCAACAACCAGCTCATTTGCGCCAGGTTCGCCGTATGACGGGCCTGCAGGCGAGTGAGGGTTGGTTGTGCGCCAGTGAACATGCCGATGTCCCACTGGACCGCCTGACGCCGGTTCGCAAAGTCGGCGTATTGGGCCATCGTCATCCAGCGCAGGCTTCCATCTCGCGTGCGCGTGCTCATGTGCGCCAACCAAGCCTTGAAAGCATCGGGATAGGCCAAGATGCCTGGCGGGTGGGCGTAGACCAGTCGAACCGTGCGCTGACGTGCGCAGAAGTCGGCTACATCGATCAACCATTGGGCTACATCAGCCTGCGGCACGCCCTTGGCTTTGGCCTCTTCGAATGCTGCAAAGGCGCCGAAGCTCATCACGGGAAAGGCCCAGATGTTCGCCGGGCCGCGCGCCTCACTTTGGTAGCTGCGCGTGGGCGGCATGCCGATGTCGCCGGTGAAGTAATAGCTGTTGATGCCGCGATCGCTCAACCATCGGGTGACCCACAGTGGATGGTTGCCGACCGGCGCCGAGTACTCACGAACCGGTCGACCCGAGGCCTCTCCCACGGCGGCGATGTTCATTTCCATCAACTGACTTGACCGCTCGCGCGGCCAGGTTCCCACCATGCGACCGAATTCGTTGTGAATCCAACCCCCATGGCTGCCGACTTCATCGCCGCGGGCGGCAAAACGTCTGACCCACTGGCGTATCGTCGCGTTGGTGGGTAGGTCCATGCCAGCGCCGTCGCCCGTGACGTTCACATCGGGACCTGCCGTAAGGTGCGTTGAATAGGGGCCTTGCTCAAAGGCGCCCATGGCGTCAAGCGCCTCCAGCGCTGGTACGGCGGCACCAGAGTCGATGTGCCAATTCATGATCACGGCGCCCTGTGCCTTGGGCATGGGCGCAAGTTGCGGTAGCTCCGCGATGTCTTGCGCGAAATAGCGCAGAAAGCTGTGCAGCAGCAAGCCATCGGTGCGCAGCTTTAAGAACGTCAGAGGCAGGTTGACGAACAGCACTTCACCGAGGCCGACCCGGTGCCGGCCGGCGACCATCTCTTGGTCCTCACCGTGCATCAAACGTTCACCCTCGAACTGGCCTTGGGTGGAGAACACGGGGTAACGAACGCGGCCGTAAAAGTAGGTGGCGAGTGACAGTTCCTCCGCCTGAGGCGAGCTCGACCGGGCGCTGCTGTAAACCTGACCGGACTTGTGGTGCACGACCTTGCCAGGCGGCAATGCGAGCGCCTCCATGGCACCAGGGTCGAGGTGCACCACCGGTTCGCTTTGCATGCCCACGCCCTGTTGGCCATACAGGGCATACCGCACACCCGCCAGCTCGGACAGCCGCGATCCTGCGGGCGAGTAGGTGCCGTCGATGCTTTCCAAGCCTGCGTCGTAAATCAGCATCAAACGAGCGCCTCGGCGCACGCGGTCCTGCACATTGGCGATCAGCATCGCGTTCATCTGGCGATGGAAACTGTCCGGGAGTACCAGTGCTGCCTCGAGGGGGACGCGCCCCGGTTGTAGCAGTTGCGATGCGGTCACGACGGTGAGCGCGAAGCCGGTTTCCGACGCGGCATCACGCCAAGCGGAGACGTGCACATCATCGTCCTGCGCCAATCCATCGGGCACCACCAGCGCGAGGTGGGTGGGCAACCCAACCGATGTTTCGCTGCTCATGCTGAACCACCGCAACAGCAGTGCAGCGCCTAGCACCACGATGATCATTGCCGCCGCGCGCCACTTTGGCGCGAATGGGCCCAGGCCGCTCATGCTGCTTGCACGCCGGGCAGCGGCTGGGCGGGTGTCATCTGCATGACATCGACGCGGTCACCTCGTGCCAGCGCGTTGGCAGTGGGTAGTACGACCCCTGCCACGCCGGCCCACACGGTGCCATGCACTACCACGCCATCTGCCACTTCAATGTGTGGCGCGGCGACCGTCGCCGGGGACTGTGGTGAGCCGACGATGCAACCAGGTCCCAAAACCACCGTCCCTTCGGCGATGATCGAACCGTTGACCCAACAACCTGCGCCCAGGACCAAAGTTTTACCCGCCACCAAGTTACCCACAACCTGGCAACCATCGCCCAAGCTCAAATGCCCATGTGCCTTGATGCTGCCTCCGGCCCGACAGCCGTCGCCGAGCGACAGGTCGTGGCGGCACACCAGGTCAACGGACCAGGAGCGGTAGGCATCAACCGTCAATGCTTCGCTGCATAACGCGCGGGTGCCACTTGCGTCCGGCTGTGCCTCTTCGGGAAGGCCGAGCCGGCCGAGCATGGGCGCCACCGGGATCGCAGCGCCCAGCTTGCCGAATTGCACCACTGGTGCATGCAGCAAGGTGAACTTGCACTCTCCGGCGACGATGAGGCGTTGTGACGCCGTGATGCGGCCGGTCAATTGGCAATGGTCTTCGACCAGCACGGTGTGGCCGTGGGCCCAACGCAAAACTTTGCTGCCGGATGCCAGCGTCAACAACGCGCCTGCCCACAGCGAGTGGTAGGTGGCGCCAACTGCCGTTTGCAGCTTGCCTTTGGCTGCTACCGGTGCCAGAAACCGCATGCCGTTCGGCGCGACGAGATCTCCCGAGCCATGCCATGCGCGGCCGCTTCCGCCTTTGCGCTGCTCCCGGGCATTCAGCGGCCACGGTGACGGGAAGGGTGCCGCGAGTGCCAAGTCGTAGGGCCCCAACCGTTGGCGTTGATTCAATATGGCTTTGGCCAACTTGGCCGCGAACGAGGTCGCCAAGTAGGGCGGGTCGAGCGCGTCGTGGCGATTAATGTGCAGCGGTTCGGCATCGGTGGGGCGCGCCCACTCCAGCAACGCTGGCACCATGGGCAGGAAAACGATCGCTGCGAGCAGCACGAACAGCAAGGCCCAGCTCATGCACGCACCTGGCCATGTGCCTGGACGTTGGCCTTGCGATAGCGCACCGTCTTGTCCCATTGAAAATTTCGACCTGGCAGCTGGTCGAGAACGGCTTGTTCCAACACGGCACGGCTGATGGCCACAGAACTCACCACAAAACCGAGCCAGTTGAAGGCCACGAGACGAACACGTTGCCGCGATCGGTCCAGATGGGCGGCTGCGCCGATCTCAAAAAACGCAGCGAAATTGCCGAGCGCGCTTTGGCTCATGAAGGCCAACAACAAAAGCGCTGGCGCACTGATGTTCAGCGCCACTGTGAAGTACAGCAGCACGCTGAGCAGCCAGCCCAGCAGCAGCAGCGGCGACATCAGGTACACCCCCAGCAGCAGCAAACCATCCAAACGTTCAGCTCGTGAGAGTTTTTTGTGCCAACACAGTTTCCAGCCATGGCGAACAGCGGCTTGGTTGTGTCCTTTTGCCCAACGTTTGATCTGGCGCACGCGCACGGCCCAGCTTTGCGGCACCTCCTCGTAACACTCGCTGCGGTTGGAGTAGGCGGTGCGCCAGCCTCCCAGCAACAGTCGGTAGGTGAGATCGGTGTCTTCGGCCAACACGTCGTCATGCCAACCGCCTACCGCATTCAAAGCCGATACGCGGATGCCACCAACAGTGCCACCATATTGCGGTACCAAACCCAAGTTCATTCGCGCTTGTTGATCGACCTGGTAGCCACCCGCACGTTCCAAATCGAGAAGGCGAGTGAGCAGGTTGGCCCCCACGTTGTTGGGAACCACACGGCCCATGACCGCACCCACCTCGGGGTCGATGAAGGGCGCCATCAAGCGGCGAATCAGGCCACGCGAAGGGAGGTAGTCGGCGTCGAACACCACGATGAAGTCCGTATCGACCAAAGCCATGGCGTCTTTCAGCGCGGCGGCCTTGCCGGGTTTGCCACTGCTGCGGTGGAAGGGTCGTATGCGGCCGGGATGGCGTTGCACCATGTCGTCGATGAGTTCGCGGGTGCGGTCGGTGGAGCGGTCGTTCATCGGCATCACCACCAGACGATCGCGTGGATAGTCCACACGCATCAAGTTCTCCAAACAACCTGCAATCACCGCTTCTTCGTTGTGGGCCGCCACCAGCACCGTGACGCGTGGCCAACTGGCGCTGACGACGCTGGCGTAGGGATGGCGCTGGGCTCCGAACAGGCGACTCAGGGTGAACAAGTAGTGGCGAATGGCGTACACCGCCAGCAGGCCCAATATGGGTGTCGTTGCAAGCAGCAGGCCCCAGGCCCACAGTTCGCCGAACGGGCTGCTCAGGGAGAACGTTTCACTGGCCCGCGCGAATGCACTTTCGCCACTCAGGCTTGACATGATGATTGCCGCAGTCAGAAACACTTTGTTTCTAATATTGTTGTTAATCACGTTCGCTGACCACCCTGTGTTGACTTCAAGCTGACCTGGCAGCGTCCCAAAATACAGCTCAGCATGGCGTTGCGTGCCGCACGACGTGCCTGAGTGGCAGATCGCGAAACAAAGCTCAAACCAATCGAAATACGAATGCCAGCAAACGAAATGTGTTGAGCGGGCGCTGGCTTCGAACAGTGCCATGGCGATCCTGCGTTCTGATGACAGGGCTCCTTAGAACCGAACTATTGAACGGAGCGAGGCGTCAACACACGGATGTGAATCCTAGTGACAAACGTAACTGGAGTTCCTGCTAGCGATGACAGGTCCCCCCGAATTCAGGGGTACAAAACGTCGAGTTCGTACCCCTTGATCACGGGGTGTGTCACCTCACAACGACAAACAGAGTCAGTACATCAACCGATCTGGCCGCAAGTCGCGCAGGATGGTGGTGGCGATTTCTTCAATCGACTTGTGGGTGGAAGACAGCCAGGCGATGCTCTCCCGGCGCATCATTGCTTCAGCCTGTTTGACCTCGGCGCGGCAGTTTTCAATGGCCGCGTATCGGCTGTTGGGGCGGCGTTCGTTGCGAATTTGGCTCAGGCGCTCGGGGTCGATGGTCAGGCCGAAGCATTTTTTTTTGTAGGGTGCCAGTGACGACGGAATCGCGTCACGGTCAAAGTCTTCAGGAATCAAAGGGTAGTTGGCGGCTTTCACCCCGTGTTGCATGGCCAGGTAGAGCGAGGTGGGCGTTTTGCCGCTGCGGCTCACGCCAACCAAAATCACATCGGCCAGGGCCAAGTTTTTTGCCGATTGGCCATCGTCGTGGGCCAGCGAGAAGTTGATGGCCTCGATGCGGTCGGTGTATTCCTGGCTTTTGGAAATGTCAGAGAAACGGCCCACGCGGTGGTTGGACGTCATCGCCAACTCGGCCTCGAGGGGCTCGATGAAGGTGTTGAACATGTCGAGCACCATGCCTTTGGACTGGGTTTTCACCAAATTCAGCGTTTCGGGGTCGACCAAGGTGGCAAAGATGATGGGCTTTTTCCCCTCCAGCTCGGCGCTGTGGTTGATTTCTGCGATCACCTGGTGGGCCTTGTCCAAGCTGTCGATGAAGGGCCTTCGCACATGGCGCGGTTTGATGGCGAATTGCGCCAAGATGGAATTGCCAAAGGTTTCGGCGGTGATGCCGGTGCCATCAGAGACAAAAAATACAGTGCGATTGGGCATGGGGTGACCGGTTGATTGGTGAGGATACTCAAGGAGTCCGATCAATAACACTCCACTTGAACGGTAGAGCGTTGTGTCAGGGCTGTCACATCGCCGACAGACATGGGCTTGTTGCCAACGGCTGAACTTTCATAGTCCACGCCGTGTGCGTCCAGGAAAGACTGAACGGTTGCCAGGTTGATGCCGAAGTTCACGTTTTGTGGACTGATGGGGCCGCTGGGCAGCAACCGAGACCGCACGATTCCGACCAGCAATCCGTGGGTGTCCACAATAGGCCCGCCACTGGAGCCGGGCTGCACGGTAGCTGACATTTGAAATGCCGAGGTGTCATTGTTAACGCCACTGAGCGCATTGACGATGCCGGTGGTCACCGTCGGCCCCGAAGAAATCAAACCGCGCAGTGGGTAACCCACCGCCACGAGTTCATCACCCAAACGAATTCCACGTCCGGTGCGCGTGCGAACGGAAGGAATGCGAATACCCTCCACACGCAGCAGCGCCAGGTCATTTTTTTCATCTTTTGCGACGATGCGTACCGCATTGCCTTGGGGCTGTATTCGCACGTTGGCGCAGCCTTGAATGACATGCTCGTTGGTGATGATGTCCCCAGCTTTGCTCACCACGACACCACTGCCATAAACCCCTTGGCGATTTGATGAGGACCCCGCGCCGAGCTGCAATGTACTACTGGCTCTGGCTGACGCCATCGCGGACTCCACCACACCGCGAGATTGCCGTGCTGCCTCGTCTATTTCAGTTCTGCTGAGTGTTTTGGCCAAACGCTCTTTGGCCTCGTTGGACTCTTTTATCTGCTCAGCAGTTGCTGTCGGCGGCAGCGCGTATTGCCAAGAATAGGCAAGCGACAAATCTTTGGACAGGCCTCCCCGACCAAATTCAAAGACATTGGCAATCCACAAAAATGCGTTTGGGTCCCTACTCGGAACGGCCATGTAGAACCATTTCAAGCCTTCTTGACCATCCGCAGGCACACCAACTCCCGTGGCGTACATACGGCCCAAAGCGATCATTCCAACGTGGTTTCCTCGCGTCGCGCTTTTCTTAAAAAGCTCCAAAGCGGCGAGCGGATCTTTGGTTAATCCTCCTCGCCCCTGCTCATGGAAACCGGCGAGCCAATTCATGGAACCAGAGTGGTTTTTTTCAGCGGATGCTTTGAACCAAGTGAGTGCGATCGCATCGTTCTTTTCGTAGCCGAAAGCCCCGGTGGCGATCCACCAACCCATGGCGTTCTGCGCTATCGCAAGCCCTTTGTTGGCGGCATCTTTGATCAGATCTATGCCTTTGGCCTCGTCTTTAGGAAACAAATGTCCATTGATCAATGCCCAGCCCAAAAAGTATTTGCCATAGAGTGAACCCAGTTTTTCAGATTGGCTGAGGTAATCCCGTGCGCGGATTTCATCCCTGGGCCCTGCAGTACCGCGCATCAACATGTCCCCCATCAAGGCCATGGCGTCCGGGTCGCCTTTCGCGGCAGGTTCGGTCAGTTCTTTTCTCGCCTCGGCAAACTGAAATCGACTGTAGGCATCCAGACCTTCCGCGACACCGGCCGATGCGGTCGAAGTGACACATGCAGTCAAGATCGCAACCAAAAGAATCAAGGGGTGGTCTGGGCGCATGGCAAATCAGTAAGAAAGTTGAACAATTTGGTTGCAATTTTGCATGATGACCTGGCGCGCCGTACCGCAGATCACTGCCCATCAAATCGTGTCTTTCAAGCCATGGCTGCGATGCAAGCCTTGCGGGCCCTTCACCTCGCCAGGCACAAGCAATCCGCAGGGACTGCTTGTGTCCGGTTTTGGCCTAGCGGTACCACGGGGTATCGCTAGGCTTACGCCTGGCCCTGCCTCGAAACCCATCGATTTCACTTTGGTCAGCTCTCTGCGGGACCGCACACTGGAAGAGGGTTGCACCCTGCAATCCACTGATCCCACGTCAGCGCCTGTGAGTTTATGCGCGGATGACCTGCCTTCGGTTTTAACTGCCCAGCCGTCTACTGCCCTAAAATCGTCACAATTCTGTTTATTTCCCCCATGAACAACGCCTTCCCAGGAACGTCCCTGATTCGCCCCGACCGCGCCTTGCTTGGCGAGGCCGGGTTGTTGCTTTCAGTTCCTGCACGACTTGGCGTTTTCGCTATGCCCCACAGAGTGACTGCGCTGCGCTTGGCGCGCCGGACCTGTGTGCCCAGTGGGATGGAAGCCCCAGTTTTTCAACGTTACGGAGCTTTTCCATGTCAACCCTCAACTTGGCGACCGCCCTGGTCGCACCGTTTGAACTCCTGAGAATGACCGACGTCGAGTCGGTGGGCGGTAAAAACGCCTCCCTCGGCGAAATGATCAGCCAGTTGGCTGCGTCTGGCGTGCGTGTCCCGGGCGGCTTTGCCACCACGGCGCACGCCTTCCGCCAGTTCCTGGCCCACCAGGGCCTGGCCGACAAAATCGCCCAGCGGCTGTCCAACCTCAACACCGACGACGTCAAAGCGCTGGCGCTAGCCGGTGCCGAAATTCGCCATTGGATTGAAGCGACGCCGTTCCCGGCTGACTTGCAAGCCGCCATCACCGCTGAATTTGCCAAACTCACCGAGGGCAACCCCGGTGCGTCTTTCGCTGTGCGCTCTTCGGCCACCGCTGAAGACTTGCCCGACGCCAGCTTCGCCGGGCAGCAAGAAACCTTCTTGAACGTGGTGGGCATCGATGATGTGCTGGCCAAGACGAAAGAAGTGTTCGCCAGCCTCTACAACGACCGCGCCATCAGCTATCGCGTGCACAAAGGGTTTGCGCACGCCGATGTGGCCCTGTCAGCCGGTGTGCAGCGCATGGTGCGCTCTGACCTCGGCGCGGCCGGTGTGATGTTCACCATGGACACCGAGTCGGGCTTCAACGATGTGGTTTTCATCACCTCCAGCTACGGTCTGGGTGAAACCGTGGTGCAAGGCGCCGTGAACCCGGACGAGTTCTACGTCCACAAGCCGAGCCTCAAGGCCAACAAACTCGCCATCATTCGCCGCAACCTGGGCTCCAAACTCATCAAGATGGAGTTCGCCACCCCGGAAGAAAAAGCCGCCAGTGGCAAGCTGGTGCGCACCGTGGACACCGCCACCGAGCAGCGCAACCGCTATTCCCTGACAGACGCCGACGTATCCGAGCTGGCCCGTTACGCTCTCATCATCGAAGCCCACTATGGCCGCCCCATGGACATTGAATGGGGCAAAGACGGCGGCGATGGCAAGCTCTACATCCTGCAAGCCCGCCCCGAAACGGTGAAGAGCCAGCAAGAAGGCAAGGTGGAGCAACGCTACAAACTCAAAGGTACGAGTGCGGTGCTGGCCGAAGGCCGCGCCATTGGACAAAAGATAGGCACGGGCCCAGTCCGCCTGGTGCATAGCATCAGCCAGATGGACGAGGTGCAGCCCGGCGATGTGTTGGTCACCGACATGACCGACCCCAATTGGGAGCCGGTGATGAAACGCGCCAGCGCCATCGTCACCAACCGCGGTGGCCGCACCTGCCATGCCGCCATCATTGCCCGCGAGCTGGGCATTCCGGCGGTGGTGGGTTGTGGTGATGCCACCGAAGTGCTGACCGACGGTGCCTTGGTCACTGTGGTGTGCTCCGAGGGTGACACGGGCTACATCTACGACGGCCTCTTGGAAACCGAAGTCACCGATGTGCAAAAGGTGGACCTGCCTTACTGCCCCATCAAAATCATGATGAATGTGGGCAACCCGCAGTTGGCTTTTGACTTCTGCCAAATGCCCAACTCGGGTGTGGGTTTGGCGCGGCTTGAGTTCATCATCAACAACAACATCGGCATCCACCCCAAGGCAATATTGGATTACCCCAACATCGACTTGGACCTGAAAAAGGCCGTGGAATCCGTTGCCCGTGGCCACGCCTCGCCGCGCGCTTTTTATGTGGACAAACTTGCCGAGGGTGTGGCCACCATCGCCGCTGCTTTCTGGCCCAAGCCTGTCATCGTCCGCTTGTCCGACTTCAAGAGCAACGAGTACCGCAAACTCATCGGTGGCTCACGGTATGAGCCCGAAGAAGAAAACCCGATGCTCGGTTTCCGCGGCGCCTCGCGTTACATCAGCCCAGACTTTGGCGAAGCCTTTGCCATGGAATGCGAGGCCTTGAAACGCGTGCGCAATGACATGGGCCTGAACAACGTCGAAATCATGGTGCCCTTTGTGCGCACTTTGGGTCAGGCCAAACAAGTGACGCAAATGCTGGCCGACCGGGGCTTGAAGCGCGCCGCGTTGGGTGGAACCGACGGCCTGCGCATCATCATGATGTGCGAGGTGCCCAGCAATGCCATCTTGGCCGAGCAGTTCTTGGAGTACTTCGACGGCATGTCCATCGGCTCCATCGATTTGACCCAGCTCACGCTCGGCCTGGACCGTGACTCCGGCTTGGAAATCTTGGCCAAAGACTTCGATGAACGCGACCCGGCCGTCAAAGCCATGATCTCGCGCGCCATTGCTGCCTGCCGCGCCGTGGGCAAATACGTCGGCATTTGTGGCCAAGGCCCGAGCGACCACCCCGACTTCGCTGATTGGTTGGCGGCCGAGGGCATCGTGTCCATCTCGCTCAACCCCGACTCGGTGGTGGAGACTTGGCAGCGTTTGGCCAAACGCTGAGCCTCAGTCTCCGGACGGCCCAGCAGAATCAGGCCGTCCCATGAAGGACAATGAGCGATCGCGGATTTTCCGCACCGCTCATTTTTTTATTCAACCTTGTCTTTTGCGTCTTCTCCCATGGCAAACATCCTCCAACACCTTCCCGCTGGCCAAAAAGTCGGCATCGCGTTCTCTGGCGGCCTGGACACCAGTGCGGCGCTGCACTGGATGAAACTCAAGGGCGCCGTTCCCTACGCCTATACCGCCAACCTGGGTCAGCCCGACGAGCCTGACTACGACGAGATTCCACGTAAGGCCATGGAGTACGGCGCCAAGCTGGCCCGCCTCATTGACTGCCGCATTCAGATGGCCAATGAAGGCATCGCGGCTTTGCAGTGCGGTGCTTTCCACATCTCGACCGCCGGCGTTACCTACTTCAACACCACGCCCATCGGCCGCGCCGTGACTGGCACCATGCTGGTGGCGGCGATGAAGGAAGACGACGTCAACATTTGGGGCGATGGCAGCACCTACAAAGGCAATGACATTGAGCGCTTCTACCGCTACGGTCTGCTCACCAACCCCGACCTGAAAATTTACAAACCCTGGCTGGATCAAACCTTCATCGATGAACTCGGCGGCCGCGCTGAGATGTCGGCCTTCATGACACAAGCGGGCTTTGGCTACAAGATGTCGGCCGAGAAGGCCTACTCCACCGACTCCAACATGCTGGGTGCCACCCACGAGGCCAAAGACCTGGAGCAGTTGAACAGCGGCGTCATGATTGTCAAACCCATCATGGGCGTGGCTTTTTGGCGTGACGATGTGGAAGTCAAACGCGAAACCGTCAGCGTGCGTTTTGAAGAAGGCCGCCCCGTGGCCTTGAACGGCGTGGAGTACGCCGACCCTGTCGCCTTGGTGCTGGAAGCCAACCGCATTGGTGGTCGCCACGGCCTCGGGATGAGTGACCAAATCGAAAACCGCATCATTGAAGCCAAGAGCCGCGGCATTTACGAAGCGCCGGGCCTGGCCTTGCTCTTCATCGCCTACGAGCGCCTGATCACCGGCATCCACAACGAAGACACGATTGAACAGTACCGCGACAACGGCCGCAAACTCGGCCGCCTCTTGTACCAAGGCCGCTGGTTCGACCCCCAAGCCCTGATGCTGCGCGAAGCCGCCCAGCGTTGGGTGGCCCGCGCCATCACTGGCGAAGTCACCATCGAGCTGCGCCGTGGCAACGACTACAGCATCCTCAACACCGAGTCACCCAACCTCACTTACCACCCCGACCGCTTGACGATGGAGAAGGGCGAGTCCAGCTTCTCGCCGCAAGACCGCATCGGCCAGTTGACGATGCGCACCTTGGACATCACCGACACGCGCGACAAGTTGGGGCTTTACAGCCGCACGGGCTTGTTGCCCAGTGGGGGTGGCTTGCCGCAGTTGGGGGAGTGAAGTTGGAGCTGGAGCATCCAAAGAGACGCTCAAGTCCAGACAAAAAGGTTTCAATCAAGACCACCAAGCCTGGCTCGGCGAGCAGCATGCGTGTTTAGACCAACGCGGCTTGTGGTGCGACCACTTGCGGGTGTGGCGATGCGGTTGGATGTGTTTGCCGACCCCAGTCCCCGGATGCGAGACCAATACCCATGCATGTTCGGCAGGGGGCTGCGTTACAGGTCGCTCCATGTCGCCAAGTGGTGCTTCAGATGATCCGCAATGAACGTGGTGATGAAGTAGTACCCGTGGTCATACCCCACATGTCGCCGCAGCAGCAATGATTGACCTGCTTCTTTGCAGGCCTGCTCGAAGCGGTGGGGGTGCAGTTGTTCGGCCAAGAATTTGTCGGCCAGGCCTTGGTCGATCAAGAGGGGCGGTAAACGAGCGCCGGCTTGGATCAGCGCCGTCGCATCGTGGGATGCCCACAGCGTGCGGTTGTCGCCCAGGTAAGCGTTGAAGGCTTTGACGCCCCAAGGGCAGTGCATGGGCGCGGCGATTGGGGCCAGGGCCGAGACGGACTGGAAGAGGCCAGGGTTTTGCAATGCGAGGGTGAGCGCACCGTGGCCACCCATGGAGTGGCCCATCAGGCCGACTCGATCAATCTTCACGGTGAACTCATCCAGCACCAAGGACCGCAGCTCCTGCGTGATGTAGCTGCCCATGCGCCAGTGGGTGGACCAAGGCGCGTTGGTGGCGTCCAGATAAAAACCGGCGCCATGGCCCAAGTCCCACGACTCATCGGCCGCTGCCACGCCGGTGTGACGCGGGCTGGTGTCGGGGGTGATGAGCATGATGCCGAGCTCAGCGGCCACGCGCTGCGCCCCGGCTTTGATGGCAAAGGTTTCTTCGTTGCAGGTCAGGCCCGCCAGAAAGAACAGCACCGGTACTTTGTGCTTTGCCGCTTGGGGCGGTGTGTAAACGCCGAACTTCATCGGCAAGCCAATGACCTCAGAGTCATGTTGAAAAAAACGCTGCACACCGCCAAAACAGGCGTGCTCGCTGAGCGTCGTCAACGGTGCCATCAGTAAATGACTACCGAGCGGATGGACTCGCCGCGTTGCATCAACTCGAAACCTTGGTTGATGTCTTCCAGCTTCAGTCGGTGGGTGATGAGGTCGTCAATGTTGATCTTGCCGTCCATGTACCAGTCGACGATCTTCGGCACGTCGGTGCGGCCGCGTGCACCGCCGAAAGCTGAGCCTTCCCATTTGCGCCCCGTGACGAGTTGGAAGGGCCGGGTGCTGATTTCAGCGCCAGCTTCCGCGACGCCGATGATGATGCTTCGGCCCCAACCTTTGTGGGTGCATTCCAAAGCCTGGCGCATCACCTGGGTGTTGCCGATGCACTCGAAGCTGTAGTCGGCGCCGCCGTCGGTGAGTTGCACGATGGCGTCGACGATGTTGGGGTGGTCTTTGGGGTTGAGAAAATGCGTCATCCCAAATTTTCTGGCCATGGTTTCGCGGCTGGGGTTGAGGTCGATGCCGATGATCTTGTCGGCCCCCACCATCTTGGCGCCCTGCACCACATTCAAACCGATGCCGCCCAGACCAAATACCACCACATTGGCACCCGCCTCCACCTTGGCGGTGAATACGACCGCACCGATACCGGTGGTGACGCCGCAGCCGACATAGCAAATTTTGTCGAAGGGCGCGTCAGGCCGCACTTTGGCGAGCGCAATTTCGGGCACCACGGTGTAGTTGCTAAAAGTGCTGGTGCCCATGTAGTGCAGAAGGGGTTTGCCGTCGAGCGAAAACCGACTGCTGGCGTCGGGCATCAAGCCTTTGCCCTGGGTGCCACGTATGCGTTGGCACAAATTGGTTTTACGCGACAGACAAAACTTGCAATGTCTGCACTCCGGGGTGTAGAGCGGAATCACGTGGTCATCACGTTGCACCGACGTCACGCCGGGGCCCACCTCCACCACAACCCCTGCACCCTCATGCCCCAAGATGGCAGGGAAGAGACCTTCCGGGTCGGCGCCGGACAAGGTGTACTGGTCGGTGTGGCAAATTCCTGTGGCTTTGATTTCCACCAAGACCTCGCCTTCACGTGGGCCTTGCAAGTCGACGGTTTCGACGGTGAGGGCTTGACCCGCTTTCCAAGCGACGGCGGCACGTGTTTTCATGGCGTTGTGGGTTTGTTTCCAGGTTGAACAATGGGCAAGCATGCGGTTCACGTAAGCGCCGTGAGCAATGACTTTCGGATCAAGGGTATTGAACGGATTGTGCTCTTTCGCCCGGGACATTCGCTGTGCGGTGGGGCAAGGCCAGCGCTGTCAAAGTGGGACAGGATCGGGTCAGCAGGCGTGCCGCGATGGCGCGACAATTTGGACTGTCCGCAGGTACACAATAGCCCCATGCAGAACTTACCCGCTTCGTTCGTCCGACTCCCCTTGCGATTGGCCCTGTGTTTGGCGGGAGGGCTGTCTGCCGGTGTCTATGCACAGGCTGTCGCCAATCAAGCAGCGTCCGGGCCTGTGGCGGGCGTGACTGCACCCAAGCCAGCCAGTGCCGATCCCGTGGTCGCCTGCGAACGCGCGGCGCGCCAGTTGCTCGCCAGCAAGGGTGCACCGGCTGCGGAGGTGAATTTCACCGCCGCGCCAACGGTGGCCCCGGGGTCTGCGGGTGATAAGCAACTGGTGCTGCGTGGTGGTGGCAGTTTCCGCAGTTCGGAAGGGCTTCGCACCTTCAGCTACAACTGCAATGTGGATTCCGCGACTTCAGAGTCTTTGGGCATGGTGATGCGCGATACGACCCCGGTGTCCACCAAGGGAAAAACAACCGGCCCGGCGCGAGAACCGGACCTCACCCATTTGTCGCCCGCCGTGTGCGAATCGGCCGTGGCGGCGGCGCTGAAAAAACGGTCGCTGCGGGTTTCGGACATCAGTTTTGAAAGTGCCACACGCGCTGTCAAACAAACCGGCACCAGCACGGCAGAACTACGGGGCAGGGGACGTGCACTGCTGGCGCCGGGCACGCCCTACACCCACTTCGGGTTCGAGTGCGAGTTTGATACGCGAGATGGTCGACTGCTCGGCTCGCGCCTGGACGGTTGAGCTCGCCCCGATGACCGCCGCCGCTTCGCGGTTAAGGGGGCGCATTGGGGTTTGTCCCTTCATGAACCCGTCGTTCTACGCCATCTGTCGTATTTCACAGACGGGCCCTGCTGCCTAAGCTGACACCCGGTCGATTCAAACCTCTGTGCACCCTTTGCACGGGGCTGGGTCTTTTTGCCGCAAACCGGTTTCAACTTTCAAAGCCAGGAGTTCCACGCATGAAAACGTCTCGTCGCAGCTTCATCCATTCCTTGGGTGCCATCGCGTTGGCCACGGCCGCGCTGTCGGTCTCTGGTCTGGCCCATGCCCAGGCCACCATCAAGGTGGGTGTGTTGCATTCGCTCTCGGGCACCATGGCCATTTCCGAAACCGTGCTCAAGGACGTGGCCTTGATGGCCATAGACGAGATCAACGCCAAAGGCGGTTTGCTCGGCAAGAAACTCGAACCTGTGGTGGTCGACCCCGCTTCTAACTGGCCGCTGTTCGCTGAAAAAGCCAAACAACTGATCACACAAGACAAAGTGGCGGTTGTGTTCGGCTGCTGGACCAGCGTGTCGCGCAAGTCGGTGTTGCCGGTGTTTGAAGAGACCAACAATTTGCTCTTCTACCCCGTGCAGTACGAAGGCGAGGAGCTGTCCAAGAACGTGTTCTATACCGGCGCTGCGCCGAACCAGCAGGCGATTCCCGCGGTGGAATACCTGATGAGCAAAGACGGTGGCTCGGCCAAACGTTGGGTGCTGCTGGGCACGGACTATGTTTACCCCCGCACCACCAACAAAATTTTGCGCGCCTTCTTGAAAGCCAAAGGTGTGGCAGATGCCGACATCATCGAGGAATACACCCCTTTCGGCCACAGCGATTACCAAACCATCATTGCCAAGATCAAGAAGTTCGCATCTGAAGGCAAGAAGACGGCTGTGGTCTCCACCATCAACGGTGACTCCAACGTGCCTTTCTACAAAGAGCTGGGCAACCAAGGTTTGAAAGCCACCGACGTGCCCGTGGTGGCCTTCAGCGTGGGTGAAGAAGAACTGCGTGGTGTGGACACCAAACCGCTGGTCGGCCACTTGGCTGCGTGGAACTACTTCATGTCGGTGAAGAACCCCACCAACACCGCCTTCGTCAAAGCTTGGAGCGACTACGCCAAGGCCAAAGGCATTGCCGGCCACAAGGACAGGCCACTGACCAATGACCCGATGGAGGCCACCTACATCGGCATCCACATGTGGGCACAGGCGGTGACCAAGGCCAAGAGCACCGACACCGACAAAGTGATCGCTGCCATGGCCGGCCAAACCTTCCCCGCACCGGGCGGCTTCATGTCCACCATGGACAAAGAAAATCACCACCTGCACAAGCCTGTGTTCATTGGTGAGATCAAGGCCGACGGCCAGTTCAACGTGGTGTGGAAGACCAAGGGCCCGGTGGTGGCCGATCCTTGGAGCGACTACATCGCCGAGAACAAGGGCAAGAAGAACGTGCCAGAGAAGAAGTGATCCGGGCCACGGCCTGATTGCCTAGATTCCTGGGGCGCGTCATGCGCCCCAGGCCTTGAATGGAATGACGTTCTGTGCCCACGTCAGTGGGCCTTTCTTGATGACTGCTTCATTGCCGAATTTGGTGTCGCCGCCTCTGACACACAGCCTCGTCAGGCTGTTGCTGGTGACGCTTTTTTGCTTGTGTGGCTTCCAAGAGGCGCAAGCCGTCACCTTGCCCCAAGCCCGCGCCATGGCCAGCGGCGACAACGACGAACGCTCCGCGGCCATTGCCCAAGCGGTGCTGGCAGGTGACCCAACGCTCGAGTCTTTTTTGCAATCGCTGCTGAACGACGAAGTCAAGGTCGCTGGCGAGTTGGTGTTTGTGCAGCGGGATGGAAAAACCATTTCTCTCGCGACGGGCGCTGAGGCCGCTTTGCCTGGCGACGCCGAAGACGTCAGCAACAACAACCGCATTCGCAGCGAAATTGAAAGTGCAATTGCGTCGCTCAAACTGCTGTCGGGCAATGTGCCCGCACGCGCTGCGGCGATCAAACAACTCAAAGAACAACCCGACGACAGCCGCCTGCCGCTGATCGACAGAGCGCTGGCGGTGGAAACAGATGCCACGCTAAAAGCCGAGCTCGGCCTGCTGCGCTCGGCCCTCCTGATCGCCTCACCCGACAAAACAAAACGCCTGGAAGCCGCATTGGCCTTGGGCAGCAGCTACCAAGGGGCCACCAAAAGTTTGCTGATGGAGCGCTTGCAACCCGGCGCGGAGGACGATGCCGAGGTGCGCGCCGCATTGCAAGCATCGCTCAACGCGGTGTCATCGCGTTTGGTTTGGGGTGAACGCCTCGGTGTCGTGTTCACCGGCGTGAGCCTGGGTTCCATCTTGCTGCTGGTGGCCTTGGGCCTGGCCATCACCTATGGTCTGATGGGCGTGATCAACATGGCCCACGGCGAGCTGATGATGATTGGTGCCTATGCCACCTATGTGGTGCAAAACCTGTTTCGTGCCCACTTGCCCCATTACTTTGACTACTACATGCTACTGGCCGTGCCGATCTCGTTCTTGGTCGCGGCCCTCGTGGGCGCGGTGATGGAACGTGGCGTGATTCGGTGGCTTTATGGCCGCCCTCTGGAAACCTTGCTCGCCACCTGGGGCATCAGCCTGGTATTGATGCAAAGTGTGCGATCTCTCTTTGGCGCACAAAACGTGCAGGTGGAAAACCCTGCTTGGTTGTCCGGTGGTGTTTCCGTGATGAGCAACCTCACCCTGCCTTTCAACCGATTGGCCATCATCGTGTTTGCGGTGTTGGTGTTGGTGGGTGTGTCGCTTTTGATCTCGCGTACCCGACTGGGCCTTTTCGTGCGCGGCGTGACGCAAAACCGGCCCATGGCCGCCTGCATGGGCGTTAACACGGCACGGGTGGACACCTATGCATTTGCACTGGGCTCAGGCATCGCCGGCCTGGCGGGCTGCGCTTTGTCTCAGGTGGGCAATGTGGGACCCGATTTGGGCCAGGGTTACATCGTGGATTCGTTCATGGTGGTGGTGCTCGGCGGTGTGGGCCAGCTGGCGGGAACCGTGTACGCCGCCTTGGGCCTGGGTGTGCTCAATAAGTTTCTGGAAGGTTGGACGGGGGCGGTGCTGGCCAAGATCATTGTCTTGGTGGTCATCGTTGTGTTCATTCAAAAGCGGCCGCAGGGGATATTTGCGATGAAGGGTCGGAGTGCCGAGACATGACATCTGCGACTTCATTTCTTCGCTTTTGTGCTTTCGGTGGGGGGCTGCCGTTGTTCGATGCACTGCGTCGGGATATGCGCCCGACAGCGCACTCACTTTCTTTTGCTTCGCCAAAAGAAAGTAAGCAAAGAAAAGGCGACCCCGGTTCCTCGGCCCCCTGCGGGGGCTGCCTTGCGCTGCTCGCGGGAGGCGGGAAGCGCAGAACTCGCCCGAGTACGGGCTCAAACAACTGCGCTTCTTTATCCGCCTCCCGCTGTGCTGCTCAGCTCGTCTCAAGGGCCCCGAAAAGCCAATACAGCACGCCTCGCTGGGCATCGCCTTGGTTGATGGACCACGGATCGCCGCGATGTTTGGCACAGCCAAACGAGCCGTCTGCTGGTGTTCGTTCTTGGGGTCCCCGTTGGAGGCGTCGAGCAGCGCAGGGCAAGACGGAACAAGAAGTTCAGATGTTTGAGCCCGCAGGGCGAGTTTCTGAACTTCCCGTCTTGACCGAGCAGCGCAGAGCAGTCACTGTACTCCGGGACCGCCGTAATCGGGGTCGCCTTTGGTGTGCGCATAACTTGGCTTTGCCAAGTGAGCGCACCCCCTCTTCGAGACCTTTTGGTGACTTTTCTTTGGCGAAGCAAAGAAAAGTTACTGCGCTGTCGGGCGCACATCCCGACGCAGTGCAACGCATGACGCAAAAAGAACACAGAGGCCCCCAGCCATGAACGCCGTCACAGCACTGCAAGCCGCCGTCGTCGGCCCCACGACCTCGCTGCTCAGCCCTAAATCTTGGCTCGGCGTCCTGGTCGCGCTCACGGCCATCCTCGTGCTCGCACCAGTGCTCAACCTCTTGGTGCCCGAGAGCAACCCGCTGCACTTCAGTGACTACGCCGTGTCGCTGATCGGCAAGATCATGTGTTATGCGATTTGCGCCTTGGCCATGGATCTGATCTGGGGCTACACCGGCATTTTGTCGCTAGGCCACGGCGTGTTTTTCGCGCTCGGCGGTTATGCCATGGGCATGTATTTGATGCGCCAAATTGGCCGCGACGGCAACTACAAATCCGACTTGCCCGACTTCATGGTATTCCTCGATTGGAAGGAGCTGCCTTGGCACTGGGCGCTGAGCGACAGCTTCATCGGCACGCTGTTGTTGGTGGTCCTGGTGCCGGGGTTGTTGGCGGGGGTGTTTGGATATTTTGCGTTTCGCTCGCGCATCAAGGGCGTGTACTTTTCCATCATCACGCAGGCGCTCACCTTTGCCGCCATGTTGCTGTTCTTCCGCAATGAAACTGGTTTTGGCGGCAACAATGGCTTCACCGATTTCAAACGAATCTTGGGCGTCACCATCGCCACGCCGTCCACGCGCATGATCTTGTTTGTTCTGACGGGACTCACACTCATCGGCTTTTTCGTGCTGGCGCGGTGGTTGGTTAAGAGCAAGTTTGGCCGCGTGCTGCAAGCCATACGCGACGCTGAATCGCGTGTCATGTTCACCGGCTACAACCCACTGCACTACAAACTGGCCATCTGGGTGATTTCTGCAGTGATGTGTGCGGTGGCGGGTGCGCTCTATGTGCCACAGGTTGGCATCATCAACCCGGGCGAGATGTCGCCAGCGGCCAGCATTGAGATGGCGATTTGGGCCGCCGTGGGTGGTCGCGGCACGCTCATCGGTCCCATCATCGGTGCGTTTTTTGTCAATGGTGCCAAGAGCTGGTTCACCCAAGTGGCACCGGAGTATTGGTTGTTTGTGCTGGGCGGTTTGTTCATCGCCGTGACGCTCTTCTTGCCCCATGGCCTCATCGGTTTGTGGCGAAAAGTGACAGGGGACAAAGCGCCGGAAGAGAAATCATGACCCCAGATTTGATGGAAGCAGGGGCGCAAGTTCGTGCCGACTGGGAACGCAAAAAGGCACTGGCTGCTGGCCACTCTGGCGACCGCGAAGCCAGCTACGGCCGTGTGGTTCATGAAGGGGAACTCGACGCCTCCCACGGCGCCATCCTTTACCTGGACGACATCACCGTCAGTTTTGACGGCTTCAAAGCACTCAACAAACTGTCGCTCAACATCAGCCTCGGTGAGCTGCGCTGCATCATCGGCCCCAATGGCGCGGGTAAGACGACCATGATGGACGTGATCACCGGCAAAACCAAACCCGACGCTGGCAAGGCCTATTTCGGATCCACCATCGATTTGCTGCGCATGCGCGAAAACCAAATCGCTTCGGTCGGCATCGGCCGCAAGTTTCAAAAGCCCACCGTGTTTGAGCAGCTCAGTGTGTTTGAGAACCTGGAGCTGGCCCTCAAAGCCGATCGCTCTGTGCGCGCGGCCATGGGCTTTCGCCTGAACAGCGAACAGCAAGACCGCATCGGCAGCATGCTGACCTTGATTCATCTGAAAGCCGATGCGCATCGCACCGCTGGTTTGTTGTCCCACGGACAAAAGCAGTGGCTGGAGATTGGCATGCTCTTGATGCAAGACCCCAAGCTGCTGTTGCTGGATGAACCTGTGGCGGGTATGACCGACGAAGAAACCGAACGCACCGCCGAATTGTTTTTGTCACTCGAAGGCCAGCACTCGCTGGTGGTGGTGGAGCACGACATGAAATTCATCGGTGAACTGACACGGAGCGTGACCCAAGGTAAACCCAGCAAAAAAGTCACCGTGTTGCACGAGGGCAGTGTGCTGGCCGAGGGGGCACTGTCCGATGTGCAGGCCAACGAAAAAGTGGTGGAGGTGTACCTTGGCCGTTGAACCCGCCTTGCGCCTCTTCGTCATTCCCGCGAAGCTTGCCCCCGAGTGCGGTCATCGGGGGGCGGGAATCCAGCGCAGTGTCACTTCATGGATTCCCGCCTACGCGGGAATGACGGAGAAAAACCATGCTCAAGGTTGAAGGCATAAACCAGTACTACGGCGGTAGCCACATCCTGCGCAACGTCGCCTTCGAAGCGCGCTTGGGCGAGGTCACGGTGGTACTGGGCCGCAACGGCGTGGGCAAAACCACTTTGCTCAAAAGTTTGATGGGGGTGGTGCCCGTGAAAAGCGGCAGCATTCAACTGGATGGCCAAGACATCACACGCCAACCTCCGTACGAGCGCGCGCGCGCCGGGTTGGGTTACGTGCCGCAAGGCCGCGAAATTTTTGGTCGTCTCACGGTGCAAGAAAACCTGGCCATGGGCTTGGCCTACAAACCCGGTGGAACCCCAGTGCCCGCAGAATTGTTTGAACTCTTTCCTGTCCTCAAACAAATGTTGAACCGACGGGGCGGCGACCTCTCCGGTGGCCAGCAGCAGCAACTGGCGATCGCCCGCGCCTTGGCCGCGGGCCCCAAAGTGCTGGTGCTGGACGAGCCCACTGAAGGCATCCAACCCAGCATCATCAAAGACATAGGCCGCGTCATTCGCATGCTGGCCGATAGAAAAACCATGGCCATCGTATTGGTCGAGCAGTACTACGACTTTGCGGCCGAGCTGGCAGACCAATACCTCGTGATGGAGCGCGGCGAGATCGTCAAACGGGGGCGCGGTGCGGACATGCAGGCGGATGGGGTGAAGGCGCTGGTTTCTATTTAGGGCAACGCTGAACAAGTCCCTCGCCGGTCGCAAGACCTCGACTGGGGTCGGCGGCGTTTCCTTAGGCGGATATTGGGCTTTGCGCGGGACGACGGGCCGCAGTAGCATTGCCGCCATGAAAGCTCTTGCTTTGTCCTTGCCGGTGTTGGTTGCGCTTTGCTGTGGCGCTTTGGCGCTGCCCTGCCATGCCCAGGGCACCAGCGCTGACAGCCGGGCCAGCGCTGCTGTGGCCGCGCCCGCGTCCGCACCGGCAACCACACGCCCCACAGGAAAGATTTACCAGCAGCGGCAAAAAGACGGCAGCATTTTGTTCACCGACCGACCCGCCGACCAAGGTGGCGTGACCGAACGCAGCTGGACAGTCCCCACGGAAGACCCTGAAGTCGCTGAGAAGCGCCGCGATAAGGCGCGACAAGAAGCCAAACAAGAAGCGCAAGCTGTCAATGAACGGCTGCAGCGCCAAATTGAACGTCAGCAAGACCGCGATGAAGCCTTGGCCATTGAACGCATGAGGTTGAACCAGGCCCAGGCCCAACGTGATGCAGAGATTGCCCGCGCGGACCGCGAGCGGTCTGAGCGGCAAAGGGAGGCGCCGCCTGTGATCGTGGTGGTGCCAGGTCAGCGTCCCCGCCACCAGAACCCACCGATAGGCGGTTTGCCGCCGCCCTATGTGGCGCGCCCAATCGCCCCACCGCCGCCACGCCCATCAGCCAGCCTGTGCACGGCCAAAAAAGCGTCGGACTGCAATCCGACTGCTGATCCAGGGCGTGCGGGGTTTGGCGGACGTTGACTCGGGAGTCACTGTCGATTTGAGTCAGCCCTTGGCTGTTTTTTGCAACGTCGCCGCTGTTGTTTCAGAAGTCAGGCCAGTTTTCTTGATACACCTCTCGACGAGGAAGGCGGTTTGTGGAAAGCTCACCCGCTGAATTCCAGCCGCCAAGGTGACCACGTTGATGAGACCGCTTTTCCGCGCGCACTGCTTGAGCTTGTTGTCCTTCGTTTGCGCCACCTCATTGGCGTTTTTTTGCGCGGCAGCAGGCAGTCAAATACTGCCGACCCCCAGCGTGGAGGTGGCTAAACCCGCCGCAGTGGCCAGCGACGAGGCGCAGCGTACGGTGCTGTTCAACCAAAGGAAGGTGGTGATGTTCCGTGCCACCTTGCTCGGCGACTCCCCCGTCGACCGTGCTGAGTTGGCACGCGAAGCACTCAAAGCCGCCCTGGTCAAGCCTGGACCTGGTTTGGTCACCCGGACCATGCTGGGCGAGTCTGTGAAGTTTGAGGTTGACGGTCAGGTGGTTTTCTTCTTGGTGGCCGACGATTTGTTGCGCTCGCGTTCACCCGGTTTGCTGGAAGCTGTTTCGCAAGAGGTGCTGCAGAAACTGCAGTTGGCTGTGAACGAGACCAAAGAAAGTTCCGATCCGAAAAAGCTCGCCATCGGGTTGGCTTACTCGGCGGCAGCGACCGTGCTGGCCTTTGTTTTGATGCGTTTGATTTTTTGGTTGCGCAGAAAAGTTGGTTTGCGAATCAAGGCGGTTTTACAGGCCGATGCAAAGCGCCCTGACTCTCGCAGTTGGATGCGTACCTATGGTGACCATCTGCGGATGGCCTCGCGCTTCTTCTCCACGGCCCTGACATGGGGCTTGGTACTGTTGTTGGCCGATGTCTGGGCCAGCTATGTGCTGCAGCAGTTCGCCATCACCAGGCCTTGGGGCGAACGCTCCACGGTCTGGCTTCTCAGCGTACTGGAGCAGTTTGCACTGGCCATTGCCGCTGCGGTGCCCGGCTTGTTGATTGCGGCGCTGATCTTTGTGATGGCGCGTTTGGTGTCGCAAGCCACACGCCTTTTTTTGCAACGCGTTGAACGCGGCGATATCACCTTGACCTGGTTGGACGCTGACACCGCTGTGCCCACCCAGCGCTTGAGCAGCGTTGTGATTTGGCTCTTCGCTTTGGCGATGGCCTACCCCTATTTGCCCGGCTCCAACAGTGAGGCCTTCAAAGGTGTTTCGGTGTTGGCGGGTTTGATGTTGTCTTTGGGTGCTTCCAGTGTGGTGGGGCAGGCGCTGTCGGGTTTCAGCCTGATGTACTCACATTCCTTGCGCCTGGGTGAATACGTGAAGATCGGCGACACGGAGGGGACTGTCGTGGCGCTGGGCCTCTTCACCACCAAAGTGCACACCGGTCTGGGTGAGGCGGTGAGCCTGCCCAATTCCCTGGTTTTTTCCCAGCCCATCCGCAACTTTTCGCGTTTGGTGCAAGACGGTCAATTCATGGTGCATGCCATGGTGACCATAGGCTATGCCACGCCCTGGCGCCAGGTGCAAGCCATGCTGATGGAAGCAGCAAAGCGTTCATCTGGGGTGGCCCAAGAGCCCTCACCCTATGTGGTGCAAACCGCGCTGTCCGATTTTTATGTCGAATACCGGCTGTGTGCGCAAAGCAATAAAAACGCCCCCAGTCGCCGCGCGGAAGCCATCAGCCAGTTGCACGCCAACATCCTCGACGTCTTCAACGAAAACGGCGTGCAAATCATGTCGCCTCACTACATGGCCGATCCAGCCGAGCCGCAAGTGGTGCCTGCGGGTGCGTGGGCTCCGCATCAAGCGGTGCCCATCCAAGCGCCTGCTGCGAATGCAGCAGTAGAACAACCGTCCTCATGATGGGGTGTTCACCGAATGGCCTTGCTGGAATAATCGCGCCCACTGCCACCGCGCGTCAGCCATGAAAACCTCCACACGCTTGAATTTGCTCTTGGCTGGCATTGGCACGGCGGCCATTGCTATCAGCGGTGCCTTGCTGTGGACCACCCTGGACAACAAGTCGGTGGACGACATCCGCCAGGCAGCACAAGTTCAAATGCGCATCGCCGAGGCCATACGCAAATACACGGTGGACTACCTGCAAGTGGCCCTGCCCAACGCCAACGAGCCAGGTGCCAACTTTCACCGCGAGGCCGTGCCTTCATTTGCCGCCAATACCATGCTGGCCGACCTCTACAGAAACACCCCCGGTTATGCCTACCGCGAGGTGGCCCTCAACCCCACCAACATCAAAAACCAGGCTGTGGGCTGGACGGCCGATGTCGTGAACAAGTTCAAATCCCAGGCGACGCCCCCTGACCTGTACACCGTGACGGGCGAGGGCGCCGACAAGCTGATGCATTTCTCCCGCCCCATCGTGGTCGACAGTGCCCGCTGCTTGCGCTGCCACAGCGACCCATCGGTGGCGCCCGCTTCCATGCGTGCTTTGTACGGCGAACAAACCGGCTTTGGATGGAAGCTCGGTGAGGTGGTGGGGGCACAGATTGTGTCGGTGCCGGTGGCCGTACAAACCCACAAACGTGACCATGCGTTCGCGCTGTTTTTGATGGGCACCACAGGCATGTTGTTGTTCGTCATGGCCGTGGTGAACTGGTTGATTTCGCGCAAGGTGCTGCAACCCATGGAAGCCGCCAACCGCACGCTCACGCGTTTGGCAGAGCTCGATGGCCTCACCGGTGCATCCAACAAACGCCACTTCAACCAGTTGCTGGCCACCCACGTGCAGCAAGCTGCAGAACGCGGCGAAGACCTGGCCTTGGTGATGATCGACCTCGACCACTTCAAACGCGTGAACGACGAATACGGCCACTCGGTGGGCGACTCGGTGCTGCGCGAAACGGCCAACCGCGTGCGCCGCGCCATCCGCCGCAGCGATGTGTTTGGCCGCGTGGGCGGAGAAGAGTTCGCCTTGCTCTGCCCGGCGACTGACATCGCCGGTGCCGTGGCCACTGCACGGATGATTCTGAACGAACTCGGTGGCTCGGCTTTCGAGCTCGTCGGCGACGTGACCGCGAGCCTCGGCGTGGCCCAACTCAAACTCGGCGAATCAGCCGGACACTTGTTCGAGCGCGCCGATGCGGCGCTTTACGAAGCCAAACGGCTGGGGCGCAATCGGGTGGTGCTGGCTAAAGATGACATGGTCAGGACGCATGCGGCATGAAGTTCTTATTCACGAGTTCAGCAACGACTGCTTCACCCTGTGGATGTGCTGATTTGGCCGGGATGCACCCAGCCTGACGGCTTTTGAGTGGGTTCTCGAATGAGTCAGTTCAAGCGGTGACGTCCAGATTGACCTGCTTTCGGGATTGAAGCTCTGCGCAAGCTGCGTTGGCCAATGAAACGCGGTCTATGCCCATTGTTTTCACGGCCCGTATGACAACGCCAAACTGTGCTTTGGTTGCTGACAAGATGACGTGAGCACCCAGCAGGGGCGTGGTTGCATCCCGCATCACATCGTGCGCCAACACCTTCATCAATGCCTGCGCAGACGGTTGGGCCTGAAACAATCCCTTTGGGTAAGCCGGCGGTGCGGCCAATGCGTCCATGGTTGTTTCTACCGGCAGCTCGATGCCCACCTGGTGCAGCGCATCTCGATACTGCTGCTCGATGGCAGTCTTGAAAGCCGTCGGATCACACTGCAGGCGTTCAAACGTCCGACGCGCGGTGCCGTCTGGCAAGTCCAATGCCGCCAAGACAAGGTGTTCAGCAGCGGGCTGCTTTTGACCCGCCTCGTTCGCGTACTTTTCAGCGGAAGTCAGCAGCGCCTTGACGGTGCGGGCGTCTTGAAAGCGGCGTTTGATGGTGTTGAACATGGTCGTTCCTAACGTGACGTTGATTGAGCGGCGGCAGCAGCCAGGCGACGATGGGCAGCTTGTTTTGATACGCCCAAAGCTTCGGCGATTTGAGACCAAGACCAACCCTGTTCCAAAGCGGAAACGACGGCGTTGTGCTCCAGGCGGTCGGCCATCAAACGCAGTGCCACCACAGCCGCCAGCGCCTGCTCAGGATGGGCCGCCGAGGGCAGTGTTTTTGCATCGATCATTCGTCAATGTTAGTTGACGAATGTCAGAGTTGTCAACATCTGTTGACGACGAGCCTGAGGCTGCTGCTGAACCGCTTTTTTTGCGTTCAGGTCATCTGTGGCGCCTTCCCCTCGGCACAAGACCGGCACACACAGGCTTTGCCGCGCTGGTCTACTGGGATGCGCTCCAAAAGTTCAGGCGCAAACTGAACCGAGGCACACCAGCAGGGTTGGTCGAACGAGGCGCTGCAAGCGACAGCACAGTCATTGGCTTGGCCGCACAAGGGGCATCGGTGTTCAGCAAGCGGTGTGGGTGCGGGTTGGGTGTCCATAGGGGGCCTCACGGTTTCTTGCAACTGCCTGTCATCGAGATGGAGCCGTCTTTGCACTCGGTCGGAATGGGGTCGTCCTGCCGCGCTGGACGGGGCGTGGCCGGTGCTGTCGGCGCACGCGCGGTGGCTGGGCTTGCTGGCGACGCTTCGGTTTGCTGGTAAATGAGCTTTTTGCTACCAAGCTCGCAACTGCCGACCACCCTTCCCGCCGACGGGGCACTGGTGTCAACAACAGTCACCCTGAACTGCGACACACCGGACCCACGGATTTTGGCTTCGACCTCGGCGCGCAATTCCTCGCAAGTGATGGCCGAGCAGGGCAGGGCGTGTAGCAGCAGGGCGGTGATGGCAGTCTTTAAGGCAGTGCAGGGTTTCATGGGGCGGCCGGGTTGTTTGGCTAATGTGTTGTCGTTGATTGCCATTTTGAGCCCCAGCGCGCCAAGTGCCTAACAGCCGCGCACCATGCCGCTGCCGCCTACACTTCACCCCGCATTCACTCACTTGCCACAACACCATGGGCTGGCCCGGTCACCTTGCGCTGAACTACCGCTGTGAAACAACTGCCAACGGCACAAGAACGGTGCTTCACGACCGCCACTCGGGCCCGCTGCGCGTGTTGCAAAGCCTTTACCCCGAAGCGCCACAGGTCTGCCACAACGTGCTCGTGCACCCACCGGGCGGCATTGTGGGCGGTGATGATTTGGTAATTGATGCCCACTTGACCCATCATGCGCATGCCCTGATCAGCACCCCCGGTGCCACGCGTTTCTACCGCAGCAGCGGCGAGGCCGCGCGTCAACACATTCACTTCAAATTGGATGACGGTGCGCGGTTGGAGTGGTTGCCACTGGAGACCATCGTGCACAGCGCGGCCTTGGCCGAAAACCGCATGGTGTTCGACCTGGCCCCCGGCGCTGAGATGCTGGGCTGGGACGTGCTCGCCTTGGGTCTTCCCGCATCAGCACAAGGTTTTGATGCGGGCCATATGCACCAGCAGATTGAAATTCCCGGCCTGTGGCTGGAGCGTGCCAAGGTGAACGCCATCGACCATTCTTTGCTGAGCAGCCCCTTGGGTTGGGACGGGCAACACGTGCTGGCGACGCTGTGGTTTGCGGCCGGTGCAGCACAGCCTTTGAGACGATTGCAGGCCTTGCTCGACGAGGCGAGGGTGCACCTAGGTGACAGTGCTATGGCCCAACGCGCAGGCTGCACCCGGTTGGGCGAGCAGGGCGTGGTGCTGCGCGTCTTGGCGCCTCAGGTAGAACCCGCCATGCAGCTGTTGCAGCAGGTGTGGGCCGTGTGGCGGCAAGCAGCCTGGGGCTTGGCGGCTTGTCCGCCGCGGGTGTGGAAGTTGTGACTTCAGGTCAGCCGTGTGCGGGGGCGAACTGGCCGCTGGCGGTTGAGTGAGACAGCCAAGTCCAGCTGCCACTTGATGGCCCGTTCTCAAACCGGCGCAGAACGCAGCCCATAGACCACGCCACGCAAAAACAGGTACTCGGCCCGCAATATGGCGTCGCCTTTTTCATCGGCAAACGTAAAGCCGAGCACCGAGAGCGGCTCGCCGTTCTTGATCTCGGGCACCTTCCATGCCACCAAGCGGGTGAGCGGCGCCAGTTCAATTTGCCACTTCTTGTCGCCACGGGTGGGCAATCGGGCGCTCTTGAGCAGGGCGGCTCGGTCGACGTTGGCTGTCTGCGCGGGCAGGTCGGTCGAGGCGAAATCAGCGGGTAGCTTCATGTCCTGGGGGAGCATGAGATCGAACTCCACATGCGGGTTGCGCCACGCCACATTGGCCGCCAAGCCACTGAGGTAAACCGGCCGCGTTTGATCGAAGCTCGACCAACCATGGTGTGCGGTGGTCAGCACGGGCACGGCCGCCAGCGGCAGTGCCAGAAGTGTTCGTCTTTGCATGATGTTCTCCAAAGTGGCAAGTCAAACGTAGCCGATCCAGCGCCCGGCCGTGATCACAGCAACCCACAAAACCAGCGACAGCATGACCTGAGCCCGGGCGATCCTTCCGGTGCTGTCCAGGCCACCACGTGCATGAAACCACAGGGCGTTGACACCGGCCAAACCCAGCAAACCCAGCTTCACCCTGAACGCCGTGTTGTCCAACAACTCTTGCGGTTGGGACAGAAACATCACGACGCCGCTGGCCACCACCAAAGCAAATCCACCCAACGCCACCCGCAGTGTGAGTCGTTTGAGCGCCAACAACTCCACCCCGCCCAGAACACCCAAGAAGCGCAGCTCCAGCAGCACCAAATTGCCAACCAAAAGCGCAATGCCCAGGATGTGCAGCACTTCGAGCAGGGGAAAGGCGTAGGCGTTGCTGCCTATCCATTCAATGCCGTTGAAAGTCATACCCAACCGTCCGCCCTGTTCCGCTCATTGGCAACCGCGCCAACCAGCAAAGATATTGGCCTCGAATCACCGCCGCAGTTTCCCGTGCTGCGCGCCGGAACCATCGTATGGCCGTTGGCGAATGTTTTGTCCAAAGCCCATCTTTTCTGCGTGGTGAAGACCTATCCCGGATCAGTCACTTCAGGCGGCAGAACACCGAGCTGAAAAAAAACACTGTTTCAGCTGTGGGCGTTTCCACTGGGGCCTTGTCCCCGGGTGGGGCAAACTCACGATGGGCGGGGCTGTCCCTGCTTTTTTTGCTGAAGCTCTTGGATGCCGCGCACCACCTCCGCCTGGATGGCTGGCATCACCCGCCCCATATAGGCACCAAACTTCTGCATGGCACTGGCGCCATGCACGGAGCCATAGAAGTCCGCCAGCGCGTTGAGTTCGTCGGCGGTAAACGTCTTGACCATGGATTCACGGCTCAGCGCGTGCAGGAAGTCAACGCGCACAACGCTCTTGATATCGGTCAGGAATTGGGCGCGTTGTTCGGGCGGCAAGCTCTTGCTGATTTCGACATAGGAGTCGTCCAGCATCTTGGCCATTGGAACCGCGTTCAGATACCGATCGGCCGCTGCCTGACGAGCCTCTGTGGAGTCCTGAGCCAGCGCGGTAACAGTCGTGAATGAAACAACCGCAGCAAACGCTGCGAGACGGCATGCCTTCATGGTTTTCATTTGAAAACCCTCCCTTTGAAACTTAAAGTAATGTTGCCGGTCGCGTCAATTTGCGAGAACCGCATCGGCGTTAGACGGTCAGTGAAAAATATGTTGAGAGCAAATAGAACTGTCCGCTTTTGTAGCAAGTAGATTGTCCGCTTTACGCGGTTCATTTTTGGCGTGTTCTGTTGTCTGTTTTTTTATGCCCTCAAGGCCCCTTCCAGGGCGCCGCAGGCCCCCCCCTTTCTTCGCTGCTTTTTAGCCCCCCGTTGGTACAGGCGATGCTCACGCAGCCAAGCGCTGATCCGTTTGAGTCACCTCAGCATCGTGACTCTTGCCCTGCGCCGTGAAGCGCGCGAGC
>JANPCX010000090.1:0-23281 GCA_031431125.1 Burkholderiales bacterium
GCGCTGCCGCCAAAATACTTCACCCAACTCGGGCTGGTCTCGCTGGTGGCAACACACCAGCATCTCCAGCGCTCTACTTGAACCGCCGTATGCGGAACCGCACGTACGGTGGTGTGAGAGGGCTGAGGGGGTAACCCCTCAGCCTACTCAATCCTTTGAGCACAAAACCTTGGCGCGATGGGTGGGTGCTGCGAGGAGGCGCTGCCGAATCAAGGGCGTCTCGACCGGTGGCGTGACGACACAATAGGTTCTATGCAATAGAGTCATTTCCAGTTCGGTCTCGCCTTTGCAAAGCGACGTGATAATTCCCGGGACTGTTGCGCAGCAGCACAGCCTGCATGATGCTTCCCCACTCGATGCCTATTCATGACGCCTGAAGACACCGCTTTTGACAAAGCCAAGGACCACTTTCTGGCCGGCCTCACGCATTTCGAGGCCAGAGAGTTTGAGCCCGCCGAACAGCGTTTTCGCGCTTCGCTCGCCCACGTGCCCGCACGCGTCTCCACCTTGGTGAATTTGGCTGCCACCTTGTTGGCGTTGAACAAACCGCAGGACGTGCTGGATGTGACCGCTGAGATCCTGGCCCAAGAAGCCGACAACCAAGACGCGCTGTTGCACCGCGCCACGGCGCTGGGTTGTCTAGGCCGGATGCACGAAGCGCTGGCCCACTTTGATCAGCTGCTGGCAGTGAATGAACAGGTGGGCGAATTCTGGTCACGTCACGCCCAAACCTTGCAAGGCTTGGAGCGCCATGCTGAAGCGCTCAAGTCCTATCAACTTGCGGTGGGGCTTGATTCGACACTCGCCACCGCTTGGATGAACCTGGGCAGTTTGTTGCGCGAGGCCGGTCAACGCCAAGAATCGGCCCATGCTTTTCGCCAAGCGATTGCCCATGGTGCCGATACCGAGTTGACTCGTTACTACCTGGCTTCGGTCACGGATGAGGCCCAGTCACAAACCGCGCCCAGCAGCGCACCACAGCACTATGTGCAAGCGTTGTTTGATGGTTATGCGAACGAGTTTGACAGCCACTTGGTGAACGTACTGGGCTACAAAACGCATGTGCTGTTGAACCAGCACTTGCACCCAGTGGCCCCTGGGCCTTTCCAATCGACCTTGGATCTGGGCTGCGGAACCGGCTTGTGTGGTGGCTTGATTCACCCACACACCCAACGTTTGATCGGTGTGGACTTGTCACAGCAGATGCTGGACAAAGCAACCGAGCTCAACATTTACGATGAGCTGCTTCAGGGCGACATCGTCGCGCATTTGCGCACCACGCCACACCGCCACGATTTGGTGATGGCCACCGATGTGTTTGTCTACATTGGTGACTTGAACCCCACCTTTGAAGCAACCCAGGCGGCCATGCCAACCGGCGGCATTTTTTGCTTCTCTGCCGAAGCTGCGCATGACGAAGCGCAAGACTTCGAGCTGCTGGCCAGCTTGCGTTATGCGCACAGCGAACGTTATCTGCGCGTTTTGGCAAGCAACCATGGTTTCGAGGTGGTGCTGCTGCGGCGCGAGCCCATACGCGAAGATCAGCGCAAACCCATCGTGGGTTTTTTGGTTTACTTGCGCCGTCTTTGATTGCCACCACCCCACACCATGCACTCCACCGCCCGACATTTGTTCCGCATCTTCCTCACAGGCTTGCTGGCCGCGCTGCCGCTGGCGGCAACGGTGTCCATTTTTGTATGGGGCGTGCGTTTGCTTTATGGCTGGGTGGGGCCCAGCAGTTTGGTGGGCGGTTGGTTGGCGCGTGCGGGTTTGGGGCACAGCTCGGAAGTTGTGGGTTATTTGATCGGGGTGGGCCTGTTGCTGCTGTGCATTTTTGTGCTGGGGCTGCTGGTGCAAACACGTTTGCGCGGTGTGTTGCAACGAACCTTGGACGGCGCCATGCAGCGCATACCGGTGGTCCGCCATGTATACGACATCGTGCGCAAACTGGTGGACTTGCTCTCGCAGCGTGATGCCGATGGCCTGGCCTCGATGCGGCCGGTGTGGTTGCAGTTCGGTGGCCCCGGCCAAGTGGCGGTGCTGGGTTTGTTGTCCACGCCTGAGCCGGTGTGGGTGGGCGGTGAGCCCTATTTGGGTGTGCTGGTGCCCACGGCGCCCGTGCCCGTGGGTGGTGGCTTGCTTTTTGTACCGCAAGCCTGGGTCACGCCCGCGCCCATCGGCGTGGACGGTTTGACCAGCATCTATGTGTCGATGGGCGTCACTTCAGCACAGCACCTGGGCAAGGCTGTGAACCCAACTCCTTCGACGCCCAAGGTCAAGCCGAACGTGCCTGAGACTCCAACTCGGCTTTGAGGCCGGGTGCCAATTGCAGCTGTCGGGCCAGCTCGTCCAGGTAGGCACGTTCCATGAAGGTGGTGTCGTCCGTCATCAGCAGGCTGGCCAGGTACATCTCCGCGGCGAGTTCAGGTGTGGTGGCGGCGCGTGCCACTTCGGCCGGGTCCAAGGGGCGACGCAGTTCTTCTTCCATCCAGCGGCGTTCTTGCGCATCTGCCTGAATGCGGTCCAGCTCGGCGTGGATCAAACCCTGCTCGCGTTCGTCCAAATGGCCATCCGACTTGGCCGCTGCAATCATGGCCTTGAGCAAGGCTTGGCTGTGTTCTTCGGCGGGCGCAGCCAAGAGCGGCGTGCTGCGTGATGGGCTTGGGGCAGGCGCAGTGCCAGGGTGGGGCGCTTGTTGCTGGGCTTGTTGTGCTTGCCAGTGGTTATAGGCCTTGAAGGCAACCGCACCCAACGCTGCCATGCTGCCGTACTTCAGCGCGGTGCCGCCCATGCTGCGGCCCCGTTTGCTGCCCAGCAAGAGGCCCAGAACACCCCCCGTAGCAGCACCCGCACCGAACTTGCCCCATCCGGGGTCACCCGTGCGACCGGCTGATGGCGCAGAACGGGAAGCGCCCCCTTTGTTGTCCATCATGGACAGACCTGATTTCAACAGTTGTTCGAGCATGGATTGAGCACTCATGGATTTGACTTTCTGAGTAAAAAAAGAAGTGAGGTCGACGTCGAGAAATGGTTTGATGGCGTGGAAGTTTTCAGATGAGCAAAGCGGCCCCAAAAATTCCGACCATGATGAAAGCCAGCACCACTTTGGCGATGAGCCCCACCATGATGCCGATCCAAGTGGAAATGCCCACTTTCACCGCCCGTGTTTGGTCTTTTCGCGCCAGGTACTCGCCCACGGCGGCACCCACCAAAGGCATGAACAGCACACCGACCAAGCCCATGAAAAGGCCCAGTACCGTGCCCACCGCAGCGCCGATCAGTGCCTGTTTGCTGGCACCGGCTTTTTTGGCACCCATCAGCCCGGCCACGTAATCCAGTCCCCACGCCAGCACGGCGAGAACACTGACCACCACCACGGTCGTCACGCTCACCCGGGTGAAATCGTCGATCCATGCGCCGAGCGCAATGCCAGCCCAAACCAAAATCGTGCCCGGTAAAACGGGCAGCACCGTGCCGGCCAAACCCACCAAAATCAAGGCTGCACAGAGAATCCACAACAAGGTTATTTCCAAGGTAAGCTTTCTTCGCTGGAAAAAATTCAGCGCCCTTCCTATCTGACACCCCCGGATTGAACTTCAAGGGTTGGCCTGCTGCCAACATGGGTTTGATCGGGATGTTTGTGACCCCTCGGAGTTCTGATGCACTACCGCTCGCTAGGAAAAAGTCCATTGCAGGTGTCGTCCCTTTGTTTGGGTACGATGATGTTCGCTGACCAAACACCGCTGGAAGACGCCCGAGAAATCGTGGCCCATGCGCGAGGGTCGGGTGTGAACTTCATCGACACGGCCGACGTGTATTCGCTCGGCGCCTCAGAGGCCATGGTCGGCGAGCTGCTCCAAGGCACACGCGATGAATGGGTGCTGGCCACCAAGGTGGGCAACAAGATGTCGGGGCGGCCCAATGAGTCCATGTATTCAAGGGCGTGGGTGCAGCGCGAATGTGAAGCCAGCTTGAAGCGCCTGCAAACCGACCACATCGACATTTACTACCTGCACCGCGACTACAACGGCATGGACCTGGAAGAACCGCTGCGTGCCATCGAGGCCCTGTTGCACGCGGGCAAGATCCGCTACTGGGGTGTTTCCAACTTTCGCGGCTGGCGCATTGCCGAGATGGTGCACATGGCGAAGGCTTTGAGCATGCCGGCGCCTGTGGTTTGCCAGCCTTACTACAACCTGCTCAACCGCCAACCTGAAGTGGAGGTGCTGCCAGCCTGCATGCACCACGGTTTGGGTTTGGTGCCTTACAGCCCGATTGCACGCGGCGTGCTGTCCGGCAAGTACATGCCAGGCGAGGCCCCGGCCAGCCACACCCGCGCCGGGCGCGGTGACAAACGTATTATGGAAACCGAGTTCCGTAACGACTCGCTGTTGATAGCGCGGGTGCTGCAAGAACACTGCGAACGCACCGGGCGCTCACTCACCCACTTCGCCACCGCCTGGGTGTTGGCCCACAAAGGCGTGAGCAGCGTGATCGCCGGGCCACGCACCTTGGCCCAGTGGGTGGACTACGGCGGCGCGCTCGACTGCGTCATCACGGAAGAGGATGAGGCGCTGATCAATCGGTTGGTGAGCCCAGGGCATCCGTCTACGCCGGGGTTCAATGATCCGGCTTATCCCTTGAACGGGCGTTGAGTCTCATATGCACTACCGCCGTGCTGTTTTCGTCCTGGTTGCAACCCTGGCTCTTCTCGGGCCGACGTCAGCTGTCCTTGCGCAGGCAAATTCCGATCCAAAACCGCATAGCGTCGAGCTAGTTGTCACCGCGTCGGGTCAATACATCCTTGCGGGAAAACCCATTGCCCAGTCTCGACTCCGAGAGGAACTGCGTGCACTCAAGTATCGGCATCGCGAAGTCGATCTGCGCGTAGTCGCAGGCCCCAGGGCAACGTACCAGCAAATCGCACCCGTGATGCAAGCGGTTCAACAGGAGGGCCTCACAAAATTAGCCTTCGTCACCAGCCCACCACAATCTCCGAGCAACGCGTCTCAGCCTGGCACGCGATAGGCTGGTCTTGGCAATGCGCCCCAACTCGCTCAGCTCAAACCACAATGGCCTCCTGCATCCAAGACCATGACCTCCGCCTTCTACGACCGACTTGCTCCCTGCTACCACCTGCTCTACGGTGATTGGGAAAACGCAGTCGCCAAGCAGGGTGAAGCGCTTGCCAGACTGCTTCGAGAAGCTGGGGTAAATCCCGGCGAGCATGTGCTTGACGCGGCCAGCGGGGTCGGAACACAAACCCTGGGCCTTCTCAAGCATGGCTATCTGCTAACCGCATCCGACATTTCAGCAGGAGCCATTGAACGGCTCAAGGCAGAACTCTCGCGCAATGCCTTTCAGGCCAGTGCACATGTCGACGACCTGCGAACGCTTAGCCGCACGTCGTCCGAGTCCATGGCAGCCGTGATTGCGTGTGACAACAGCATCCCGCACTTGTTGTCCGACGATGAGATTCTTCAGGCTTTTCGAAGTTGTTACCGATGCCTTCGGCCAGGTGGAGCTGCTGTCTTTTCGGTACGAGACTACGCGGCAATCGAGCGCATCAACCCGGATGTTCGCCCCTACGGTTTGCGCTACGAGGCGGGTAGCCGGTTCCTCGGGGTGCAGGTCTGGGAGTGGGACGGAGATCAATACGACCTGCGCGTCTACCTGACGTCGGAGTCACCAGAGGGCAAATGTGAAACCCGGGTGCTGCGAAGTCGTTACTACGCTGTCTCCATCGAACGACTGCTGTTGCTTCTTGCGGAAGCTGGCTTTGTTGACGTGGAGCGGCGAGACGACGTACTCTTTCAGCCTGTGCTGTTGGGGCGTCGGCCAAGTGCGGTCTCTCGGACTTCGATTGAGGGGGCAGTCAATAGGCTAAGCCTGCCGCCTGCCCCGCATGCCGAGCCGTAGGAGAACATCTTGAACCTCTCCAACGCAGAAGACCAGCCCATCGCAGTGCTGCCTTACTCGGCAGCCTGGCCAGCACTTTTCGCCGCCGAGGCGTCGATCCTGCGGGCAGTGCTCAAACCCTGGCTTGTTTCCGACATTGAACATGTTGGAAGTACCGCGGTTGTGGGTTTGTCTGCCAAGCCCGTCATCGACATCATGGCGCCAGTTCAAGACTTGGCGTCTTCAATCGGTGCAATCGTGGCTGCTCAATCGATCGGCTATTGCCACTACCCCTACAAGCCCGACCAGATGCACTGGTTTTGCAAGCCGTCGCCTGCATTACGCACGCACCATTTGCATCTCATTCCTTGGAACAGTCAGCTCTGGCACGAACGCCTTGCATTTCGCGATGCGCTGCGCAACAGTTCGTCGCTGGCGCAGCGGTACGAGCACCTGAAACTGGAACTCGCGGCCCGTTATCCGCTGGACCGCGAGGCCTATACCGAGGCAAAAAAACCGTTCATTGATTCAGTGCTCAGCGTTTGGCGTGCAAGCGCTGCGGGTGCAACTTAGCCAAGCTCAAACCATCAATTCCCAGTGACCAACACCAACACCCGCCACACCCTGCTTGAAGATGTGCAAGCCTTGCTCACCGCTACCTTGTTCATCTCTTTGGGCATCACGCTGTTCAAACAAACGGGCTTGCTCACCGGCGGAACCGCAGGTCTGGCCTTTCTGGTGCACTACGCCACGGGCACGGGTTTGGGTTTGCTTTTCTTTTTGATCAACCTGCCTTTTTATGGCCTGGCCTGGTTCGCCATGGGGCGGGCCTTCACATTCAAAACCTTCATCGCGGTGGCGTTGTTGGCGGGTTTCACGGAAGCCTTGCCTTGGGTTCTGAGCGTCCACCACATCCATCCCCTTTACGCTGCCGTGATGGGTGGCTTGCTCATCGGGGCGGGTTTTCTGATGCTCTTCAGGCACCAGGCCAGTTTGGGTGGTGTGGGCATCGTGGCTTTGTGGTTGCAGCAACGGCGCGGCTGGCGTGCAGGCCAGGTGCAGATGGCGGTGGACTGCTGCATCGTCTTGGCCGCGTTTTTCACTGTCACGCCAATGCAGCTGGTTTACTCCTTGGTAGGCGCGGTGGTGTTGAACCTCACGCTGGCGGTCAACCACAAACCGGGACGGTATGTGGCGATGTGAGGGATGCACTGGAAGGTGTTCCGCGCCGTCAGTGCAAATTCGTGACCACGGGGCACGCTCAACAGGTTCACGAATCCTTGGCAGGACGCAGCAGCAACAAATCGGCCAGAAGCCACAACCCATAGCACACCAGCATCGTGGCCGGTGTCAGTACCTCGATACTCGACAACGGATGATCGACAACAACCTGCCTCAGGCTGAGCAAGGTTGCAGCCATTGCGGGGATCCTGCTGACCACCACTGCGGCCCGACACAGGGGGCCCCACTGCGGCAACTTCAGCACCACCACGCTGCCGTACTTACCAAGGGCGTGCAAGGCCCCAGCTGTCGCAGCCAGCATCGGCTGGCCGAGAAACATCAAACCCACACCAAGCATCACAGCCCCGTGCCCCGACAGCAGGTCGCCGGTTCTAAGCTTGGCCAGGTTCGGTGAGGCCGGACCCGCAAAGGCCTTGTGATAGGCCTCGCCACTGACATAAAAAACCAGCATCGACAAGGTCAGCATCAGCGCGGCAGGCCCGCCGACAAAGTAGTCCCACCAGCGTCCGGCGCCACTTTCGCTAGACGCCAAGTACAGTGCCAGACCGGTGACTAGCCCGAACGCATTGCCCAGGTTGTACAACCCACCAGGGCCTGTCAGACGCAGGCGCAGGGCTTCGGTCCAGCGGACATTGGCCTGCTCAAGCCGGGGCAGTGGTTGCACACGACCCACCATCATGCAGCTCCCCGGCATTGCTGCGCGACCGTTGCCAACAGTGACTCGACTGCCTCCAAGGGGCTGTTGCTGTGCACCAGCGCCGACTTGAAACTGGCTGGTGTAAAACGTCCGTCGATGATGTGCGCCATCAGGTCAAAAAACGGCGTCCAAAAACCATCTTCGTCAAGGAACGCCACAGGTTTGTTGTGGAGCCCGAGCCGGGCCCAGGACAGCACCTCCACCGCCTCTTCCAGCGTCCCGATACCGCCGGGCAGTACGACAAAGGCGTCGGCCTCTTCGAACATGCGCATCTTGCGGGTGTGCATGTCGTCGACCAGAACGTGCTCGACTTCTTCGTAGACGCACTCTTTTGCCAGCAGGAAGCGCGGCATCACGCCCAGCACAGCACCACCTGCATCGTGCGCCGACTTCGCGCACGCACCCATCAAGCCAACGCCACCGCCGCCGTAGACCAGGCGGATGCCACTGGCCGCGAGCTGCGCGCCCAAGCGCTGAGCCAGCACCAAGTAGTCAGCCCGCACGTCTTCGGATGCGCCGCAATACACGCAAATCGATACCGCAGCACTCGGGCGCGACATCGGCCCCGGAAAGGATGATGCGACGCGGGCAATTGGCGCCAGTTCATCGGATGCGTAAGACTTCATTTCAGTTCTCTCATCATGTTGTTCAGACCAAAACAGGCACATGCCGGCGCGAATCATCGTAAATTGGTTCGAGCCAAAGAGCCATTGCCAACCTAGGGGCTAGCCCAATCCCCAAAAATACCCTCACACAACGATTCCAGAGAGATGCTGCGGTTTGCGCTCACCCCGTCACGCTGGCTTTCATGCGGCTTATAGAGGTTTTGCCGGGCCGTCTGTTTACTCTTTGGTGGGCGCCGTGGTGCCGAACCGCGCGCTCGCTGCCCACCACCAACCGGGGCGCGGTAGGTGGTCATGTGAGGGACGCGCTGGAAGTTGTCCTGCGCCGTCAGTCCAGGTCCGTGACCACATCACCCTCCTGCGGTTCGCAAGACGAGGAGATCGGCTGCCAGCCCTGCCGTTTCACGACGCGCTGGTCTCGCAAACAAAACTCCACCCGAACAACGTCAGGCACTTGTTGGCGAACAAAGGCCTCCATCGATGCGGGCATGCTGACGTTAAAAACGCGCTCCGCGAGTTCGGTGCTTGGATGGTCATCGTGGTGCACCCAAGGTATCAGATGGCTCAGCCACATCACGGGCCAAGCTTTCAGTTCGAACCGTGTTGGTTCATAGGCTTGTTGCTTCAACCACGCTTGGGACCGTTGACGAAGATCTTCGGCAGGCAACAGGCCACCCCAAGCAACAGCCAAGGTTTCCATGACCCATTGGTTGCAGTTTTGATAACGCAAGCCAAACGCATAGGCATTGGCGCTGTAGTGGTTCCCCAGCAGCGCCAAGGCCCGTTGGTTGTTCAGCGCCACTTGCGCCAGCATTTGCGCTTGGGTTTTGGGCAGAAGCAGCAACGACACATAACTTTGGTCGGGGTCGTTCACACCCAAAACAAAACCTGTGAGGCCTTGGTCAAACACCTTAGGCCTGGCTTCGTCACAGGCGTAATAGAGCTGCCGCACCGACCACGGCCCGCTGCTGCTGGCTTGCAGGCTGATGCCTGCATGGCTGTAACGCTGACCGAAGTAGTCCAAATCCAAACCTGAGCGGGCAATCAAGGCTGCTGCGGGGTCGGATGCTTGCAGCTCGGCTTTCACGAGTGCGGCGAAACGAATCAACCGGTCTTTTTGGTTGGCCGTCAGCGTTGCGGGGTCATCGCAGACGTGTAACCATCCGGCTTGTGCCCCACTGGCAATCGCCATCAGCACAACGAACAAGTTTGCTGAGGCGCACTCGCGCCAAGTCAGCAACACGGGATCGCGCTCAGAGTGTCACGGCGTGGTTGTGCAAATCGCGGTACCAATCGTCGTGCAGCACCAGAAAGAACGCTTGGGTTTGACCAGACACCGAGAACGTGAGGCCATAGGGCCTCTCACGCGCGGCGATCACCGTGCCGGGCGCAAGCCCCGCCTCGTCGGCCACGGTTTGAGGCAGCAGCAAACTGAACTCCTGGGTCACTGCCTTGGCATCCAGCGCCACCAAACGCAAACGTAAGGTGCCCGAACGCGTCACATCGGCCGTGATGTCCATGACCTTGTAGTCGCCTGTGCTGACTTTTTTGTCGCTTGTGGAGCTGTCACTGGATTTTTCGATCGAGGTCGATGAGCTCCCAAGCGACGCCGAAGACGTGCTGGACGCGGACGAGGTTGACGAGGTCGTGGCCAGCACTGGCATCGCCAGGGTCAGGGCCAGCACTGCACAGGCAAGACGGGAGGAGTTCATCATGGGTCTGCGTTGGACAACGCGATGGGGATTGCGGTGGTTGCGAGCATACCAATGCGACCGACCCGCACCAAGAAAAAACCCGCCGAGCAGGTGCTGGGCGGGTTGTTGGGGCGAGCCTCTGGGGCCGCGAAGGTGCTATTTCTTGCGGTACTTGCGCAGCGCCGCAAACTGTGCCGCCAACGACATCAGCTCGTTTTGGGCTTTGGCGATATCGATTTCACTCTTGGCGTTCTTGAGGGCTTCTTCAGCCAAGGCCTTGGCCTCGGTGGCTTTGGCTTCGTCCAGGTCTTTGCCGCGGATGGCGGTGTCAGCCAACACAGTGACCGAGCCGGGTTGCACTTCCAGAATGCCGCCGGCGACGAAGACAAACTCTTCTTCGCCGGTGTCCGCGCGCTGAATGCGCACGGCGCCGGGTTTGATGCGGGTGATCAAGGGCGTGTGGCGGGGCAAGATGCCCAACTCACCACCTTCGCCGGGCAAGGCAACAAACTTGGCCTCGCCAGAGAAGATGGATTCTTCGGCGGAGACAACATCAACTTGAATGGTGGCCATATTCGATCTCGCTTAAACGTTTGGAGACGACAACAACAAGAAGCAAGCAATCGGACCGCGGGCCAGGCGCTGCGCGGAAGTGGACTCATGTCCACTGAGCACAGCAACGCCGCCCCCGGTTCGAGTGCGCCGCTTATTGCATCTTCTTGGCTTTCTCGATGGCCTCGTCGATGGTCCCGACCATGTAAAACGCTTGCTCAGGCAGGCTGTCGCACTCGCCGGCCACGATCATCTTGAAACCACGGATGGTTTCTTTCAGGGGTACGTACTTGCCAGGCGAGCCAGTGAACACCTCAGCCACGTGGAAAGGCTGGGACAGGAAACGCTGAATCTTACGAGCGCGGGCCACGGCCAGTTTGTCTTCAGGGGCCAATTCGTCCATGCCCAGAATCGCGATGATGTCGCGCAGTTCTTTGTAGCGCTGCAGCGTGCCTTGCACCGCACGTGCGGTGTTGTAGTGCTCTTCGCCCACGACATTGGGGTCGAGCTGGCGGCTGGTGGAGTCCAGTGGGTCCACGGCGGGGTAGATGCCCAAAGCGGCGATGTCACGCGACAAGACCACGGTGGAGTCCAAGTGGGCGAAGGTGGTGGCAGGCGACGGGTCGGTCAAGTCGTCGGCTGGCACATACACGGCCTGGATCGAGGTGATGGAGCCGACCTTGGTGGAAGTGATGCGTTCTTGCAAGCGGCCCATTTCTTCAGCCAAGGTAGGCTGGTAGCCCACGGCGGAAGGCATACGACCCAAGAGTGCCGACACTTCGGTACCGGCCAAGGTGTAGCGGTAAATGTTGTCGACGAAGAAGAGCACGTCTTTGCCTTCGTCACGGAAGGATTCGGCGATGGTCAGGCCCGTCAGCGCCACACGCAGGCGGTTGCCAGGAGGCTCGTTCATCTGACCGTAAACCATGGCCACTTTGGAGTCTTCCAGCTTCTCCAGGTTCACGACGCCGGAGTCGGCCATCTCGTGATAGAAGTCGTTGCCCTCGCGGGTACGTTCACCCACACCAGCAAACACCGACAAGCCGCTGTGCGCTTTGGCGATGTTGTTGATGAGTTCCATCATGTTCACGGTTTTGCCCACACCGGCGCCACCGAACAGACCCACCTTGCCGCCTTTGGCGAAGGGGCAAACCAAGTCAATCACTTTGATGCCGGTTTCCAGCAGATCGGTGGATGGGCTGAGTTCGTCATAGGCGGGCGGCTTGCGGTGGATGGAGGCGGTGAGCTCTTGGCTCACAGGACCGCGTTCGTCAATCGGTGAGCCCAGTACGTCCATGATGCGGCCCAAAGTGGCGCGGCCGACAGGCACGGAGATGGATTTGCCGGTGTTGGTGACCATCAGGCCACGGCGCAAGCCGTCAGACGAGCCCAGCGCAATCGTGCGCACCACGCCGTCGCCCAGCAGCTGCTGCACTTCCAGGGTCAGGTCGGTGCCGATCATTTTGAGGGCGTCGTACACCTTGGGCATGGCGTTGCGCGGGAATTCCACGTCGACCACAGCGCCGATGCACTGGACGATTTTGCCTTCGGCTTGAGTCGCTGTTGCTGCGTTCATAGTTTTTCCTTTAGATCAAATCTTTTGAGTGCAAAGTGGCGCGCCGCTTAAACGGCTGCCGCTCCGGCCACGATTTCGGAGAGTTCTTTGGTGATGGCTGCTTGGCGTGTCTTGTTGTAGATGAGCTTCAACTCGCCAATCACACTGCCGGCGTTGTCGGTGGCCGACTTCATCGCCACCATGCGGGCCGACTGCTCAGACGCCATGTTCTCTGCCACCGCTTGGTAAACCAAAGCTTCGGTATAACGCACGAGCAGCTCGTTGATCACGCTCGGCGCGTCGGGCTCGTAGAGGTAGTCCCAACCGTGGCTGCCGCTGCTTTGGGAGGTTTCTGCCGCCATCGTCTCGGCCGACAAAGGCAAGAGCTGCTGCACCATGGGCTCTTGTTTCATCGTGTTGATGAAACGTGTGTAGCAGATGTAGACGGCGCTGAGTTTGCCTTGCGCATAAGCGTCGAGCAGCACTTTGACCGGCCCAATCAGCTTGTCCAGATGCGGTTTGTCGCCCAAGTGCGTGGCATGCGAGACCACCTTGGCGCCAATGCGGTTCAAAAAGCCAAAACCTTTGTTGCCAATGGCCACAGCCTCGGCCTTGTGGCCTGCCGCCTCAAGGTCTTTGAGCTTGAGGGTCAGGGCACGCAGCACGTTGGTGTTCAAGCCGCCACACAAGCCTTTGTCGGTGGTGATGACGATGAAACCTGCCGTTTTGATACCCTCATGTTTGACCATGAAAGGGTGCTTGTACTCGGGCGTGGCCTGCGACAAATTGGACGCCAAGTTGCGGATCTTTTCAGCGTAAGGCCGGGCCGCACGCATGCGTTCCTGGGCCTTGCGCATCTTGGATGCCGCGACCATTTCCATGGCCTTGGTGATCTTTTTCGTGTTCTCGACACTTTTGATCTTGCCGCGTATTTCTTTTCCTGCTGCCATGGGGGAGCTCCTGTGTGAAGTCCTTAAGCTTTAGGCGAAAGATTTTTTGAACGCTGCCACGGCACCCGACAACTCGGTTTCAGAGTCTTTGTCCAAAACCTTGGTGTCTTCAATTTTCTTCAGCAAACCAGCGTGGCTGGTTTTCAGGAACTGGTGCAGGCCGTGTTCGAAAGCCAAGACCTTTTTCACGTCCACATCGTCCATGAAGCCTTTGTTCACGGCGAAGAGGGTGGCACCCATCAAGCTGATGGGCAGCGGCGAGTACTGGGCTTGTTTGAGCAGCTCGGTCACGCGTGCACCGCGGTCCAGCTGTTTGCGGGTGGTTTCGTCCAAGTCAGACGCAAACTGCGCGAACGCGGCCAGTTCACGGTACTGCGCCAGGTCGGTACGGATACCGCCAGACAAGCCCTTGACCACCTTGGTTTGCGCTGCGCCACCGACGCGAGACACCGAGATACCGGCGTTGATCGCGGGACGGATACCGGCGTTGAACAAAGAAGTTTCCAAGAAGATTTGACCGTCGGTGATCGAGATCACGTTGGTGGGCACGAAGGCCGACACGTCACCGGCTTGGGTTTCAATGATGGGCAAGGCGGTGAGTGAACCGGTTTTGCCCTTGACCGCGCCTTTGGTGAAGGCTTCGACATAGTCGACGTTCACGCGGGCCGCACGCTCCAAGAGGCGGCTGTGCAGATAGAACACGTCGCCAGGGTAGGCTTCGCGGCCCGGTGGGCGGCGCAGCAGCAAGGACACTTGGCGGTAGGCCACGGCTTGTTTGGACAAGTCGTCATAGACGATCAGCGCGTCTTCACCGCGGTCGCGGAAGTACTCGCCCATGGTGCAGCCGGAGTAGGCCGAGACGAACTGCATCGCCGCTGATTCGGCTGCTGATGCTGCGACAACGATGGTGTATTCCATGGCGCCGTTGGCTTCCAGTGAGCGCACCACGTTTTTGATCGACGACGCCTTCTGGCCGATGGCGACGTAGATGCAGGTCATGTTCTGACCTTTTTGGTTGATGATGGCGTCAATCGCCACGGCGGTTTTGCCGGTCTGGCGGTCGCCAATGATCAGCTCGCGCTGGCCACGGCCGATGGGCACCATGGAGTCAATGGACTTCAAGCCAGTTTGCATGGGCTGGTCCACCGATTTACGTGCAATCACGCCCGGTGCGATTTTTTCGATGGGCATGGACAACTTGGCGTTGACCGGGCCTTTGCCGTCGATGGGTTGACCCAAGGCATTGACCACGCGGCCTTTGAGCTCAGGGCCTACGGGCACTTCCAAAATGCGGCCGGTGCACTTGACCGTGTCGCCTTCAGAAATGTGCTCGTACTCGCCCAAAATCACGGCGCCGACCGAGTCGCGCTCGAGGTTCAATGCCAAGCCAAAGGTGGGGGTGCCGTCAGCGGTGGCGGGGAACTCCAACATTTCGCCTTGCATGGCGTCAGACAGGCCGTGCACACGCACGATGCCGTCGGTCACCGACACCACGGTGCCTTGGTTGCGAATGTCGGCTTGGACACCCAGGCCTTCAATGCGGCTCTTGATGAGCTCGGAAATTTCTGCTGGATTCAATTGCATTTCATCTCTCCGTTTTTAAGGCACCACTCGGGCACCGTCGGAAGGCCCAGGGGCCGACTTTTCTAGGCAGGGTTTGATCGCAGAAGACGGCTTGCGGCCATCTTCACGCCGTCAGCGCCACTTTCATTTGTTCAAGACGGGCTTTCACCGAGGTGTCGAGCACTTCATCGCCCACCACCACACGCACACCACCAATCAACTCGGGCTCCACCTTCACCGTGGCGTTGAGCTTGCGGCCAAAACGTTTTTCCAAGGTGAGCACCAGGTCGGCCAGTTGCGCGTCCTCAATCGGGAAAGCGCAGTAGACCACCGCGTCGGATGAACCCGCATGCTGGTTCACCAAGGCCTGGAACTGGGCAGCCATTTCGGGCACCACACTCAGTCGGCCGTTTTCGATCACGGTACGCATCAAGTTCACGATGGGGGCCGACAGGGGCAAACCCACGGCAGCTTGAACAACATCCAACACCTGCTGCGCAGTGGTTTTGGGATTGTCGGCAAACTGTCGCAGTTGTTCGTTGGCGGTCACGACACCGAGGGCGCGGACTTGCTCACCGAGGGCTTTCAAGTCGCCTTTGACGGCCACTTGAAACAGCGCTTCGGCATAGGGACGTGCGAGGGTAGCGAACTCGGCCATGATTTACAGCTCGGCTTTCAAGCGCGTCAAGAGCTCGGCGTGAACGCCGGCATTGACTTCGCGCTTCAAGATTTGCTCAGCACCCTTGACGGCCAGCGCGGCGACTTGGTCGCGCAGGGCTTCACGGGCTTTCATGGCTTCTTGGGTGGCTTCGGCTTTGGCTGCAGCGATGATCTTGGCGCCTTCGTCGTTGGCACGACCTTTGGCGTCTTCAATCATGGATTGGGCCAAGCGTTCGGCGTCGCCCAATCGCTGGGCGGCGCTGTTGCCAGCGGAGGCCAGTTGCTCTTGCACTTTTTTGTTAGCGTTGGCCAACTCAGCCTTGGCTTTGTCGGCTGCAGACAGGCCAGCCGCAATCTTGTCGGCGCGCTCGTCGAGCGCCTTCACGATGGGGGGCCACACAAATTTCATCGTGAACCAGACCAAGATCAGGAACACGATCAATTGTGCGATCAGCGTAGCGTTGATGCTCACGTTGTTGCCTTTGAATTGAAAGGTGGCACAAGCAGCAGCGCAGGGCCTTAAAAGGCCTGCGCTGCAAACGGCGAATTACTTCGGCAGGTTGGCGATTTGCGCCAAGAACGGGTTGGCCGTGGCGAACCACAGGGCAATACCGGTACCGATAATGAAAGCCGCGTCGATCAGACCGGCCAACAAGAACATCTTGGTTTGCAGCTCGTTCATGAGTTCTGGTTGACGAGCAGCCGACTCCAGGTACTTGCTGCCCATGATGCCGATACCGATACATGCGCCAACGGCACCCAGGCCAATGATCAAACCAGCAGCGAGGGCAACAAAGCTAATGACTTCCATGGTGTTTCCTTAGAGGTTTTAGAGAAAAACTGAGAAAAAAGCGAACGATAAAAACAAGAAAAAGTGATCAGTGCGCGTCGTGCGCTTGGCCGATATAAACCAAGGTGAGCATCATGAACACGAAGGCTTGCAAGGTGATGATCAGGATGTGAAAGATCGTCCAGACCGAACCCGCAATGATGTGACCCAGGAACAGGGCAACGCCCGTGCCTGAGAGTGACCATGCGCCGCCCATCAGGGCGATCAACATGAAAATCAATTCGCCAGCGTACATGTTGCCGAAGAGTCGCATGCCGTGCGACACCGTCTTGGCAACGAACTCGATCATTTGCATCAAGAAGTTGACGGGGTAGAGGAACCACTTGTCACCGAAAGGCGCCGAGAAGAGCTCGTGAATCCAGCCGCCCAAACCTTTGATCTTGACGTTGTAGAACAGGCAAACAATCAGCACGCCGAGCGACAAGGCCATGGTGATGGACAGGTCGGCCGTGGGTACCACGCGCATGTAGTCTTTGAAACCCAGTGCCGGGCCCACTGTGTGCCAAATGGTTGGCAGCAAATCAACGGGCAGCATGTCCATCGCGTTCATCAGGAAAATCCAGACGAACACGGTCAGGGCCAGGGGAGCAACGAGTTTGCGGCTGTTGGCGTTGTGAACAATGCCCTTGGCTTGGGAGTCCACCATCTCGACCAGCAGCTCAACGGCAGCTTGGAAGCGGCCTGGACGGCCAGAAGTAGCGTTGCGCGCCGCCAGCCACAACAGCCAGCAACCCAAAATGCCCAGGGTGACCGAGAAAAACACCGAGTCAAAGTTGATGACCGAAAAATCGACCACCCCGGTTTGTTTTTTGTTCTGCAAATGCTGCAGGTGGTGAATGATGTACTCGCCCGCCGTGGGAGCGTGCGTCTCAGTACCGTGCAGTGCTTGGCCTTCAGCTGACATAAATACAAAAGCCCCGTTGTTCTTTTCAACGGCCGCGCCACAACAGCGCCAGCCAGTTCACCTTCATGCACACCACCATGGTCAACAGCAAGGCTGGCCAACTAAGGTGGGGCACCACTTTGGCCGCAATCACCAGCATGGCGATTGCAACCCCTATCTTTAACATTTCCCAGAACATGAAGCCCATGGCCGCAGCCACTGGCGTACTTGTCCCTCTTGTCATGCCACGCGCCAGAAGGGCGCTTGGCAAAACCACCGCAGCAGCACCATAAAGCGCCGACCAGGCCATGCTGGCTTGCTGCGAAAAAAACCAAAACGCTGCTGTACACAACACACCCGCCACCGCTTGCGCAGCGACCACACGCCACACCGAGGTGTGGCCCAAGGTGTTTCTCAGCTGCTGCGCCTCGAGAGGAGTCAGCGGCTTGAAGTCTTGAGGGTGGTCTTCTTCGTCCCAGGGCTTCTTGGGAGCACCACGGCCGAGGGAGTCGTTCATGGTGGTCATAGAAGGGTCACGGACAAAGCTGCAATCAGCAAAGCCTCGGAATTATACGTGGTAACCCGATGTATTCAAGTCTGCTGCGACCACAGTCTCGTTGTTGGCCATGCCAATTCGACATGGCGCGATGGGCATGGCCCCTGGCGGAACAATGTCACGAATAGAGATTGGCAGGCAGGCCGGGCGTGTCCACCTGCAAGGAAAGCACACATCCGGCGTGGGGCTGTTCCGCCAGTTCGGCCGCGGGCCGGCCTTCGCGGGCCGTGGTGATGTAAAGCGTTTTCAGGTCGGCGCCACCAAAACACGGCATGGTGGGGCAACGCACGGGCAAACGCACTTCGCGCAGCACCTCGCCTTGGGGCGACAGACGCAACACACGCTGGCCCTCAAACAGTGCCACCCAGTAACAACCTTCTGCATCCAGGGCGGCCCCATCGGGCCGCCCGCCGTAGTCAGCCAAGTTTTGCCCAGCTTGTTTGGCAGGAAAACTCGCAAAAACGCGGCGGTTGCTCGTCGCGCCAGTTTCGGGGACAAAGTCCAGGGCGTAGACCGTGTGGGCCTTGGTGTCGCTCCAATACATGGTGCGAGCGTCCAAGCTCCAGGCCAAACCGTTTGACGTCGTGATGCCGCTTTCTCGCCGCGTGAGTTGGCCTTGGGCAAAACAGTACAAATGCGCCAGAGGTGGGTCGCGCGGCTCGTAAATCGTGCCCACCCAAAAGCGGCCTTGCGGGTCGCATTTGCCGTCGTTGAAACGCTCTTGGCTGGGCTCATAGGGCGGCGGTGCCAGCAGGGAACGTTGGCCGCTCTTCAGGTCAAACCGCCACAGACCGTCACGCATGGCCAGCAAGAGCCCGCCATCCGACATCGGGGCACAGCAGGCGACATCGCACTCAAACTGCCAATGCCGGGTGGTCCCGGTACCGGGATCCAGTCGATACAAACGATGTGCGGGTATGTCGCACCAGTACAGGGCCTGCTCTGTGGGATGCCACAGCGGCGATTCGCCCAAACGGTTGGGCTCGGCAACGACGACGTTGATCTTGGGATGGACAGCGGTCATGAATGGGGGTCAATAACGTGACAGCCCGTCACTCAAATCGGCTTTGAGGTAGTGAGCACCGGGAATTGGATTGAAATAGTAGGGCGGAATTTCCTCAAAACCCAAGGTGACATAGAGCTCACGCGCAGCTTCCATGTCGTCCAAGGTGTCGAGCAACACCGTGGAGTAACCCGTTTGTGTGGCGTGGTCGAGTAAGGCTTCGGCCAACAAACGCCCCAAGCCAAAACGTCGAAAGGCGGGCCGCACATACAGGCGCTTCATTTCGCAGGCGTCGGCATAGTCAGAGTCGGGGAAAGGTCTGTAGGCGCCGCAGCCCGCCACTTGGCCATCCACCCAAGCCAGCAACAAATGCCCGTCGGGGCCTGCGTAGTCACCGGGCAGGCCAGCCAGTTCGGCTTCGAAGTTCTGAAAGCATAAATCCACACCCAAACCTTCCGCGTACTCGCGAAAAATCTCGCGCGTGGCGGCCAGGGCTTCCACGCTTTCGGGGGCCAGCAGTTGGATGGAGGGTTGATCGGTCATGACACTATCCCGCAGCCTGTTCCAAACTCACCAACCAAGCCACAGCGCTTGCGCACAGCGCCACCAGCAGCAAGGCCAGCCAACGCTGGCCCCACCCGTCATTCGACGCGGGCACCTCGGCACTCAAGATTTTGTCGCCGTGCAACATGGGTGCCACGAGGTTTTGTTTTTTCTTGAGGTAGTAAAAAGCAATGGCCACCACATGCAAACCGATCAGCACCAGGATGATCCATTGGCCATAGGTGGTGTGCCAACGGGTGGCCAGGCTCGTGATGCTGCCCGAGACAAAACGAATCAAGGGGCCGGTGTTGGCAATCTCATCGTCAGCCACCAAACCAGTGGCCACTTGCGCCAGCAAGATGGCCAGCAAGCCGAACACCGACAGAGCGCCCAAGGGGTTGTGGCCCACGTCCCAAAACGTTCGAGCGGGCCGCTCTCCCTTGAGGTAGCGGACTGTTGTCTTGGGCGAGTAAATAAACGAAACAAACCGCGACCAGCGCCCGCCCACCACGCCCCAGACCAAACGAAAGGCGAGCAAGGTCAGCACCACGTAACCCAAACGAAAATGCCAGACCATGGCGTTGCCGCCCAGCTTGGCGCTGACCACGGAGCCGATCACGCAGGCCGCGAGCAGCCAGTGGAACAAGCGGGTCGGCAAGTCCCAGACGCGAACGGGTTGTAGTGAAGTGGCGCTGTTGCTCATCCGGGACCCTCACTGAGATGGGATTCAACAAGCTTCGATCAATCGGCCTACTTTAGCGGCATGGCGAAAGGTTCAAACGCCGCGTGCCCGGTCCGCCTTGAACTGGGCCACAAAGGCCGCAAACCGCCCCTCATCCAAGGCCTCGCGAATTTCGCGCATCAGGTTCACGTAGTAATGCAGGTTGTGGATGCTGGCCAGCATGGGGCCGAGCATTTCGCCGCAGCGGTCCAAGTGGTGCAAATAAGCACGTGAGAAATTTTGACAGGTGTAGCAACTGCATGTCTCATCCACCGGCCGCTCGTCGGTTTTGTGGCGGGCGTTGCGTAATTTCAAGTCGCCGAACCGGGTGAACAAATGGCCATTGCGTGCGTTGCGGGTGGGCATGACGCAATCGAACATGTCCACGCCTTGGGACACGCCCTCCACCAAGTCTTCCGGTGTTCCGACGCCCATCAAATAACGCGGCTTGTGGGCGGGCAGGCGGTGCGGTGTGTGCGCCATGATGCGTAACATTTCTTCTTTGGGCTCGCCCACGCTGACACCGCCGACCGCGTAACCAGGCAAGTCCAAGTCCACCAAGGCATCCAGTGATTCTTGGCGCAAATGCTCGAACATGCCGCCTTGCACAATTCCGAACAGCGCGTTGGGGTTCTCTAGGCGTTGATGTTCGGTGAGGCAACGTTTGGCCCAGCGCAAACTCAACTCCATCGACACCCGCGCCTCCACCTCGGTGGTGAAGTGGCCCTTGGTTTCGTAGGGGGTGCATTCGTCGAACTGCATCACGATGTCGCTGTTCAGAACACGCTGAATTTGCATGCTGACTTCGGGCGTGAGGAAGAGTTTGTCGCCATTGACGGGCGAGGCAAACTTCACGCCCTCTTCGCTGATTTTTCGCATCTCCCCGAGGCTCCACACCTGGAAGCCGCCGCTGTCGGTGAGGATGGGGCCTGGCCAGCTTTCAAAACGGTGCAAGCCGCCAAATGTTTTGAGCACATCCAGTCCGGGCCGCAGCCACAAATGGAAGGTGTTGCCCAGAATGATTTGCGCGCCCATCTCCTGCAGTGAACGCGGCATCACACCCTTGACCGTGCCATAGGTGCCCACGGGCATGAAGACCGGTGTTTCCACCACGCCATGGTTGAGGGTCAAACGGCCACGACGGGCGTGGCCTTCGGTTTTCAGTAGATCGAAATTCAGCATGGATTGAATTGTCGCAGCCCCTCACCTTGGGGGATGTGCGGCGGCCCTGACAGCTGCCTTCGGTATCAAACGGCAACACTCGCTCGTCAGGACTTGAAGTGCGCACCTGGCTTGCGCAGGATGCGCCCACCTTCATGTGAAGGGGCCTTGGAGAAATGAGCCCATGGGTTCAACCATCGGTTCCACTGGAACCAGTTTGATTGCAGCGGTGTTGTTGGCCGACTTGGTCTCAGGTGTGGTGCATTGGGCGGAAGACGCCTATGCCCGCGTCAAGCCGCATCGCAAACTGGCCTTGATCAACAAGATTGCCCAAGAAAACGACCTGCACCACGAGCGCCCCCGAGCCTTTCTGGCGAAGGGCTGGTGGGCCAGTTCTTGGGATTTGTTCTTCGTGGGTGCTGCCTTGTTGTGTTTGGCCTGGGGTTTGGGTTGGTTCAGCCCTGCGGTGCTGCTCTTTGTGGTGTTGTCGGTCAACGCCAATCAAATCCACAAATGGACACACCAGAACGCCAGTGAAAAACCGTGGTGGGTGACACGTTTGCAGCGTGCCTATGTATTGCAAACACCGCGCCACCATGGTCGCCACCATCAAGGTGAGAAAAACTCGCACTATTGCGTGGTGACGAATTTTCTCAACCCTTTGTTGGAGGAGGTGGGCTTTTGGCGTCGCTTAGAGCGTGGGGTTGAAAGGCTCACCGGGCGCCAGCCGCGTCATGCCAGCAAACCCGCTTCAACGCTGGGTTGAACGTTCGAGCAACATGGCGTCGCCATAACTGAAAAACCGGTAGCGCTTTTGAATGGCGTGCTGGTACAGCGCCATCACCTCGTCATAACCGGCAAAGGCGCTCACCAACATCATCAAGGTGCTTTTGGGCAAGTGGAAGTTGGTGAGCAGTTGGTCCACCACGCGGAACTCAAAGCCTGGTGTGATGAAGATGTCGGTTTCGCGGCTTCCTGCTTGCAGTTCACCTGATCGGGCGGCGGACTCCAAGGCGCGTAAGGTGGTGGTGCCCACGGCGAGCACGCGGCCACCTTGTGTTTTGGTTTGGGCAATGGCGTCTACGGTCGCCTGCGGCACCTCGAACCACTCGCTGTGCATTTTGTGCTCGGCAATCTTGTCGACCCGCACGGGTTGAAAAGTGCCTGCGCCCACATGCAGGGTGACGCTGGCGCTGTTCACACCCTGTGCCTTCAAGGCGGCCAGCACAGGCTCATCAAAATGCAACGCCGCCGTGGGTGCCGCCACGGCGCCGGGGCGCTTGGCGAACACGGTTTGGTAGCGGCGTTCGTCCTCAGAAGTGTCTTCGTGGGTGATGTAGGGTGGCAGAGGCACATGGCCGTGGCTGGCCAAAAGCTTGAACGGGTCGGACGGAAAACGCAAATGGAAAAGTCCGTTGTCGGGGCCGCAGCGGCCGAGCACCTCAGCGTCGAATCCTTTTGTGGCGGTGGGGTCACCAAAGTGCACCGTGCTGCCAGGTTTGGGGCTTTTGCTGGCGCGCAGATGGGCCCACACCTCCAGGGTGCCGGGCAGCACCCGCTCGACCAACGCTTCCACGTGACCGCCGCTGTCCTTGGCGCCAAAGAGCCGGGCTTTGATGACCTGGGTGTCGTTGAACACAAGCAAGTCCCCGGCTTGCAGCAAGCTTGGCAGCTCGCGGAAGATGCGGTCCACTGGCAACTGTTTGCGACCATCGAGCAAACGCGAGCTGCTGCGCTCGGCCGCTGGGTGTTGGGCGATCAACTCGGGGGGCAGGTGGAAATCGAAGTCGCCGAGGCTGAATGAGCGGCTGGGGTGATCGGGATAAATAGACATGCCATTGAGGGCCTGACGCAGCCCGTGCCAAAGGAAGTGATTGAAGGGCAGAATTGTCCCATGCCCAATGTCCTTGACATCGAAGGGAGCCGATTCCACGTGATGCGTCTCCCCTCCAACAAACCAGCCGTCATTCCCGCGCAGGCGGGCATCCAGGGCGGGCGAACCCACGATGCGGTGGGTGCGCTGACAAGCACCGCCGGAATTGCGAGAATCTCCGGCACGTCGTAGGGATGAAGCTGGCGGATGACGACTTCCAGTTCGTCGTACTTCGCGGCTTGCGTTTTGATTTGGCA